>CP116226.1:2438562-3048202 GCA_038182865.1 Microbacterium enclense | reverse complement strand
CTGGAGTCCACGCAGATCGCCGCTCTCGCGCGCATCAAGAAGGCGGCCGCTCTCGCGAACAAGGAGCTCGGCACTCTCGACGCCTCGATCGCGGATGCCATCGCCCAGGCGGCAGATGAGGTCATCGCCGGCACGCACGACGCGCACTTCCCGGTCGACACCTACCAGACCGGCAGCGGCACCTCGTCGAACATGAACATGAACGAGGTCCTGGCGACCCTCGCGACGCGCATCCTCGGGTCGACGGTCCACCCCAACGACCACGTCAACGCGTCGCAGTCGTCGAACGACGTCTTCCCCACCTCCGTGCACATCGCCGTCACGCAGGCCCTCATCACCGACCTCATCCCGGCGCTCGCGCACCTGTCGACGGCGCTCGAGGCCAAGGCCGAGGCGTGGAAGGGCATCGTCAAGTCGGGTCGCACCCACCTGATGGATGCCACCCCCGTCACCCTCGGTCAGGAGTTCGGCGGCTACGCGCGACAGATGCGTCTCGGCATCGAGCGTGTCGAGGCCGTCCTCCCCCGCGTCGGCGAAGTCCCCCTCGGCGGCACCGCCGTCGGAACGGGCATCAACACGCCCCTCGGCTTCCCCCAGAAGGTCATCGAGCTGCTCGCCGCCGAGACGCAGCTCCCGATCACCGAGGCCAAGGACCACTTCGAGGCTCAGGCGAACCGCGACGGCCTCGTCGAGGCATCCGGCGCCCTCCGCACGATCGCGGTGTCGCTGACGAAGATCAACAACGACATCCGCTGGATGGGCTCTGGTCCCAACACGGGCCTCGGCGAACTGCACATCCCCGACCTGCAGCCGGGCTCGTCGATCATGCCCGGCAAGGTCAACCCGGTCGTGCCCGAGGCCACCCTCATGGTGTGCGCCCGCGTGATCGGCAACGACGCCACGGTCGCGTGGGCCGGTGCCTCCGGCTCGTTCGAGCTCAACGTCGCGATTCCGGTCATGGGTACCGCGCTGCTCGAGTCGATCCGCCTGCTGTCCAACGCCATGCGTGTGCTGGCCGACAAGACCATCGACGGCCTCGAGGCCAACGTCGGTCGCGCCGAGGCGTTCGCCGGGATGTCTCCGTCGATCGTGACCCCGCTGAACAAGGTCATCGGATACGAGGCCGCGGCGAAGATCGCCAAGCACTCGGTCGCCAAGGGCATCACGGTGCGCGAGGCCGTCATCGACCTCGGGTACGTCGAGCGCGGCGAGATCACCGAAGAGGTGCTCGACGCCAAGCTCGACCTGCTCTCGATGACGCACCCGGGCTGATCCCGCCGAGACCGACGCAGGAAGTGACGCCGAGGCGCGCCATAATCGAAGGATGAGCCGCACCCCGAGACCCGTCTCGGTGCGTGCGCGACTCCTCGGCTCGATCCTCGGCGTCCTCCTGCTCGGGCTCATCATCGCGGGCGGGGTGACCTTCCTCGTGCAGAGCGAGCGCGTCATCGCCAACGCCGAGCGGCAGCTCGACGGCTTCACAGCCACGGCCTCGACGAGCGGAACGGATGCCGTCGACCTGGTGGCCGCCGCCATCCCCGGTCGCACGGACGGGACGATCGCCCTGGCGGGATCGACCGTCCTCGCCCGCACGCCCTCGCCGCCCGGCCTCGCTCTTGCAGAGGACACGGTCTTCGTGCCCGCCGTCGCCGATGCCATCGCGCGCGGCGACCTGCGGGGTCGCCTCGCCAGCGAGCACGGGGAGGTGCTGTACGCGGCCGTCCCCCTCGGCGATGCGACGCTCGTCCAGGCCATCTCCGTCGATCAGCGCATGGAACTGGTCACGCTGTCAACGACGACGTTCGCGATCGCCGGCACCGTCGTGCTGCTGTCCGTCGCGGTCGCGGGGTGGTTCGTCACCGGCCTGCTCTTCTCCCCCCTTCGTCAGCTGCGTGACACCACGGATGCCATCACCATCGCGGATCTGGGCACGCGCCTTCCGCGCCAAGGGAACGACGAGATCGCCGACCTCACCTCGTCGGTCAATTCGATGCTCGATCGTCTGGCGATGTCGGTCGAGGCGCAACGACAGCTGCTCGACGACGTGCGCCACGAGCTGAAGACACCGATCACGATCGTGCGCGGCCACCTCGAGACGATGGATCCGGACGACGCCCATGACGTCGCCGAGACACGCGACCTGGGCATCGCCGAACTCGACCGTCTTTCGCGACTCGTCGACGACATCGACGCCCTGGCCGTGGTCGAGGCCGGTGCGCTCACGACCGAGGTCATCCATGTCGCCGACCTGACCGATCGCGTCGGCGAGCTCGTCAGCGCCATCCCCCAGCACGGGTGGACCATCGAGTCCCGGGGACGCGGGATCATCCACGGAGACCACGACCGCCTCGTACAGGCCTGGCTGCAACTCGCCGACAACGCCGCGAAGTACACCCCCGCGGGCTCGCCGATCGAGATCGGCAGCAGCACGGACGAAACCCGCGCCGACCTGTGGGTTCGCGACCACGGCCCGGGAATTCCTCCCGCGGCACGGCATCGCGTCTTCCGGCGGTTCGACCGCATCTCCACGCGCCGTGGCGTCGAGGGCTCGGGGCTGGGACTGTCGATCGTGGATGCCATCGCCAAGGCGCACGACGGGTACTGCACCGTCTCGGACACGCCGGGAGGCGGGGCCACGGTGACCCTGCACATCCCCCTCCGCCGCGCCCACTCCCCCGCCGATCTCCCGACGCCCGTGCGCGCGGGAGACGTCGTCATGCAACGAGAGGCCACCGGATGACACGCATCCTCATCGCCGAGGACGAGGAACGCATCGCGGCGTTCGTCGCCAAAGGACTGGAAGCCGCCGGCTACCAGACGACCACCGTCGACGACGGGGCCGACGCGTTGACCACCGCGCTCTCGGGCGATGTCGACCTGGTCCTCCTCGACGTCGGGCTCCCGACGCTCGACGGCTTCGAGGTGCTGCGCAGCCTCCGCGGGCAGGGATCGCCCGTGCCGGTGATCATGCTCACCGCGCGCACCAGCACGCGCGACACCGTGGACGGTCTCGATGCCGGCGCGAACGACTACATGGCCAAGCCGTTCAAGTTCGACGAATTGCTGGCGCGGGTGCGTTCACGCCTGCGGGAACCCATTACGGCGGGCACTGTGTCGATCGCGCACGGCGACGTCACCTTGGACGTCCGCGGGAGACGCGCGAGCATCGACGGCCGCGACGTCGATCTCAGCGCACGCGAGTTCGCCCTGGCCGAGGAGTTCCTGCGTCACGCCGGGCAGGTGTTGAGCCGTGAACAGCTGCTGAGCCGTGTGTGGGGGATGGATTTCGACCCCGGATCGAATGTCGTCGACGTCTACGTGCGATATCTCCGGGCGAAGTTCGGGGCGGCGCGAATAGCCACGGTTCGCGGAGCGGGATACCGCTGGGAATAGCGCCGAGCACCCGAAAGCCCCCGGCGGGGGGACGAACCGGGGGCTGTGGGGAGATCTGCTCGGGGGTCTTCCGACTTACCCGAAATGCGGCGACCGGCCCGTGAAGAGCAGATCTCATGTTTCTACAGGGGGAACCGCCGGGGCGGTGACGAGACTGTTGCCTCGTCGATGACTCAAGTCTGCCGACAGTTTGTGAAAGTCGCAGGAGCTAAAGATGAGAAAGCTCTCATCTTGGACGAAGAGGAGGGCCCGGGCAGACACCCAGGCCCTCCTCTTCTGGCGATCGTCAGGAGAGCTCGCCGGCCTCCAGCAGCTCGGTGACCAGGGCCGCGATCGCCGACCGCTCCGAACGCGTGAGGGTGACATGACCGAAGAGCGAGTGTCCCTTGAGGGTCTCGATCACCGAGGCGACACCGTCGTGACGCCCGACCCGGAGGTTGTCACGCTGGCCGACGTCGTGGGTCAGGACGACGCGGGAGTTCTGACCGATGCGGCTCAGCACCGTCAGCAGGACATTGCGCTCGAGCGACTGGGCCTCGTCGACGATCACGAACGCATCGTGCAGGGAACGACCACGGATGTGCGTCAGCGGAAGAACCTCGAGGAGACCCCGCGCCAGCACCTCCTCGAGCACGTTGCCCGAGACGAGGGAGCCGAGGGTGTCGAACACCGCTTGACCCCAGGGCCCCATCTTCTCGGCCTGGTCGCCGGGAAGGTAGCCGAGTTCCTGTCCACCGACGGCGAACAGGGGCCGGAACACGATGATCTTCTTCTGCTGCTGACGCTCGAGCACCGACTCGAGAGCGGCGCACAGCGCGAGGGCGGACTTACCGGTGCCCGCTCGTCCGCCCAGTGACACGATCCCCACCTCGGGGTCGAGGAGGAGGTCGAGAGCGATGCGCTGCTCGGCCGACCGGCCATGCAGCCCGAAGGCGTCGCGGTCACCGCGGACCAGGCGGAACTCCCCGTCCCCGGTGACACGGCCGAGGGCAGAACCTCGCTCCGAGTGGATGATCAGCCCCGTGTTGACGGGCAGACCGACCACCTGGTCGCTCGTTGCGACCTCGCTCTCGTAGAGGTCGCTGAGATCGTCGCCCGAGATGTCGAGCGAGGCGATGCCGGTCCACCCCGAGTCCATGGCCTGCTCGGCCAGGTATTCCTCGGCCGTCAGACCCAGGGATGCCGCCTTCACGCGCATCGGCAGATCCTTGGAGACGACCGTGACCTCGGCGCCGTCCTTCGCGATGTTCATCGCCACGGCCAGGATGCGGCTGTCGTTGCCACCGGTGCGCATCCCCGATGGCAGGACCATCTGATCGGTGTTGTTCAACTCGACGCGGAGAGTGCCGTCGTTGCCGACCGGGACGGGGAAGTCGAGACGACCGTGCTCGATGCGCAGTTCGTCGAGGTGGCGCAGAGCCTGACGGGCGAAGTACCCGATCTCCGGGTCGTGCCGTTTGCCCTCGAGTTCGGTGATGACGACGACGGGGATCACGACGGAATGCTCCGCGAAGCGGAAGAACGCCCGCGGATCGCTCAGAAGGACGGACGTGTCCAACACGTATGTCCGCAGATCCTGTTCCGAGACGCTGCTCTCGTCGACGTGACGCTGGTCGAATGGTGCTCGTGCAGTCACAACCCACTCCCGACCCGGGTGTCTCACCCGGTTGTCACGAGTCGACCTGTGGTCACGAGTCGCGATCCGATGGCCGACTCGACCGGGCTCCGTGCCCGATGTGATCACCGTACGATGCCTCGGGACGTTCGAGGGTCGTTAACACGCCACGAAAATGACGAGTGTGTGAACAACTCTCACCCTCGCCCTGAGGGTTTCCGGTGCCCCGGCTTACTGACCGAAACGACGGTCGCGGGCACCGAAGTCACGGATCGCCCGCAGGAAGTCGACCTCTCGCAGGTCGGGCCCGAGCGCCTCCACGAAGTAGAACTCCGAGTGCGCCGACTGCCAGAGGAGGAAGTCACTGAGCCGCTGCTCCCCCGATGTGCGGATGACGAGATCGGGGTCGGCCTGCCCGCCGGTGTAGAGGTGCTCCCCGATCTGCTCGGGGGTGAGGCTCGCCGCGAGTTCCTCCATCGAACCGCCCGACGCGTCGTGTTTGGCGATGATGCTGCGGACGGCGTCCACGATCTCACTCCGACCGCCGTAGCCCACCGCGAGGTTCACATGGAGTCCCGTGTGCGACCGCGTGCGCTCGGTGACCTCGCGGAGGACCCCGGCCAGCTCCGGCGGCAGCCCCTCGGCGCGACCCACGTGCTGCACCCGCCAATCGGGCTCGAGAGACAGTTCGCTCGCCAGCTCCGCGATGATCTCCAGCAGGTCACCGAGTTCGCGACTGTCACGCTTGACGAGGTTGTCGTTGGAGAGCAGGTAGAGCGACACCACCTCGATGCCGAGGTCGTCGCACCAGCGGAGGAACTCGTGCATCTTCGCCGCACCGGCCCGATGCCCGTGGGCGGCACTGTCGTAGCCGAGCTGTCTCGCCCACCGCCTGTTTCCGTCGATCATCATGGCGACGTGGTGCGGGACGGTGGCCGGCATCCGGCGTCGCAACCGCGACGCGTACAAACGGTAGAGGGGTCCGCGCCCCTCGTTCCTTCGCATCCGCGCCACCCGCCTACGCTACCGCGCACACCGCTCTCGCCCCATCCGCACAGCGCCGATTCTCCTGGGGAAAAGGTGAGCGTCGTGCCGCGTTCCGACAGCGGCATGGCCGTGCGCGTAGGGTTTTCCTGTGACACGGACGACTCCCGCCGACGGCCCCGATATGCCGCAGCTTCCTCTGCTCGAAGCGTCGGCCGTGGGCGCGCAGGACGAGGTGAAACCGAGCTGGCGGGGCTGGATCCATGCCGGCACGTTCCCCGTCGCGATCGCGGCCGGAATCGTCCTCATCGCGCTCGCTCAGGGCGCCCCCGCCAAGTGGGCCTCGGCGGTGTTCGCGGCATCCTCCCTGCTGCTGTTCGGCAACTCCGCGCTGTACCACCGCTTCATCTGGAAGCCGACGACGAAAGCCGTCCTCAAGCGCATCGACCACGCGAACATCCTGCTGTTGATCGCCGGAACGTACACGCCGCTGGCGGTCCTCGCCCTGCCGACACCCAAGACGGTCCTGCTGCTGTCGATCGTCTGGGGCGGCGCGCTCCTCGGCATCCTGTTCCGCGTGTTCTGGATCAACGCGCCTCGGTGGCTGTACGTGGCGCTGTATCTCGCCCTGGGCTGGGCCGCGGTGATGTACCTGTTCGACCTGCTCGACGCGAACGTCGCGATGATGATCCTGGTGGTCGTCGGCGGTCTGCTCTACACGGCGGGAGCCGTCGTCTACGCGCTCAAGCGTCCGAACCCCTGGCCCGGTCATTTCGGATTCCACGAGATCTTCCACGTGTGCACCGTGCTGGCGTTTCTCTGCCACTGGACCGCGTGCCTGCTGATCGCGCTCGCGCCGGCCTACCACGGCGGCTGACGCGCGGGCACCGTATCCGCCCAGGTGCAGTCGCTCGATCTCTGCTCGCGCGCGCACGAGGCGGCCGGATGCCGAGGCATCCCGGCCGTCGTCAGCTTCGGGGCGTCACGGAACCGCCGTCGTCACCGTCGACGGCGCGCGCCCGCTCCTCGGCGTCGAGCTCGGCGTTGACCTCTTCGCGGTAGCGTCCGCGACGGATACGACGCAGCATGTCCCAGACGAGGAAGAAGACCGCGACACCGATGAAGGCGATCGCGGCGAAGCCGAGCGGCCCGGGCGTGACGATGGACTCGTCGGGAGTGTTGGCCGGGGTGGGCGTTGTCGCGAGAGCGACGAGCACGGGAAGCATGGAGTCCTTCGGTCCGGGCGGAAGCGCGTAGCCTGGAAGTCCAGCCTAAAGCCCGGAGACACCATGACGACGCAGCAGATGCTCGATGAGCGCTACGGCCGCAGCACCTCGCCGCGTCGACGCATCGTGCTGTGGAGCATCGTCGCCGTCGTCGCCCTGACACTCACCGGTCTCCTCGGCTGGACCACGGTGTCGAACAGCATGCGATCCGTCACGGCCACCGACACGGGGTTCACCGTCGTCGACGCGAGCAGCGTCACCATCTCTTTCCAGTTCACCGCGCCCGTCGGCGAGCCCGTGGCCTGCGCGATCGAGGCACAGGACGAAGAGCACGGGACCGTGGGCTGGCGCGTCGTGGAGTACCCGGCATCCGAGGATCACAGCCGCGCCTTCTCGGAGGAGATCCCCACCCTCGCGCTGGCGACCACAGGTTTTGTCAACTCCTGCTGGGTGCCGTAAAATAGCCAGTCACGACGCGCCCCGGCTCGATGCCGGGGCGTTCGACATATCCCCCGGCGGCCACCCCGATGGATGCCGCTCGCCCTCGACGAAGGAGTACCCGTGTCCAACGACGCTCAGGTGACGTTCCTCACGCAAGACGCCTACGACCGCCTCGCCAACGAGCTCGAGCACCTCTCGACCACCGGCCGCGAGGAGATCGCGAAGCGCATCGAGGTCGCGCGCGAAGAGGGCGACCTCAAGGAGAACGGCGGCTACCACGCCGCGAAAGACGAGCAGGGCAAGCAGGAGGCGCGTATCCGCACGCTCCAGCAGCTGCTCAAGGATGCCAAGGTCGGCGAGGCCCCCGAGAGCCACGGCGTCGTCGAGTCGGGCACCGTCGTGACCGCGATCATCGCGGGCGGCGAAGAGGTCTTCCTGCTCGGCAACCGCGAGATCGCGGCCGACTCCGAGCTCGACGTGTACAGCGAGGCGTCGCCGCTCGGCGCCGCGATCCTCGGCCTCAAGGAGGGCGAGAAGAGCTCCTACACGGCACCCAACGGCAAGGAGATCTCGGTCGAGATCGTCAAGGTCGAGACGTACTCGGGCCAGTAAGCCCGCCCGTTTCGCGAGCCGCTCCCCCGCGCGGGGTGAGCGGCTCGCGGCGTTTCCGGCGCTGAGGCTCGTCGCGGCGTCCGGCGCCTCGTGCGGATCGGACGCGTTCGATCGGGGCGCGCGAGCCGTGGCGGAGGCGTGCCCTGGGGATGCGCGTCCGTCGCGGACGCGTGTCCGTCGCCGATACGCGTCAGTCGGGGACGACGGTCGCGATGAACCCGGCATCCTCGAGCGTCCGGATGACCAGAGCCCGGTGCTCGGCACCACGGGTCTCCACGCTCAGCTGCAGGATGACCTCGCTGATCTGCAGACCTTGACCGTGGCGCGTGTGCAGCACCTCGATGACGTTCGCGCCGACCTGGGCGAGGAGCTCCGATACGCGCGCGAGCTGGCCCGGGCGGTCGGGAAGCGGGATGCGCAGCGACATGTAGCGACCGGATGCCGACAGGCCGTGCGCCACGACACGCTGCAGCAGCAGCGGGTCGATGTTGCCACCCGACAGGATCGTGACCGTCGGGCCGGTGGCCTGGACCTTGCCGGCGAGGATGGCCGCGACACCGACGGCACCGGCCGGCTCCACGACCTGCTTCGCGCGCTCCAGGAGGACGAGCAGGGCACGGGCGATGTCGTCTTCGGTGACCGTGACGACCTCGTCGATGTACTCGCGGATGAGCTCGAAGGGGAGGTCACCCGGGCGCGCGACGGCGATGCCGTCGGCGATCGTGGGAGTCGTCTCGACCTGCATCGGATACCCGGCGGCGAGGGACGACGGGTAGGCGGCGGAGTTGTGGGCCTGGACGCCGATGATACGAACCCGCCGCCCCTCGGCCGCTGCCCGAGCCTTGACGGCGGCGGCGACTCCGGCGGCGAGGCCTCCCCCGCCGATGCCGACGATGATCGTGTCGAGGTCGGGCATGTCCTCGACGAGTTCGAGACCGAGGGTGCCCTGACCGACGATGATGTCCCGATGATCGAAGGGGTGGATCAGCACGGCGCCGGTGCGCTCGGCGAACTCGGCCGCGAGCCGGAGGGGCGTCTCCACGGTCTCGCCCTCGAGGATGACCTCGGCGCCGTAGCCGCGCGTGGCGAGGAGCTTGGGCAACGGCACGCCCAGCGGCATGAAGATCGTCGCCGGGATGCCGAGCTGCTGGGCCGCCAGGGCGACGCCCTGCGCGTGGTTGCCCGCGGATGCCGCGACGACGCCGCGGGCGCGCTCCTCGGCGGTCAGCCGGGACAGGCGGTAGGTCGCCCCGCGGATCTTGAACGAACCGGTGCGCTGGAGGTTCTCGAGCTTGAGGTTGACGGGAACGCCGAGCAGTTCGGTGAGGTGCAGGGACTCGTCGAGAGGGGTCCGCGTGATGATGCCGCGCAGAGCCTGCGCGGCATCTTCGAACTCGGCCAGGGTGGGAGTGTCGTTCATGATCTCCTTCCGCGCTCGCGCGGGACGGTCTGCCAGATGAGATCTCGGGATGCCAGCGGCTGGCCCGCGTGCTCCCACGCCTTCGAGCTGAGGTACACCGCGACGACGTTCACGAAAGCCGCGAGGGGGACGGCGAACAGCGCTCCGGCGATCCCGCCGATCATCGCTCCCCCGGCGACGACGAGGACGACGGCGAGCGGGTGCACCTTGACTGCCGAGCCCATGAGGATCGGCTGCAGGATGTGGCTCTCGACCTGCTGCACCCCGAGGACGACGATGAGCATGAACAGGGCGATGAGCGGGCCGTTGTAGACGAGGGCGATGAAGACGGCGAGTGCCCCGGTGGCCACGGCCCCGACGAAGGGAATGAACGCGCCGAGGAAGACGAGGACGCCGATAGGGATGGAGAGGGGCACGCCGAGGAGGAAGGCTCCCAGCCCGATGCCGATCGCGTCGATGGTGGCCACCAGCAGCTGGGTGCGCGCGTAGCTCTTGACGGTGCGCCAGCCGGCGCGGCCCGCTCCATCGACCGCGGGGCGGGAGACGCGGGGGAACAGCCGGGTGGTCCACCGCCAGATGCCGCCGCCGTCGGCGAGCAGACACAACAGGATGAAGAGCGTCAGCAGCACGCCGGTGCCGACGTGACCGAGCGTCGTTCCGATCGCGAGGGCGCCCGTCCACAGCAGCTCGGCCTGCTGCTGCAGGAACGACCCGGCCTGTGTGAGTCCGTCGTCGATCTGCTGGGCGCTGAGGTGCAGGGGCCCGTCGATGAGGTACTGACGGAACTGCTCGACCGCCAAAACCGTGCGGTCTTGAACCGAACCGAACTCGCGGGAGATCTGCCACACGGCGAGCCACACCAGGCCCGAGATGATCGCGATCGTCCCGAGCACGGTGACGACGATCGCCAGCCACTTCGGCCACCCGTGCCGCTGGAGGAACGAGAAGGCGGGCCACACCAGTGCGGTCACCAGGATGGCCACGAGAAGCGGGATCACCAGCAGCTTGAGCTGGATGACGACCCAGATGATCACGCCGAGAGCCGCGGCGATGACGAGCAGTCGCCACGCGTAGGCCGTCGCCTGGCGCAGAGCCGGGGGTACCGGGGGCTGCAGATCGCTGGAGACAGTACGGCGCTTGAGGGCATCGAAGAACGATCCGCGGGGCTCGGGATCGGTTCCGGTCATCCTGTCAGCCTACCGCCGCGCTTCCCGGGTGATCGCTGTGATGTCGGAAGCGGTGGCTACGGTGAGAAGCATGACCACGACGCTCCGTCGCGCCGACGCACGCCGTATCGCTCTGGCCGCCCAGGGCTTCGCCCGACCCCGTCCCGACACGGTCGGCACGCGCCAGATCACAGGCGCCCTGCACCGCATGCGCATCCTCCAGATCGACTCCGTGAACGTCTTCTCCCGTTCGCACTACATGCCGCTGTTCGCGCGTCTCGGCGCGTACGACACCGCGCTGCTCGACAAGCTCGCCTTCGCCCGTCGACCGAGATGGGCGGAGTCCTGGGCGCACGTGGCATCCCTCGTCTAGGTCGACGACTGGCCGTTGCTGCAGTTCCGTCGCGACGCCCTGCGCGCCAAGTACGGAACCGACGCGTGGGCCGACGCCAATCAGCCGCTGCTGCGCTGGCTCCTCGACGAGCTGGCTGGGCGGGGGCCACTCCGACCCGCCGAGATCGATCACGATGCACGCAGCGGTTCGCGCGGATCGTGGTGGGGATGGGACGACGTCAAGAACGGCCTCGAACGGCTCTGGCTGTTCGGCGACGTGGCGATCGCGGGCCGACGGGGGTTCGAGCGGCGGTACGCCCTGGCATCCGATGTGCTGCCGACCTCCGCGCTCGAGACGACCGTGCCCCGGGCAGAGGCGATCGCCGAGCTCGTCCGCCGCGCCGCGGTGGCCTACGGGGTGGCGACAGCGGCAGACCTGGCCGACTACTGGCGTATCCGCGACCGTCCCGCCGTCATGTCGGCCGTCCACGATCTCGTCGACGCCGGGGAGCTGATCCCCGTCCGCGTCGAGGGGTGGGAGGTCGCAGGGCGCCCGGCGAAGGCCTGGCTGCACCGGGATGCCGCTCGCCCTCGGCGCGTCGACGCCGCAGCGATCCTCACGCCGTTCGACCCCGTGGTGTGGTTCCGCGATCGCGCCGAGAGGCTGTTCGACTTCGACTACCGCATCGAGATCTACACCCCCGCGCCGCAGAGGCGCTTCGGCTACTACTCCCTGCCCGTGATCGTCGGCGACGACGTCGTGGGACGCCTCGACCTGAAGGCCGACCGCGCGTCCAGCGCGCTGCGGGTCCAGTCAGCGTGGTGGGAGCGGGGTGCACCCCCGGATGCCGCCGAGCGCGTCGCCGCGGAGCTGCTCACGGCGGCGCGCTGGCAAGGCCTCGAGCGCGTCACGGTCGCCCGGTGGGGCGACGCCGCCGACGCCGTCGCGGGCGCACTGAGCGCCGAACGTCACGAGCACCCCGACGGTCGCGCAAACGGAGACGCGCCCCCTCCGGCGAGCGGAGGGGGCGCGTGACGTCAGAACTGGACGCGCGGTGGTTCCGAGATGGCGGCCCCGTCGACGACCTCGAAGAACTCGCGCTCGCTGAAGCCGAGCTGTCGAGCGAAGAGGTTGTTCGGGAAGACCTTGATCTTGGTGTTCAGCTCCCGCACGCCACCGTTGTAGAACCGGCGCGAGGCCTGGATCTTGTCTTCGGTGTCGACGATCGAGTGCTGGAGCTGCAGGAAGTTCTGGCTCGCCTGCAGCTGCGGATACGCCTCGGCGACCGCGAACAGCGACTTGAGCGCTTGCTGCATGTGCCCTTCGGCGACACCCGCTTCAGCGGGACTCTCAGCCGATAGCGTCTCGGCACGCGCCCGCGTGACGTTCTCGAACACGGCCTTCTCGTGCGCGGCGTAGCCCTTGACCGTCTCGATGAGGTTGGGCAGCAGATCAGCGCGGCGCTTGAGTTGGACCGTGATGTCGCTCCACGCTTCGTCGACGCGCACGTTCAGCGCGACGAGCGAGTTGTACGTGGCCCACAGATAGATGCCGGCGATCACCACGATGCCGACGATCACCAAGACCGGTACGAGCCACTCCCACATAAGTCCCCACACTCCGTTCGGAAGATTGCCCTTCAGTGTAACGGCGGGGTGGGGTGCGAAACGGGCCGGTGGCACGGACTCTCAGGGGATGTGCATGCGGAGGCGTACCCCCGGTGGGACTCGAACCCACACTGAAGCGATTTTAAGTCGCCTGCCTCTGCCGTTGGGCTACGGGGGCCCGGCCTCCACCGTATCGCGGCGCGGCGCGGGCTCACCGTCGTGCGGAGTTCGGGCGGGCCGTCCGGCGGAGTCCGGCGACGACACGCCGGAACGGGACGAAGCTGAACGGCGAGTCGGACCCCGAATCCGCGGCACGGTACAGGGTGCCGCGGCCTCCGGGAACGACGAGACCCCCGCACCCTGACAGGGGCGGGGGTCTCGGAGCGCGAACGTTACTTCGCGGCGACCGGCTCGGGCTTCTTCTCGGCCGCGGGCGCCTCGGCGGCCGGCGGAGCCGCGGGGCGCGGGCGGGCCGCGAACTCCTCGAAGGTGGCGCGAGGCGTCTGCACGGCCTCGAGGTTCACGATCTCGCGACCGTGGACGAAGTTCTGCACCCAGTCGCCGATCACGCGGAACTTACGCTCCCATGTGGGCATGGCCAGACCGTGGTAGCCGCGGTGGGCGAGCCAGGCGATGAAGCCGGTCAGCGCGATCTTGCCGGACTGGAACGCGCCGTTGTAGAGGCCCAGACCGGCGACGGCACCGAGGTTCTTGTGGTTGTACTGCTTGGGCTCTTCGCCGCGCAGCACCGCCACGATGTTCTTCGCCATGAGCTTGCCCTGGCGCACGGCGTGCTGCGCGTTCGGCACGCAGAAGCCGCCGACGCCGCCGCCCGACAGGTCGGGGACGGCCGAGACGTCGCCCGCGGCCCAGGCACCCTCGACGATCTCCTCGTCGGTGCCGACGCGCAGGTCGGGACGGGTGCGGATGCGGCCGCGCTCCTCGACGGGCAGGTCGCTGCCGCGCACGACCGTGGGGTTCGCCATGACACCGGCGGTCCAGATGATCAGGTCGCTGGGCAGCTGCTCACCGGTGGAAAGCTCGATGACGCCGTCGACGGCGCCCTTGACCTGCGTGTCGAGGTGCACGAACGCACCCTTCTTCGCGAGGTCGGCGAGCACCCACTCGCTCGTCTTCTGCGAGACCTCGGGCATGATGCGCCCCATGGCCTCGATGAGGTGGAAGTGCGTGTCGTCGAACGACAGCTGGGGATAGAACTTCAGCAGCGACGAGGCGTAGGCACGCAACTCTGCGAACACCTCGATACCGGCGAAGCCGCCACCGACGACGACGACGGTCAGCAGACGGTCGCGCTCGGGACCGGCCGGGAGGACGGATGCCTTGTCGAAGTTCGACGTCAGACGGTCGCGGATCGCGACGGCCTCTTCGATCGTCTTGAGGCCGATCGCGTTCTCGGCGATACCCGGGATCGGGAAGGTGCGCGAGACGGCACCGGCGGTGACGACGATCTGGTCGTACTCGTGCTGCCACGTCTCGTCGCCCTCGATCGGGGTGATCGTCGCGGTCTTGGTCGCGTGGTTGATCCCCGTGATCTTGCCGGCGATGACGGTGGTGCGCTTGAGGTGGCGACGGAGGCCGACGACGACGTGGCGCGGCTCGATCTCGCCGGCCGCGACCTCGGGGAGGAACGGCTGGTAGGTCATGTACGGCAGCGGGTCGACGATGGTGACCTCGGCCTCGCCGCGGCCGAGCAGCTTCTCAAGCTTCCACGCGGTGTAGAAACCCGCGTATCCTCCGCCGACAATGAGAATCCTGGGCACGGTGCTGGTCACGATGGGAGAGACTCCTGGTTTGTGGTGCGGCTCGGCTCGCGAGAAATGCGCGCCATTCGAATTCGCCGGGCAGCAGCACTGACGCCGAGCGCAATCATTATAGCCGCGAGCGTGGCACCCGCGAGCGGCAGTGACCCGTACAGCACGGTATCGCGCGACGGCAGCAGAGGCGAACTGGCCGACGGCGGCCCGTCGACCGGGGGCAGCGGAGGAATGTCGACCGGGGCGGAACTCGGCGTCGGGCTGGGCTGGCTGTCGGCACGCCGATACACCCGGATCCAGTCCTCGAGGCTGCCCAACGGGTTCTCCGACACCGAGGGCACATCGGCGCTGACGGCCCGGGAGGCGTCGACGAGACCGTAGCCGTACAGAAGGTCCAGTCCGGGTGACGCACCCGGAGCCGCCTTCGCGGTGGAGATCAAGCGGTTGAGCACGTTGTCGGCATCCATCTCCGGATGCGCCGCGCGGACGAGCGCGGCGATGCCGGCCACGATGGGTGCCGCGCCGCTCGTACCGTCCCACCGCACGAGCGTGCCGTCGGCCGAGACGCCGAGCAGCCGCTCGCTGGGGGCGGAGATGCCGATCGTGATGCCCTGGGTCGAGGCGTCGTTGCTCGCGCGCCCCGAGGGATCGACACCGCCGACCGCGAGGACGCCGGGGATGGTGGCCGGGGCCCCCACGCGGTCGGTGCCGCTCCCCCGGTTTCCCGCGGCCACCACGACGACGACGTCGTGGTCGAACGCGTACAGGAACGCGTCGTCCCAGCTCGGGTCCCAGTCGAGGGTGTTGGTCGTGAGCGACAGGTTGATCACCGTGGCGCCCTCGTCGACCGCCCACCGCATCGCCTTGGCGATCTGCTCCGTGAACGGAACGGACGCCGACGCCCCGAAACCGATCGAGATCGACAGCAGATCGGCCTCGGGGGCGACACCGATCATGCCGCGGCCGTTGCCGGTGCCTCGCGACGCGGCAAGAGAGGCGACCCAACTGCCGTGATTGGAGTCCACCGCGCCGACCGGGGTGCGCCCATCGGGCGAGCCGGCGCCCGACACGTCGGTCCCGCCCGCGACCGCCCCGTTGAACTCGACGGGGCCGCGGCCGATGCCGGTGTCGATGATCGCGATCTTCTGCCCGGCACCGCGAGTGGTGTTCCACGCATCGCGGATGCCGTACTGGTCGAGCCAGTACTCCGAGGCACGCACGCTGTCGGTGGGGTCCTCGGGCACGGGAGCGGTCGTCGCACCGCTCAGCATCACCGCGAGGACGAGGGATGCCGCGGCTGCGACGACGCGTCTCATCCGCCGGCTCCGGGGGTCTCGCACGCGCACCGCTCGGGCGACCAGGTCCCGCGCGCCAGGGCACGGTCGCCGATGGGATTGACGCCGGGGCCGGCCGCGAGGGCGTGACCGGCCAGGGCGTGCAGGCACTTCACCCGCGTCGGCATGCCGCCGGCGGAGATCCCGGCGATCTCCTCGGGCTCGCCGTACGCGGCGCGGTCGCGGAGGTACGCCTCGTGCGCAGCGAGGTACGCGGCGCGCAGGTCGTCGTCCTCGGCGAGCTCGTCCTGGAACTCCTTCATCACATGGCCGGCCTCGAGAACCGACATCGCGGCCGTGGCCGCGGGGTGCGTGAGGTAGTAGAACGTCGGGAACGGGCTGCCGTCGTCGAGCCGCGGCGCGGTGGCCACCACGGTGGGGTTGCCGCAGACGCACCGCGCCGCGATCCCCACGACACCACGCGGCACCCGGCCGAGCTGTGCCTGCAGCACGGCGAGGTCGGCGTCGGATGCGGGAGGAAACGGCGTGGTAGTCATCGCTCCCAGGGTACCCGCGACGGTCTCCGTCTCCGCTGCGCGCGACTCCGGGTGGAGGGTCAGGGAGCGGGCGACGCGTCGGGAGCGGGCGTCGGGTCGGGCACACCGATGGTCGGCACGACCACCTGGGCCGCGCCCGCCGAGGTCAGCGAACGCACGAACTGCGCCATCCAGTCGGTGCGGGTCTGGCTGACGTCGCCGCTCACATCGGCCTGCTCCTGCAGAGCCGCCGAGGCGGGCAGATCGTCATCGATGAGGTACACGACCTCGCCCGGCATCGTGTAGTACAGGCGTTCACGGGCCTGGGTCGTGATGTATGCGGGATCCGACCAGCGCTCGCGCTGCGACTGCAGGTCGGCCACCTCGGATTGGCTGAAGGCCACCGCGTTCTCGAGCGCCTGGATCTGCTGGCGCTGGTCCATGTACGTGCCGACCGTGGGAACGAGCACGAACGTGCCGAGCACGACGAGCCCGAGCATGATGACGACGAAGCCCGATACCCGGACCTTGCCGAGCCACTCGCGCACATCGACGCGGCGCGCGGGGGCGACGTCCTGAGGCGGACGCGTCGACCCCGCGGGCTTCGTCGACGCTCGGCCCGCCGTCTTCGTGGTCGCGGGCTTGGCCGACGTCGCGGCGGGCTTCGTCGCGGCCGTCTTCTTCGCCGCGGGCTTGCGCCCGCGGGGCTCGGGAGGTCCGGATGCCGCCCGCGGACGGGGAGGCAGTGTCGGTCGATCCACGCCCATCCCCTCTCGTTCTCGCCCGCGTTTCCGCCACGGGCGGAGCCGAGTCTACGTCGCCTGTCCGTGCGGTCCCGGGGACGCGCCGAGGTCTCGCGAGGGACGTGGACAGACGCGCCGAGAGAACACGAAAGGAGGGGGAGCCGGTGGGCTCCCCCTCCTCACGTCGTGCGATCAGCCCTTGAAGCGGGGGAACGCCGAGCGGCCCGCGAAGACCGCCGCGTCGCCGAGGTCTTCCTCGATGCGCAGCAGCTGGTTGTACTTCGCGACGCGCTCGCTGCGCGCGGGAGCACCGGTCTTGATCTGGCCGGCGTTGACCGCGACGGCGAGGTCGGCGATCGTGGTGTCCTCGGTCTCGCCGGAGCGGTGCGAGAGCATCGAGGTGTAGCCCGAGCGGGTCGCCAGGGCGATGGCATCCAGGGTCTCGGACAGCGTGCCGATCTGGTTGACCTTCACGAGCAGCGAGTTGGCGACACCGAGGTCGATGCCCTGCTGCAGACGCTTCGGGTTGGTGACGAACAGGTCGTCGCCGACGAGCTGAACCTGGGAGCCGATGGCATCCGTCAGCTTCTTCCAGCCGTCCCAGTCGTCTTCGGCGAGCGCATCCTCGATCGTGACGATGGGGAAGTTCGCGACGAGGTCGGCGAAGTAGTCGACGAGCGTGTCGACGCTCCACTCCTTGCCCTCGACCGTGTAGACGCCGTCCTTGTAGAACTCGGTGGCGGCGACGTCGAGGCCGACGGCGATGTCCTTGCCGGGGGTGAAGCCGGCCTTCTCGATCGCGCGGATGAGGAAGTCGAGGCCCTCACGGTTGCTGGGCAGGTCGGGGGCGAAGCCGCCCTCGTCGCCGAGGCCGGTGTTGTAGCCCGCGGACTTCAGCTCGCCCTTGAGGACGTGGTAGACCTCGGTGCCCCAGCGCAGCGACTCGCCGTAGGTGTCGGCACCGATGGGCGCGAGGAAGAACTCCTGGAAGTCGATGCCGTTGTCGGCGTGCTCGCCACCGTTGATGACGTTGAACAGCGGAACGGGCAGGAGGTGCGCGTTCGGTCCGCCGAGGTAGCGGAACAGGGGCAGGTCGGCGCTGTCGGCGGCGGCCTTGGCGACGGCGAGCGAGACGCCGAGGATGGCGTTGGCGCCGGTGCGCGACTTGTTCTCGGTGCCGTCGGTCTCGATGAGGATCTCATCGATGATGCGCTGCTCGCTCGCCTCGACGCCCTCGATCGCGGGGCCGAGCTCATCGACGACCGCGGCGACGGCCTTCAGCACGCCCTTGCCGCTGTAGCGGCTCTTGTCGCCGTCGCGGAGTTCGTAGGCCTCGAAGGCGCCGGTGGAAGCGCCGGAGGGAACGGCGGCGCGCTGGACGATCCCGTCGTCGAGCAGCACCTCCACCTCGACGGTCGGGTTGCCGCGCGAATCCAGGATCTCACGTGCGTTGACAGCCTCGATAAGTGCCACGAAGGACTCCTCGTTGGTTCTTGGGTGAAAGAGGGCGGAGCGTCGTCGGTCCGCGGTCGAGTCTAGTGACCGCGCTCGGTGGGCGTGGGGTCGAGCGCGGATTCGACGGCACGCGAGGGGGCTGAGCCGGTCGCTTCGACACGCTCAGGGACCTCGCGCCAGAGACAGAGAAGCCCCCGCCGCGCCTGTCAGCTCACGAAGCCGTCAGGTCCGTCACGATCGCGAGCGCGATGCCGTCCCAGCCCTTGCGGTCCAGGGTCTGCAGGGCGGTGGCGTCGAAACGGGGGTCCTCGCCCAGCAGGAGCAGTCCTGCGCGGGCTCCCTGCACCTTGGCGTCGAGGGTGTCGGCATCCGCCACCTCTCCCCCGCGGACGACGTTGTCGAGCACGATCACGGTGCCCGGGCGACCGAGGCGCGCAGCCCACTCCAGGTAGATGGTGTTCGACTCCTTGTCGGCGTCGATGAACACGAGGTCGAAGGGCTCGCCGCCCTCGAGACGGGGCAGCACGTCGGCGCCGCGGCCGACGCGCACGTCTACGCGATCGGCGACACCGGCCCGCTCCAGGTTGGTGCGGGCGATGTCGGCGTTCGCGGGTTCGGCTTCGATCGTCGTGACGTGTCCATCCTCGCCGACGGCGCGGGCGAACCAGATCGTCGAGTACCCGCCGAGCGTGCCGATCTCCAGCACGCGGCGGGCGCCCGCGATGCGGGTCAGGAGATGCAGGAACTTCGCGTTCACCGGGGCGACTTCGATCGAGGGAAGCCCGGCATCGTGCTGCGCGCGGAGAGCGGCATCCAGAACGGGGTCGTCACCGACCAGGGTGTCGGTCAGGAAGGCGTCGACGTCGTCGTGAGTGGGCACCCGTCCAGACTGTCGTCGCGGTGCGCGCGGGTCAACGCTCGCCGCGCAGGTGCGCGCGCGTCATCTCGTCGTACTCCTCGTCGGAGAGCTCGTCGAAGCCCTTCGCCTCGACGCGGTCGCTGCGCATCCATCGGATCATCAGGATGACGAGGATCGGCACGTCCGCGAACTCGGCGATGAACCAGATCATGTCGCCCGCGAGGTGCTGATCGTGCAGCGTCGACGGCCACCACGACAGCGCTCGTGTGGCATCCGGGATCAGGTCGAGCACCGTGTCGTTGAGGCGCATCAGCAGACCGGGGACGGAGTCGATGAGCAGTTCCACGAAAGCGAGGAGGAACTCGATCGCGATGAAGGTGCCGGTGTGAAGGGTGCCCAACGCCATCATGGGCAGGACCATCGCGAGCCCGACGAGCGGTACGACGATCCCGAGCGACGCCTCGACCGTCGGGTTCACGCGCAGGATGCCGGCGAGCGGGGTCAGGAAGAGGCAGAACACCGCCGCGATGACCACGGTCGCCACCATGGCGTTGCCGGTGATGCGGGTGATCCGGGAGGCGAGGATCCGCTCTCGCACACCGGCGGGGACGAGGTCGAGAGGACGTCCGACGGCGACCCCGGCCGGCACGGCGAAGATCAGGAGGGCGATGCGGGTCGAGAACGCCCACCGCAGCTCCGAGGAGTACACGCCGAGGAAGCCGAGCTCGATCACCGCGTACGGCAGCAGTCCGAGCGCGAAGAAGCCGATGGTGCGTCGCAGGGGCCACGGCGCACCGCCGCGACGTGCCCGCGCGACACCGACGAGGTACGCCACGGATGCCACGAGCAGCACGCCGAGGGTGACGGGATCGGCGCGCCAGGTGGTGAGGAAGACGTGAAGAGGAGGCGTGGGGGAAACGTACGTCCGCGAGCTATGGGTTGGCCGAGGGGTGTCGGCCCGGCGGGCGGGCGGCGACGGGCGGGCGTCGGGCGGGCGCCGGGCGGGCGCCGGGCGGGCGGCGGGCGGGCTGCGGGCGGGCGAAACTCCTGAATTTCGAGGACGAGCGCGATGCGGGACCGCGCGAATACCCGCGTTCGCGCGGGACGGCCGCAGAACCTCAGGAGTTTCGCTCGGTCGTCGACGGGTTCCGCTCCGTCGCGAGGGCGGCCAGCACCGCCGGGAGGACGGCCTCAGCCGTGCGGCGATAGCCGAGCGCGCTGGGATGGAAGCGATCGATGCTGAACATCTCGTCGGGACGCTCGGCGAACACCGGTCCCACCGCCCGGGCCAGCCCCACCACGCGCGCCCCCGCCCGGTGGGCGGCGCGGGCCTGCGCGGCGGCGAGCTGCCGCGACGACCTCGACGCGAGCGTCCGTAACGGCTGAGGTACCGCGCGCAACGTGCCGAGGTCGGGACAGGTTCCCACGACCACCGGCATCCCCCGCTCGGTCAGGACGCCGATCGCGTCCTCCAACTGCGCCGCCGAGCGGGTCGCGGGGATGCGGTGCGTGACGTCGTTGCCGCCGACGACGATCACGGCGACGTCGGCGATGTAGTCGGGAGGAAGCGTCGCGAGTTGCGCGGTGAGGGCGGAGGTCTCCGATCCCACCACGGCGACGGTCTTCAGGCGTACGGGCCGTCCGGCCTCCCGGGCGATGCCCTTCGCGAGGCGGGCACCGAGCGTGTCACGGCGGTGCCCCGCGCCCAGTCCCGCCGCGATGGAGTCGCCGAGCAGGAGGAGATCCACCGGCTGGCCGGGGTGCTTCTTGCGGCGCCAGACGCGGTCGGCATCCAGAGCCTGCTCCCCCAACGGCTTCCCGATCCGGCGGCGCGCGATGGCCGCCTGACGGGAGATGAGCGTCCGCAGCGCAACCGCGGTGGCGCCCAGCACCGCGACCGACGACGCGGTGGCGACGGTGACGGGCCGTCGGACTCTCGTGCGACGCATGTGCCGATCACACCCCGAGAGCGTGAACGCAGGGTGACCGCGGCGTGGCCGCGGGGCGACGGGCCCTGTGCCCCGCCCCGCGTCCGTCGCGAGCGACCGACCGGCTCAGTCGCTCGCGACGCCCCGCTGAACCTCGTCCGAGCCCGCGACCCGGTTCCCCCGCGCCCGCAGGATCAGCGCCACGACCAGCACGCCCACGGCGAGACCGACATCGAGCAGGAGTCCCGCCGCGAGTTCCGTGCGGCCCGTGATCCTCGTCGCGGTGACGACACCGCCGACGAGGATGACCCCGAACGACAGGGCGAGCTGCTGCGCGGTGCTGAACATCCCGCCCGACAGGCCTGCCGCCTCGACGGGGACCTCCCGCACGACGAGCTGGGTCAGCGGCGAGAAGATGAGTGCTTGGCCCACGCCGAGCAGGACCAGCGCCGGCTGCAGCCAGAGGCCGATGCCCGGGCCCCACGCCAGCGCGATCGTCACCCCCATGGCCACAAGCGCGACCACCTGGATGCCGACTCCCCAGACGAGAGTGGCGTCGCCGAGCCGCGCTTGGATGCGGGCCACCAGCAACGACACGACCGCGAAAACCACGGCGAAGGGCAGGAGGGCGAGCCCGGCCTCGAGCGAGGTCAACCCGCCGCCGTCCTCCACTGCGCGGGGGAAGACGTAGAGGATCGCCGAGTACCCCGTGAAGAACAGCGCCGCCGCGAGCAGTCCCAGCTGCAGCGGACGCAAGCGCAGCACGCTCGGTGGAAGCAGCGGCACGCGTCCGGCGCGCTCCACGGCATCCTGGTGCCGCCACATCGCCCACAGGGCGACGCCGGCGAGGACCACGGCCGCCCACACAGGCCACGCCCACCCGAGCGCGGGACCGAAGGTCAGCGCGACGGAGGCCGACAGGATGCCGACGGCCAAGGCCGCGGTCCCGACCAGGTCGATCGCGACCACCTCGTGCGCGCGGCTCCGGGGAGCCAGGGGCGCCAGCACGATCGCCGCCACGGCGACGAGCGCCACGACGACGAACACCGCGCGCCAGCCCGGCACGGGCCCGAACGACGTGGAGGCCAGCGCGCCGCCGGCGACCTGGCCGACCGCCGCACCGATGCCGCCGCTCGCCCCGAACGCGGCGATGGCCCGCGTGCGGGCCGCTCCGTTCGACGTCGCTTGGATGGTGCCGAGCACCTGCGGGGTGCACAGCGCCGCTCCGACGCCCTGGACGATGCGGGCCGCGATGAGTGTCGCCATGGACGGCGCGAGAGCACACGCGACGGCGGAGAGGAGGAAGAGTCCCATGCCCACGACGAACAAACGGTGCCGGCCGAACCGGTCACCGAGGCGTCCCCCCAGAATGAGCAGCACGGCGAAGGGGATGCCGTACCCGGCGACGACGAGTTCGAGCGTCACATCGTCGGCTCCGAACTGCGCGCGCAGCGTCGGGAGCGAGACCGTGACCGCGTTGAACGCGAAGGTGCCGACACCCGGGCCGAGGAGGAACCCCAGGTATCGCCAGGTCGGGACCACCGCGGATGCAGGCACCGCGAGGGGCACCGGCGCCGTGCCGGTGGCGGGGGTGAGCGAGGTCGTCATGGTGCCATGATGCGCGGGCTGTCATCCTGGTACCAGGAGTGTCGTCATCCTGGTACTGACAGCACTCCCCACGCCACGATCGATGTCGGCGGGTCGTCCTAAGCTCGGGCCAGGAGGGATGCCATGACCGGATCAGACGACGTGCGCGCGGAGTTCGCTGCTTTTCTGCGCAGTCGACGAGCGCGCCTGCGCCCCACCGACGTCGGTCTTCCCGAAGGCTCACGCCGCCGGGTCGCGGGACTGCGTCGAGAAGAGGTGGCGCAACTCGCCGGTGTCGGGCTCACCTGGTACACCTGGCTCGAGCAGGGACGGCCGATCGCGGCATCCGCGCAGGTGGTGTCGGCCATCGCCCGCGCTCTCCAGTTGAGCGACGACGAACGCGATCACCTCTTCGCCCTCGCCGACCTCCCTGTTCCCGATCGCGCGGCCCGCGCCTGCGTGGAGAAGGCTCATCTCGACCTGTTGACCAAACTGGCGCCCTACCCCGCCGCGGTCCAGACCTCGCGCTTCGACATCCGCGCGTACAACCGCGCCTACCGCTACCTCTTCGACGACCTCGACGAGATGCCCGTCGAGCGGCGCAACTGCGCTGTCCTGCTGTTCACCGACCCCACCTGGCAGCGCGCCCACGTCGACCTCGACCATGCGCAGCGCCGCATCGCTGCGCGCCTGCGCGCCGCGTACGGCCGGCACCACGACGAGCCGCTGTGGCAGCAGTTCGTCGCCGATCTCGAGAAGGCGTCACCGCGTTTCGGGGAGCTGTGGCGTCTGGGCGACGTGGGCAGCGAACGCGCCGCGACAAAGCACCTGGTCAATGCCCACGTCGGCGAACTCAACCTCGAGATGAGCAGCCTGTGGATCGGTGAGGGCCTCGACGCACGCGTCGTCTGGTTCGCTCCGACGGATGCCATGACGGCGGCGCGCTTGGAACGACTGGCGGCGCTCCAGCCCGACGAGGCACCGGTCAGCGCCGTCGCCTGACCACCGGGACCCCGGTCGCAAGACGCCGGCTCTGCCCCGGGGCGCAGCTCACCCGAGCGGCTTGAGCTCGAGTGTCTCGGCCGTCGTCTGGGAGGTCACCGTGGCGAACGAGGCGTACCCGTCCGCTGTGGCACGCTCCAGAAGCGCCTTCAGGTTCTTCGGACGCTGCTCCAGACGCACGCGCGCGCCGTCGGCGACGAGTCCCGCCTTCAGCCGCAGCAGCTGCGCGAGCGAGACCTCGCGATCGTGCACCAGCACGACGGAACGGTCGCCGTCGTCAGCGGCATCCTGAAGCAGGTCGACGATGCGCTCGAAGCCGATCGAGAAGCCGACAGCCGGGACGTCCTGCCCGAGGAATCGGCCGATCATGCCGTCGTAGCGGCCGCCGCCGCCGAGCGAGTAGTCGACGCGGGGGTGGGCAAGCTCGAAGATCGTGCCCGTGTAGTAGCCCATGCCGCGTACGAGGAAGGGATCGAACACGAGGGGTGCATCGGCTCCACGGGCGGCGGCGACGGTCTCCCCGAGCGCCACGAGGTCGGCGACGACGGCGTCGGGGATGCCGTTGGGCAGCGCCGCACGAATCCCTGCGTCGTCGAACGACGGCGTGCTCGCGGGCCGACCGAGGTACGCGGCGAAGGCGTCGACGGCCTCCGCATCCGTTCCGCGGTCGCGAAGCTCGGCGACGACGCCCGACGGCCCGATCTTGTCGAGCTTGTCGATCGTGATGAGCACACCGGGGCGCTCGTCGGGGGCGAAGCCGAACACGTCGAGCATGGCGTCGAGCACGCGGCGGTCGTTCACGCGGATCGACCCGCCGTCGAGTCCGAGCGCGTCGAGCACGTCCAGGCTCGCGGTCATCAGCTCGGCCTCGGCCCGCGCGGACGCATCGCCGATGATGTCGATGTCGCACTGCACGAACTGGCGGTAACGACCCTTCTGCGGGCGCTCGGCGCGCCACACCGGGGCCATCTGGATGGCACGGAACACGGTCGGCAACTGCGCACGGTTCGTCGCGTAGAAGCGGGCGAGCGGGACGGTCAGGTCGTACCGCAGTCCGAGGTCGGCCAGAGCGGCCGGGTCGTCGGCCGCGGCGCGGATCGCCTCGGCATCCATTCCGCGCTTGAGGATGCTGAACGAGAGCTTCTCGTTGTCGCCGCCGAGACCGGCGTGCAGACGCGAGTACTCCTCCATGACCGGTGTCTCGATCTCGTCGAATCCGTGCGCGCGGTAGCGCTCACGGATGACGGCGAGCACGCGCTCGCGACGGGCCTTGTCTGCGGGGAGGAAGTCGCGCATGCCGCGCGGCGGGTTCACGGATGCCACGACTCCATTGTTCCAGGGTCGCGCCGGTGCTCCGGTGCGGAGCTCGGCCCCGTTCGCGAATCGCGCGTGATGTCGACGAGCGTCAGGCCTCTGCGGCCCGCACCTCGGCACGGAGGGTGCGGAGGCGCTCGCGCAGGGCGCGCTCCGCGTCCCACCCGCGCGCTCGGGCGAGCTGGACCAGCGTCAGCAGCGCGTCACCGAGCTCGGTCTCGGTCTCGGGATCGGCCAACCGGTGCGACCCCGCGGACACCCCCACCTGCGCGGCCTTGCCGACGAGCTTCTGCGCCAGAGCCAGCGCGGGCATGTGATCACTCACCCCGTCGAGCACGCTGGTGCGCGTGTTCTTCTCGGCGGCCTTGGCCGCATTCCAGTGCACGAGGACTTCCTCGGGAGTGGAGGCCACGGCGCCGGCGAACACGTGCGGATGCCGCCGCACCATCTTCTCCGTCAGCCCCCGCGCGACGTCGTCGATGTCGAAGGGCTCCACCGGATCGCCCGCGGCGATCTCGGCGTGGAAAAGGACCTGCCACAGCAGATCGCCCAGTTCCTCCCGCAGGTCGGCGCGCGACCCCGTCTCCACCGCGTCGATGACCTCGGCACTTTCCTCCACGAGGTACGGCACGAGATCGCGATGGTCGATCGTCTGCGTCCAGACGCAGCGCTCGCGCACCGCGCGCATGGTCTCTGCAGCCTGTCGCAGCGCGTCATCGGTCACGGCGGTCTCCCTCCGCGGGCCCGGCGGCTCCGCTGTCCCGAGTATCCCCCGCGCCGATGGGCGACGAGGCGGGGGCGGGCCGAACTCCGGAAAATCTCGGATGCCACGAGGCAAGGACCGCAAGAATCCGTGGCGAGCGCGCGTTCGAGGGGCGAAAAGTCAGGAGTTCCGCCCGCGACGCGCGATCGAACATGTACCACCCGTGGCGCCGCGTCATTCGCGCGTCACATGACGCCGATAATCTGGGGCGTGTGCGAGAACTGACCCCGACCGAGGCGATCGACCTCGTGGGCCGCTTCGAAGCCGGCCAAGAGCTGCCCGAACAGATGCGCGCCGATGTGCGCCTGCTCGGGTCGCTCCTCGGCCGCGTGCTTCAAGAGAGCGGCTCCCCCGGACTGTATGACGACGTCGAGCGGCTGCGCACGGCGACGATCCAGGCCTACACCGACGAGACGCCCGAGGCGTTCGAGAGAGCCGCGGCGATCGCCGACAGTTTCTCGATCGAGCGGGCCGACGAGGTGGCTCGGGCGTTCACCGCGTACTTCCACCTGGTGAATCTCGTCGAGGAGCACCAGCGCGTGCGGGTTCTCCGTGAGCGCGGCGACCGCCCCTCGCGCGCGGGGACCCCCGACACCATCGCGACGGCGTTCGAACGCCTGTCGGGCGAGGTCGGCGAAGAGACCGCGCTCGCGCGCCTGCAGGCGCTGCGCTTCCACCCGGTCTTCACCGCGCACCCCACCGAGGCCCGTCGCCGCGCGATCTCGACGAGCATCCGCCGCCTGTCCGAGCTCCTGGGTGAGCTCGACGCCGCGGGCGACAACGCCGGTGAGACCCGTCGCACCGAGCGGCGCATGCTGGAGGAGATCGACACCCTCTGGCGCACCGCCCCGCTGCGTCGCGAGAAGCCGTCCCCGGTCGACGAGGTGCGCTCGGTCATGGCGGTGTTCGACGAGACGCTCTACACCGCCGTCCCGCGCGTGTATCGGCGCATCGACGACATCCTCCAGGGCGAGAACGCCGGATCCCGCGCCCCGATCGTGAAGCCGTTCGTCCGCGTCGGCTCCTGGGTCGGCGGCGACCGCGACGGCAATCCCTTCGTCACGGCATCCGTCACCCGCAAGGCCGCGGCGATCGCGAGCGAGCACGTCCTGCTCGGGCTCGAGCGCACGACGCAGCGCGTGGGTCGAGGGCTGACGCTGGATGCCGAGACCACCCCGCCCAGTGACACGCTCGTCGCGCTGTGGCACCGCCTGCGGGCGGCCGACGAAGACGCCGCCGCCGAGATCGCAGAGCGTTCGCCCGACGAGCCGCACCGCCGCATCATGCTGCTGCTGGCGCGCAAGATCGCCGCGACCCGTTCGCGCAATGCCGACCTGGCCTACCGCGATCCGGAGCACCTGCTCGCCGACCTGCGCACCGTGCAGGACTCCCTGGTCGCGGCCGGTGCCGCGCGCCAGGCCTACGGCGCCCTGCAGCGTCTGGTGTGGCAGGTTGAGACCTACGGCTTCCACCTGACCGAGCTCGAGGTTCGTCAGCACTCGGCGGTCCACCGCAAGGTGCTCGAGGAGCTCCGTGGCGGCGGAGAACGCAGCGAGCTCACCGACGAGGTCCTCGAGGTCTTCCGCTCGATCGCCTACGTGCAGGAGCGCTTCGGCCCGCGCGCCGCCGGCCGCTACATCGTGTCGTTCACGCAGTCCGCCGAAGACCTCGCGAACGTGCACGAGCTGGCCTCGTTCGCCATGGGACCGGGCGAGGCGCCGCCGGTGCTCGACGTGATCCCGCTCTTCGAGACCTTCGCCGATCTCCAGGCGGCCCCCGGCATCCTCGCCGAGATCGTCACGCACCCCTCGTTCGTCAGCCGACTGGATGCCACCGGCCGACGCCTCGAAGTCATGCTCGGCTACTCCGACTCGTCGAAGGACGTCGGACCTGTCGCTGCCAACCTGGCGCTGTACGAGGCTCAGGCGAAGATCTCGACCTGGGCCGAGGCCGAGGGTATCGAGCTGACGCTCTTCCACGGTCGCGGCGGCGCGCTCGGCCGCGGTGGTGGTCCCGCCAACTCCGCGATCCTCGCTCAGCCTCCGCACTCGGTCGACGGTCGATTCAAGCTCACCGAGCAGGGCGAGGTCATCTTCGCCCGCTACGGCGATCCCGACATCGCGATGCGCCACATCGACCAGGTCGCAGCGGCGGTGCTCACGGCATCCTCGCCCTCGATCGAGTGCCGCAACCGCGGGGCTGCCGAAGCGTTCGCCGATGTCGCGAGCACGATGGACGTCGCCTCGCGCGAACGCTTCTTCGCGCTCGTGAAGGCGCCGGGCTTCGCGCCGTGGTTCGCGACGGTCACCCCGATGGAAGAGCTCGGACACCTCGCCCTCGGCTCGCGTCCCGCGCGTCGCGGTCTGTCGGTCGAGTCGCTCGAGGACCTTCGCGCGATCCCGTGGGTGTTCTCATGGACGCAGGCCCGTATCAACCTCGCCGGCTGGTTCGGCCTGGGCACGGCCCTCGACGCCGTCGGCGACGAGCAGCGCCTGCGTGACGGGTACGAGCAGTGGCCGCTGTTCCGCACGATGATCGACAACGTCGCGATGAGCCTGGCGAAGGCCGATGAGCGCATCGCCCGCCGCTACCTGGCCCTCGGCGACCGCGACGACCTGGCGCAGCTCGTGATGGACGAGATGCTCCTCACGCGCTCGTGGGTCGAGCGGATCACCGGCGGCGGGCTGCTGGGCAACAAGCCCGTGCTCCAGCGCGCGGTGAAGATGCGCAGCCCGTACGTCGATGCTCTGTCCCTCCTGCAGCTGCGGGCGCTGCGCGCCCTGCGCGACGCGTCGTCGGAGTCGGAGACCCCGGATGCCGAGCACCAGCGCCTGCTGTTGCTGTCGGTGAGCGGCGTGGCGGCGGGTCTGCAGAACACCGGCTGAGCGGCATCCATGCCTGGTGGCGCGCCGGCACCTTCGGGGGTCGGCGCGCCGCCGTCTGTCGGTCGTCCCGTGTGGGCCGGTGTGCCGCCGTGCGGAGTTCCGCCCCGACACGCCGCCACCCCACGCCCCCGCACGGCGTGCCGGCCGGAGACTCCGCACGACGGCGCCGCCGTGCGTGCGAGACTCCCGGATGCCACCGAGTCGGCGAAGGCCACGCCTCGGTCGAGACGGCGGTCGTCGGTGTGCCGCGCGAAGGTCCGGCCCGCCGGGAGGCATCGGAGTCAGCCCGCGAGCAGGACCGCCTCACGCAGCCCGAATGCGGCGACGAAGCCGACGGCGATCGACAGGTGCGCCCGTCGCGTGACGACCAACAGGATGCCGGTCACCAGGGCCCCGAGAGCAGCGGCGCCGCCGTAGACACTGTCGGTCACGAGCACCGGCGTGTGTCCGAGCAAGATGTCGCGGACCACTCCCCCGCCCGTCGCGGCGACCACGCCCACGACGACCACCACCCAGAGGCTCGCGCCGTGCGCGAAGGCCTTCTGCGCGCCGATGACCGCGAACAGAGCGAGCCCGACGCCGTCGAGCGTCAGCAGCACCGTCGACGGCACCTCGTCGACGAGCCGCAACAGCACGAACGTCGCACCGGAGGCCGCGAACGCCACGATGATCCGACTCGACGACCGCAGCGCCGCCGGCGGCAGATCGCCCAACAACACGTCGCGGAGCATCCCGCCGACGACGGCGGTCACGAAGCCGACCACGAGCACACCGAGGAGATCGAAACCCGCGTGCGCGGCGAGCGCCGCGCCTTCGACGCCGCGCACGGCCGTGGCGAGGATGTCCAGAGCCGCGAAGGCGCGGGCTCCCAACGAGGGTCGTCCGGGAAGGGGCCGAGGGGCGGTCCCCACGACGCGGACGGTGAGCGTCACGTGATCCTCGGCAGCGACCAACCCCACACCACGGCCCCCAGGCGCAGCGCGAAGGTCACGGCGAAGCCGACCCCGAGCGCCAGTCGCGGACGCCGGGTCGTCACGAGGAGGATCCCGGTGAGGACCGCGCCCGCCGCGGCTGCCGAGCCGTAGATGCTCTCCGACAGCACATACGGGGTGCGCGCCAGCAGGACGTCGCGGATGACCCCGCCGCCCGTCGCGGCGAGCGTGCCGAGGATCGTCACGACCCAGAGGTTGGCTCCCGAGGCGCTCGCCTTCTGGGCACCGATCACCGCGAAGAGCGCGAGGCCCACGGCATCCAGGATCTCCACCGGCAGCTGCGGGAACGCGTCGACGATCTCGATGAACACGAACGCCGCGAGAGCACCGGCCAGCCCCGCGACGATGCGGCTCGGAGTACGCAGGGCCGCGGGCGGAAGGTCACCGAGCAGCACATCGCGCAGGACGCCTCCGGCCAGCGCCACGATAAGACCGACCACGATCACCCCGAGGAGATCGAAGCCGGCGTGCGCGGCCGCCGCCGCTCCCTCGAGACCGAACAACGCGGTGGCCGCGATGTCGAGGGCATCGAAGGCGCGAGCACCCACGGAGGGGCGATCCGGAGCCCGGTGCTCGCGCGCGACGTCGGTCATGCGCTCATTCTGGCAGCGGCGAGGGCGTCTCCCGCGCACCGGTGATCGACCGGGGCGCCCGGTCAGCCCCGCTCGACAACAGCCCGGGCGGCTCGCTGTCCGACCACGCCCGCGCGGACCGAGAAGCCGATCAGCAGGGCCACCCCGACGAGCACGGTGACGGCGATCACGGGCTCCTGCGCCGGAGGGGGCACGAGCAGCGCCGCCCAGGGCATGACGGCGGTCGCGGCCGCGCCGATCCCCGCGCGTCGAAGGTCGGCGGCGCCCGCGTGGTGCGCGGCGATCCAGGCGTCGTCGGACGCCCGCGTCGTCGCCGTGCGGATGCCGATCATGTCGTTGCGCCGAAGTGTGCCCGCCGCGGCCCGCCGCGCCGTCCAGAGCGACACGGCGGTCACGGCGAGCATCGCGACGGTGACGGTGACGAGCGCCCCGATCATGACATTCCTCCCCTCACGCCGACGCGGTCTCAGCTGTCTTCTCGACCGGCAGCGGCCACAGCGCGTCGAGCAGCTGACGCACCCACGCGATGAGGTTCGCGTCGTCGGCATCCTGCGGGAGAGGCACCACCATGGCGTCTCCGCTCGCGACGAGCTTCGCCTTCGGATAAAGGCGTTGCAGGCGCACCCGCATCGAATCGGGGAGGTTCGCGGGGGCGATCCGGAGGTTCGAGCCCATCGCGACGACGTCGGCCAACCCGGCCTGGGCAGCACGGCGCCGAAGACGCGCGACGGCGATGAGCCCCTCCACCTCGGCGGGCGGCTCGCCGTAGCGGTCTCGGAGCTCTTCGACGATGAGGTCGATCGCGTCGTCCCGGGCCGTGGCGGATGCCGCGGCCGACAGCTTCTGGTACGCCTCGAGGCGCAGTCGCTCACTGTCGATATAGAAATCGGGCAGGCGGGCATCGACCGGCAGCTCGAGGCGCAGCTCGGTGGGACCGTCGACGTCTTCGCCGCGGAACGTCGATACGGCCTCACCGATCATGCGCAGATACAGGTCGAAGCCCACGCCGGCGATGTGGCCGGCCTGTTCGGCGCCGAGGAGGTTGCCCGCGCCGCGGAGTTCGAGGTCTTTCAGCGCGACCTGCATGCCGGAGCCGAGGTCGTTGTTGACGGCGATCGTCTCGAGGCGGTCGGCTGCGGTCTCCGACAGCGGCTTCATCTCGTCGTACAGGAAGTACGCGTACGCGCGGTCGCGTCCGCGCCCCACGCGCCCGCGGAGCTGGTGCAGCTGCGACAGGCCGTACTTGTCGGCGCGGTCGATGATGATCGTGTTGGCGTTGGAGATGTCGAGGCCGGTCTCGATGATCGTCGTCGACACGAGCACGTCGGCGCGGCGCTCCCAGAAGTCGTCGACGACCTGCTCGAGAGCGTGCTCGCCCATCTGTCCGTGCGCGACGACGATGCGCGCCTCGGGGACGAGCTCGGCGAGGTGGGCGGCGACGCGCTGGATCGACGACACCCGGTTGTGCACGTAGAAGATCTGGCCCTCGCGCAACAGCTCACGGCGGATCGCCGCGGCGATCTGCTTGTCGTTGCGCGGGCCGACGTAGCTGAGGATCGGATGCCGGTCCTCGGGCGGCGTGGCCAGTGTCGACATCTCGCGGATACCGGTGACCGCCATCTCGAGCGTGCGCGGAATGGGCGTCGCGCTCATGGCGAGGATGTCGACGTTCGTCTTGAGCTTCTTCAGCTGGTCCTTGTGCTCGACACCGAAACGCTGTTCCTCGTCGATGATCATGAGCCCGAGGTCTTTGAAGACGACTTTCTCGGTCAGGATGCGGTGCGTCCCGATGACCATGTCGACGGTGCCGTCGGTGAGGCCCGCGAGCGTCGCCTTCGCCTCTTTGTCGGTCTGGAAGCGCGAGAGCGGGCGCACCGTCACGGGGAAGCCCGCGAAGCGCTCGGCGAACGTCTCGAGGTGCTGCTTGACGAGCAATGTCGTAGGCACGAGCATCGCGACCTGCTTGCCGTCCTGGATCGCCTTGAAGGCGGCGCGCACGGCGACCTCGGTCTTGCCGAAGCCCACGTCGCCCGACAGCAGTCGGTCCATCGGGATCGGCTTCTCCATGTCGGCCTTGATCTCGTCGATCGTCTGCAGCTGATCCTGCGTCTCGGCGAACGGAAAGGCCTCTTCGAGCTCGCGCTGCCACGGGGTGTCGGGGCCGAAGGCGTATCCCTTGGATGCCATGCGCGCCGAATACAGCTTCACCAGCTCGACCGCGATGTCGCGGACGGCCTTGCGCGCGCGCCCCTTCGCGGCCGCCCAGTCGCTCCCGCCCATCTTCGACAGGGTCGGGGCCTCTCCACCGACGTACTTCGACAGCAGATCGAGCTGGTCGGTGGGGACGAAGAGCTTGTCGCCCGGGTAGCCGCGCTTGGCGGGCGCGTACTCGAGGACGAGGTACTCCTTCGTCGTCTTCACGGCGTTGCGCCCGCCGCTGGACACCTCGCGCTGCGTGAGCTCGATGAACTTGCCGATGCCGTGCGTGGCGTGGACGACGACGTCGCCCGGCTTCAGCTGCAGCGGATCGACGACGTTGCGCCGACGCGAGGCGAGCTTCTTCACACCTCGGGTGTCACTGCCGACGGAGCGCCCGTAGAACTCGGTCTCGGTGATGACGGCGAAGCGCGCCTCGGTCAGCTCGAAACCGCGCTCGAGCGGGGCGCAGACGACGTGGGCGACGCCCGGCTCGGGCGGCGTGCGCACGTCGTCGACGCGCCGCGCCGCGATCCCGCGCTCGGCGAGGACGTCTCTCGCGCGGTCGACGAGACCGGGACCGGATGCCGTGACGACCACCGACCAGCCGTCGGCGAGCAACTGCCCCACGTGCGCGGTGGCGCCGTCGACGTTGCCCTGGAACGACGGGACGGGGTCGGCCTTGACGCGGTGCGCGGAGTCGTCGCCGATGACGAGCCCCTCGTCCTCGGCATCCGCCGCTCCAGAGTCGAAGGCGCTGAGCTGCCACCACACTCCTCCGCGGCCGCTGGCCTTCTCGTGCAGGTCGTGGAGGGTGACGAAGTCGCCCGACTCGAGGTCGACCGGGGTGTCGGCGCCGGCGGTGGCGGCCGACCACGCGGCTTCGAGGAACTCGCGGTTGGTGTCGCCCAGCGTGGTCGCGCGTGCGAGCGAGCGCTCCGGATCGACGAGCGAGACGGCGCTGCCCCCCGGCAGATAGTCGACGAGGGTGATGAGATCGTCGACGAGCACGGGGATGAGCGACTCCATCCCCTCGGCGGGGATTCCCTCCGCCATCTTCTCCAGCAGCTGCCGGAGTCCGGGGTAGTCGTCGCGCAGTTCGGCTGCGCGCGCGCGCACCTCGGGGGTCAGCAGCAGCTCCCGGCTGGGGACGAGCGTGACGGAGCCGACCTCTCCCGGCAGCGAACGCTGGTCGGCGACCGAGAACGCGCGGATCTGGTCGACTTCGTCGCCGAAGAACTCGACACGGTACGGGTGATCGGCCACCGGTGGGAAGACATCGAGGATGCCGCCGCGCACGGCGAACTCTCCCCGACGCGACACCATGTCGACCCGGTGATACGCCAACTCGACGAGACGAGTGGTCACCACCTCGAGTTCGTGCCCGCGGCCACCCACGGTGAGCTCGACGGGCGTGACGTCGCCCAGGCCGGGGGCGAGCGGCTGCAGAGCGCTGCGAACCGACGCCGTGACCACCAGCGGAGCCTCGCCGTCCCACGCCGCGATCCGGCGGAGCACGTCGAGGCGGCGTCCGACCGTCTCGGGACTCGGGCTCAACCGCTCGTGCGGGAGCGTCTCCCACGCGGGGAAGTGCAGGACCTGCGCTCCGGGGAGAACGGCGTCCAGAGCCGGCCCCAGCGACTCGGCGCGTCGACCGGTCGGGGCGATCACCAGCACGGCACCGGGGTCGCCGCCCGCACGGCGACGCTCGATGAGGCCCGCGATGACAGGGGCATCGAGCCCGTCGACGAGGGAGAGAGACAGATCGACGGATGCCGCGGAGGCGGCCTCACGATACGACTCAGCCTGCTCGAGGGCGCGCACGATCCCGGGAACTGTCACTCGGGAAAGTGTACGCGGGGCCACCGACACGGGCTTCGGCGTCGCGGGTCTCGTAGAGTGCGGATATGTCTTCGCCGTTCGCCGCCCCCTACGCCGCCCCCGCGGCCGGGACGCTTCTGGCCCCGCCGTCTCCGGCGAAGAAGCGACGCCCGCTGGGCACCTTCGCTCTCGTGTCCGGCATCCTCGCCGCAATCCTCGCCCCCGCGGTGGCCGGTTTCGCTGCCTTCCGCGTGGGACGAGGTGCGGGGGCCGGCATCGTCGCCCAGGGTGGACAGAACATCGACCTGCGCGTGCTCTCCCCGGTGCGCGACCTCGTCCTCGTGGTGGAAGTCGCCTTCTGGTCGGGCACGGTACTCGGCATCACCGCACTCGTGCTCGGCATCATCGCCACCGCGCGCAACGCCGGTCGCCCGATGGGCATCGTGGCCATCGTGCTCGCGGCCCTCGGTCCGGTCATCTTCGGGGTGCTCGCGGGGATCGCGGTGATCGCCGGAGCCGGAACCGTCGCGGGTCCCGCCGGAACCGTGGTCTGAGCGCGCTACCGGGTTTGCGCCCGAACGTCCAGCTCCCTCACAGAGAAGCCGCGACGTCCCTATACTCGCGGCCACGGGACGGTTCCGTCCCACGATCGAAGGAGTACCCGTGAGCAACACCACGCCGCCCCCCGAGCCGTACAACCCTCCGCCCGCGACGCGAGCCGATGCCGCCGCCTCATCGGGGTACCCCGCTCCCGCCGGATATCAGCCCCCGGCCGCCGCGCCGGTGAAGAACTCGAACCGTCTCGGCCTCATCGCCTTCGTAATCGCTCTCGCGGCCATCGTGATCGGCTCGATCATCGCCTTCATCGGCGGTATGCAGAGTGGCGCGCTCGTGTAGTACGCCACGACGAACGGCACCACCACTCAGCTGGACCCGTCGACGCTCACCGCGGCCCAGCAGCAATCGGCGGCGGCGGCCGGTCTGCTGTCGGTCGTCGGCTTCCTCGTCTTCGGCGTCCTCGGCCTGTGGGCGTTCATCCAGGGCATCATCGCCGCCGCGAAGAACCGCGGGCGCGGATGGGGCATCACGGCGATCGTGCTCGCCGTCCTCGGCGGCGTCGTGGTCGCGATCGTGTTCGGTATCGGCGCCACCGCGGGGGCCGCCCCGTACCTCGACACCGTCGGCTGACACCTCTCCACGACGACAGCCCCGGCCGAACGGTCGGGGCTGTCGCGGTCTCGGCGGTGTGCGACGACTCAGGTGCGCGGGGCGTGAAAACGCTGCTGGGCGGCGACGAGCCCGTCTTCGATGAGCAGCTCGACCGCGTCCGCGGCATCCGAGATCAGGATGGGAAGCGTCTGACGCTCGGTCGCGCCGAACGGATCGAGCACCCAATCCGCCGGGTCCTGGCGTCCCACGGGGCGGCCGATCCCCACCCGCACACGCGGGAAGTCCGCCGTGCCGAGGGCCTTGGCGACATCGCGCACACCGTTGTGCCCGCCGTGTCCGCCGCCGGTCTTCAGCTTGACGGTGTCGAAAGGGATGTCGAGTTCGTCGTGCACGACCACGATGCGCTCAGGGTCCACCCCATAGAACCGGGCCAGGCCCGCCGTCGGCCCCCCGGAGACGTTCATGAAGCTGTTGGGCTTGGCGAGCACGAGCTTCGCTCCGCCCGGCCGCACCCACGACTCCGCGACGCGCGCGTTCGCCTTGTGCGCGCGGAAGCCCTCGCGGCGGCGTGAGGCGAGCTCGTCGACGACCATCTGGCCGATGTTGTGCCGAGTCGCCTCGTAGCGCGGCCCCGGGTTGCCGAGCCCGACGATCACCCACGTGTCTGCCATGGCATCCATCCTCTCGGATCCCGACGCGGACCCGTGCTCAGAAAAAACGAGGGGGCGCGGATGATCGCGCCCCCTCGTCGACAGGCTGTGCTCAGCCCGTCCGGTGTCAGTTGTCGCCGGCCTCGGCCTCTTCGGACTGCTCCTCGGCGACCTCGGCGTCGGCCTCGGCGATCTCTTCCTCGGCGGCGAGGGTGTCCAGCGGCACGGAGACGCCCACGATGAGGGTCTCGGGCTCGGTGACCAGGCTCGCGCCGGCGGGGAGCTTCAGGTCGGCAGCGGTGATCTGCGTGCCGTCCTCGGCGCCCTCGACATCGACCTCGACGGTCTGGGGGATGTGCGTGGCCTCGACCTCGAGCGACACCGAGGTGGCGTCGAGCATCGCGATGGTGCCGGAGAAGGGCTCGCCGACGACGACGACGGGAACGTCGACCTGGACCTTCTCGCCCTTCTTCACGACGATGAGGTCGATGTGCTCGATGATCTGACGCACGGGGTCCTTCTGCACGTCCTTGACCAGGACGAGCTGGCTCTTCCCTGCGATGTCGAGGTCGAGCAGCGCGTTGGCGCGACGGATGAGCAGCGCGGTCTGGTGACCGGGCAGCGCGACGTGCTGGGGCTCGGTGCCGTGGCCGTAGATCACGGCGGGGATCTTGCCCGCGGCGCGCAGGCGTCGGGCGAAGCCCTTGCCGAAGTTCTCGCGGAGCTCCGCGACGACCTTGTTGTCTTCCGACATGTTCTTCTCCTCGCGGGCGCGCGGCCCGCAGCTTGGGGGCGGGACACGGCCCGCACCGATGTGGTCTGGATTCGACTCGAACGCGAGCGCGTGAGGAAAGCCGGGAGCCTGCATCACCGCGTCGATCACGGATGCCCCGTGCACCCGCTGGGTGCCGACGACGCATCCCTCGCCGAAGTTCACCGGAAGTCTACCAGCGCAGGAGCTTCCCCACGACCCGCCCGCGTCGAGGGGCTCCGGCGCTCCCCGGTAGGATGGGAAGCCCACCGACCCGAAGGATCATCATGGACAGCGGCTTCTTCTCCCACGTCGTGCTCTGGGTCATCGGCGGCATCGCCCTCGTCGGTGGCATCGGGGCGATCGGCGCCCTCTTCTCCATGGGTCGCAACGCGAACTACAAGAAGCACTGACCCCACCGTCGCGGCGGTTCAGCGCGTCGGTGTCCGCAACCGCAGGTCTCCCACCGCGACCTCGACCGTGACTCCGGGACGGATCGGGGATGCCGAGAACGGCGCACCCATCATGATCACGTCCCCCGGACCCAGCGTCGTCCACCTCGTCACGTAGGCGAGGCACGCGCGCATCGACATCGGGTACCGCCCCGACGACGTGTCGGCCACCGTCTCCCCGTCGACGATCAACCGCAGGGACACGTCGTCGTCGAGGTCGATCGACGTGTCGATCCACGGGCCGAGCGGGGTGTACCCCGCCCCCGACTTCGATTCGAAGTTGCGCGGATCCGCCACCGCCCGATCGGGGCTCGACAGATCGTTGACCGCGGTGATCCCGAGAACGTACTCGTGCGCCGTGTCGGCGGTCAGTCCGATGGTGTCTCGCCCGATCACGACGGCCACCTCCGCCTCGGCGACCGTCGTCCCGGCGTCGCGCCGGAGCGACACCGCCTGGTCGGGGCCGGTGACCGTGCGCGGGCTCTTCAGCCACGCCTGCACGGGCGACGGGTGCCCGGGGCCGTTCTGGGCGATCCCCACGACGACCGTGGGGACGCACGGCGCCAGGAGCGTCCCCTGCACCGCGCCACCGGCATCCGCCGGCTCCGTTCCGCGCGCGAACGCGACATACGGGTCGTCGATCGGAATGAGGGCACCACCGTCGAGACGGACGGTGCGCGTCCCCTGGGGCGTCTGCACGCGGGCGATGCGGGTCATCGGATGGTCCGGACCGTGACGGTCGTGGCATCCACGCCCTCGCCCGCCTCGTCGCGCGAGACCTTGATCGCGTCGTCGGTGCGCGTCAGGTCGCGGCGCACGGTCTCGGGCACGAGGAAGGTCGACGCGGTGGTGATGAGCGCCAGGGTTCCCATGTAGATCGCCAGCAGGAGCCAGTTCGCCCCGGACACGGCGATGATGTACGCCCCGAGCACACCGGCCAGGCCACCGGCCAGCACGGCCGAGATCTCGCGAGCCATGGCCACGCCGAGATAGCGGTGACGGTTGCCGAACAGCTCGGGGAGCATCGCGCACTGGGGTCCGAGCATGGAGTTGACGGCGACGCCGATGCCGATCGCGATCACGGCGATCGTGATCGGATAGCTCCCGAGCGAGATGAGCCACCACGCCGGGAACGTGAAGACGAGCATGAACAGCGCACCCGCGCGGTACACGGTGCGCCGCCCCATCCGGTCGGACAGCGCGCCGGTCAGCGGCACGGAGAAGATGCCGATGAGCGAACCGAGCGTGACCCCCCACGTGAGGAGACTGCGGTCGGCCTGGCCGCCCACGGAGGCCACGAAGAACGTCAGCGCGAGCGTGTTGAACATGTACGACCCGCCGTTCTCGGCCATGCGCAGACCGATGCCGACGATGATGCCCGGCAGGCCCCGCGTGAAGATGTCGCGGACCGGGCGCTCGGCGATCTGCTCGCTCTTCTCGAGCTCGATGAAGGTGGGCGTCTCACGCAGACGCATGCGGATGAACAGCGCGAGCAGGATGAGCACGAACGACGCGAGGAACGGCACGCGCCAACCCCAGCTGAGCAGCTGCTCCTCGGGCAGCAGGGAGATCAGGCTGAACACGACGGCGGCGAGCAGCGTGCCCGCCTGGATGCCGATGAAGGGCAGCGCGGAGAAGAAGCCGCGCCGCTTGACGGGGGCGTACTCGGCCATGAGGACCGTCGCGCCGGCCTGCTCGGCACCGGCGCCGAAGCCCTGCAGCAAGCGCATGACCACGAGCAGGATCGGCGCGAGGATGCCGACCGCCTCATACGTGGGCAGCAGACCGATCGCGGTCGACGCCCCGCCCATCAGCAGGATCGTGATGACGAGGACCCACTTGCGACCGAGCTTGTCGCCGAGGACGCCGAAGAAGAGTCCGCCGAACGGGCGCGCGAGGAAGCCGACGCCATAGGTTGCGAAAGCCGCGACGGTGGCGAGGGCCGGGTTGTCCTGCGAGAAGAACAGGACATTGAAGATCAGCGCCGTCGACAGCCCGTAGAGCGCGAAGTCGAAGTACTCCAGCGCGCTGCCGATGCTCGAGGCGAGGGTCGCGCGGCGCAGATTCGCGGCGTACTCGGGGTCATCCGTCGGCTGCGGCGTCGGTGTGGATGAAGTGGTCACGGCCATCTCCTTCGATCGGCTGGTGTCTGACGACACGGCGACTGTACCAACCCTGTGGACACAGTTCAATATGTTGAACAGCATTCGCACGGGCGTCCGGCTGTCGCCACGCACGTCGTGGGCGCGACCCGACGGCGGGGGCACCAGACGCCCCCGGGAACGCCGAAAGGCGCCTCGCCCTCGCGAGAGGGCGGGGCGGCACCACGGGCCGCGAGCTCAGGCCGAGCGCGTCGCGCTGAAGGGATTCGTCAGGGCGGCGGCGGCCTCGCGGAGCGCGACGCCGACCCGCTCTCTGCGCTCCGGCGTGGCCTCCGCCACCGGGATGCCCACGCCGAGAGCGAGTTGCGGGTCACCGGGGGCCCACCCCTCCAGGGGTACGGCGACGCCGACGATGCCGCGGAACGACTCCTCTTCGTCGACCGACCACCCCCGCTCTCGAGCGGCGGCCAGTTTCGCGATCACGGCCTCGACGTCGATCGTGCTCTTCTCGGTGAGTTGCGGGAGAGCACGAGCGCGGGACAGGAGCGAACGGACGGTCTCGTCGTCGTGGGTCATGAGCAGCGCACGACCCGTGGCCGAGAGGGCGGCTGGCAACCGAGAGCCGAGAGGAGTCCCCAAGCGGACCGACAGGGAGCCCTCGTGACGCGCGAGGTACAAAGCATCGGTGTCGTCGAGCACCGCGACCTGCACGAGCTCGCTCGAGAGCACCGGCGATGCCTCGCACACGGCGTAGAACTCACGGACCTGGTTGAACTGTGCCGCGAACGCCCCGCCGAGCTCCGCCGTCCGGATACCGAGGCGGTATCCGAGCGGAACGCGCTGGATCATCCGCTCTGCTTCGAGGGAGAGGCAGAGGTTCGCGGTCGACGACTTCGCCACCCCGAGGCCGGACGCGAGCTCCGTCAGCGTGAGCGCGCGGCCCGCCTCCGCCAGCAGGCCGAGAAGCCGGATGCTCCGACCGACCGCCGGAGCCGGATCACGCGCGAGCGCACCCGCGTCCTCATCGCTCATCGAGACTCCCGTCGTGGCGGCGTCGCTCGCAGCGTCATCCGCGGCGACGTATCAGTAGAACTCGACCGTATCGACAACGGCGCGCATCGGCGCGCCATCGAGCAGGCGCGTGGCGTTCTCGGCGAAGCGCCGCGCGATCCGCTCTTCCTCTTTGCTGCTGAGGGCCGCCGTGTGCGGACTGACGAGGACGTGCGGATGCCGCCACAGCGGTGAGTCCACGGGCAGCGGCTCGACCTCGAACACATCGAGGGCCGCGAACGAGACACGGCCGTCGTCGAGGGCCACCACGAGGGCGTTCTCGTCGATCACGGTCCCGCGGCCCACGCTCGCGAGGATCACCCCGGGCCTGACCGCCGCAAGGATCCCGGCGTCGATGAGGTGATGGGTCTGATCGGTTCCGGGGAGCGTGACGACGATGGCATCCACCTCCGCGACGGCCTCCGCCAGCTGATGGAGCGGGATGAGACGGTCGACACCCTCGACGGGCGCTCCGGACCGCGTCGTCCCCCACACCTCGGCACCGAGCGCCTGAAACCGGCGCGCGCACTCCGCGCCGATTCCACCCAGACCCACGACGAGCACCGTCATCTCGTCGATCTGGCGCATCTCCCAGCGGTCGGTCCACCGCTTCTCCGCCTGCTGACGCGCGAGCCGCGGCAGGCCTTTCGCGCCCGCGAGCACACCCAACACCGCGAACTCGGCCAGCGGTCCCCCGTGCACGCCCGCGCTCGTGGTGAAGACGATGCGCTCGAGGGCGTCGCCGTCGAGGCCCGCCGCCTTGATCTGTCCGCCGCCTCCGGCAGCGGTCGTCATGACCCAACGCAGACCCGGGTTCGCGCCGACAGTGCGCGCGAGCGCTGCCGGGTCGACGTCCGGGATACCGAAGAGCGCCTGGGCGGAGTCGACCATCTCGTCGAACGCCCGCTGCTCATCGGCCGTGCGTTCGTACGCGGGGTCTCCCGACCAGTCGGCCGGCCCCCTCATCGGCGGCGTGAGCGCGGCGTCCCGGACCAGCTCGATGCGGGGCTCGAGGCGCTCGATCAGTCGACAATGCTCCTCGCGGAGGGGAACCGCGACCACCGCGCGTAGGCTCTTCTGCGTCGACATCCTCGTCCATCCCTTCGTCGCGATCGGGCGCATCTCTCGCGCTCGATCAGCGTGCGTATGTTCACAATAGTGAACCCTGTTCAACCTGTTGTCCAGCCGGTACCATGGTGTCATGACTGCGCTCGATGACGAGAACACCTTCTCCCCCGACCGCCTCGGTGTGTGGGGCCTCGGCGCCATGGGCGAACCGATGGCTCGGCACCTGCTCGCCGCACGCGAGAGTCTCGTGGTCCACGCTCGCCGCGAACGCCCCGCCCTGATCGAGGCCGGAGCGCGGTGGGCGACCTCGGCTCGCGACCTCGGAGCCGAAACCGACGCCGTGCTGGTGATGCTGCCCGACCTCCCGCAATTGGAGGAGCACCTCGAGAGACCCGACGGCCTTCTCGCGGGGATCGCGGAGCGCCCCTACCTGCTCATGATCGGCTCGACCTCATCACCGGTGGGCGTGCGCGAGCTGGCGGATCGCCTGCCCGAGAACATCCGGGTCGTCGACTGTCCCGTGTCGGGTGGGGAGGACGGCGCCACGGCCGGACGACTGTCGATCATGCTCGGCGGCTCCCCCGCCGACACCGACCTCGCGGCGAGCCTCCTCGCCCCGTGCGGAACGCCCGTGCGCCTGGGCCCGCTGGGCGCCGGCGAGGTCGCCAAAGCGTGCAATCAGCTCGTCGTCGCCTCCACGATCCTCGCCCTCGGCGAGGCGACCGAACTCGCAGCGCGCTCGGGCGTCGACCCCGCCGCCCTCTGGGACCTCCTCGGCGGCGGCTATGCCGGATCACGCCTGCTCGAGAGCCGGCGCCAGCGCCTCGTCACGGGCGATGACTCCCCGAGCGGCGTCGCCGAGTACATGGTCAAGGACCTGCGCTTCGCGTCCGACGTCGCCGCGTCCACGCACACGCGTCCGGCGCTCCTGCCGGCACTGCGCTCCGCGTTCGACGAGATCGTCGCGCGCGGGCTGGGCGGCCGCGACATCGCGGTCACGCGGCGCTTCACGGCGGAGCGCAGCTCCGCACCCGAGTCGGCCTGACCCGCGTCACTCCGCCGAGACCGCCGCCGCCATCGCCTGGCCCGCTTCGCGCACGATGAGCCGCATCGCCTGAGCCGCCTCGTCCGGACGGCCCGCGGCGATCGCGAAGGCGACGTCCTGATGCCAGCGCACCGCGTGCGGATTCGCGTCGTGCGGCATGAGCTCGTGCCGCGTGCGCCCGACCAGCACCGACTCCACGACGGCCCCGAGCGCGGCGAACATCGCGTTCCCGGATGCCGCCAGCAGCGTGCGATGGAAGCGCACATCCGCCGCGAGGTACTCGGCGCCGTCGGCGTCGCGCTCGGTGCGTGCCATCTCCATCACGGCGGCCACGAGCGTCTGCCGCTGCGCGTCGCTGGCGTGGGACGCGGCAGCCCGTGCCGCCAGCGGCTCGATCGCGCCGCGCAGTTCGCTCAGCTCGCGCAGCTGGGCGTCGCGACCCGGGCCCGCCAGGCGCCACGCGATGATCTCCGGTGCGTACACGTTCCACGCCGCCGACGGCAGCACCTCGACGCCGGTCTTGCGCTGCACGCGCACGAGCCCGAGGGCCTGCAGCACGCGCACCGCCTCTCGACCCGCGCCGCGCGACGAGCCTTCCGACAGATCCGCCGTGACCAGTCGCGATCCCGGCGGCAGCTCTCCGGCCACGATGGCGGATCCGACGCGCTCGACCAGGGCGTCGTGCAGCGACGCCGTCGCCACACGCTCCCTCGTCATGCCTCGATGATGGCAGACATCAGGGCGACGTTTCACGATATTCGTCGTGCACGATCCGGCATCCTGTGGTTTTATGTACGACAAATAACCCCACGGCATTGCTGCCGCTCGCCGGAACAAGGACGCTCATGGCCCTCTCCCCCCTCCCCTCCAGGTCGGTGCTCGCCGCCGCGGAGACCGCATCGACCGCCCCCGCCGGGCAGTTGATCACCGCCGCCCTCATCGGCATCGCGCTCATCGTGGTTCTCATCACGTGGGGAAAGCTTCACCCCTTCCTCGCGCTGACCATCGGCGGGTTCACGACGGGCGTCGTCGCCGGCATGCCCATCGCCACCGCCGTGACCAGCTTCACCGGGGGATTCGGCTCGACGATGGGCGGCGTCGGCATCCTGATCGCGCTCGGAGCGATCTACGGGAAGCTGCTCGCCGACTCCGGCGGTGCCGACCGCATCGTCGACACCCTCGTCGCCCGTGCCACACCGCGCTCGCTGCCCTGGGTCATGGGACTGATCGGCGCCATCATCGGCCTGCCGATGTTCTTCGAGGTCGGTCTGGTCCTCCTGGTTCCCGTCATCATCCTCGTCGCGCGCCGGTCGGGCGTCTCGCTGATGAAGATCGCCATCCCGACCCTCGCGGGCCTCTCCGCGATGCACGGCCTCGTCCCGCCGCACCCCGGGCCCCTCGCCGCCATCGACGCCCTGGATGCCAACCTCGGCCTCACCCTCGCCTTCGGCGTGGTCATCGCGATTCCCGCCGTCATCATCGCCGGCCCGCTGTTCGCTCCCATCGCCGCCCGCTGGGCACCGGTCCCCGTGCCCGACCTGTTCGTCTCGGCCGAGGAGAAGGGCGAGGAGCCCGCTCGCCGCCCCTCGTTCGCCGCGACACTCTGCAGCATCCTGCTCCCCGTCGCCCTGATGCTCCTGAAGGCCGTCGCCGACATCGTCGCGCCGGGCTCGACCGACGCGTGGAAGGTCGTCGTCGACTTCCTCGGTCTGCCCATCATCGCGCTGCTGCTGGCCGTGCTCGTCGGCTTCGTCGTTCTCGGCCGGGGTGCGGGCTTCGACCGCGCCAAGCTGACGAGCGTCGTCGGCTCCTCGCTCGGGCCGATCGCCGGCATCCTCCTCATCGTGGGTGCGGGCGGCGGCTTCAAGCAGGTGCTCGTCGACACGGGCATCGGAAAGGTGATCGCCGATCTCGTCGCGGGCTCGAGCGTCTCCGTGCTGCTGCTGGCCTGGCTCGTCGCCGTCGTCATCCGCGTGGCCACGGGATCGGCGACGGTCGCCACCATCACCGCGGCCGGCATCCTCCAGCCGCTCACCGAGACGCTGGACGCCCCGATGACCGCGCTGCTCGTGCTCGCCATCGGTGCCGGGTCGGTGTTCCTCAGCCACGTCAACGACGCCGGCTTCTGGCTCATCAAGGAGTACTTCGGCCTGAACATCCCGCAGACCCTGAAAACATGGACGGTGCTGGAGTGCGTGATCTCCGTCACGGGCCTGGCCGGCGTCCTCGTCATCAGCGCGTTCGTCTGACCCAACGAAGGGAACCCCGACATGACATCTGCCCCGCTGGCATCGGCCCACGTCGAGGCGGAGAACTCCGCCGAACCTGCGGCATCCCCACCCATCCTCGTGTTCATGGGTCCCGCCGGGACCGGTAAGTCCACCGTGGCCGGCATGCTCGCCGGGCGTCTGGGGTGGGACTTCCAGGAGGGCGACGACCTGCACCCGGCCGAGAACGTCGCGAAGATGGCCTCCGGACACGCGCTGAACGACGACGATCGCTGGCCCTGGCTCGACCGTGTCGCCGCGTGGATCGACGGGCAGATCGCCGCCGGGCGCCCGGGCATCATCACGTGCTCGGCCCTCCGGCGCCGCTACCGCGACGTGCTGCGCCGCGACGATGTCACCTTCGTCCTTCTCATGGGCGATCCCGCCCTCGTGCTGGAACGCCTGCTGCGCCGCCAGGGGCACTACATGCCCCCGTCGCTGCTCACCTCGCAGTTCGAGACCCTCGAGATCCCGGATGCCGATGAGCAGGCGATCCGGGTAGACCTGGACCTGACCCCCCAGGAGCAGGTGCAGGAGGTCGTCGACCGCCTGCACCTCTCCCCCGCCTGAAACACGCGGGACCCGAGCCGATAAAGTGGCATCGGCAGCCCCAACGTGCGCCCTCACCCCCATTTCTCGCAGCCGATCTACGGAGCACTCAATGACGTCGACCCCCTCTCCGACCGGACCCTCGACCGACCAGGACCAGGCCCCGCACAAGGCCGCACAGGTGCACGAGGGTGCGCCCGGCATCGAAGAGGTCGAGCGCCCCACCGCCGAGGCGGACTCCCGCCCGGAGGGCGAGGGCGACGCCCGCGCGAACATCGGCGTCGTCGGGCTCGCGGTGATGGGCTCGAACCTGGCCCGCAATCTCGCCAGCCGCGAGGGCAACACCGTGGCCGTCTTCAACCGCAGCGCCGACAAGACCGAACACCTCGTCGAGACGCATCCCGAGGCGAACTTCGTCCCCTCCTTCTCCTACGAGGATTTCGCGGCGTCGCTGTCGGTCCCGCGCACCGCCATCATCATGGTCAAGGCCGGCCGACCCACCGACTTCGTCATCGACGAGCTCGTGAAGGTCTTCGAGCCCGGCGACATCATCGTCGACGGCGGCAACGCCCTGTTCACCGACACCATCCGCCGCGAGAAGGCCGTGCGCGACACCGGCATCAACTACGTCGGCATGGGTGTCTCCGGCGGCGAGGAGGGAGCCCTCCTCGGCCCTTCGCTCATGCCCGGAGGCTCGGACGAGTCGTGGATCACGCTCGGCCCGATCCTCAAGACCATCGCCGCCGTCGCCGAGGGCGAGCCCTGCGTGACGCACGTCGGCCACGACGGTGCCGGCCACTTCGTCAAGATGGTGCACAACGGCATCGAGTACGCCGACATGCAGCTCATCGCCGAGGCGTACGATCTCATCCGCCAGGCCACCGGCAAGACGCCCGCCGAGATCGCCAACGTGTTCGCCGAGTGGAACCGCGGCGAGTTGGAGTCGTACCTCATCGAGATCACCGCCGAGGTGCTGCGTCAGGTCGACGCCGAGACCGGCAAGCCGCTCGTCGACGTCATCCTCGACCAGGCCGGCGCCAAGGGCACCGGGGCGTGGACCGTGCAGACCGCTCTCGACCTGGGCGTTCCCGTCTCCGGCATCGCTGAGGCCACCTTCGCCCGTTCGCTGTCGAGCCACCCCGAGCAGCGCTCGGTCTCGCGCGACCTGCCCGGCCCCGACGACACCCTCGGTGTCGAGCACCTCACCGGTGAAGACGCCGACGCGTTCATCGAGCAGGTGCGCCTGGCCCTCTACGCGTCCAAGATCGTCGCGTACAGCCAGGGATTCGACGAGATCCGCGCGGGAGCCGCGCAGTACGGCTGGAACATCGACCTCGGTGCGGTGTCGAAGATCTGGCGCGGCGGCTGCATCATCCGCGCGCAGTTCCTGAACCGCATCGCGGAAGCCTACGATGCCGAGCCCGAGCTGCCCGTGCTGCTGACGGCACCGTACTTCGTCGAAGCCCTCGGGCGCGCGCAGGCGTCGTGGCGCAACATCGTGGCCCTCGCCGCCGCCGCCGGCATCCCGGCCCCGGCCTTCAGCTCGTCGCTGGCGTACTACGACGGCCTGCGTGCCGAGCGTCTGCCCGCGGCCCTCATCCAGGGTCAGCGCGACTTCTTCGGCGCCCACACCTACCGCCGCATCGACAAGGAGGGGACGTTCCACACCCTCTGGTCGGGCGACCGCACCGAGATCGAGGCCGAAGACACCCACTGAGGGTCAAGGGTCATCGAGCGCCGGAGCGCACCTTGACGACGCGGCGACGGGCTCTGCTCGTCGCCGCGTCGTGCGTGTATGCGTTGGGTGTGTGGTGGATGACACTGCGCCCGTCGATCTACGACGACGGGGTGGGTGGCATCCTGAACGCCGTCCTCCGCGGCCTTCGCGCGTGGCCTCCCACCGCGTGGATCACCTTCGACGTGGTGGAGTTCACCGCGAACGTGGCGATGTTCCTCCCCCTCGGCCTCCTCGCGATCGCCTGGGGAGGCCGGTGGTGGCACGGCGTCCTGATGGGCGCGCTCGTGAGCGCGACCATCGAGACGGTGCAATTGCTCTTCCTGCCGACGCGGGTCGCCGACGTCCGCGACGTCGTCGCGAACACGCTCGGCGCGGTCATCGGTGTGGCGATCGCGGGGGCTGTCAGCCGGCGACGATCCCGCTCTCAGGATTCCCATAACTCACGCCATAGAAAGCTCATAGATACGAGCGCACAATGAGTTCCATGACCGCGACCGCCGCCGCCCCCGCCTTCACCCGCCCCGACGGGAGCGCTCTGCGCGTGCTCGTCGTCGATGACGAGCAGATGCTCACCGACCTCCTGTCGATGGCGCTGCGGATGGAGGGGTGGGACGTGCGCACCGCGGGCTCGGGGTTCGACGCCCTGCAGGCCGCGCGCGATTTCGAACCGGATGCCATGGTGCTCGACATCATGATGCCCGACCTCGACGGCATGGCGGTCCTGCAGCGCCTGCGCCACTCGGGCAACGACGTGCCCGTGCTGTTCCTCACCGCGAAGGATGCCGTCGCCGACCGGGTCGCGGGTCTCACCGCCGGCGGTGACGACTACGTGACCAAGCCGTTCAGCCTCGAAGAGGTCGTGGCGCGCCTGCGTGGCCTCATGCGCCGCGCGGGCACCGCGCTGACGCGCGACTCCGAGCCGATCCTGCGGGTGGGCGACCTGTCGTTGAACGAGGACAGCCACGAGGTCGTGCGCGCGGGTCAGGAGATCGAGCTCACGGCGACGGAGTTCGAACTGCTACGCTTCCTCATGCGCAACCAGCGACGCGTGGTGTCGAAGGCGCAGATCCTCGACCGCGTCTGGAACTACGATTTCGGAGGCCGCTCGAGCGTCGTCGAGCTGTACATCTCGTACCTGCGCAAGAAGATCGACGCCGGTCACGAACCGCTCATCCACACCGTCCGCGGCGTCGGCTACATGATCAAAGCCCCGCAGTGACGATCCCTCCGCGGCCGGCTCCCCCGGCGGCGCCGCCCACCGACCCGACGAGGCCCGCCGACGTGGCATCCGGTCGCCGTCTGCGACGGCCGTGGAGTCTGCAAGCGCGACTGATGGCCACCGTCATCGGCATGGTCGCGTTCATCCTGATCATGATCGGCGTCTCCACCAGCGCGATCCTCAGCCAGGTGCTGCTGAACAACCTCGACGCGCAGGTCACCGACGTCGCCTCGGTGGCGCAACAGCGCATCTCGTTCCAGAGCACCGCGCAGCAGGTGCTGGATGCGGGCCCGTTCGACAACGGCACACTCTTGGTCATGAGCGCACGGCTCAACGGCCCGACCGGGGCGGTCGTCGACAACGGCACCTCTCGGGCCCTGGCATCCGACGAGATCGCACAGATCGTCGAGAGCCTGCGATCCTCGAACCCGAACGCGCGCACAGTGGAACTGCCGAATCTCGGCGAGTACCTCGTGAAGCCGTACTCATCCGGCGGCGATGACGTGCTGATCGTCGGGCTGCCCCTGTCCCAGGTCACCGGAACGATCGGGGCGATCCTCACCACCGTCGCCCTCGTCACCACGGGCGGACTCCTGCTTCTCGCCGTCGTGATCGCCCTCGTCATCCGTCTCGGCCTGCGGCCGCTGAAAGCCGTCGCCGAGACCGCCACACGGGTGGCCTCCATCCGCATGGATCAGGGCGACGTATCGATCACCGAGCGCGTGCCCGCCGAGCAGGTCGACGATCACACCGAGATCGGCCAGGTGGGTGCCGCCCTCAACACCCTCCTCGACCGCGTCGACGCGTCACTGTCCGCTCGCCAGCGCAATGAAGAGCTGATGCGTCGTTTCGTGGCGGATGCCAGCCATGAGCTGCGTACTCCCCTGGCATCCATCCGCGGTTTCTCGGAACTGTCCCTGCGTGCCATGCGTCAGGCGCACGACGACGAGTCGCGCCAGCGCACCACGATGGCCGTGGAGACCACCGAGCAGTCGCTCGAGCGGATCCAGGCGCAGTCGATCCGCATGACCACCCTGGTCGAGGACCTGCTCCTGCTCGCGCGACTCGACGAGGGGCAAGAGCTCGTCTACGGCACCGTCGATCTCACCCGGCTCGCCGTCGAGGCGGTGGGCGACGCCCGGCCCGCAGGTCCGGACCACGCGTGGAAGATCGATGTCGACGACCACCCCGTCGAACTGGCCGGCGATGCGTCACGGCTCCATCAGGTGGTCGCGAACCTCCTCGCGAACGCGCGCACGCACACCCCTCCCGGAAGCGAGGTGACCGTCTCCGTGGCCCGCGAAGGCGACGACGCGGTGCTCCGCGTGCACGACAACGGTCCCGGAGTCGACCCCGCCGTGGCTGCTCAGCTCTTCGAGCGCTTCGCCCGTGCCGACCGTTCGCGCGACCGGAAGACGGGCGGCACGGGGCTGGGCCTGTCGATCGCGCGCGCGATCGTGGAGGCGCACCGCGGCACCATCAGCGTGCGGAGCGAGCCCGGCGACACGACCTTCGAGGTGCGGCTTCCCGCGAAACCCGCCGATCCCACGCCACACGGGAGTGCCGAATGGACATGAAGATCGAGCTCATCCCGCAGCCTGTCGCCGACGTCCGCGACCTGGGTGGTGTCGCCTTCGCGTCGTTCCGCGACCCCGACGGCAATACGTGGGAGCTGCAGGAGATCCGCCGCTGAGCGGTCAGGTGAGGAAGACCGCCGCGTAGACACTGATCAGCGCCGCCCCGAAGACCAGGGCGAACAGGACGTGCATCCATCGCTGCCGGTTCAGGAGCGCGACGTACTCGCGGAGGAACGCGCTCGGCACGAAGTAGGCCGCGGTCCGGGCCCCGACGACGCGTGCGCCGGGGAAGGTGACCCGCGCCAGGAGGGCCGCGCGCAGCACGTGAAAGTCGCTCGTCACGATCAGCACCGGCCCCGTGACCCCCAGCTCGTCGATGATCGGACGCGAGAACTCGAGGTTCTCGCGCGTGTTGCGCGAGCGTGTCTCCGGCCGCACCAGGGCGTCCGGGATGCCGCGATCGCGGAGGTAGAGCGCCATCGCCTCACCCTCGGACCGGGGTTCGTCCGGACCCTGACCGCCGGACGGGACGAGCACCGGGGTGCCGCCGCCGGAAGCGTCGGTCTTCCGCCAGGCGGCGATCGCCCGTTCGAGACGTCCCCGTAGCAACGGCGGCACCTCGCCGCGGATGAGTCCCGAGCCCAGGACGATGATCGCGCGCGGGCGTCGCGGCACGGGGAGCGCGGCGTACAGCAGCGACGACAACAGGAAGGCGACGAACGCCGCCGCCGCGTACCCCGCGAGCAGGACGAGGACAGCGGCAACGAAGAAGCCGCCCAGCCCACCCCACGCGAGCAGTGACAGCAGGGCGATCGGGAAGACCAGCAGGCCGATGCCGGCGAGAAGCGACAGCAGGTTCGCCAGGCTCCGTCCCTCGTGCCGCAGCATCGTCACGCCGTTCGCGATGAGGAACACGGCCAGAACGAGCACGATCACCGGAACCGCGGCGGCGATGACGACCAGTGTCACCGCCGCAGCACGGGGATCGGACTGCACGAGCAGCTGCAGTCCGCCGAGCAGGGCGAAGACCACCGCGGCGACGAGCAGCGTCCCCTCGCGCAGTTGGGCGCGCTGCCGGGTGCGCGCCACGACGAAGGCGACGACGAGCAGAGCGGCGAAAGCCAGAAGGAGCATGTCGGCGACGCTATCCCGCCGCGCACGTCCCGCCCGGCACCGCGCGGGACCCGCCAGCCCTCTTCACACGCGACCTCACCCGCGTCGCCTCAATAGCCCGCGAAGGCGTCTGTCGTGAGCGACTTCGCGGTGGCGAGCGCCGGAGCGAGTGTCGAGATGAGGCGCGGCGGCCCCGACACGTACGCGGCGCGCTGCGCGATGTCGGGAACCGCGCGCAGCAGACCCTCGGCATCCACGCGATCGGGTCCCGCCCACGTCCACCCGGCCGGCAGATCCCGCGGCTCGTCCGGCGAGAAGACGACGACAGGGATGCCGCTGGCCGCGATGTCGTCGCGGAAGGCCAACTCCGCCGGATCGGACACGACGTACACCAGGACGGCGTCACGCCGTTGGCGGGTGGCGATCAGGTGACGCAGCTGCGAGACGAAGGGGGTCACCCCGATGCCCGCGGCGACCAGGAGCACCGGTGCGGTCGGGCGCGAGGGCAGGATGAAGTCGCCCCAGACGCCTGTCACGGCCAGCGTCGTCCCGGGGTCGACGGCCGCGAGGGCTTTCTTGTACGACGACTGCGAGCCGTCTTTGAACGCGATGCGCACCTCGGGCAGGTCCTCCGGTGCGGAGACGATCGAGAACTCGCGGCGCGTGCCGCGCGCATCGGGGCGGCGGTGCGGCACGTCGAGCTCGAGATACTGCCCCGGCGAGAACGAGAAGGGCCGCGACGCGTGGAACGTCAGTTCGCGCACGGTCGGCGTGAGGTCACGACGAGCCTCGACGCGCAGCCGGACCGCGGCCCGCAGGCAGAAGAGGAACGCCACGAGGTTGCCGAAGAGCAGCGCACGCTCCTGACCGAGGGTGATCGCACCGACCGCGATCGGCCAGCCCGCCAAGACACCCACCACGATCGCCACGACGTACTGCTGCACGCGCCGCGGGGGCAGGGTCAGAGGCTCGGACAGCATGAAGGCGCCGAGGAACAGGAAGGGCGACGAGAAGGCGACCTGCAACAGCACGGTCGGGACGTCGACGGGGAAGCCCGCCGACTGGAACTGGATCGTCGTCCGGATGAAGGCCACCGTCATCGCCACGACCCAGAAGGTCGCGACGATCGGAAGCTTGTCGGTGCGCAGCAGCAGGAGGACACCGAGCACGAGCACCGGGCCCGCCATCCACGGCGACCCGACCCACCAGGCGGACGAACCCAGGTCGGGTGCCCAGACGCTCACGATGGTCAGCACCGCCGCTCCCGTCGCGGCCGGGTTGAAGACATGACGTCCCCGCCACGCGAGGACGTACTTCGAGACGGATGCCACGACGCCCGCCAGCACGAGACCGACGAGACCGAGCGGCTCCAGCGTGGGCCGCAGGACGAACAGCAGGATGGCCGCGGTGATCAGGGAGGATTCCAGGCGGCGTGGTATCCGGAGCAGGCTCTGGGCGGCGAGATCCGTCGCCGCGCACGCCGCCGCGAGGACGACGGCGCTCACGACGATCTCGAGCGGCTGCGGACCGATCTGTCCCGCGAACGACAGCACGATCGCGATGACGGCGAGCAGACCCAGCGACGACATCACCAGGCGGTACATCGAGACGCGGCCGATCAGGCCGAGGACACGGGTCGAGCCCGCGGTGAGCGTGGCGCTCATGAAGTTCCCTTCCGAGGGTGGGGCGACGGGGTCACGCGAAGATCTCCCCGGCGAATCCGGGCGACCACTCCACGCGACCGTCCGTGGACATGCGGACCCAGTGCGCATTCCAGGAGGCCGCGAGTTCGGGTCCCCCGTCGAAGAACAGGGCGGTGGCGAGCGCGTCCGCACGCATCGCGGTGTCGGCCACGGCCCAGGTCGCGGCGAACGCGCGCACCGGAGCACCGGTGCGGGCATCGAGGACGTGGTGCAGGCCGTCCCCCCAGGCGCGGCGATTGATCGCCGAGGCGCACAGGGCACCGTCCGTCACGGTGACGACGCCGATCGCTCGGGTCGCGTCGTACGGGTGTTCGAGGGCGACGCGCACGGCTGCGCCGCGCAGCGCCATGTCACCCGATGCATCGACGACGATGTCGCCGTCGACGTGGTGCCGGAGCGTGTCGAGCACGAGATCCACGAGACGCCCCTTGCCCACCGCCCCGACATCGATCGTGACCGGTCGAGCCACGGCGAGCCGACCGTCACTCCACGTGAGGGTCTCGCGCCACGGCGGCACCGGCGCGGGGTCGCCCGACGGGACGAGACTCACGCGAGCGTCGTAGCCGAGACGGGCGAGGGCCTCACCGATCAGGGGGTTCACCGCCCCGGCCGTCGCCGCGTCGAGCTCGTCGTACAGCGAGAGCATCGCGTCGGCGTCGCTCGGTACGGGGACGGATGCCACGCGGCCCTCCGCGAGCGCCGAGACCGGGGAGTCGCCACGAAAGCGCGACCACTCGCGGTCGAAGCGCTCGACGACGCTCCACACCGCGTCGCGGGCGACCGAGTTCAGCGCGGACGCCGTCTCGATCGCCCACGACGTGCCGATCGCGTCGAAGGTCCAGGTCGGACCCGCGGCGAGCGGGGCGGTCATGACTCTCAGGCCTTGGCCTCGGTCTTGATGGTGTCGACGGCCTTGTTGAAGCCACCGCTGGTCAGCGACGAGCCCGCGACCTTGCTCACCGAGATCTCGTCGAGCTTCTTGCCCACGACCTCGTCCTTGATGCCGCCGATGAACTCGCTCTGGTAGCGCCGGGACTCGGCCGCCTGGGGGTCTCCGGTCACGGTCACGTCGGTGACGGTGTCACCGGCAACGGTGAGGGTGACGTCGACGGTCTCGACGCTCTCGGGGGTGGCGTACTGGCCCGTCGCCTCGTAGGTGCCGTCCTTGTACGTGCCCGACGCACTCGAACCGCCGGTGGCGGTGGTCGAGCTGGGCGCCGAGGTCGCCGCCGGAGCGGACGCGCTCTCGGCGGGAGCGGCGGCGTCGGTGGTCGCGCCGCCGGAGCACCCGGCCAGGGTCACGATGCCGGCGACGCCCAGCAGGGCGGTGCCGATGCGGACGGGACGGGGTACGGCTGTGGTGCGGATCATGAGGGTCCTCCTTCGGTCGTGCCTCGCGGCTCGTTCGTGCTCACGGTAGAGACACGACCTTGACGTCTCCCCGGTTCATTCTTTTGTGTCGGCTGTGCGAAGCACGTCGTTCCACGTGGACCGTCGCGCGGAGTTCTCGGCCGACACGCCGAGCCCGCGGCATCCCGAACCGGCGTGTCGGGCACGAACTCCGCACGATGGCACAACCCGGCGAGCCGCCCCGCGCGGTCTCGGGCCGGAAACCCCGCCCGGCCCGCGGTAGAACCCCACCCGACCCGACGGCACCACCCCCACCGTCGCGCGGAGTTCTCGGCCGGCACGCCGCCCCGCGGCATCCCGAACCGGCGTGTCGGGCACGAACTCCGCACGACGGCACAACCCGGCGAGCCGCCCCGCGCGGTCTCGGGCCGGAAACCCCGCCCGGCCCGCGGCAGAACCCAACCCGGCGAGCCGCCCCGGAAACGAGCTCAGCCGCCGCTTGAGGGCGACGGCTGAGAAGCGGGCGCCGGGTTACGCGTCGCCGCCGAACATGCTCGTGACCGAGCCGTCTTCGAAGACCTCGTGGACCGCGCGCGCGAGCAGCGGCGCGATCGGCAGGACCGTGAGGCCCGGGAAGCGGCGCTCGGGCGGAAGCGGCACGGTGTCGGTCACGACGACCTCGTCGATCGCGGGGTCCTGGAGCCGCTCGCTCGCCGGGTCGCTGAAGATCGCGTGCGTCGCCGCGACGATGACCTTGCGGGCGCCGCTCGCCTTGAGGGCCTGCGCGGCCTTCTGGATCGTTCCGCCGGTGTCGATCATGTCATCGACGAGCAGACACGTGCGGCCCTTCACGTCACCGACGATCTCGTGCACGGACACCTGGTTGGCGACCTTCGGATCGCGACGCTTGTGGATGATGGCCAGGGGTGCGCCGAGGCTGTCCGACCAGGTGTCGGCCACGCGCACGCGGCCCATGTCGGGCGAGACGACCGTGAGGGTCTCGCGGTCCTCGCCGTTGAGGCCCTGCTCGAAGTGCTCGAGCAGCACGGGCTTGGCGAAGAGGTGGTCGACGGGACCGTCGAAGAAGCCCTGGATCTGGGCGGCGTGCAGGTCGACGCTCATGATGCGGTCGGCGCCGGCCGTCTTCAACAGGTCGGCGACGAGGCGGGCGCTGATGGGCTCGCGACCGCGGCCCTTCTTGTCCTGGCGCGAGTACGGGTAGTACGGCGCGACGACGGTGATGCGCTTGGCCGAGGCGCGCTTGAGGGCATCGAGCATGATGAGCAGCTCCATGAGCCACTCGTTGACCGGCGGGCCGAACGACTGCACGACGAAGACGTCGCACCCGCGGATGGAGACCTCGAAACGCGTGTAGATCTCGCCCGAGGCGAAGGTGCGGTGCTCGGTCGGCGCGAGCTCGGTGCCGAGGTGCTCGGCGACCTGGGCGGCCAGCTCGGGGTGCGAGCGGCCGGACGCGACGACGAGGCGCTTCTTGGTCTTGGCGACGAGCCCGGGGGCGATGCCGTTGTCGCGGTCGAGGTCTACACGATTCTTCTTACGAGCCATCGGCCGCTTCCTGTTCAGCCCGAGCCCGCGCGGCCACATCGGCCGCTGCCGTACCCGGTCGGTTCTTCTCGACCCACCCCTCGATGTTGCGCTGGGGTGCCACGCTCAGGGCCAGTGCGCCGGGCGGGACATCCTTGCGGATGACTGCGCCGGCACCCGTCTTGGCGCCGTCTCCAATCGTAACCGGCGCGACGAAGACGTTGTGCGAGCCGCTGTGCACTTCGTCGCCGATCACGGTGCGGTGCTTGATGAGGTCGTCGTAGTTGGCGGTGATGGCGCCCGCGCCGAGGTTGACGCCCCGGCCGATGTCGGTGTCGCCGATGTATGACAGGTGCGGGACCTTGCTGCCCTCGCCGATCGAGGAGTTCTTCACCTCGACGAACGTGCCCACCTTGCCGTTCACGCCGACGCGGGCGTTGGCACGGAGGTAGGCGAACGGTCCGACGGTGGCGCCGGCTTCGACGACGGCCAGCGTCGCGTCGGCGCGGGTGATGGTGGCATCCTCCCCCACCTCGCAGTCGACGAGGCTCGTGTCGGGGCCGATCGTGGCACCCGACGCGATGACGGTGGCGCCGCGCACGTGCGTGTTGGGCAGGATCGTGACGTCGGGAGCCAGCGTCGCGGTGACGTCGATCCACGTGGTGGCCGGGTCGACGACGGTGACGCCCTCGAGCTGCCATCTCCGCACGGTGCGGGCGTTGAGGGTGCGCCCGGCCTCCGCCAACTGGACACGGTCGTTCACGCCGAGGGCGGCCGCGGCATCGGGGGTGACGGATGCCGCGACGCCGAGCTGCGCATCGCGGAGCAGACCCACCACGTCGGTGAGGTACTTCTCGCCCTGCGCGTTCTCGGTCCCCACGAGCGCCAGCTGGGTGCGCAGCGGCGCCGCCTGGAAGACGTAGACCCCCACGTTGATCTCGGTGACCGCGGCCTCCTCGGCCGTGGCATCCTTCTGCTCCACGATGCGACGCACGCCGTCCGCCTCGTCGCGCAGGATGCGGCCGTAGCCGAAGGGCTGGTCCACACGCGCGCTCAGCAGTGTCACGGCGGTCCCGCCGGTGCGGTGGGTGGCGAGCAGCTCGGTGAGCGTGCCGGTTTCGAGCAGCGGGACGTCGGCGCTGAGCACCAGGACATCACCCTCGAAGCCCTCGAGGGCGCCGAGAGCGGCCTCGACGGCTCGACCGGTGCCGGGGATCTCGTCCTGGTCGACGACGACGACCCCGGGTGCGAGTTCGGCGACCGTCTCGGCCACCTGCTCGCGCTCGTGGCGAACGACGACGACGATGCGGGCCGGGTCCAGGGATGCCGCGGTGTCGAGCACGTGCCCGACGAGCGGGCGTCCGCCCACGTGGTGCAGCACCTTGGGGAGGCGGGAGCGCATGCGGGTGCCCTGACCCGCAGCGAGGACGACGACGGCGAGCTCGGTCGGTGAGGTCATGCTCCGCCGCCAGGATTCGAACCTAGACCTAACAGCTCCAAAGGCTGTCGTGCTGCCGTTACACCACGGCGGATCGTGCCCGCGGGCACCGGACAAGTCTGCCAGACCCCGTCGCGTGTGTCGGCCCGGCGTGTCGGCCGGATACTCAGCCCTCGCCATAATGAGACCGTGAGCACGAACGGCGACAGCGACGAGGTGGACCGCATCGTCGACGCCTGGATGCGTCAGCGTCCCGATCTCGACTTCTCGCCGCTCGAGGTGCTCTCCCGGGTCGCGCGCCTGTCGCGCCACCTCGACATCGCCCGGAAGGAGGCGTTCCGTCGCAGCGACATCGAGTCGTGGGAATGGGACGTGCTCTCGGCGCTGCGCCGCGCGGGCGAGCCGTACCAGCTGAGTCCCAAGCAACTGCTGCAGCAGACCCTGGTCTCCAGCGGCACGATGACCAACCGCATCGACCGGCTCGTCGCCCGCCGGTTCGTGCGACGTGAATCCGACCCCGGCGACGGACGGAGCATCCTCGTGACCCTGACCGACGACGGCCGAGTACGCGTGGATGCCGCCATCACGCGCCTCGTCGATGCTGAAGCGCTGCTGTTGGACGGTTTGTCCCGCAGCGACCGCGACCGGCTCGCGACGTTGCTGCGCAAGCTCAGCATGGGATTCGACGCGTGAGCGCGACGGTGGAATCCCCGTCGGGGTGGCAGCGTGTCCGCGCGTGGTTCGACGTGCGCTTCCGTTCCCCCGCCGCGATCTACGGCCTCATCGTGTTCGCGGCGTTCGTGACGATCGCCGACGACCACGCGGAGTCGGTGTCAGACGTGCTGCTGAGCGCGTCGCTCTCACTCATCGTGTTCTTCATCGCGCATGTCTTCGCGCACACCCTCACCGAGCACGCGGAGCACGGGCTGCGGCACGCCACCCGCGAAGGGATCCGTCACGGTGCCGGCATGCTGTACGCCTCGGTGCCGTCGGTGCTCACACTGGTGATCGCCGACGCGACCGGCATGTCGGTCGACGATGCGGCGGAACTGAGCGGGTGGTCGACCTTCCTGGTCCTCGGAATCCTCGGCTACTTCGCGTACGCGAGGCGCAAGGCGAATCTGCTCGTACGCGTGCTCGGGGGATTCGCGACAGCGTGCCTCGGCCTGTTCATCGTCATCCTCGAGTACGCGGTGCACTGAGACCGGACGACGAGCGCGGCGGTGCCGCGGGCTCAGCCGATCGCCTCGGTGAGCTCGAACCACGTCGTCTCGAGCTCGTCGCGCTCGCTCTCGAGGGCGGAGATCCGCTGCATCTCCTTGCCCAGTCCCTCGTAGTCCGCCTGGTCGTGGTCGGCGAGAGCGGCCTTCGCTTTGTCGATCTGCTGCTCGAGCTTCTCGATGCGCCGCTCGGTCGCCGACGCCTCTTTCTGCGCGGCGCGCAGCTCAGCCCCCTGGAGGCCGGGAGCCGCGGAGCTGGAACCGGATGCCGCGGGGCGGGCGGGCGTGGCATCCTGGAGCGCCCGCAGTCGCAGGTACTCGTCGACTCCTCCGGGGAGGTGGCGGAGCTTCGTGTCGAGGATCGCGTACTGCTGGTCGGTGACGCGCTCGAGGAAGTACCGGTCGTGCGAGACGACGATGAGGGTGCCCGACCACGAGTCGAGCAGGTCTTCCATCGCGGCGAGCATGTCGGTGTCGAGGTCGTTGGTCGGCTCATCGAGAATCAGCACGTTCGGCTGGTCGAGGATGACGAGCAGCAGCTGCAGGCGCCGCTTCTGCCCACCGGAGAGGTCCTTGACCGGGGTGGAGAGCTGGGCGCTCGAGAATCCGAGACGCTCCAGCAGCTGCCCGGGGGTCAGCTCCTGCGCCTTCGACCCCGTCCCGAACGCGTAGGTGGTGCGGAGGTTCGAGATGACCACGCGCACCGGGTCGTTCAGGTGCTGGTCGAGTTCGTCCAACCGCTGGGTCAGCGTGGCGACCTTGACGGTCTTGCCGCGCTTCACCCGCCCACTGGTGGGCTCGAGCGAGCCGGTCACGAGGTTCAGCAGCGTCGACTTGCCGGCGCCGTTCACGCCCAGGATGCCGGTGCGCTCGCCCGGCGCAATGCGCCACTCGACGTCCTTCAGGACCGTCTTGTCGCCGTAGGCCACCCCCGCGTCGAGCAGGTCGACGACGTCCTTGCCGAGGCGCGCGACCGCGAGCGACTGGAGCGCCACCTCGTCGCGGATCTCGGGGACGTCGGCGATGAGCTCGTTGGCCGCGTCGATGCGGAACTTCGGTTTCGACGTGCGCGCCGGCGCCCCGCGGCGCAGCCACGCGAGCTCCTTGCGCGCGAGGTTCTGCCGACGCTGTTCGATGGATGCCGCCTGCCGGTCACGTTCGACACGCTGCAGGATGTACGCGGCGTATCCGCCCTCGAACGGCTCGACGATCCGGTCGTGCACCTCCCAGGTCGCGGTGCAGATCTCATCGAGGAACCACCGGTCGTGCGTCACCACGAGCAGACCGCCCGCGCTCGGCGCCCAGCGCTTCTTGAGGTGTCCGGCGAGCCACGTGATGGCCTCGACGTCGAGATGGTTGGTGGGCTCGTCGAGGAACAGCACGTCCCAGTCGCCGGAGAGCAGCTTCGCGAGAGCGACGCGGCGGCGCTGGCCGCCGGACAGGTCGCCGAGGCGTGCGTCCCAGGGCAGGTCGCCGAGGAGCCCCGCGATGACGTCGCGCGTACGGGCGTCACCCGCCCACTCGTGCTCGGCGCGATCGCCGACGACCGCGTGACCGATCGTGTCGTCGTCATCGAGGGTGTCCTGCTGGTCGAGCACGCCGACCGTCACCCCGCCGCGCACCGTGACACGCCCGCCGTCGGGCTCGCGGATGCCGGCGAGCATGCCGAGCAGGCTCGACTTGCCGTCGCCGTTGCGGCCGACGATGCCGATCCGATCACCCTCGTTGACACCGAGGGAGACGGAGTCGAAGACGACCTTGGTCGGGTATTCCAGGTGCAGGGCTTCGCCCCCGAGCAGATGTGCCATATCCATCCCAGGCTACGCGGTGCCCGGGCTCCGGCTGCGCGGTTCGGGTCACGGCATCCGGAGACGACGACGGGGCCGCCCGGCGAACCGGACGACCCCGTCGGGGAGGAAGAGACTCAGAGGCCGTTGGCCGAGAGCCATTCCTTCGCGATGTCGGCGGAGGACTCCTGGTCGACCGTCGACTTCACGTTGAGCTCGACGAGACCCTCGGGGGTGAGCTTCGCGCTGACCTCGTTCAGCACGTCGGACACCTCGGAGGCGATGCTCGAGTTGACGACCGGCACGACGTTCGACGCCAGGAACAGACCCTTGGGGTCGGTCAGGGTGACGAGGTTGTCGGTCTGGATGCGCGGGTCGGCGGTGTAGACGTTCGCGACCTGGATGGTGCCGGCGACGAGGTCGTCCACGGTGGTCTCACCGGTGGCCGAGAACTGCACGTTCACGCCGTAGGTCGACTGCAGCCCGGTGGGGCCGTAGGGACGCTCGGCGAGCTCGGCGTTGCCACCGAGGGTCAGACCCGACGTCACCTTGGCCAGGTCGGCGATCGAGGTCAGACCGTTCGCGTCGGCGAACGCCTTGGTGACGGTGTACGAGTCCTGGTCGGTCGCCGAGGACTGGTCGAGCACCTCGAGGCCCTCGGGAAGCGCGGCCGGGAGCGCCTTGTAGACGTCGTCCGAGGTGCGCGCGGTGGTGTACTTCTCGAAGAACTGGAGCAGGTTGCCGGTGTACTCCGGGAACACCGAGACGGTGCCGTCCTCGAGCAGCGGGATGTACGCATCGCGCTGGCCGATCTGGAACTGACGCGTGACGGTCTTGCCGGCGTTCTCGAGCGCCTGGGCGTAGATCTCGGCGATGATCTCGTTCGAGTAGTACGCCTGCGAGCCGACGACGATCGTGTCGGAGGAAGCGGAGGCGTCGCCGCCGCCGTTGCTGAGCGGATCGCTCGATCCGCCGCCGCAACCGGCGAGGGCGAGCGAGGCGACCGCGAGGCCGGCGAAGAGGCCGAGGCCCTTCCGGGTTCGTGCTGTGAACATGGGTGCTCTCTTTTCTGGTGATGCGGGATTCGGATGGGTCAGGAAGTCGCCGGTGGCGCGGTGGGCGCTCCGACGACGAGGGCATCGGCGCGACGCTGGCGTGCCGAGCGCCGTTGGGGCTGGGCGGCGCCGGCGACACGGATGCCGCGGGGCACGACCAGGTGCTGGAGGAGGGCGAAGAGCCCGTCGATGACGAGCGCGAGAACGGCGACGAGGATCGCGCCGCCGATCAGCATGTCGAACCGGCGGAGCGGGATCGCGGCGATGATGTACTGCCCGAGGCCGCCGAGGCCGATGTAGGCGGCGATCGTCACGGTCGCGAGCACCTGCAGGGTCGCCGCGCGGATGCCGCCGACGAGCAACGGCAGTCCGAGCGGGACCTCGATGCGCCAGAAGATCTGCATCTCGGTCATGCCCATCGACCGCCCGGCGTCGATGACGCGGCGGTCGATCGCCTCCAGACCGGTGTAGGCACCGGCGAGGAGGGAGGGGATCGCGAGGATGACGAAGGAGATGACCGCCGCCTCCGGCTTGTGCAGGACTCCCAGAAGAAGGGTCAGCAGGATGAGCAGACCGAACGACGGGATCGCGCGCGCAGCCCCCGAGATCGCGACCGCGGTCTCCCGAGCCTTGCCGGAGTGCCCGATGAACCAGCCGGCAGGAATGGCGATCGCCCCAGCGATCAGGATGGCGACGACGGTGTACAACAGCTGCACACCGACGGCCACGGGAATCGAGTCGTAGGGACTCTGGTCGCCGGAGAAGATCCAGGTGATCGCCTCGCCGATGAGGTTCATGCCTTCACCAACGTCCGGTTGGAGATGCGCGAGACCGTCCGCGTGCCGCGCGTCCACGGCATGAGCAGGCGTCCGGCGACGACGAGGAGCAGATCGATCACGAGCGCGAGCACGACGACCGCGATGACGCCGGCGAACACCTCGGGGATGATGCGCCGCTGCAGGCCGTTCGTGAACAGGTATCCGAGGTTCTGGATGCCGACCAGGATGCCGACCGTGGCGAGGGCGATCGTGCTGGCCGAGGTGACGCGAAGCCCGGCGAGGACCACGGGGCCCGCGAGCGGGAACTCCACCGCCCAGAAACGCCGGAACGAGCCGTATCCGATCGCGGTGGATGCCTGTCGAACCCCGGCATCCACCGAATCAAGCCCGTCCGCGACCGCTCGCACGAGGATCGCGACCGCGTAGATCGCCAGGGCGACGATGAGGTTCGTCTCGCTCACGATCGTGTACCAGCCCGTGACGACGGGAAGCAGGATCAGGAGCGCGAGCGACGGGATCGTATAGAGCAGCCCGGTCACGGTGATGACGCTGCTGCGCACCAGCCGATAGCGCCACGCGACCCACCCGAGCGGGATGCTCACGACGAACCCGACCACGAGGGCGATGAGGCTCTGACGCAGGTGCAACAGCGTCAGTTCCCCGATCAATTCGAGGTTGTTGCCTACCCAGTTCACGACCGGGAATCCTCCACGAGAGCACCCTGCGTGCGACCCTCGGCGTCGACCACGACCGTGCCGGTCGGAGTCTGCTTCAGGTGCAGAGCGCGCTTGCCCTTCACGGCGCCGATGAAGCTCGCCACGAAGTCGGATGCCGGGTTCTCGACGATCTCGCTCGGCGAGCCGACCTGCGCGATGTGCGCGCCCTTTTCGAGGATCACGACCTGGTCGCCCAGGAGGAACGCCTCATCGATGTCGTGCGTGACGAAGACGATCGTCTTGCCGATCTCGTCCTGGAGGCGGATGAGCTCTTGCTGGAGTTCGTCGCGCACGATCGGGTCGACGGCGCCGAAGGGCTCGTCCATCAGGAGGATGTTCGGATCGGCCGCGAGCCCTCGTGCCACACCCACACGCTGCTGCTGCCCGCCGGAGAGCTGGCTCGGGTAGCGGTCGGCCATGGCGGTGTCGAGGCCCACGGTCTCCATGAGCTCGAGCGCCCGCTTCCGCGCGGTCTTGCGGTTCTGTCCCTGGAGCACGGGGACCGTGGCGATGTTGTCGGCCACCGTGAAGTGCGGGAGCAGACCGGAGTTCTGCATGACGTAGCCGATGCTGCGGCGCAACTGCACCGCGGGCTTGCCGCCGATGTCGTCGCCGTCGATCGAGATCGTGCCGGATGAGGGCTCGACCATCCGGTTGATCATCCGCAGCAGGGTCGTCTTGCCACAGCCCGACGACCCGACGAACACGGTCGTCTGACGGGACGGGATGACGAGGCTGAACTCGTCCACGGCACGGGTGCCGTCGGGGAAGACCTTCGAGACGGTCGAGAATTCGATCATGGTGTTCCCGACCTCAGTCGGAGACCACGACCTTGCGGTCGAAGGCCACGTAGCCGGCGAAGTCTTTCCCGACACGCTCGACCGCCCCCGGGCGGAGGTCGGGGTACGACCACGCACCGTCCGTCAGCTCCGCGCCCTCGAGAGCGATGTTCCAGTACTGCGCCGCCCCCTTCCACGGGCACGTGTACGGCGTGGGGCTCTGCTGCAGGGCACCCTCGCGGACGGCCTGCGGCGGGAAGTACCAGTTGCCCTCGATCGAGGCCAGGTCGTCACGGTCGGCTTCGGCGATCACGACGCCGTCGAGCACTGCCTTCATGGGAAACCCCCTTCGTGGCGTCCCGCGGGCACGGCACCCAGCGGTGGAGCAACCACCTCGACCGAGGCTAACGGGGCTCGTGTTGCGCGAATCGAACATTGCCCTGTGTGTCGGGCTGGTCTATGGTGCGGGGCGTTCAGAGCACCCGGGCGCCACCGACGGGGCCGTGCACGTGCAAGGCGACGAGGCCCGCCGCGCTCAGGGTGACCTGGAGGTCGATCGCGGACTCTTCGTCGGCGGCGAGGAAGGCCAGCGTGGGTCCCGACCCCGAGACGAGGCCCGCGAGCGCCCCCGAGCTCTCGCCGCGCTCGAGCACGCGGGCGAGGTCGGGGCGCAGGTGCAGAGCGGGCGCCTGCAGATCGTTGCGCAGCGACGCGGCGAGCATCTCGGCGTCGCCCTGACGCAGTGCGTGGAGCACCTCGGTCGCCACCGCCGGCACGCGTGGCGCGGGGCCGATGTCGACGGCGTGGCGCTCGCGATGGGCGTCGAGCTCGCCGTACACGACGGGCGTCGACATCCCGACCTCGTTGGGCACCAGGACCCAGTCGAAACGTCCCCGCGCGAGGGCGGGGCTCAGCTCGTCTCCGCGGCCGGTGCCGACCGCGGTTCCGCCGAGCAGGGCGAAGGGCACGTCCGCACCCAGCTGAGCGGCCAGCCGCGCGAGATCGGACGTCGGCATCCCGAGTCCCCACAGCGCGTCGCACGCGACGAGTGCCGCCGCTGCGTCGGCAGAGCCCCCACCCATGCCGCCCGCGACGGGCACGGCCTTGACGACCGAGAGGTGCACGCCGCGATCGATGCCCGCGGTCTCGGCCAGCAGACGCGCCGCGCGAACGGCGAGATTGCTGTCGTCGGTGGGTACGCCGTCGATGTCGACGGGACCGCGAGCCGCGACCTCGATGGTGACGTCGTCGGCGGGCGTCGCCGTCATCTCCTCGTAGAGGGAGACGGCCTGATAGGCCGTGGCCACGTCGTGGTACCCGTCGTCCTTGACGTCGCCGACCTCGAGGAAGACGTTGATCTTGCCCGGGGCACGGACGCGGACCGAAGCAGCGGAGCTCATGATGTCGACGACGTCCGCCACAGGTCGACGTCGGCAGCCTCGGACAACGCGTCGATGCGCTCGAGCTCGTCGGCGTCGAAGGCGGGGCCGTCCAGCGCCGCGAGGTTCTCGTCGAGCTGCTGCGTGCGCGAGGCACCGATGAGAGCGGATGCCACGGTCTCGTCGCGAAGGACCCATTGCAGCGCCATCTGGGCCAGCGTCTGTCCGCGTTCCTTCGCGATGACATCGAGGCTGCGCAGCGCCGAGAGGGCGGCGTCCGTCAGCATCCGGTCGGGCAGGGAAGAACGCTTCTGGGACCGCTCGGCTTCGCCGTCACCGAGGTACTTGTCGGTGAGGAGACCCTGCGCGAGCGGGGTGAAGGCGATCGCGCCCATGCCCTCCTGCCGGAGCGTGGCCGTGAGGCCGTCCTCGACCCAGCGGTTCAGGATCGAGTACGACGGCTGATGGATGACCAGCGGCGTGCCGAGGGAGCGGGCGACGGCGGCGGCTTCGGCCGTGCGCTCCGCGCTGTACGACGAGATGCCGACATAGAGCGCTTTGCCCTGGCGCACCAGGGTGTCGAGCGCCCCGACGGTCTCTTCGATGGGCGTGACAGGGTCGACGCGGTGCGAGTAGAAGATGTCGACGTAGTCGACGCTCATGCGGGTGAGCGACTGTTCGGCGCTCGCGAGCAGATACTTCCGCGACCCCCAGTTGCCGTAAGGCCCGGGCCACATGTCGTAGCCGGCCTTGGACGAGATGATGAGCTCGTCGCGGTACCGACCGAAGTCCTCGCGCATCATGCGACCGAAGTTCGTCTCGGCGGAGCCGTAGGGCGGGCCGTAGTTGTTCGCGAGGTCGAAGTGCGTGATGCCGCGGTCGAACGCGTGTCGCAGCACTTCCCGCTGGCGGTCGAAGGGCACGTTGTCGCCGAAGTTCCACCACAGCCCCAGCGAGATCGGCGGGAGGTAGAGACCGCTCCGACCCACCTGCCGGTATGCGACACTGGAATGTCGCGCATCCCGCGCGCTGTAGGGCCGGTGAAGGTCAGGTACGTCCGGGCCGAATCGAGCGGGATCAGTCACTCTTCGACAGTAGCGCGCCCACCCCCCTGCGTCGGCACCGATGCCGAAACGCTCCCGTAACGCCGAGTATCTACGGTGGACGGATTCCCACTCGACCCCTGAGGAGGCCGCATATGCGCTCGATCGTTCCCCTTCCGATCGACACCGATCCCTGGCGGGCTCTTCTTTCGCGCTCCGATATCCGGATGCTCGACGGCATCCTGCACGTCGTCGACGATTCCGCCACGCCCTCGGATGCCGAGCGCGCCGACCTGCTGAGCGTGGCCGAGGCCATCGAGAGCGCCGGGGTGTCGGTCATGCTCGTGCGCGACGCGAACCGTCGACCCAAACTCGTCGTCGACACCCTCGACGCTGCTACCGCGCTGGCGGCCCTCCGCGACCCCGAGCTCGGACCGGTCTACCTCAAGGCGCGCGGAGAAGACCCCGTCCCCGCCCACAGCGTGGCCCCCTCCCCCGGCTCGGTCGAGGCCTACGCCGTGTTCCGTCCGCGCACCTCGACCGAGGGCTCGTACCGGTACGGATCGGCGCTGGCCCCGCGGCTGGAGTTCTGGCGCTTCGGCGAGAAGACCATCGAAGCGCCGCGCCCCAGCGCTCTGACCCGTCGCCGCTTCGCCCGAGCCGACCTCGACCTCGTCGAGGTGGAGCGCTACGGCCGCCGCTGGCAGACGGTCGCGGGCATGTTCGACCCGCACCCCAAAGAGTTCGTCGGCGACATCGACATGGTCTTCTCGTGGGTCGACGGATCCTCTAGCGAGTTCCAGCGTCAGCGCGCCGCGCGGATGCAGGGGTACGTCGTGGGCGACGGCGATGACAACGCGGCCCGCTACCGCCAGGTCGACGAACTGCGGTACGCCCTGCGGAGCGTCCACATGTACGCGCCATGGGTGCGCCGCATCTTCATCGCCACCGACTCCCCCACCCCCGAATGGCTCGCCGACCATCCGAAGGTGACGATCGTGCGCAGCGAGGAGTTCTTCGCCGACCCCTCGGTGCTGCCCACGCACAACTCGCACGCGGTCGAGGCGCAGCTGCATCGCATTCCGGGCCTCGCCGAGCACTTCCTCTACAGCAACGACGACATGTTCTTCGGCCGGCCGGTGACGCCGGAGCTGTTCTTCAGCGGCGGGGGCGTGAGCCGCTTCGTGGAGAGCGGCATCCGGATCGGCACCGGGGCGGCACACGTCGACCGTTCGGGCCACGACAACGGCCTCCGCGTGAACCGGGCCCTGCTGAAGGAGCGGTTCGGCCGGGTCATCACGCTCGACCTCGAGCACTGCGCGACGCCGCTGCGCCGCTCGGTCGCGTTCGAGCTCGAGCAGGAGTTCGCCGACGACTACGCCCGCACGGCCGCGAGCCGCTTCCGCTCCGCGACCGACATCTCGGTCACGAACAGCCTGTACCACTACTACGCACTCGCCACGGGGCGTGCGGTGGTCACGACCGAGCCGCGTACCCGCTACGTGCAGACGACGCAGCTCGACTCTCTGCGCACGATGGAACGTCTGGTCTCGCGCCGCGACACCGACATGTTCTGCCTGAACGACGGCAGCGTGCCCGAGATCCCCGAGGAGGTGCGCGTTCCCGCGCTGCGCGCGTGCCTCGAGCGGTACTTCCCCGTGGCGGCGCCGTGGGAGAAGCCCGCGGTCAGCGCAGAACCGGCAGCGGCGTCGTCGGCGGCGACACCCGCCCACTGAGCCCACGGTTCGCGGGCACGACGACGCCGGCCGCGCGCAGGCGCTCCTGCGATTCGGCGGCATCGACGTACTGCAGCTCGTCGGCGGCACCGAGGGGAACCACCGAATGCACGATCGTCTCGTCGTAGACGTGCACGAGGTTGAAGCCCTGCGCACCGTCCTGCGGGCGCGTGCCGCCCACCGGGACCATGAGGTCCTGCGTGTAGCACGTGGCCGAGGCGACCGACACCGGGATGCCGGCGAAGGTCGCGAACGTCGAGTAATGCAGGTGTCCGGCGAGGATCGCGCGCACGTCGGTGCCGCGGAGCACCGCCGCGAGGCTGCGCTGGTCGCGCAGTTCGACCGACGCGGCGAGGTCGAGCACGCTCGGCACCGGCGGGTGGTGCAACGCGAGGATCGTGCCCAGTGGCGCGGGGGTCGCGAGCACGTCGGCCAACCACTCCAGCTGTGCGGCGGACACCTCACCGTGGTGGAAGCCGGGGACCGAGGTGTCGAGCGTGACGATCCGCAGGCCGTCGAACTCGTCGACACGGTCGACCGGGGCCGTGGGGTCGGCGGTGTCGTCGGGAAGCAGGTGGGAGCGGAACGTCGCACGGTCGTCGTGGTTTCCCATGACCCACACGATCCGCGTGTCGAGACGCTCGGCGAGCGGCTCGACGAGGGCACGCACGCGGTCGTAGGCGTCTGCCTCACCGAAGTCGGCCAGGTCACCGGTGAACACGAGCGCGTCGGGACGGACCCCGGATGCCTCGATCGCGGCGACGGCCCGGGCGAGATAGCCCTCGGAGTCGACGTTGTCGTACAGCGGTGCACCACCGGCGCGAAGGTGGGTGTCGCTCAGGTGCAGAAGCACCCGTTCGGCTGCGGGGTACTCGGCGTAACGCATCTCGTTCCTCTCGGGTCGTCGGGTACGACCTCGTGACCGGCGTGATGCTCCCGGTTGCCATCGAATGTTACAGACATGTTTCGGAACGCGCGATGAACACGTCGAGAATTCGCCGAGACGCACCACCCCAGCGGTGGGCAACCGCCCCCGCGCGTCAGAGCGTGGCGCGGGGCGCGTCAGAGAGCGGCGCGGCGCGGCGTCAGAGAGCGGCGATGCGGGCGTAGTCGTCGACCGTGAGCTGCTCGCCGCGAAGCGTCGGGTCGACGCCGGCGGCCTCGAGCTGGGCCGACGCCTCGGCGGCCGTTCCGCCCAGGACGCTCGAGAGCGCCTGCCGCAGCATCTTGCGACGTTGCTGGAATGCGGCATCCACGATCCGGAAGGTGCGGCGCCGGTGCTCCTCGGTGCCGCGGGGGTCGGCATCCCTCTCGAAAGCGACGAGCGCGCTGTCGACGTTGGGCACAGGCCAGAACACCTGGCGCGACACCGTGCCCGCGAGGCGCCATGTGCCGTACCAGGCCGCTTTGACGCTCGGGGCGCCGTAGACCTTCGATCCCGGCGGGGCGGCGAGGCGCTCCCCCACCTCGGCCTGCACCATGACGACGCCACTGCGCAGGTACGGGAACGTCTCGAGGAAGTGCAGCAGCACCGGTACCGAGACGTTGTACGGCAGGTTGGCCACGAGGACGGTCGGCTCGCCCGGGAGCGCGTCGACGCGGAGGGCGTCGGCGTCGATGACCGTCAGCCGATCGGCGGGCACGTCGTGCGCGGCTGCGGTGGCGGGCAGCCGCTCGGCGAGGCGGTGGTCGATCTCGACCGCGACGACCGAGGCCCCGGTCTCGAGGATCGCGAGGGTGAGCGAGCCGAGCCCGGGACCGATCTCGACGACCCGGTCGGATGCCGAGACCCCGGCGACCTGGACGATCTTGCGCACCGTGTTGGCGTCGACGACGAAGTTCTGCCCGAGCTTCTTGGTGGGGGTGACATCGAGGTCGGCGGCGAGCCGGCGGATCTCGGCGGCACCGAGGAGCGAAACGGGCATTGTTCCACTGTAGTCAGCCTCCCGCCAGGGGCAGGGCGAGAGGAGTACCGTAGCCGGGTGAGTCAGACGCAGTCGATCCCCGCCAACGCCTTCACCCTGCGCAGTCCCTTCGGCCGACGAGCGATCGTGCTCTCGGTCGCGGCGGCGGTCGGCGGATTCCTGTTCGGCTTCGACTCCTCGGTCATCAACGGGGCCGTGCAGTCCATCGAGACCGAGTACACCAAAGTCCCGACCCTCACCGGGTTCGTGGTCGCGATCGCCCTCATCGGGTGCGCGATCGGCGCGATAGCCGCCGGCGCCCTCTCCGACCGCTTCGGCCGCCTCAAGGTCATGATGGTCGGCGCCGTCCTGTTCCTCGCCTCGTCCGTCGGCTCCGCGCTGACGTTCAGCGTGCTCGACCTCACCATCTGGCGCGTCATCGGGGGGCTCGGCATCGGCATCGCCTCGGTCGTCGCTCCGGCGTACATCGCCGAGGTCGCACCCCGGCAGATCCGCGGCAGTCTCGCGTCGCTCCAGCAGCTCGCGATCACCCTCGGCATCTTCGCGGCCCTGCTCAGCAACGCCCTGCTCGTGGGAGCCGCCGGTGGCACCGCCGACAACCAGCTCTGGTGGGGCCTCGAGGCCTGGCGATGGATGTTCCTCGTCGGCGTCATCCCCGCCGCGGTCTACGGACTCCTCGCCTTCACGATGCCCGAGTCGCCTCGTTTCCTGCTGGCGCGAGGCCGCTCCGACGAGGCCCGGGCCATCTTCGCCCGCCTCGTGCCCCCGGCCGACCTCGACAAGACCATCAACGACCTGACCACCGCGATCGAGACAGACCGCAAGAACAAGGGTGCGTCGCTGGCCGGGAAGGCCCTCGGCCTGCAGCCCATCGTCTGGATCGGCATCATCCTGTCGGTGTTCCAGCAGTTCGTCGGCATCAACGTGATCTTCTACTACTCCACCAGCCTCTGGCGCGCGGTGGGCTTCGACGAGAGCGACTCCCTGCTGATCGGCGTGATCACCTCGGTCACCAACGTCCTCGTGACCCTCATCGCCATCTGGCTGGTCGACCGGGTCGGTCGCAAGCCCCTGCTGCTCGTCGGATCGGCGCTGATGACCCTCTCCCTGGGCGCGATGGCCCTGGCCTTCTCCTTCGCGACCGGCTCGGGCACCGACGTCTCGCTACCCGGTGTCTGGGCACCGGTCGCGCTCGTCGCCGCCAACCTCTTCGTCGTCGGCTTCGGCGCCTCGTGGGGTCCGCTCGTGTGGGTCCTCCTGGGCGAGATCTTCCCGAGCCGCATCCGCGGCAAGGCGCTGGGTGTCGCCGCCGGCGCGCAGTGGCTCGCCAACTTCCTCGTCTCGTGGAGCTTCCCGCAGCTGGCCGACTGGTCGCTCGCCGTCACGTACGGCGGTTACGCGTTCTTCGCCGCGCTGTCGTTCGTCTTCGTGCTCTGGAAGATCCCCGAGACCAAGGGCATGGAGCTGGAGCAGACCGAGACCCTGTTCGTCCGGAAACCGAAGAAGCAGAAGGCCTGAAAGGACCCCGTCATGACCAACAACTCGAAGTCGCACGAAGAGATCCGCGAAGAGCGCGAGGCCGCCCAGAAGGAGAAAGACCGTCTCGAACGCGCCGAAGAGGCGCGCCTCGACGACGAGAAGCGCTGAGCGACCGCTCACGGAGGTCGGCATCCCCCGGGGTGCCGACCTCCGTCGTTCCCGGACCTACCTGGCGCGCGCACGACCTCGGCGATGACACAACCTCAGAGGCATCCGGCCCCCTCCGCCGGAGGATACGCACATCGCGGAGCGTGTGACCCGCGATCCGGGTCAGAACGCGCCGTACACCTCGATCGTGTTCGCGGCGACCTGGGCGGCGAGTTCGTCGGCGTCGACCCCCAGCTCGGCCGCGAGGAACCGCAGCGTGACGGGGATCAGATACGGAGCGTTGGGGCGACCGCGATACGGCACCGGCGTGAGGAACGGCGCATCGGTCTCGACGAGGATCCGCTCGCGCGGAGTCACCGCGAGGGCATCGCGGAGGTTCTGCGCGTTCTTGAACGTGACGTTGCCGGCGAACGAGAGGTAGTAGCCGCGATCCGCGGCGATCCGGGCCATGTCGGCATCGCCCGAGAAGCAGTGGAACACCGTCTTCTCCGGTGCCCCGACCCGCTTGAGCGTCTCGAGCACCGCCTCGTGCGCGTCGCGATCATGGATCTGCATCGCGATGTCGTGCTTCTTCGCCAGGGCGATGTGCGCTTCGAACGAGCGCATCTGCGCCGGGATGCCATCGGCCTCGGTTCGGAAGAAGTCCAGTCCCGTCTCGCCGATGGCGCGCACCCGCGGCGCGGCCGCGAGCTCGTCGATGACCGCGATCGCGGCATCCAGCTCCCCCGCCCGCTCGTAGACCGGTGCCTCGTTCGGGTGGATCGCCACCGCCGCCAGCACGCGGGGGTGCCTGTCGGCGGCCCACGCCGACCAGCGGGAGGAGTCGACGTCGCCGCCGGCCTGGACGACACCGTGCACACCGACGGCCAGGGCGCGCTCGAGCTGCTCGTCGAGCGACAGACCGGTCTCGCCGTCCTCGATCTCGAGGTGCGTGTGGTTGTCGTAGACCGGCACGCCCAGAGGCTCGGGCGCGGGCGGGTAGCTGACGTCGCGGCGCCCGTCGGCGGAGCGCTCGCGCACGTACTGGCTGGGATCGCCCTCGATCGGGCCGCGAGGGCGGGCGACGGGGGTGGAGCCGGGGGCGGACCCGTCGACGGGCTCGGGGACCGCCGCCGGATCCGGGGCCGACGTGCTCACGCCTGCTCGACGCGCGGGAACAGCGGAGACAGGCCGTTCACCGACGACCCCGGCCGCAGGACGCCCCAGTGCCCGGCCTCACGAAGGGGCTGGTCGCGCAGACGCCCGATGCTCTCGGCCGCACCCAGCGCGACCCACAGCTTCTCTGTCGAGATCGGCATGACCGGGGACAGCAGCACGGCGAGTGCGCGCAGTCCCTCGGCGGCCGTGTACAGAACCGTGCCGAGGCGCTCGCGCTTCTCCGGATCCTTCGCCAGGGCCCACGGCTCGTTGTCGGTGATGTAGCCGTTCAGGGCGTCGACGATCGTCCAGATCGCGGCGATCGCCTCGTCGATGCGGAATTTCTCGATGGCCGCGTCGGCGTTCGTCGCGGCATCCGCCACCGTCTGCTGGATCGCCGAGTCGGCCTCGGTGAAGGCGCCCGCGGGCGGCACGATCCCCTCGAAGTAACGCTCGATCATCGCGATCGTGCGGGATGCGAGGTTGCCGAAGCCGTTGGCGAGCTCGGCCTGGTAGCGCGCCGAGAGGTCTTCCCACGAGAACGAGCCGTCCTGACCGAAGGCGATCGCGGAAAGGAAGTAGAACCGGTACGCGTCGGAGCCGAAGACATCGGTGATCTCGGTCGGCGCGATGCCGGTGAGCTTCGACTTCGACATCTTCTCGCCGCCGACCAGCAGCCAGCCGTGCGCGAACACTCCGCGGGGCACTTCGAGCCCCGCGGCCATGAGCATCGCGGGCCAGATGACGGCGTGGAAGCGCAGGATGTCCTTGCCGACCACGTGGTACGCAGGCCAGCGGCGCGCGAACTGCTCGGGGTCGTTGCCATAGCCGACGGCCGTGGCGTAGTTGAGCAGCGCGTCGACCCACACGTAGATGACGTGCGCGTCATCCCACGGCACCTGGATGCCCCAATCGAAGGTCGACCGCGAGATCGAGAGGTCTTTCAAGCCGTTCTTGACGAACGAGACGACCTCGTTGCGCGCCGACTCCGGGCGGACGAAGTCGGGCTCGGTCTTGTACAGCTCGAGCAGGCGGTCCTGGAACTCGCTGAGCTTGAAGAAGTAGTTCTTCTCCTGCAGCAGTTCGAGCGGCTTGGAGTGGATCGCGCAGACCTTGAGTCCCTCGAAGGGGCCCTCGCCGTCGACGATCTCGGCCTCGGTCTTGAACTCCTCGCATCCGACGCAGTACAGCGCCTCGAACTCACCCGCGTAGATGTAGCCCCGGTCGTAGAGCGCCTGCACGAACGTGGCGACGCGCTCCTCGTGTCGGGCCTGGCTCGTGCGGATGAAGTCATCGTTGGCGACGTCGAGCGTCTTCAGCAGCGGGAACCACGACTCGCTCACGAGCTTGTCGACCCACTCCTGGGGGGTGGCACCGTTGGCGGCGGCCGCACGCATCATCTTCTGGCCGTGCTCGTCGGTGCCGGTCAGCATCCAGGTGTCGTCGCCGGCCTGCCGGTGCCAGCGCGCGAGGGCGTCCACGGCCACGGTCGTATAGCCGTGGCCGATGTGGGGGACGTCGCTCGGGTAGTAGATCGGCGTCGTGATGTAGAAGGATCGGCCGGAAGTCACCCCAGGATTCTACGGGGGCGCGCTCATGCCCGGCGGTCGCATGACGGCTCGACGGCGCGCGTCGCGCGAGGGCGGCGGTCAGGCGGAGTCGCGCGCGACGAGCGTGGTCGACAGCACCACCGGTGAGACGGGGCGCCCGGCGATGGCATCCAGGAGCAGCGTGACCATCCGCTCGCTCAGCTGCTCCCACGGCTGGCGCATGGTGGTCAGCGCAGGCTCGTGCGTGGCGGCGAGGCCCGAGTCGTCGAATCCGGCGACGGCCACATCGTCGGGAACGCGTCGCCCCGCCCGGCGGAGCGTCTGCACCGCGCCGGCGGCCATGGAGTCGGAGGCCGCGAAGACGGCGTCGACATCCGGCGCGCGCTCCAGCAGCCGAGCCATCGCGGCAGCCCCGGAGTCGAAGGAGTAGTCGCCGATCTCGACGAGGGCGGGGTCGAAGTCCGCGCCCATCTCCTTCCGGAATCCCACGAGCCGGAACCGCCCTCCGGGAGTGTCGTCGGGACCGGCGATCATCGCGATGCGTCGATGCCCGCGGGATCGGAGGTAGGCGGTCATCTCGCGCGCGGACCCGCTCTCATCGACCGACACGCTGAGCACTTCGGCCCGGTGTCCGAGAGGGACGCCGCACGAGACGGTGGGGATGCCGGCCTCCAGCAACGACTCCAGCAGGGGGTCGGCCTCGTGCGAGGAGATGAGCAGCACGCCGTCGACGTGCCCGGCGCTGACGTAGTGCTCGACGTTGGCTCGTTCGGCCGGCGTGCCCGCGATGAGGAGCACGAGGGTCATCCCCCGCTGCGACAGCGCCTCGGCCGCGCCCCGCAGGAGCAGCGCGAACGTCGGGTCGTCGAAGAGGAGGTGCTGCGGCTCGGTCATGAGGAACGCGAGGGAGCCGGACCGACCGGTCGCGAGGCTGCGCGCGGCGTGGTTCGCGGTGTACCCCGTTCGTTCGATCGCCTCTTCGACAGCGGCGCGCGCGTCGGGAGACACCCAATGACCGCCGTTGATGACCCGCGATACGGTGCCCCGCGACACTCCGGCAGCGGCGGCGACGTCGCGGATCGTCGGCTTGCGACGAACGGTCGGGGTCTGCTCCATGCGGGAATGCTATCGGCCTGCGGGCGGCGGAGCGCCCGCAGGACACGACTGAACTGGGACCGGTCACAGTTGCATAACGAACCAGGCCTCGACGTTGCGCGCGACGGCCGGAGCCGCAGAAGCTGTGACCGGTCCCAGTCCGGGCCGCTCGAAGATCCGATGGAGTGTCATGACCCGCGTTCCCCCCTGGCCCGCTCTCGACGGCATCGCCTACGGCGGTGACTACAACCCCGAGCAATGGCCGCGCGAGGTCTGGGACGAGGACGTGCGCCTCATGCGCGAGGCGGGCGTCAACCTCGTGAGCGTCGGCATCTTCTCGTGGGCCCTCCTCGAGCGCAGCGAGGGCGTCTTCGACTTCGCCTGGCTCGACGATCTCCTCGACCTCCTGCACGCCCACGGCATCTCCGTCGACCTCGGCACACCCACCGCCTCCCCGCCTGCGTGGTTCTTCCATGCCCACCCCGAAGCACGCGTCATCACCCGCGACGGCCGCACGATGGGCTTCGGCTCGCGGGGCATGGCATCCCCCTCCTCCCCCGCGTACCGCGCCGCGATCGCACGGATCGCCGACGCCCTCGCCGCGCGCTACGCCGCGCACCCCGCGGTCGTCCTGTGGCACGTGCACAACGAGTACGGCGTACCGGTGGGCGAGGACTACTCCCCCGCCTCGGTCGCCGCCTTCCGTGACTGGCTGCGAGAGCGGTACGGCTCGCTCGACGGCCTCAACGCGGCCTGGGGCACCGCCTTCTGGGGCCAGCACTACGGCGACTGGGAGCACGTGGGCGCGCCCGCCGATGCCCCGAGCGTCGTCAACCCCGCGCAGCGCCTCGATTTCGCACGGTTCACCGACCACCAGCTGCGCGCGTGCTTCCGCATCGAGCGGGATGCCATCCGCGCCCACGCCCCGCAGCCGGTCACGACCAACTTCATGGCGAACCAGAGCTGGACCACCGACCTGTGGGCGTGGGGCAAAGAGGTCGACATCGTCTCGGACGACCACTATCTGTGGGCTGCCGACCCCGACGGCCACGTCGGTCTCGCCATCGCCGCCGACCTCTCGCGCTCCGTGGGCGCGGGGGCTCCGTGGATCCTCATGGAGCACTCCACCTCGGCCGTGAACTGGCAGCCGCGCAACGTTGCCAAGCGCCCGGGCGAGATGGCCCGCAACTCGCTGACGCACCTGGCGCGCGGCGCCGACGCGATCCTCTTCTTCCAGTGGCGTGCCTCGCGCTCCGGCGCGGAGAAGTTCCACTCGGCGATGCTCCCCCACGCGGGCACCGACTCCCGCGTCTGGCGCGAGGTCGTCGACCTCGGCGACGCGCTCGGCCGCCTCGGCGAGGTGCGCGGCGCGCGCGTGCAGGCCGAGGCCGCGGTCCTGTGGGATTTCGAGTCGTTCTGGGCGCAAGATCTCGAGTGGCGCCCCTCGGTCGACGTCACGCACCAGGCGCAGGTGCGCGCCTACTACGAGCAGCTCTGGCGCGACGGCATCACCGCCGACTTCGCGCTGCCCGGCAACGACCTCTCGGGGTACCGCCTTGTCGTCGTGCCGGCGCAGTACCTGCTGACGCAGAAGGACGCCGACAATCTCGCCGCCTACGTGTACGGGGGCGGCACGCTCGTGGTCTCGTTCTTCTCGGGCATCGTCGACGAGAACGACGCCGTCCACCCCGGCGGCTACCTGGCTCCCCTGGCCGACGTGCTCGGCGTGCGCGTAGAGGAGTTCCTGCCGCTGCGCGAGGGCGAGACGACGACGCTCGAGAACGCCGACGGCACCGCCCTGACCGCCCGAGCGTGGGCCGAGGACCTCCTCGTCGACGATGCCGAGACCGTCGCCCGCTACGTCGACGGTCCGGCCGCCGGGCGCGCCGCCCTCACCCGCCGTTCCCACGGCGCCGGGACGGGGTGGTACATCTCGACGAGCCTGGATGCCGACAGCCTCGCCCGCGTGATGGCCGCCGCCTACGCCGATGCGGGCGTCTCGGCATCCGGTGTCCCTGCCGGGTGCGAGGTCGTCGTCCGCCGCTCGCAACGGCACGACTTCACGTTCGTGATCAACCACCGCGACGACGCCGTGGACCTCGCGATCGACGGGACGGAGCTGCTCACCGGCGCCCCCACGTCAGGATCGCTCACCGTCCCCGCCGGGGGCATCGCGGTCGTCCGCACCGATCGCGAAGGGGGCGACCGCCGCTGACGGCTCGGCACCGCCCCTCCGGCGTGACCGCACCGACGCGGTCACACCCGGGTCGCCGCCCGGCGACCCCGCTCGACCCGACCGCGACGACCGCGGCCGACCACTCCGACCGCAATGGCTGCGGTCGCACAGAAAGGGACCTCTCATGCGCATGACAGCACCCCGGCGCACGCTCCTCGGCTCGGCGGCGATGCTCGCCGTCTCGGCCCTCGCCCTGACCGGCTGCTCCGGCGGCGGAGCCGGCGACGACACCGCCGCGGGCGGCGACGGCCCCGAGATCGTCGTCTGGACCGACGCCGAGCGCGAGCAGGCCATCGGCGACGCCGCGAAGGCGTTCGAGGAGGAGACGGGCGCGACCGTGCGTCTCGTGCAGAAGAACTTCGAAGACCTGCGCAACGACTTCATCGCCCAGGTCCCCACCGGCGAAGGCCCCGACATCACCGTCGGCGCGCACGACTGGCTCGGCGCGCTCGTCGCCGCCGGCGTCGTCGACACGATCGACCTCGGCGACACCGCGTCGAACTTCGAGCCCGTCGCCCTCGAGGCGATGACGTACGACGGGCAGCTGTACGCCCTGCCGTACTCCCTCGAGACGGTGGCGCTGGTGCAGAACACCGCGCTGGTCGGCGCCGAGGCGCCCGCGACGTGGGACGACATGATCCAGCGGGGGCTGGCATCCGGGGCCGAGCGGCCCTTCGTCATCAACACCGCGGGCGAGACCGGCGACGGCTACACGATGTACGGTCTGCAGACCTCGTTCGGGGCCCCCGTCTTCGTGCAGGATGCCAGCGGTTCGTACACGTCCGAGGTGGGCATGGGTGGGGCGCCCGGCGAAGCCTTCGCCCAGTGGCTCTCGACCAACGGCCAGGCCGGCTACCTCTCGACCACGATCGACTACGACATCAACAACGAGCTCTTCGCGAGCGGCAAGGCGCCGTACACGGTCCAAGGTCCGTGGGCCATCAGCTCGTTCGACGGCATCGACGTCGCGGTGAACCCGATCCCCAGCGCCGGGGGCCAGACGGCTGCGCCGTTCGTGGGCGTACAGGGCTTCTACCTCAGCGCGCAGAGCAAGAACGCCCTGCTCGCGACCGAGTTCCTCGTCAACTACCTCGGCACGGAAGACGCGCAGCGCGCGCTCTACGAGGCCGACCCGCGCATCCCCGCGTACACCTCGCTCGGCCAGGAGGTCGCCTCCGACCCGATCATCGCCGGATTCCTCGCCTCCGCGCAGAACGGCGTGCCCATGCCCTCGATCCCGGAGATGGGATCGGTGTGGGACCTCTGGAACGCCGCCGAGGCGCAGATCATCTCGGGCGCCGAGCCCGTCTCGACGTGGAACCAGATGATCACCGACCTGCAGAGCACCCTGGCCGGTTGACGACTCCGCGGGCGGTCGCGATCGTTCGCGGCCGCCCGCGGTACCACCCCGACGAATCCGGAGCACCCATGTCGGTCACCCCACCCGTCGCGCCCCCGGGCGCGGCCCCCACCGCCCCCGCGCCGCTTCCCTCGCCGCGCGGCGAGTCGCACGCCCGCAGCTTCCGCGGCATCGGCGTCGGCTTCCTCGTGAAACTCGTGATCATGGCGGTCGTCAACGCCTTCGGCATCCTGACGATCCTCACCGCCGTCGGTGCCGACTCCTGGCTGCTGGCCTCGATCACCGCCGTGCTGCTGATCGTCGCCGACGTCGTCTACTTCACCCGCCGCGCACTGCCGTTGAAGTACCTGCTGCCGGGGCTCATCTTCCTCTTCGCCTTCCAGGTCTTCATCTTCGGATACACCGCGTACATCGCCTTCACCAACTACGGCACCGGTCATGCGGGCTCGCAGGCGCAGGCGGTCGATGCCACCCTCATCCAGGGCGAGCGCCGAGTCGACGACTCCGCCACGTATGCGATGTCCGTGGTCGAACGCCTCGGCACCTACGGCCTCGCGATCGCCGACGACGACGTCGTGCGCGTGGGCACGCCCGACGAGCCCCTGACCACGGTCGACGGCGAGATCGGCGCGAGTGGCGCCCCCACCGAGGTGTCGGGCTGGACGGTCGTGCCCCGCGCCGAGGTGCTCACCGACCCCTCGGTGCAGCAGGCGGCCGCTGCTCTCCGCGTCCCGCTGTCCGACGATCCCAACGACGGCGCGCTGCGTACGCGCGACGGATCGACCGCGACGGTCTACACCTCGACCCTCGTGTGGGACGAGCAGGCCCAGACGATCACCGACACCACCACCGGAACCGTCTACACCGCAACCGACCGCGGCACCTTCACCTCCGCCGACGGGGAGAGCCTGCCCACCGGGTGGTACGTCAACGTGGGGTTCGAGAACTTCCTGCGCGTCTTCACCGACGGCGCCCTGCTGCAACCGCTGCTGTCGGTCACGGGCTGGACGTTCGCGTTCGCGATCCTCTCGGTCGTGGTGAGCTTCGGCCTCGGACTGCTGTTCGCGCTCATCTTCAACGATCCACGCGTGCGGGCGCGCAAGTTCCTGCGGACCCTGTTCATCCTCCCGTACGCGTTCCCCGCCTTCATGTCGGCGCTGCTGTTCCGCGGCATGTTCAACTCCGAGTTCGGCGTCATCAACGACGTCTTCTTCTTCGGCCTGCCGATCAACTGGCTCGGCGACCCCGTGCTCGCGAAGCTCGCGGTGCTGTGGGTGAACGTGTGGCTCAGCTACCCGTACTGGTTCCTCGTGTGCACGGGCGCTCTGCAGGCCCTCCCCTCCGACACCCTCGAAGCCGCTCAGCTCGACGGCGCCGGCCGGTGGCGCTCGTTCCGCTCGATCGTGCTGCCCCTGCTGCTCGTGTCGACCGCGCCGCTGGCGATCTCGTCGTTCGCCTTCAGCTTCAACAATTTCACCGTCATCTACATGTTCAACAACGGCGGCCCCGCGATACCCGGCGCGCCCTACGCGCTGGGCTCGACCGACATTCTCATCTCGGCCATCTACGACATCTCCGGCGTCTCGGGCGGAGCAGCCGACTACGGCCTCGCCAGCGCCCTGTCGATCGTCGTGTTCGTCGTCGTCGGCGCCATCTCGGCGCTGGCTTTCCGTCAGACCCGCAAGCTGGAGGAGTTCGCATGACCGTCACCGCACGCGGCACCGGGCGCGACGCCGCCCGCACCACCCCGGCGAAGAAGCGCCGCTGGCTCGCCGAGGTCGGCTGGAAGTACCCCGTCGCCGCCCTCATCGCCTTCTACGCGCTGTTCCCGCTCGTCTACGTGCTCTCGGCCTCGCTCAACCCGCGCGGCAGCCTCGCCTCCTCGAACGCGCTCTTCTCGTCGGTGGACGTCGCCAACTACGCCGCCCTGTCAGGGACGAGCTACTGGACGTGGGTGGGCAACACGCTCTTCATCGGGGGCGTCGCCTCGGTCGGCGCCGTGCTGATGGGCGCAGCGGGAGCGTATGCGTTCTCGCGCTTCCGCTTCTCGGGGCGACGCGCGAGCCTCACCGGCCTGCTCATCGTGCAGATGTTCCCGCAGGCGCTGGCGTTCGTGGCCATCTTCCTCATGCTGCTGACCATCGGCGAGGTCGTTCCCGCGCTCGGCATCAACTCCAAGCTCGCGCTCATCTGCGTCTACCTCGGCGGCGCGCTCGGGGCGAACACGTTCCTCATGTACGGCTTCTTCAACACCATCCCGATCGAGATCGACGAGTCGGCGAAGATCGACGGCGCGACGCACGCGCAGATCTTCTGGCGCCTGATCATGCCGCTCGTGACCCCGATCCTCGCGGTCGTGGCACTGCTCGCCTTCATCGCCGCCTTCGGCGACTACATCCTCGCGCGCATCATCCTCGTGTCCGAAGACAACTGGACCCTCGCCGTCGGCATGTACCAGTGGGTCTCGAACCAGCTCACCTCCCGGTGGGGCCTGTTCGCCGCGGGGTCCGTGCTCGCGTCGATCCCGGTGCTCGCCCTCTTCCTGTCGCTGCAGCGCTACATCGTCGGCGGCCTCACCCAGGGGTCGGTCAAGGGCTGAGCCCCGACCGCCCCGTTCCCCGATCGATGGAGATCCGGATGCCGAAACACCCCCGCCCCACGGCCCTCGCGGCCCTGACCCTCGGCGTCGCCCTTGCGGCGGCGCCCGTCACCGCGGCTCAGGCCGCACCCGACGACGGACCGGTCGACGCGGGGATCACCGTTCCGCGCGTCGAGAACCTGGCATCCGACTTCGCCCTCGGCGTGGACGTGTCATCGGTGCTGTCGCTCGAAGAGTCCGGCGTGGTGTTCCGCGACGACGACGGCACCCCGGCCGACCTGTTCGCCGTGCTCTCCGACCACGGCGTGACAGACGTGCGCGTGCGGGTGTGGAACGACCCGTTCGACGCCGAGGGCCGCGGGTACGGCGGCGGCAACGTCGGGGTGGATCGCGCCGTCGAGATCGGCGAGCGCGCGACCGCCGCGGGTCTGGGCGTCGCCGTCGACTTCCACTATTCCGACTTCTGGGCCGATCCCGCCAAGCAGACGGCGCCGAAGGCGTGGGCCGGAATGGATGCCGCCGAGACCTCCGCCGCGGTCGAGGACTTCACGCGCGACGCGCTGTCGGCGTTCGTCGCCGCCGGCGTCGACGTGCAGCTCGTGCAGGTGGGCAACGAGACCAACGGCGGCGTCGCGGGGGTGACCGGCTGGCCCGACATGGCGCGCGTGTTCTCGGCGGGATCCGCCGCGGTGCGCGCGGTGACGCCCGACGCCCTCGTCGCCGTGCACGTCACGAACCCCGAGCGTCCTGGCCACTACGCCGCGTACGCCGCACAGCTCGCGGCGAACGCCGTCGACTACGACGTGTTCGCCTCGTCGTACTACCCGTTCTGGCACGGCACGACCGAGAATCTCACGACCGTGCTGCGCGAGGTCGCCGACACCTACGACAAGAAGGTCATGGTCGTCGAGACCTCGTGGGTGCGCACCCTGGATGACGCCGACGGCCACCCCGATGTGATCGACAGTGCCGCGGAGGCCGAGGCGTACCCCGTCAGCGTCCAGGGCCAGGCGACCGCGCTGCGCGAGGTCGTGCAGGCCGTCGCCGACGTAGGCGAGGCCGGCATCGGCGCGTACTACTGGGAGCCCGCCTGGCTGCCCGTGGGCTCCGCCGACGAGCTGGAGCAGAACCGCGTGCTCTGGGAGCGCGACGGCTCGGGCTGGGCCACGAGCTTCGCGGGTGAGTACGACCCGGAGGATGCCGGCGAGTACTTCGGCGGGTCGGCGTGGGACAACCAGTCGCTGTTCGACGTCGACGGCACGCCGCTCGAGTCGCTGCGCACGTTCGAGTACGTCCGCACCGGCGCGGTCGCACCCCGGGAAGTCACCGGCGTCGACACCGTGCGCGTCGCGATGACCGCGGGCGAGGAGCTCCTCCTCCCCGAGAGAGTGACCGTGCGCTTCAGCGACGGCACGAGCGAAGACAGCCCCGTGACCTGGGAGGCTGCTCCCGACCTCGCGAAGCCCGGCGCCTACGAGATCGTCGGCACGACCGCCGACGGCTACGCGGCGCTCGCCGTGGTGACGGTCGCCGCCGAGAACCTGCTGCGCAACCCCGGCTTCGAAGATCCCGACGTCTCGATGTGGACCGTCGAGGGTCCGCTGTCGCTGCGCGCGACGGACGACCCTCGCACGGGCGAGCGCTCGGCCCACTTCTACGCCGCCTCGGCGACGTCGTTCGCCCTCGAGCAGCGCGTCGACGACCTCCCGGCGGGACGCTACGTCGCGACAGGATCGCTGCAGGGCGGCGCGTTCGGTGACGGCACCGCCGCCATCGAGCTGATCTCGGATGCCGCCACCGCCACCGTCCCCTTCACCGCGGGCGGGTGGCGGGTGTGGTCGGAGCCACGCACCGACGAGATCGAGGTCGCGGAGGGAGAGAGTCTGACGGTCCGCGTGATCGCCGACCTGCCGACCGGGGCGTGGGGCACGATCGACGACCTCGGCCTCGAGAAGGTCGGTGCCGTCGCTCCGCCGCCCGGGGAGCCGACGCCCTCGCCCACGGAGCCGACCCCGACGCCGGAGCCCTCGCCGGGTGAGCCGACCCCGGGGCCCACCCCCGGTCAGCCCACGCCCGGCGCGCCGACGGCGGAGCCGTCCACGCCCGCGACGCCCGCGCCCACCACGCCGGCGCTCTCGACCCCGGCGCCTTCGACGCCGGGCGGTCTCGCCGCGACGGGCACCAGCGTGCCGTTCGGGCTCGCTGCCGCCGGCCTGCTCGCCCTCGCCGCCGGCGTGGGACTGATCTGGCGTCACCGCCGTCGGTGAAGCTCGACGCGGGGCGGACCGCTCGGTCCGCCCCGCGCTCAGCGCTTGACCGCGAGACCCGCCTGATACAGCTCGCGCGACGGGTGACCGGTGAGCGACGCCACCTCGGACGCCGCGTCCTTGAGCCGCATACCGCCCCGCACGAGTTCGAGCACCTGGGTCACGGCATCCGGGAACGCCACCTCTCGTGCCGTGGCTCCGCCGACGACGATCGCGATCTCGCCCCGCACCCCCTCGGCCGCCCATGCAGCGAGCTCGGCGAGGGTGCCGCGCTTGACCTCCTCGTAGAGCTTCGTCAGCTCCCGACAGACCGCGGCGGGCCGATCGGCGCCGAAGGTGGCGGCGAGGTCGTCGAGGGTGGATGCCAGCCTCGACGGCGACTCGAAGAACACCAGAGTCCGCTCCTCCGATGCCAGCTGCGCGAAGGCTTTGCGCCGTTCACCGGGCTTACGGCGGGGAAAGCCCTCGAAAGCGAAGCGATCGGTGGGAAGCCCCGCCACGGCGAGCGCGGTCACGACGGCGCTCGGACCGGGGAGGGCGGTGACCGTGACGCCCGCGGCGGCGGCCGCGGCAACCAGCCCGTACCCGGGGTCGCTGACGGTCGGCATGCCGGCGTCGCTCAGTACCAGGAGGTCGTCCTCGCGCGCCAGCTCGACGAGCTCGGCGGCGCGTTCCTTCTCATTGTGGTCGTGCAGGGCGATGAGCCGCGGGCGGTTCTCGACACCGAGCCCCGCGAGCAGGCGCTGGGTGGTGCGGGTGTCCTCCGCGGCGACGACCGTGGCGTTCTCCAACGCGTCGACCAGGCGACGCGAGGCGTCCCCCAGATTGCCGATGGGGGTCGCCGCGAGGATGATCACCGTTCCACCTTAGGCTGGGGGCCGTGAGCACCGACGTCTCCCCTCTGCTCCCCCCGATCGAGCGCACGCGCCTCGACCGGTGGCGTGACGCGCTGCTCGGCGACCCCCGGGGTCTGCGCCTGTGGCGCTGGCTCGCCCCGGCGCTCGTGACCCTCGTCGCGGCTGTGCTGCGCCTCATCGACATCGGTAACCCGCACCAGCTCGTCTTCGACGAGACCTACTACGTCAAAGACGCGTGGAGCCAATGGGTGCTCGGGTACCCCTCGACCTGGCCGACCGACTTCACCGATACGCAGTTCGCCGCCGGCGACACCGACGCCTTCACCGGCATCGGGAGCTACGTGGTCCATCCCCCGCTCGGACGCATCCTCATCGGTGCCGGCATGGCCGTGTTCGGCGCCGACTCGGCGACGGGCTGGCGGATCGCCGCCGCCGTGTTCGGCACGGCCACCGTCCTGCTGATCTACCTGTTCGCGCGCACGCTCACGCGATCCCTTCCGCTGGCGACCGTGGCATCCGGTCTCTTCGCGATCGACGGCCTGGGGATCGTGCTGAGCCGCATCGCGCTGCTCGACATCTTCCTCACGTTCTTCGTGGTGCTGACATTCTGGTTCGTCGCCCTGGATCATCGGCGCACCGGCGATCGACTCGCGGCGCTCCTGGCGGCCCGCGAGGGCGACCCGCCGATGTGGGGGCCCATCCTGTGGAACCGCCCGTGGCTTCTCGCCGCCGGCGCCGCCGCGGGCGCCGCGACGGCGGTGAAGTGGTCGGGCCTGTACGTCCTCGCGGCCGTCGGCATCTACGCCGTCGTGACCGACGCGCTCGCTCGCCGTCGCGCCGGCATCGGTCAGTGGCCGATGGATGCCGTCCGCCAAGGCCTCGCCTCGTTCGTCCTTCTGGTGCCGGTTGCGGCGGTCGTCTACCTGGCCAGCTGGTCGGGGTGGCTGTTCACCGCCGGGGGCTACATGCGCAGGACCCCCGGGCCGGAGACCGGATTCTGGTCGTGGGTGCCGCAGCCCCTGCAGAGCCTCTGGATGTACCACGAGGCGATGTACAGATTCCACGTCGGCCTGGTCACTCCGCACAGCTACGCGAGCCCCGCGTGGCAGTGGCCGTTCCTCATCCGTCCGACCTCGATGTACTGGCACCAGGACGACTACGGCGTCAACGGCTGCGGTCTGCCGAGCGGCTGCACGGAAGCGATCTCCAGCCTCGCGAACCCCCTCATCTGGTGGGCCGGGATCGCGGCATCCCTCTATCTGCTGGTGCGCGTCGTGCTCGTGCGGGACGGGCGTTACGCGCTCGTGCTGACGGGCCTCGCCGCGACCTACGTGCCCTGGCTGCTGTACCCCGAGCGCACGATCTTCCAGTTCTACACGGTGACGATGCTGCCGTTCCTCGTGCTCGCCCTCGCGTTCGCCGTGCGCGACATCGCCCGCGGCATACGAGGCATGACGCGGGCGAACGGGCAAGGGATCGTCATCGTCTTCCTCGCCGTCTGCCTGCTGATCTCCGCTTTCTGGTACCCCGTGTGGGCGGGGCTCCCGGTGCCATACGAGTTCTGGCGCCTCCACAACTGGCTGCCCACCTGGATCTGACGACGTGACGCGCGGCGACGAGTGGCTCCACGACCCGCGTCCGGTGCAGCGGGTGAAGCTGTTCCGCGACGCTCCCGTCGAGCAGGGTGCGTGGCCGGCGAGCATCCCGGCGGTCGCGCAGTTCCTCGAGGTCGCGGCCGGCGACGGGTGGGAGTTCGGCCCCGGGGTGACCTTCCTCGTCGGCGAGAACGGCTCCGGCAAATCGACGCTGATCGAGGGCATCGCGGAAGCGGCCGGACTCCCGGCCGAGGGCGGGTCGACGAACGGCGGGGGCGAGACCCGGCGCACCGAGAGCCCGCTGGGCGAGTGGCTGCGCATCGAGCGGAGTCCCCGCGCCCCGCGATGGGGCTTCTTCCTCCGCGCAGAGACGATGCACAGCTACTACTCGTGGCGCGACGATCTCGGCGGCCCGGCGCCCAGCCTGCACGAGATGAGTCACGGCGAGTCGTTCAACAGCCTCCTCGACGAGGTGCTCGACCACGAGCGCTACGTCGCCGGCCTGGCGTGCCTCGACGAGCCCGAGGCCGCGCTGTCGTTCTCGTCCACCCTGCGCTGGCTGGCATCCCTCGATCGCATGCGCTCCCGCGGCACGCAGGTGATCTGCGCCACGCACTCCCCCGTGCTGGCCGCGCTGCCGGGGGCCGCGATCCTCGAGCTCGGCGAGTGGGGCATCCGCGAGAGCGCCTGGGAGGATCTGGATCTGGTGCGGTTGCACCGCGGCTTCCTGGAGGCCCCGGGGAGGTATCTGCGGCACCTGCTGGAGTGAGCGGATCCGGAGACGGGAGTCGGATCCGGACCGATTCACGTCGTGGCTCCGGATCTGCGGCCGTTCTCCGGATCCGTAACCACCGGAAGGCGCTCAGACCAGCCGCGCGGGATCCGTCGTCGGCAGCGCACACGTGAATGCGCGGCAGTCGTAGGCGGTGGCCTCCCCGCTCAGCGCGGTCTTTCCCGCGAACAGCTCGAAGCCGGCGTCGGCGAACGCGACAGCCTGGTCGGGTGACACCACCGCGACCACGTCGGCGGCGACGCGGCGCGCGGCGTCGGCGATCTCGGCATCCGGTTCGCCCACGACGACGACCTGACGGGGGGCGGATGCCAGCCCCACCGCCACCTCGAGGATCGCGCCGTGCGCGAGCGGCGCCGACAGCGCCGAGCCCGCCGCCGCGCGCACGAGCACCTCTGCCGCGGCGCGATACCGCTCACCCGCCCCGAGCCGCCACAGATCGAGAGCCGCGGCGGCGAAGGCCGAGGGACCGGAAGGCGACGCGCCGTCGCTCGGGACGCCGTGCGGCTGCATCCCCTGCGCGACGAGCACCGGGTCGCCACCGCCCGGAGGATGGATGCCGTCGTCACCGAGGCAGAGATCGATCAGCGCCCGGGCGCGCTCGGCGTAGGCGACCTCGCCGGTGGCGCGCGCGAGGGCGAGGAGGCCGCGAGCGAGTCCGCCGTAATCCTCGAGCGTGGCGGGAGCCGTGGAGCGGATCTCGTCGAGAGACGCGCGACGGAGCGTGCCGTCGTCGGCGACGTTGCTCTCGAGCACCGCGTCGGCGACCCACCGCGCGGCTTCGAGGAAGCGCGGGTCGGTGGGGGTTCCGGCGGCGGCGAGCGCCGCGATCGCGTGGCCGTTCCAGCCGGTCACCACCTTCGCGTCGAGGGCCGGAGGCTGCAGCCCCGATCGGTCGGCGACGCGGTAGTACCCGCCCTCGTTGCGCACGCCGTGGATGATCGACTCGGAGTCTTGCGCGGCGGCGATCCCGCCGGAGGGGAGCTGCAGCACGTCGACGAGGAAGCGGGCCGCGTCGGTGGCGGTCGCCTCGTCGCCGGCGGCGAGGGCGACCTCGACGAGGCCGGCGTTGTCGGTGAGCATGCGCTCGTAGTGCGGAACGCTCCAGTCGCGGCGGGTCGCGTAGCGGAAGAAGCCGCCCTCGACGGTGTCGTGCAGGTCGGACGCCACCATGGCGGCGAGGGCTCGGGATGCCACGGCCGCGGCCTCCGGGGCCTCCGCCGCCAGCGCGGGGTGCTGGAGGAACCGCAGGACCGGGGTGTTGGGGAACTTCGGGGTCTCGAACGCCGGGCCCGCGGCGAACCCCGCGTACTCGCGGTCCTCGCGGGCGGCGACCGTCCGGGCAGCGTCAGCGAGCTGGTCGAGGGTCGGCGAGGTGTCGGCGGACGAGGTGACCGCCGCGGCGAGGGCGTCGCGGAGCGAGGAGCCCGTGGCGTGCACCTCGTCGCGGCGCTCGGTCCACGCCTCGCGGACGGCGGCGAGCACCTGCCGGAACGACGCCTGCGGCGGGCGCGGCGTCGGCGGGAAGTACGTGCCGGCGTAGAACACGCGCCCCTCGGGCGTCGCGAACACCGTCAGCGGCCACCCGAGGTGCGGCGTGAACGCGGACGCGGCGTCGAGGTAGGCGGCATCCACGTCGGGATGCTCCTCGCGGTCGACCTTGATCGACACGAAGCCCTCGTTCAGGATGCCGGCGGTCTCGGCATCCTGGAACGACTCGCGCGCCATGACGTGACACCAGTGGCAGGTGCTGTAGCCGATCGAGACCATCACGGGGACGTCTCGCTCGGCCGCGAGCGCGAACGCCTCGGCCCCCCACGGGAACCACGCGACGGGGTTGTCGGCGTGGGCCCGGAGGTAGGGGCTCGAGGCGTTCGCGAGGCGGTTCATGCGCGCGTGCGCTGGGGTCAGTTCAGGTCGTCGGGGTGCGTACCCACGCGACCGGAGTCGTCGCCCGGGTCGACGGCATCGATCGCGGCCATTTCGTCGGCGGTCAGCTCGAAGTCGAAGAGGGCGAAGTTCTCCTCGAGACGCTCGCGACGCACCGACTTGGGGAAGACGATGAAGCCGTGCTGGATGTGCCAGCGCAGCACCGCCTGGGCCGGGCTCTTGCCGTGGGCCTCGGCGGCATCCTTCACCGCGGGGATCTCGAACAGGTCGTACTTGCCCTGGCCGAGCGGGCCCCACGACTCGATGTGCATGTCGTGCTCGGCGCCCCAGGCGGCGATCTCGCGCTGGCTGAGGGCAGGGTGCAGCTCGACCTGGTTCACCGCGGGGGTGACACCGGTCTCGGCGACGATCCGCTCGAGGTGCGGCACGAGGAAGTTCGAGACGCCGATCGAGCGGGTCTTGCCTGCGTCGCGGATCTCGATCAGCTTCTGCCACGCGTGGACGTAGTTGTCCTTCTTCGGCGTCGGCCAGTGGACGAGGTACAGGTCGACGGCGTCGAGCTGCAGCTTCTGCAGGCTCTCATCGATCGCCGCGAGCGGCTCGTCGCCGTCGTGCCGGTCGTTCCAGAGCTTCGTGGTCACGAAGAGCTCGTCGCGCGGGATGCCGCTGGCGGCGATCGCGCGGCCGACACCCTCTTCGTTCTTGTAGATGGCGGCGGTGTCGATGTGGCGGTAGCCGACCTCGAGCGCCTCGGACACGGCGCGCTCGGCGTCGTCGGCGGGCACGAGGAACACGCCGTAGCCGAGCTGGGGGATGGAGTTTCCGTCGTTGAGCTGAACAGAAGGAACGGTCATGCATCCAGCGTAGAAGCCACTCGGGAGTCCGGCGCCGGGGTTGACGAGTCCCGGGACGGTCACGAAACAGGCGCGGCGACGGCCGCTCGCGCGAGCGCCTCGGCGACGAGGCGCACGTTCTCGACCACCGATCCCCCGGTGACCCGGACCCACCCGCCGACACTCGCTCCACCGTCCGCGACGCCCGCCTCTGTCGGCACGTCCACGACGAACGGGGTCCCGGCAGCCACCGCGATCCCCTCGGCCGCGAGGTGCACGAGGGCGGCGCGTTCGTCGCGTACCGGCATCCACAGGTTGATGCCGTCCGGCTCGCCGACGTCGACACCCAGGCGGCGGAGCCCCGCGGCGAGGCGGTCGAGGCGGTCCCGGTAGATCAGACGGGCGGTGCGCACCGGCGCGATCGAGCGCGGGTCCGTGAGCAACTCGAGCAGGATCGCCTGCAGCAGTCGCGACGTCCACCCCGGGCCCAGCATGCGGCGGCGGATGATGCGTTCGACGATCTCCGCGGGGCCGCCGAGGGCGGCGATCCGCAGATCGGGTCCGTGCGACTTGGAGAATCCGCGCACGTGTACGACCTGCCCGGGGATCCAGAGTGCGAGCGTCACGGGTGGAGCCGAAGCGATGAGCGCGGAGTGGTCGTCTTCGATCACCGTCACCCGGGTACCGCCGGGCACCGTGAGCAACACGTCGGCGAGGCGCCGCGCGCGCTCGAACGACATCGACGCCCCCGTCGGGTTCTGCGCGCGCGGCTGGAGTACGAGCGTCGAGGGCCGCTGGGCCAGGGCGCGGGCGAGGGAGGAGGGAAGGACGCCGTCCCGGTCGCTCTCGAGCGGGAGCGGCACCCCTCCGGTCGCCTCGACGAGGTCGAAGATGTAGGGGAACCCGGGCGACTCCACCGCCACCCGGTCGCCGAACCGCACGACCTGCTCGACGGCGCGGGAGATCCCGTCGAACGCCCCGTCCACCACGGTGATCGCCTCGACCCCCCGCACGGGCCACTGCTCCCGCAGGAGCTCGTGCAACTCGGGCAGCACCGGCAGATCGTGGTAACGCCCGGTGTCGGCGCGGGGACGCGCGTGGGCGAGCGCCCGTTCGAGCGAGGGGAGCATCGCGGGGTCGGGCGTCCCCAGAGACAGGTCCAGACCGGCGGATGCCGGACCCCGCCGTCCGTCTCCAAGCCCCGGCGGGACGGACACCGGGGCGCCGACGGCGGGGGCGGAGAGTCCTCGGACGCGCGGGCTCAGCCACTCCCGCCGCTCCGACCGGACGAACGTTCCCGCCCTCCCGCGTGAAGTGACGACCCCGGCATCCGCGAGGGCACGCCACGCGGTCGCGACGGTGCCGGTCGAGACCTCGAGGGCGGCGGCGACCTGACGCACGGTGGGGAGCCGGTCACCGGGCGGGAGCGTGCCCTCGCTGACCAATCGCGCGATCTCCGCGGCGAGTCCCGCGGCGGTGCGTTCGACGAGGGTGTCGGGCGCCAGCATCCGGACCTCCAATTAACGGGGGTGTCACTCGTGGAAATCGTCGGGAAATGTTCAGGCGCGACAGTAACAGAACACGACACGACCGGACAGTGGCCGGTCGAGAGCGGGAGGAACCCCATGACGACGGTGCGAGCGGCCATCACGCAGACGACGTGGACCGGCGACAAGGAATCGATGCTCGACAAGCACGAGCAGTTCGCGCGCGACGCAGCCGCCGCGGGGGCGCAGGTCGTCTGCTTCCAGGAGCTGTTCTACGGCCCCTACTTCGGCATCACGCAGGACCAGAAGTACTACCGCTATGCCGAGCCGGTCGACGGGCCCATCGTGCAGCGCTTCGCGGCGCTCGCGAAAGAGCTCGGTCTCGTGTCGGTGCTGCCCATCTACGAAGAGGCCCAGACGGGCGTCTACTACAACACCTCGGTGCTCGTCGACGCCGACGGCACGGTGCTCGGCAGCTACCGCAAGAACCACATCCCCCACCTCGAGAAGTTCTGGGAGAAGTTCTACTTCCGCCCCGGCAACCTCGGCTACCCCGTCTTCGACACGGCCGTCGGCAAGGTGGGCATGTACATCTGCTACGACCGCCACTTCCCCGAGGGGTGGCGCGAGCTGGGCCTCAACGGCGCGCACATGGTCTTCAACCCCAATGCGACCAAGCCCGGCCTCTCGAACCGGCTGTGGGAGGTCGAGGGTCCCTGCGCCGCCGTCGCCAACGGCTACTTCGTGCTGCAGCCCAACCGCGTGGGCCGCGAGGACAACGAATACGGCGACGACGCCGTGTCGTTCTACGGCACGAGCCAGGTCATCGACCCCCGCGGCAACCACGTCGGTGCCGTCGGCTCGTCCGAGCACGAGGACGTGCTCATCCGCGACCTCGACATGGATCTCGTGCAGCAGATGCGCGACGACTGGCAGTTCTACCGCGACCGTCGGCCCGACACCTACGGCGAGATCGTGGAGGCCTGAGCATGGGCACCACCCTCATCACCGGCGGAACCGTCGTCAACGCCACGGGAACGGGAGCGGCAGACGTCCTCATCGACGGGGAGACGATCGTCGCCGTGCTGCAGCCGGGTTCCACCCTGCTCGGGCATGACCTCGCCGCCTCCGTCGACACCGTCGTGGATGCCACGGGGAAGTACGTCATCCCCGGCGGCATCGACGCGCACACGCACATGCAGATGCCGTTCGGGGGGACCGAGGCATCCGACACGTTCGAGACCGGCACGCGCGCCGCCGCGATCGGCGGGACGACGAGCATCGTCGACTTCGTCGTGCAGTACCCGGAGGAGAACATCCTCGACCGCTACCAGGCGTGGCAGGACAAGGCCGCGGGCGAGTGTGCGATCGACTACGGCTTCCACCAGATCCTCTCCGACGTGCAGGAGAGCTCGCTCACCGCGATGGACGAGCTCATCGCCGAGGGCGTGACGAGCTTCAAACTGTTCATGGCGTACAAGGGCGTGTTCCTCTCCGACGACGGGCAGATCCTCCGCGCCTTTCAGAAGGGCGCCGACACCGGCGCGATGATGATGATGCACGCCGAGAACGGCGCGATCATCGACGTGCTCGTGCAGCAGTCCCTCGCCCGCGGCGATGCGAGCCCGTACTTCCACGGCACCACCCGGCCGTGGCAGGCCGAGGAGGAGGCCACGCACCGCGCGATCATGATCGCCGACATCACCGGCGCTCCGCTGTACGTCGTGCACGTCAGCGCCAAGCAGGCGGTCGAGCAGATCGCCGAGGCCCGCGACCGGGGCATGAACGTGTTCGGCGAGACGTGCCCGCAGTACCTCTACCTGTCGCTCGAGGACCAGCTCGGCGCCTCGAGTGAGGAGTGGGGCGACTTCGAGGGCGCGAAGTGGGTGTGCTCCACGCCGTTGCGCTCGAAGCACGAGGGTCACCAGCACCACATGTGGCAGTCGCTGCGCACCAACGACATCCAGATGGTCTCGACCGACCACTGCCCCTTCTGCATGAAGGGCCAGAAGGACATGGGAATCGGCGACTTCTCCCAGATCCCCAACGGCATCGGCTCGGTCGAACACCGCATGGACCTCATGTATCAGGGCGTCGTCACCGGACAGATCACGCTGCCGCGCTGGGTGGAGCTGACCAGCACCACTCCCGCTCGCATGTTCGGCATGTACGGCAAGAAGGGCGTCATCCAACCCGGCGCCGACGGCGACGTCGTCGTCTACGACCCGAACGGTCACACCTCGATCGGCATCGGCGAAGGGCGCTCTCACCACATGAACATGGACTATTCGGCGTGGCAGGGCTACGAGATCGACGGTCGCGTCGACACGGTCCTCTCGCGCGGTCGTGTCGTCGTGGACGGCTCGGGGTACGTCGGCTCGAAGGGCCACGGCCGCTACATCGCCCGCGGCCTCAGCCAGTACCTGGTGTGAAAGGAACGACCATGGATTTCGGCGTCGTCCTGCAGACCAACCCGCCCGCCGCCCGCACGATCCAGCTGTCGCAGCTGGCCGAGGCGCACGGCTTCAGCCACGTGTGGACCTTCGACTCCCACCTGCTGTGGGAGGAGCCCTACGTCGTGCACTCGGCGATCCTGGCCGCCACCCGCCGGGTGACGGTGGGACCCTTCGTGACGAACCCGGCCACCCGCGACTGGACGGTCACGGCCTCCACCTTCGCCACGCTCAACGAGATGTACGGCAACCGCACGATCTGCGGCATCGGTCGCGGCGATTCCGCGGTGCGCGTCACCAACGGTCGCCCGACGACGCTGAAAGCGCTGCGCGAGTCGATCCATGTCATCCGCGAGCTCGGCAACTCGCGGGCGGTCGAGTACAACGGCGCCACCCTGCAGTTCCCCTGGAGCCGCGGCTCGAAGCTCGACGTGTGGGTCGCCGCCTACGGACCCCTCGCGCTCAAGCTCACCGGTGAGGTCGGCGACGGCTTCATCCTCCAGCTCGCCGACCTCGACATCGCCGAATGGATGATCGCGACCGTCCGCCGCGCGGCCGAGGATGCCGGACGCGACCCCGACGAGATCGCCTTCTGCGTGGCCGCGCCCATGTACATCGGCGAGGACACCCCCGAGAGCCGCGCGCACATGCGAGAGCAGTGCCGCTGGTTCGGCGGAATGGTCGGCAACCACGTCGCCGACATCGTCGCGAAGTACGGCGGCGACTCCGACGTCCCGGCCGCACTGACCGACTACATCGCCGGCCGCACCGGCTACGACTACAACTCCCACGGCAAGAGCGACAACGATCACGTCGACTTCGTGCCCGACGAGATCGTCGACCGGTTCTGCGTCCTCGGCACCGCCGAGGAGCACATCGCCAAGCTCGAGAAGCTGCGCGCCCTGGGGGTGACGCAGTTCGCCGGGTACCTCCAGCACGACAACAAGGAGGAGACGATGCGCGTGTACGGCGAGACGGTCATCCCCGCGCTGTCCGCGCACGTGGCGGCGAAACGGTGACCCGCTCGTGACGGACCAGGTCCTCACTCCCGGCAGCACCGAGGTCGTCGGCGAGGAGCGGATGCCACGGGCACCCCGCGCCACGCGCGGGCGCGCCGCGGCGGTCCGGGTCGGCTGGGGGGTCGCGGGCGTGGCCGCTGTCATCGCGATCTGGGAGCTGTACAAACTGCTCGGACCCGCTGACGGCGTGACCGTCGGCAGCGACGGCTCCGCCGGATCGGGCGTGATCCTGCTCCCCCGCACCCACGATCGCGCGATGCCGCACGTGTGGGACATGGTCGCGCGGATGTTCGCTCCGACCAGCGGGGGCGACACCCCCGCACTGATCGTCTCGGTCGGCGAGGCGGCCGCCACGACGCTGGGCCTCGCCGCACTGGGCTGGCTCATCGGGGTCATCGTGGGCTCGCTGCTCGGGATCGCGATGCAGCGCTGGCGGCTCGTCGAGGCGGGGCTCCTGCCCTGGATCATCGTCAGCCAGATCGTGCCGCTGATCGCTTTCGCGCCCGTCGTCAATGCGCTGGGCACGCAGATCGACCGTTCGGGCTTCCCCTGGCCGCAGTGGTTCTCGGTCGCTCTCATCGCGTCGTACCTGGCGTTCTTCCCCGTCGCGGTGGGCATGCTCCGCGGACTCGAGACTCCCGACCAGCTCCACCTCGACCTCCTGCGTGCGAGCTCCGCCGGGTGGTGGCAGACGCTCGTCCGCCTACGCCTTCCCGCCGCGGTACCGCACCTGCTTCCGGCACTCCGGCTCGCCGCGGCATCCGCCGTCGTCGGCGCCGTCGTCGCCGAGGTGTCGATCGGTCCCCGGGGCGGTATCGGCCGCATGCTCATCCAACTCGCGGGTCAGGCGTCGTCCGATCCCGCCGCCCCCTGGGCTCCCACCTTCGGCACCGTCGTCATGGGACTCGTCGCCGCCGGGGGCGTCGCGCTCGTGGGCGTCGCCCTTCATCGTTTCCGTCGCGGGGAGGACACCGCATGACCACCGACACCATCACGACCGCCGTTCGCGCCCGCGGCCTGGGCAAGGTGTTCCCCAGCGCCGGCGGCGAGGTCGTCGCGCTGACCGGCGTCGACCTCGACATCGCCTCCGGCGAGTTCGTCTCGCTGATCGGCCCCTCGGGATGCGGCAAATCGACGTTGCTCCGTCTCATCGCCGACCTCGACACCGCGACCAGCGGCGACCTGACGCTCTCGGGCAAGACAGCCCGCCAGGCTCGTCTCGACCAGGACTACGGGATCGCCTTCCAACAGGCGGGGCTCCTCCCGTGGCGGACGGTCGCGGCGAACATCGCCCTCCCGCTCGAGCTTCATCGGTGGTCCCGCGCCCGCCGCGACGCGCGCGTCGCGGACCTCGCCGAGCTGGTCGGGCTCACCGACTTCGTCGCACGCTACCCCGACCAACTCTCCGGCGGCATGCAGCAGCGCGTCGCGATCGCCCGCGCCCTCGCGGCCTCGCCGAGACTGCTGCTGATGGACGAGCCGTTCGGCGCCCTCGACGAGATGACCCGCGAGCGCTTGCAGTCCGAGCTCGCGCGGATCGCCGCCGAAACCGGGGCGACGGTCGTCTTCGTCACGCACTCGATCCCCGAGGCCGTCTTCCTCTCGGACCGCGTCGTCGTGATGAGCCCGCGCCCGGGACGCATCACCGACATCATCGACACCCGGCCCGGCAGAGCGCGCGATGAGCTCCTGCGCGAGTCGCCCGAGTACTTCTCCCGCGTCACCGCGGTTCGCGAAGCGCTGCACGGCTCCCCCGTGAACCGGGCGAACGAGCGATGACGGCCGCTCGACTGCCCGGGTGGGCGCGCCTGGCCGCGCCGGTGGTCGTCGGCATCGCCGGGCTCGCCGCCTGGTACGCCTTCGTCGCCTCCGGGAACGCACCGAGGATGCTGCCCGACCCGTTCGCGGTGGCCGCCGAGTTCGGCGAGCGCTTTGGCCTCATCGCGGAAGCCGCGGGGATCACGGGAACGAACGCCCTCGTCGGACTCGTCGCCGGCAGCCTCATCGCGGTCCTGCTGGCCGCCCTGGCCGCCACCTGGCGGCCCGTCGACGGCATGACCGCTCCCCTGGTGGCGGCCCTCGCGGTCGTGCCGATCGTCGCGCTCACGCCCATCTTCAACACCATGTTCGGAGCGTCGAGCCAGTTCGGTCGCCAAGCCGTCGCCGGCATCGCCGCGTTCGTCCCGGTGTTCGTCAACACTCTTCGGGGCCTGCGGCAGACCCGCCCCGTCCAGCGCGACTTCTTCCGCGCGACCGCGGCGAGCGGCGGCCAGACCTTTCTCCGGCTCACGCTCCCCACCGCGCTGCCCTACCTCGTCACGGGCGTGCGGGTCGCGGCATCCCTCGCGGTCATCTCGGCCCTCGTCGCCGAATACTTCGGAGGGCCGGCCGACGGGATCGGCACCGCGATCGCCACCTACGCCAAGTCGGGACGCGCCGCCCTCGCCTGGGCCTTCGTGGGCGGCGGCATCGTGATCGGCCTCCTCTTCTTCCTCGTCACCTCGGTTCTCGAACGCGTCGTCGCGCGCCGGCTCGGCGCCGGACGCCCGTCGAGCTGAACGGCATCCCTCCGACGAAAGAGCCTGCACCACCCGACATCGCACCACCCGATCCGGAAGGACCATCCATGAGACACAGCACCAGACGCGCCCTCGGCGCCGTCGCCGGCGTCGCCGTCGCGGCCCTCGCGCTCTCCGCCTGCTCGGGCGGCGGAAGCTCCGAGCCCGCCGCCTCCGACGGCGACTTCACGCCCCTGACGTCGGTGAAGCTGCAGCTGCAGTGGCTCCCGCAAGCGCAGTTCGCCGGCTACTACGTCGCGCTCGACAAGGGCTACTTCCAGGAGGAGGGCTTCGACTCGGTCGACGTCATCCCCTCCGGTGGAGACATCGTGCCCCAGGATGCTCTCGTCGCCGGAGACGTGGACTTCGCCGTCGCCTGGGTTCCGAAGGTGCTCGGCACGCTCGAGAATCAGGGCGTCGAGCTCACCGACATCGCGCAGGTCTTCCAGAAGTCGGGCACGACCCAGGTGTCGTGGAAGGACTCGAACATCACCAGCGTCGACGACTTCGAGGGCAAGCGCATCGGCTCGTGGGGCTTCGGCAACGAGTGGGAGATCTTCGCCGCGATGGCCGACAAAGGCCTCGACGCCTCGAGCGTGCAGATCACGACGCAGGATTTCTCGATGAACGCCCTGCTCGACAAGGACGTGGATGCCGCCCAGGCGATGACCTACAACGAGCTGGCCCAGCTGTTCGAGACCGTCAACCCCGCCACCGGGAAGCTCTACACGATGGACGACGTCAACGTCATCTCGTACGAGGACACCGCCGGAGCCATGCTGCAGGATGCGATCTGGGCCGACACGAAGCGCCTGTCCGACGACCCGGCCTACGCCGACGCCGCCACCCGCTTCCTCAAGGCCGTCGTGAAGGGCTGGGTCTTCGCCCGGGACAATCCCACCGAGGCCGCGGACATCACCTACAAGGCGGCGACCGCTCCCGGCGTCAACGCCTTCCCGGTCGGACCGACCCACCAGCTGTGGCAGATGAACGAGGTCAACAAGCTCATCTGGACGGGGGGCGACTTCGGCACGATCGACTCCGCCGCGTGGGACAAGACGGTCCAGGGCGCGCTGAAGGCCGTGAACCAGGACGGCCTCAACCTCATCACCACCGAGCCCGCCAAGTCGGCGCACTCGAACGAGTACATCGAGAAGGCGCTCACCGCGCTGAAGGAGGAGGGGGTCACGGTCGACGGCACGTACACGCCGATCGACGTGACCCTCACCGAGGGCGGCCAGTAGGAGCAGGCACACACGGGGCGGTCGGGATGCCACCGGCCGCCCCGTCGCGCGCGTTCGGTGTTCTCGCCGGGTGGCGTGCTTTACTGACGCCGTGCCCACCGAACCCCCCGCCGCTCACGCGCACCGTCGTCCCGTCTCGGGGTGGCGTCGCGCTCTGAAGCTCGTCGCGATCGCGCTCACCGTGGCGGTCGTCGCCGGGGTCGCCGTGGGCGGCTTCTACGCCTGGTCACTGTCGCAACGTCTCCAGGAGGCGGCGGTGCCCCTGCGCGATGCACCGACCCAGGCGCCGACCCTGAGCGAGTACGCGGGCGCGTTCGATGTCCTCATCGTCGGCACCGACGAGTGCGACGACCAGGTCAAGGAGGCCTTCGGCGAGCGCTGCAGCGACCCGGGCGCCGAGGGCGACCGGAACGACGTCAACCTCCTCGTGCACGTGTCGGACGCCCCGCGACGGGCGACCGTGGTGTCGTTCCCGCGCGACCTGCAGCTGGAGATCCCCGCGTGCACGAACGAGGACGGATCCGTGTCGTCGGGAACGGGGAAGGCGTCGATCAACACGGCGTACGAGGCCGGGGGCCTCACGTGCGTCGCCGACACGGTGTCCAACCTGACCGGGCAGAGCATCCCCTTCGCCGCGAAGGTCAGCTTCGGCAACGTCGTGAACATCACGGACGCGGTGGGCGGGGTCGAGGTGTGCATCGGCGGCGACGGCATCGACGACTACGACGCCGGCATCGACTGGGAGCCCGGACCGCGCGTCGTGCAGGGCTACGACGCCCTGGCGTTCCTGCGCACCCGCAAGGGCATCGGCGACGGCAGCGACCTCGCCCGTATCGGCAACCAGCAGCAGTACATGTCGCGCCTGCTGAACAAGGTGCGCAGCGACGAAGTGCTCACCAACCCCGCCACGCTGCTCGGCTTGGCCAACACTGCGGTGGACAACGTCACCCCGAGCGAGAGCCTGGCCGATCCCGTCCGCATCGCGCAGCTGGCCTACACGCTCAAAGACGTCCCGCTCAGCGACACCACCTTCGTGCAGTATCCGGTCACCGACGACCCCGACGACCCCAACCGCGTCGTGCCCGACCTCGACGCCGCAGCCGTCCTGTGGGACGCGCTCGCGCGCAACGCACCGATCGCCCTCACCGGCGAGCTCGGCGCGAACGACGGGGTGACGCTGGACCCTTCGGCTCCCACCGCCGAACCCACGACTCCCGAGACCCCCACGCCGGGCGCGACGGATGCCACACCGGCACCCGAGGTCGTCGAGCTGCCGCAGAACGTCAGCGGCAGCAAGGCCGACCAGGCGACGTGCTCGGTGGGACGCGGCTGATCCCGACCGCCGCGCCGCGCCGCAAGGGGCGCGGCTTCGCGCCACCGGTACGAGAGCATCGGAGGGTGAAGACCGCCCCCCGCACCTCGGCCCTGCTGCTCCTCGCTGCCCTCACCCTGACCGGGTGCGTGCCTCCCCCGGCGCCGGCACCGAGTCCGACGGCATCCCCCACCCCGTCTCCGACCGTCACGCCGACGCCCACGCCGACCGCCGACCCCCTGGCCGGGATGAGCCTCGACGACAAGGTCGGGCAGATGTTCATGGTGGGGACCTCCGTCGACGGGGCCGACCAGACGACGCTGTCCGCCGTCGGTGACGACCACATCGGGGGGATCTTCCTGCACGGCAGATCGGATGCCGGCACCCAGGCGACGGCCTCCCTCGTCTCGACCTTCACCTCGGCGCAGGCGGCGGGGCAGCCCCTGTTGTGGGTGGCGACCGACCAGGAGGGCGGCGAGGTGCAGGTGCTCTCAGGTCCTGGCTTCGACGAGATCCCCTCGGCCGTCGACCAGGGCCAGCAGGACGATGCCACCCTCCGAAGCAACGCGGCGACGTGGGGCGGACAGCTCTCGCAAGCCGGTGTGAACATGAACCTCGCCCCCGTGGCCGACATCGTCACCAGCGCCGAGACGGCGCAGAGCAACCCGCCGATCGGCGAGCTCGCGCGCGAGTACGGCTACGACGGAGCGACGGTGGCGGCCAAGGCGGGCGCGTTCGCCGCCGGGATGCGCGACGGCGGGGTGCTCCCGACGTTCAAGCACTTCCCCGGTCTCGGTCACGTCGGCGACAACACCGACACCACCGCCGGGGTCACCGACGACTTCGTGACCCCCGACGGCGCCGACGTGGGCGTCTACTCGACCGTCCTGCCGCAGGGGCCGGCCGTCGTCATGCTGTCGACGGCGATCTACGACAAGATCGATCCGAACGCCCCCGCCGCCTTCTCCCCCACCGTGGTCGGCGTTCTTCGCGACACGGTGGGCTTCGACGGCGTCGTCACCACCGACGATCTCTCGGCCGCTCAGCAGGTGCAGGCGTGGTCGCCGGGCGACCGGGCGACCCTCGCCGTCGAGGCGGGCATCGACCTGCTCCTGGTGTCGGCGGATTCGTCGGTCTACCCCGAGATGCATCAGGCGGTGCTGGCGAAGGCGCAGAGCGACAGCGACTTCGCCGCGAAGGTGGATGCCGCCGTGACCCGCATCCTCGCCGCGAAGGCGTCGATGCCCTGAGCGCGCACGCCCGGGCGCTCGGCAGAGCGGCCCCGCCGTGAGACGGGGCCGCTCCGTCACTCGCCGGGTAGCGGTATCGGGAGGGGCTCGGTCGGCGGAAGGGTGAGCGCCCCGGGCGTGACCGCGGAATCGCCGGTCACGGTGCGTCGTCCACGACGGTGGTCGTGATCGCCGTGAGCTCGATGATCTCGTCGGGTGTGGACCAGCCGAAGGTCTGCGCACCCGCGACCGTGCGTTCTCCGATGACGAGACCCGTGGCGGGGTCGATGATGATCTCCTGGCGCTCGCCCCACCGGACGGGTTCCACGCGGCCGATCGCGATACCCGGTACCCCGTCGAGGTTCTCCACGCCGTCGACCGACGCCACACCGGGGATGCGCGAGAGGGCATCCAGGAGCGCGGCTCTCTGCGGTGCGGGGACGAGGCCCGAGCGCAGGATGTCAGTGATCCGCACGAAGTTGTCTTCGTCGCGCGAAGCGGATCCTCCCCGGTACTGGCTGTCGACCCACGCATAGGCCTCGGCTCCGTCGAGAGGAATGGCCGTCACGTCACCCTGCTGCCACGAGGACTCCGGGCCGTAGAAGAAGCCCCCCGCGGCGCGGTTGGTCTCCACCGACGCGCCCGTGAGTCCCGGAAGGTCACCCCAGTCGCGTACGAGCACCCACTCCGTGTCCGGATCGACCGGCTTGTACACGTCGAGGAACTGGTCGTTCGGCGCGCACACCATCTGATCCGGACCGTCCGCATCGGTGGAGCCCGAGCAGTTCATCCACCGCGCGTGAGTGAGCGAACGCAGGTACTGGCCGGGAGCGATCCCGGCATCCGTGGTGCTGAGGGTCGCGGCCGCGGCCTGCCGCAACACCTCGCTCGCCTGCGCGGACTGCACGCCGAGGTTGATGTTGCCCGCCAGGAGGACGCCGGTGAGCGCCGTCACGGTTCCGGCGGCGATCCACGTGGCCCGGCGGAGGGGGCGGCGGCGACGCTTCCGAGGCGCGACGTGCGCCGTCGGGGCAGCCGGGGCGGCGATCCGGGCCAGCAAGGCCGCGCGCCCGGCATCCAGGGTCTGCTCGCTGGGCGCGAGAGTGTCGTCACGCGTGCTGCGGAGCAACGTCAGTTCGTCCATGGTCCGTCTCCTGTTCGAGGGTGTCGGTTCCCGCGGCGCGACGGAGGATCCGCCGTGCCCGATTGAGTCGTGAGCGCACCGTGCCGATCGGCACCTCGGTGGCGGCCGCGATCGCGGCGTAGTCGAGGTGACCCCACGCGTACAGCAGCAGCGTGTCGCGGTCGGCGTCCGAGAGTTTTCGCAGCGCCGCAGTGAGCCGGCGCGTCAGGCGCTCGGCATCCACGCGGGCGCCCGCTCTCTCGATGAGGTCGGGCGCCACCTGTGCCGCCATGTCGGCGGCCATGCCCTTCCACGCCACGGCTTCGAGTCGTGCATGCTTGCGCATGAGACGCGTCGCGATGCCCAACAGCCACGGACGGGCGTCGACCACCTCCCGGTCGTAGGCGTCACGCCGCTCGAACGCCACGAGGAACGTCTCGCTCATCACATCGTCGGCTGCGTGGTTGCCCAGCCGCTGTGCGAGATAGCGGTACACCGCCGGGGCGTGGCGGTCGTACAGCGTCGCGAAGACGGCCGGGTCGACATGCGACCGGGCGATCAGTTCGTTGTCTGTGCTCACACTCGTATTGCTCGACTCCCCCGTTCGAGTTCACGGTTTCTCACTGATCCTCTCGCGAACGTCGAACGAGGCGCCGTACCGTCCCGCGACGGGGACGCCACACAGCGATAAGCTGAAAGGCTGTGTCTGTCGAACCCGTCATCGTCTACCCGCCCGAGCTGCCCGTCAGCGCCGCGCGGGACGAGATCGCGCGCGCGATCCGCGACCACCAGGTCGTGATCGTCGCCGGAGCGACCGGGTCCGGGAAGACGACGCAGCTGCCGAAGATCTGCCTCGAGCTCGGCCGCACCTCCATTGCGCACACGCAACCCCGCCGCATCGCCGCCCGCACCATCGCGGAGCGCATCGCCGAGGAGATGCAGGTCCCCCTCGGCTCCACCGTCGGCTACAAGGTGCGTTTCACCGACAAGGTGTCGGCCGACACGCGCGTGGCGCTGGTCACCGACGGCATCCTGCTCAACGAGATCCACCGCGACCGGCTCCTCCGCCGCTACGACACGATCATCGTCGACGAGGCGCACGAGCGCTCCCTCAACATCGACTTCCTGCTCGGTTACCTTCGCCGCATCCTGCCGAAGCGCCCCGACCTCAAGGTCATCGTCACCTCGGCCACGATCGACCCGGAGAGCTTCGCGCGCCACTTCGCCGCCGCCCCGTCTCAGCCCGGCGGCGAGCCGGTTCCCGCGCCCGTGATCGAGGTGTCGGGCCGCACGTACCCCGTCGAGATCCGCTACCGACCGCTCGACGGCGCGGACGGGCCGGGCGAAACTCCTGAGAATCCGGACGCCGACAGCCCCGAGCCCCCGTCCTCCCGCGGCCGCGCCGCCGCGGCGTCGCAGAGAGTCAGGAGTTCTGCACGGCACGGGGGCAAGACCGGCCGCCCCGACGACGACGCGGACGAGGTCGGAGCCGTCGTCGCGGCCCTGCGCGAGCTCGACCGCGAGCCCGCGGGCGACGTGCTCGTCTTCTTCCCCGGCGAGGCCGAGATCCGCGATGCCGCGGACGCGATCCGCGGGGCATACCAGAAGGACGCCGCCCCCACCGAGGTCCTCCCCCTCTACGGGCGCCTCTCCGCGGCCGAGCAGCACCGCGTGTTCGAGCGGTCCACCGTCGCCGGAGTTCGCCGACGCATCATCCTCGCCACGAACGTCGCGGAGACGAGCCTCACGGTCCCTGGCATCCGGTACGTCGTCGACACCGGCACCGCGCGCATCTCGCGCTACAGCAACCGGTCGAAGATCCAGCGCCTGCCGATCGAGGCCGTGTCGCAGGCGTCGGCGCAGCAGCGTTCGGGGCGCGCGGGCCGCACCTCTCCGGGTGTGGCGATCCGGCTCTACTCCGAAAACGATTTCACGCGTCGTCCGGAGTACACCGAACCCGAGATCCTGCGGACGTCGCTGGCATCCGTGATCCTGCAGATGCTGTCGCTCGGGTTCGGCGATATCCAGGCGTTCCCCTTCCTCACGCCGCCGGACTCGCGCGGCGTCAAGGCGGCGTTCGATCTGCTCGTCGAGCTCGGCGCGGTGAAGCTGCCGGCGCCGGGCGTGGGAGCGCGCGATGACCGCCCCGACCGCGATCCGTCGCGGGGGCGCGGCAGACGGGACGGGCACGATGACGACCGCGGCCCCCGGCTGACCGAGATCGGCCGCGAGATCGCGCGCCTGCCGATCGACCCGCGTTTCGCCCGCATGCTCATCGAGGCGCGTCGGACAGGCGTGCAGAGCGAGGTGCTCGCGATCGTGTCGGGCATGTCGATCCAAGACGTTCGCGAACGGCCCGAGGACCGCCGCGAAGAGGCGGACCGGTTCCACGCGCGGTTCACCGACCCGTCGAGCGATTTCCTGTCGCTGCTGAACCTGTGGGACTACCTGCAGGAGAAGCAGGCCGAGCTCGGCTCGAGCGCCTTCCGGCGCCTCTGCCGCAGCGAGCACCTCAATTACGTGCGCGTGCGCGAGTGGGTCGACGTGCACCGGCAGCTGCGCTCACTGGGGGCCGAGCGGAGCGACGGCGCTCGCGGCGACGCGCGTGCCGCCGGGCGTGGCGTGGAGAACCGCGTCCCGCATATGGCCGGTTCGGGCGGCTCCAGGCCACGACAACGGGGACAGACGGAGACACCCGAGGGCCACGCGCAGGGCGACGCGATCCACCGCGCGATCCTGTCGGGACTCCTGTCTCACATCGGCATCCTGGATCCGCGCACGATGGCGCAGACCAAAGACCGCAAAGCCCCCGGCGACGCGCGAGCGACCAGAGGCGAGTACACCGGCGCGCGCGGCGCGCGGTTCGCGATCTTCCCCGGCTCGGGCTTGAAGAAGAAGCGTCCCTCCGCCGTCATGGCCGCCGAGCTCGTCGAGACCTCGCGACTGTTCGCCCGCACGGTCGCCGCCGTCGATCCGGCGTGGGCCGAAGAGCTCGCCCCCGACCTCGTGAAACGCTCGCTCAGCGAGCCACACTGGTCGAAGGACGCCGGCTCCGCCGCCGCCTACGAGAAGGTCACGCTGTTCGGGGTCGAGCTCGTCGGCCGCCGTCGCGTGCAGCTCGCGCGGTTCGACCGGCCGCTGGCGCGCGAGATGTTCGTGCGACACGCGCTGGTCGAAGGCGAGTGGGACCCCTCGGTGCTCGACAAGCGGCTCACGGCGTTCCTCCGCCGCAACGTCGAGCAGCGCCGCCTGCTCGAGAAGATCGAGGAGCGCGAGCGCCGCCGCGACATCCTCATCGGCGACGAGGCGGTGTTCGCGTTCTACAACGCGCGTATCCCCGCCGACGTCACCGACGTGCGCTCGTTCGAGGCCTGGTGGAAGGATGCCGTCCACCGCACGCCGAACCTTCTCGACCTGCGCGAGTCCGACCTCACCGGCGACCGCGCCCAGGGCGATGACCGGGCCTTCCCCGCGCGCTGGCGACAGGGCGATCAGACGCTCAACCTCGCGTACCGCTTCGAGCCGGGCGCGCCCGACGACGGCGTGACCGTGGTCGTGCCGCTGCCGCTGCTGGCGCAGCTGCGCCCCGACGGCTTCGACTGGCAGGTGCCGGGGATGCGCGACGAGCTGGTGACGGCGCTGTTGCGCGCGCTGCCGAAGACGATCCGCCGCAACGTCGTCCCCGCCGCCGACTGGGCCGAGAAGTTCAGCGCCGAGTTGGCGGAGAAGGGACCCGAGCACACGAACGGGCTCCCGAAGACGACCCTCGTCGACGCCCTCGCCGCCCTCGTGCAGCGCGTGGCGAACCAGCGCGTGAGCGCCGCCGACTTCGAGCTCGAGCGTGTTCCCGGTCATCTGATGCCCTCGTTCCGCGCGGTCGACGCCCGGGGTCGGGCCGTCGGAAGCGATCGCGACCTGCCGACCCTGCAACGGCGACTGGCTGAGAGAGCACGGTCGAGCGTCGAGTCGACGATCGCGCGACCGGCGCAGAAGGCGGCGAAGGTCGCCGAAGCCTCCCCCGCGTTCGCCTCGCGCACGAAGCTCACGACCTGGGATCTCGACGAACTCACCGAGGTCGTCGACACCCCGGTCGCCGGTGGTGTCGTGCGGGGGTACCCTGCGCTCGTCGACGAGGGCGACAGCGTGGCCCTGCGCGTCGAGGCGACCCCCGAGGATGCCGGGAAGCACACGCGCGCCGGCATCCGTCGCCTGATGCTCCTCGCCGTCCCCTCGCCGGCGACGTACGTGCTCGACCACCTCACCGCCAACGAGAAGCTCGCCCTCGCGGCGTCTCCTTACCAGAACGCGAAAGCACTCATCGAGGATGCTCGCGTGGCCCTGGCCGACGACGTGCTGCTGCGCGAGAGCCCGAGCGGTGCGGTGCGCACGAAAGCCGACTTCGAGCGCGTGCGCAATGCGTTCTCGGCCGCCTCCGTGGACCGCACGTTCCAGACCGTCTCCCTCGCGGCGAAGATCCTGCTCGCGCAGCGCGAAGTCGACCGGGCGATGAAGGATGCCTCGTCGATCACGTTGCTCGGCGCCCTCAACGACGTGCGCGGTCAGGTGAAGGGCCTCCTCTTCCCCGGGTTTCTCTCGCGCACGGGGCTGCCCCGCCTGCAGCACTACCCCCGGTATCTCGCGGGCGCTCGGGAGCGCGTGACGACGTTGTCCGACAACCCCGGCCGCGACCGCCAGCGCATGACCGAGTACGAGCGCGCGGCCGCCGGTTTCGTCGAGGCCGGGGGCACCATCCCCCTGCGCGCCGACGCTCCTGCGAACCTCGTGCAGACGCGCTGGTTGCTCGAGGAGCTGCGCGTGAGCCTGTTCGCGCAACGCCTCGGCACCGCCGAGCCGGTGTCGCCGCAGCGCATCGCGAAGGCGCTGAAAGGCTGAGCGTCCCCGTCGGGCACGGCGTGCGCGACACGGGGGCCTGAAACCCGCCGACCACCCGCGGGCGAGAGGGCGATCACACGCCGAGCGCGGAACCCCACTCGCGCAGCAGGGACTCGAGCGTGCGACGGTCGGCGGGGCTCAGCGCCGCCAGCAACCTCTCCTCGTTGGCCACGTGGGCGACGAGCGCCTCGTCGATCACCCGTCGTCCGGCATCGGTCAGCGAGACCACGCGCCCACGACCGTCGTCGTCGCTCGGGCTCCGCGCGACGAGACCGGATGCCACGAGCCGGTCGACGCGTTTGGTCACCGCCCCGGTGGTCACCATCGTGTGACGCGCGAGTTCGCCCGGGGCGCACGCGTACGGCTCGCCGCGGCGGCGGAGGGTCGCCAGAATGTCGAACTCCCCCTCGCCGAGACCGAAGCCGCGGAAGACCTCGAGCAGTTCGGCCTCGATGTGGTCGACGATCCGACTGAGGCGGCCGACGATCTGCATCGGCGAGGCGTCGACATCCGGACGCTCGGTGGCCCACTGTGCGACCAGGGCGTCGACGTGGTCTGTCTTCGTCATGACACCCATGATACCTTCCACGGAAGCTATAGTTCCTTCCATGGAAGATAAATGGCGCCTCATCCTCATCACCGCCGTGGCGCCGATCGCGTGGGGAGCGACCTACGTCGTCACGCGGCATCTTTTGCCGCCCGACGCTCCCCTGTGGGGGGCCGCGTGGCGAGCCCTGCCCGCGGGACTGCTCCTCTGGGCCCTCGCGCGTCGGCGTCCCCGCGGTGCCTGGTGGTGGAAAGCGCCCGTGCTGGGACTGCTGAACTTCAGCGCGTTCTTCGTCCTCATCTACCTTGCCGCCCAGCTCCTTCCCTCCTCCGTCGCCGCGTCGATCATGGCGCTCGCGCCGGTGGCTCTCGCGGGACTCGCGTGGCCCCTCCTCGCGCAACGACCGACCGCACGATGGGCGGCGGGTGTCGTCCTCGGCATCGCCGGCGTGCTCCTCGTCGTGGGGCTCGGGGCAGGGGCCGTCTCTCCGGCCGGGGTCGTGGCATCCGTCGTGGCCCTCGTCGCCTCATCGCTGGGCGCGATCCTCACCACCCGGTGGCGGGACGACACGCCCCTCCTCGCCACCACCGCGTGGCAGCTCACCGCGGGTGGGATCGTGCTCGTCATCGCCGCCGCGATCGTCGAGGGACCGCCGCCCCGCGTCGAAGGGGTCGCCGTGGCCGCCTACGCGGGGATCGCGGTCGTCGCGACAGCGCTCGCGTTCGTCTGCTGGTTCACCGGACTCCGCTCGCTGCCGGCGGGGACGGTGGGCCTCATCGGCCTGCTCAACCCTGTGACGGGCGTGGTGCTCGGCGTCCTCGTCGGCGGCGAGGCCATCACGCCCGCACAGGTGCTCGGCATCGCGCTCGTGCTCGCGTCGCTGGTGATCGCCCGACCCCGCGTCACTCGACCCACCCCGCGACGAACATCATCGTCGCGCTCCCCGTCATGAGAAGGGCGTGCACGCGCGGGCCGGCGTCTCGGAGGGCACGAATCCCGAGCACGCTCACCCCGGCGTAGAGCACGAAGAGGAGAGTGACGAGGGTCGACAGCCCGTCGACGGACGCGTGATGGTGCGCCGCGTCGGTCGCCCCCGCCGACATCCGGGCCATGATCGCCGCCATGAGCAGCAGCGCCACCGTCTCGGGGACGGTCGTCGACGACGCGCGCGCCCGACGGGCGCCGGCCGCGATCCTCGTCCCCACCGCGATGAGCACGGCGACGAGGATCTGCGCCGACACCCACCAGACGGGATCGATCCGGTGCCACAGCATCGCATCCGCCATCGCCGCCGTCATCAGCGAGGCGGCGACCAGGGCTCCCCCCTGATCCCGGCGCAGCCGCACCACGAGGAGGCCCGTGGCGACCGTGGATGCGGCGAGCGCACCACCGTGCAGAGCGTCGGCGAACACCCGCTCAGCTCGCCGCGACGCGGCGCCACGACAGCCCGTCGATGTCGGCGGGCGCCCCGGCGGCGAACTCCAGCGCCGCTGTCTCGACGTCGATCGCGACGGTCAGCTTCGTCTCCCACCGCAGGTGCTCCGGTTCGTCGGCGCGCGCCCGCACCGAGATCCCGGGACCGGACACCGCTCCGAACGCGCGGGCGCGCTCGCGCGCATCGGCGATCCGAGCGGATGCCGCGTTGTCGACGAGGCAGTCGTACCGCGGCCCGCTCGTCGTCGGGTACGGCGAGTACTCCCCCGCCGCGAGTTCGGGAGCGAGGAAGTGATTCGTGTGCGCGAAGGTCTCGCCTGCGCGCACGGGAAGGACCGCGATCGCCGCGGGCGTGACCTCCAGGGCGGCCGCCGCCCCCCGCACGACGACGGTGAGGACGCTGGAGGCGGCCAGAGGAACGGACCGCGCGATGTCGACGGCTTCGTCGAGGGTGCCGGCACGGTCCAGGATCATCCGGGAGAGCACGTGCACAGGCACCCCGTCCTGCGACCCGTCGGAGCGGTGATGGAGGATGTTGAAGTGCACCCCGAGACCCCGGTCGTTGACACCGATCTTCGCCGGCTGACCGAACTCGCAGAACGCCGCCACCCGTGTGCCCTCGGTCGTCCGCCAGCGCCGGACGAGGGTCTCGTTCGAGAGCGTCTCGTGCCAGTCCCAGGTCTGCAGGGTGCGGGGCGCCGCTCCGGCGTCGGGGACGTGGACGATCGTGGAGCACTCCGGAGAGGGCGTCATCCGGGCGAGCACCTCGGTGCGGGCCGTCAGCAGCAGGACGTCGTCGTGGTCGAGGCCGCTCCCCTCCGCGACTCCGCGGAACTCCGCGGCCACCTCGGGCGCGAACCCCTCCGTCGCCTCCCCGCACGCGCGAGCGACCTCGCGGGCGACCTGCGCCGAGACGCCCGACTGCGCGAACAGGTTCCGATACGACGAGACGGCCGCGTGCAGCTGGGGAGCCCACGCCCTTCCGAGACGGCGGCCCTCGGTCTCGGCATCCGCCGTGCCCGCCGACCACTCGTGCACGATCATGCGTTTCCTCCCACGCGTTCGACGAGACTCGCCACATCGCCGTAGCGATCACCCCGTGCGCGAGCGGCCGCCACGACACGCGACCGCACGTCGGCGGGCTTGTCCTGGCTCAGTTTGAACACCGCCTTCTGCTCGATCACGTCGAAGCGGAACGACACGACACCACCGACGATCCGCTCGAAAGTCGCCAGGGATGACGTCGGATCCCACGCCGTGGGCTCGAGGGCTTCGAGCTCCTGCACCGTACGGGTCACCACGTGCATGCTCGCGTCACGGTCGTCGAGCACCGTCACCCGCGCGGTCAGGTGCACGGCGGCGTAGTCCCAGGTCGGCACGTTCGGGTCGTCGGCGTACGCGGTGGGCGAGACGTACCCGTGGGGCCCCGAGAAGACGAGGAGGACGGGCTGGCCGTCACGGAGCGACGTCCACTGGGGATTCTTCCGCGCGATGTGTCCGAGCAGCTCGGCCCCCACGAGGGTGGTGTCGTCGGGGACGTCTTCGACGACCACCGGGGTGTGGGTCGCAGTCGGAGCGGCGTCGGCACCTCCGCCGGAGATCACCAGGGCGAACGGATGCTGACGCACGAGGTCGATGACCTCCACCGGCGAGGGAGCGCGGTAGGCGGGGAACTCGTGCATCGCTCAGCCCGCCGCGCAGAGGATCGCGTCCCACGCCGTCTCCCCGGCGAGGGTGGCGACGGCTGTGGGGTTCAGCGACAGCCGGCCCCGTGAGGTCGCCGGATCGACGGGCAGATCGACCTCGTCGGTGGTGAGGGCGAACAACGTGTCGCCGTCCATCGAGGTGTGGAAGGGCTGGATGCCACGGTGCATCGAGCTGTGCACCTGGAGCGCGAACTGCTGGAGATCGGTGTCGCTCAAGCGCACGTTCGTCACCACCGCGGTGATGGTCGTGTTCCCCGACACCGGGGCCACCAGCCGCGCCTCGGCGATCGCCTCCTCGTAGTCGGAGGAGGGATGCCGGCGCTCGCCCGTGCGCTCGTCGTAGTTGCCGCGGACGATCCGCCCGTCGCGGTCGACGATCACGCCGTACGGGTTCAGCACTGTGACGACCAGGACTTTCACATCACCGACCTGCCGGAACGCCGCCCCCTGGCCGGTGAACTCCACCCGCGCCGGGTCGACCTTCCCCGCCGAGGCCGAGGCTCCGCCGCCCACTCGGCCCACCTCGACGACTCCCGGACGAGCTGCGGCGAAGGCGGCCCGGCCGAGAGCGGCATCCGGGAACACGCCGTTCTCGCGCACGGAGTAGTCGTAGATGATGGCTCCCGACACCAGCTGCAGCTCGTCGAAGCCGGCCCGATGACCCACGACGTCGAAGAGAGCCTCGGACACCCCGGCGACCGCCGACAAGCCGTACACCGAGCCACCCGCGAGACAGATCGCATGATTGAACCCGTACAGTCCGCTCGCGCCGACCGCTCCGCCGCGGCGGTCCGCGTAGGTGCGGGCCCCCGACGGGATCGATAGCACCGTCGCCCCCGTCGGCCCCTCCGCGTACTCGGCCGTGCCGACGAGCACCCCCGGGAAGTCGTAGGAGATCTGACCGCGGTCGACGCCGTGCGCCGCCTGGAGGGCGAAGTCGGCGTTGGACAGGCGGGCACCGTGCGCCCGTACGGGTGCGAGACGGGGAGAAGGGGTCATGACGAGAGCTCCTGGAACAGGTGACGCGAGTAGGGATGAGCGGGTGAGTCGTAGAAGACGCTCGTCGGGGCGAGCTCCACGATCCGACCGAGCCGCATGACGGCGACGCGGTGGGAGATGTAGCGGACCGCGGCGAGATCGTGAGAGATGAACAGCGCCGCGAAGGCATGTTCTCGCTGCAGGTCCTGCACGAGATTCAGGATCTGTGCCTGCACCGAGACATCGAGCGCGCTGACCGCCTCATCGAACACCACGAAGGCGGGGCGTGTGACGAGAGCGCGCGCGACGCTCACGCGCTGCAGTTGGCCTCCGGAGAGCTGATGCGGGCGCCGTTCATCGAAGGACGCGGGCAGGCCCACGGCGTCGAGCATCTGCCGCGCCCGCGCCACCACGGTCGGAGAGCGGCGTTCGTGCACGAGCAGAGGTTCGAGGACGGCGTCGATCACGCTCGAGCGGGGATCGATGGCCCAGCGCGGATGCTGCAGGACCGCCTGGATGCGCCCCGCCCGGCTGCGCAGGTCGCGCGCGAGCGGCGCTCCCTCGAAACGGACGGCGCCCGCATCGGGGCGCTGGAGACCCAGGACGACCGCGCCGGTGGTGGATTTGCCGGACCCCGACTCGCCCACGAGACCGAGCGTCTCCCCCGCCGGGATGTCGAAAGAGACGCGGTCCATGGCGAGAACCGTGCGCCGTGTCGGGCCGAATCCCGAAGAGAACCGGACGGACACCTCGTCGAGGGAGACGACCGGGGCGCTCATACCGGCACCTCGGTCGTGTGCGTCGCTCCGAGGAGTTCATCGGTGCGGATGCACAGGCTCGCGCGCACGAGCGTCGGTTCCGGCCGGGAGCGGGCGCACGCCTCGATCCGCACCGGACAGCGGGGCTCGAACGCACAGCCCGTGGATTCCGCGTGCAACACCGGGGGCGCGCCGGGAATGCTCGCGAGGCGCTCCCCTTCACGGACGCGGGACGGGTCGGTTGCGGCGAGCGCGCGGGAGTAGGGGTGCACGGGCGCCCCGAGCACATCCGCGGCGCGCCCGCGTTCGACGACGCGACCGGCGTACATGACCGCGACGTCGTCGCACCATCGGGCCACGGCGGGGAGGTCGTGGCTCAGCCACAGGATGGTGGTCCCGAGCGACCGCGCCTGATCGAACATGAGACGCACCACTTCCTCGCGCACCTGCGAGTCGAGGGCGGCGGTCGGCTCGTCGGCGATGAGCAGACGCGGTCGGCGGCACAGCGCCAGCGCGATCGCGACGCGCTGGGCCATCCCTCCCCACACCTGATGCGGGAACAACCGCAGAACGCGGCCGGGATCGGTGATGCGCATGGCCTCGAGCAGGTCGACGCGCCGCGCGAGGGAGGCATCCTGGCCGGTGCTGCGCAGCACGAGCTGCAGCTGTCGACCGATGCGCATCGTGGGGTCGAGCGAACCGATGGGATCCTGGGCGACGTAGGCGAGCTCGTCGCGACGGAACCGGCGCAACGCCGGAGCGTCCAGGGCGAGCACGTCGATACCCGCTACCCGGACCTCTCCGCGGACGATCCGGGCCGACCGCGGCTGGAGCCGGCCGAGGACCGAGGCGAGCGTGGACTTGCCCGAGCCGGACTCCCCCACCAGGGCCAGAGACGAGCCCTCCGCGATCTCGAGGTCGACACCGTCGAGGGCGCGAACGGTCGGAGACCCGTCGAAGTCGAGGGCGAGATCGCGGATGGTGACGGCGCTCATGTGAGAGACCTCGTTTCGCGGGGTTCGAGGCGATCGCGCAGGCTGTCGCCGATGAGGTTGATGCAGAGGATCGCGACGACGAGCACCGCGCCCGGCACGATGAGCAGGTGCGGCGCGAAGGTCATCGCGAGCATCCCCTGCTGGATGAGGAGCCCCAGCGATGCCTCCGGCACCTGCACGCCGAAGCCGAGGAAGCTCAGCCCGCCCTCGACGAGGATCGCGACCGACAGCGCGTAGCTGGCCTGGACCACCACGGTCCCGGCGATGTTGGGCAGGAGCCGGCGGGCGAAGATGACCGGGGTGCGTACCCCGCTGATCCGCGCCGAAACGATGAAGTCGCGCTCGGCGACCGTCCGGGTCGCCACGCGGACGACCCTCGTCATGAGCGGGATCGTGATGGCGACGATGCTGATGATGGCGGCCGGTCGGCCCGGTCCCAGGAGGGCGGAGACGAGGATCGCGAGCACGAGGGCGGGGAACGCGTAGAGCACGTCGACGATGCGCATCACGAGCTCGCTCGTCGCACCGCCGAAGTACCCCGCGACCATGCCGATGAGCGTGCTGATGGCCGCGGAGCAGAGCACGGCGACGATCGAGACCACCAACGTGGTCGCGATGCCCTCGAACAGGCGTGGCAGGAACGAACGTCCGAGATTGTCGGTGCCGAGCGGCGCTGTCGGGCTCGGCGGTTCGAAGCGTCCCCCGATCGTCGCGCTCGTGGAGCCGGCGATACCGGTCAGGACGGCGACGACGGTGAGCACGACCAGCACCCCGAGGACGAGGATGGCCGTGCGCGCGAGACCGTCGAGACCGCGCCACGCTCTGAAGGTGCGGGTGCGCGCGGTGACCAGGCGCTGTGTCGCGGTGGGAGTGATGGTCATCGTCGGCTCCCCCCGGTCAGGCGCAGACGCGGATCGATGGCGTTGGAGACGAGATCGACCACGAGAGCGGTGATGATGAACACCGCGGCAGCCAAGAGGACGGCGGTCTGGATGATCCCGTAGTCGCGGCGGCCGAGAGCCGTCTGCAGGTACGACCCCATCCCCGGCACGTTGAACACGAACTCGACGATGACGGTCCCACCCAGCAGCACCGCGACGAGCGCGCCGACGATGGTCAGGATGGGCACGGCCGCGTTGCGCAGCACGTGGTGTCGCACGATGAACATCGGTGTCTCTCCTCGCGCGACGCTCGCGTTCACGTGCGGGTCGATGAGCACGTTCAGCACCGCGTCGCGGGTGTTGCGGGCGACCACCGCGACGCATCCCACGGACAGGACGACGATGGGCAGGACCAGCGCGCCGAAGAAGCGGGCTGGGTCCTCGGCGAACGAGGAGTACTGCCCGACCGAGATGCCCAGCCCCAGGGTCGACACGGCGAACACCAGGAGCCCGGCGAGCAGGAATTCCGGAACGCTGATGCCCAGGGCGCTCACGAACCTTCCCGCGGCACCCGCGGAACCCTCGGCGCGCAGCGCCGACACGAACCCGAGAGGGATGCCGACGAGCAGGGTGACCACCACGGTGATCGCCGCGATGGTCGCGGTGACGGGCAGGCGAGCGGCGAACTCGTCGGTCACCGACACGTTCGAGACGAAGGAGTACCCGAGATCGCCCGTGAGGACGCCGCCGATCCAGCGGAAGTACTGCTCGGGGAGGGGCAGATCCAATCCCGACGCGGCCACGGCCTGGGCCCGCTGCGCCTCGGTGGCGAGCGGACCCAGGACGAGGTCGGTGTAGTCACCGGGCATCAACCGCACGGAGGCGAAGATGAGCACGGAGACCCCCACGAGCGTGGCGAGGGCCGCCAGCACCCGTCGGATCGACCAGAGGACGACGGTCATGTCAGCCGACGCGGAACTCGGTGATGTGCCGCAGCACGTTGCCGTACCCCTCGTCGGCGGCGAGGGTGGGGCTGAGCTCGGCCGTGTTCCAGCCGATCGTCGAGGGCCGCAGCACCAGCGGCACCATCTCGCTCTGCTGGTCGGCCAGGTCGCACACCTCGGCGAGCGCGGCCGCACGGTCGCTCCCCGCCGGCGTCGATGCACCCGCGGCGATGGCGGCGTTCAGCTCCGGCGAGCCGGTCATGTACACGGAGGAGAACCCCGCGAGCGACGGGTTCCACCAGGTCGTGACCATGGCGGGATCGGCGTAGCCGGCGAACCAGCTGAGAGCGAGGTCGAAGTCGGACGGGTCGGCGTACACCTTGCCGGAATACGTGGCGTAGTCGACCTGCTCGATCGAGACCTTCACGCCGATCTCGGCGAGGTTCTGCTGGATGACCTGCGCGATCTGCGCGAGAACGGGTTCGTCGGTGTAGACGAGCAGGTTCAGGTCGAGTCCGCCGACGGCGTCGATGGCGCTCTTGGCCGCGGCGACGTCGCGCATCGACGACGCCAGTCCCGACGGATCGCACGCGTCGGGGAGCCCTGCCGGGGTGACGCCGGTCACGGCCGTCGACCCGCCGAAGACGAGCGCGTTGATCGCCTCGCGGTCGATCGCCTCGTTCACCGCGAAACGCACCTTCTCGTCCGCGAGCGCCGGGTCTCCTCCGATCGAATTGATCATCAGGTAGTGGAAGTCGGTGTTGCGCTGCGTCGCGACACGCACGTCGGCGGCCCCCGCCAGCAGGGAGGCGGAGTCGGTGGAGTTGAGGACGGCGAGGTCGGCCGACCCGTCGCGCAGGGCGGCGGCTCGCGTCGCCTCGTCCCCGACGATGTCCACCGTCAGGGTGGAGAACCCCAGGGTGGCGGCATCCGGGTGGTGTTCGTTGGGAACGAACGTCCACTGCTCGTCCTGGCGGTGGGCGGAGGCGACGAGCGGACCGGTGCCGAGCATCTCGGTCGCGATGTCGACCGTGCCGGCCTCCATCTCGGCGATCGGCAGGATCGCGGCCGGGGTGTTCGCGAGGGCGGCCAGGAACGGGGTGTACGGCTCCGAGAGCGTCACGGTGACCTCGCGGTCGCCGGTCGCCTCGATTGAGGAGATCGGCCCGAGCTGGCCGGTCCAGGTCACCGGGGTGTCGCGCAGGCGCTGGAGACTGCCGACGACATCGGCGGCGGTCATCGCCCGCCCGTTGGAGAACACGGCGTCGTCCGCGAGGGTGAAGACGTATTCGGTGTCGGACGGCGTCTCCCACGAGGTGGCCAGCCCGGGGGCGACCGCGAGGTTCTCGTCGATGGTCGTCAGGGTCTCGTACACGAGCCCCTCGAGCATCCACGACCGTGCGGTCGCGGCGCTCTGCGGATCCAATCCGCCGGCTTCGGCGGTGTCGTAGTCCACCTGGACGACGAGCTCTCCCCCGGCGGGGGCGGAGGCGTCGGCCACGGCGAGGAAGCCCGGGGAGACTTCCTCCGAGGTGGCGGCGGGGGCGGGACCGGACGCTCCGGTGCACCCGGTCAGGGCGAGCAGGGCGATCGCGGCGACCGCGCCTCCCGCGAGTGTGCGTGTTCTCATGGCGGTTCCTCTCGAGGTGCCGGCCCGCGGATCAGGGTGCGGGGCTCGACGGCGAAACGGGGAGGTGGTGCGAGTGATGCGAGTGGGGCGGGTGGTGCGGGGTCGTCTGGTGGGCGGGCGCCTCGTGGGCGCACGCGCAGGACGACGCGGACGCCGGGACGTCCAGGGTCGGGTTCCGGTCGAAGAAGTCGTGCGGGGTGAGGACGAAGCCGCAGGAATCGACCGGCATGATCGGCCAGTCCTCCAGGCGGGGGAAGTGCGTGAGGCCGAAGGTGTGCCACAGCACGAGATCGGCCGGCTCCAGCGACGCATCGTCGGCGATGAAGGCAGGAAGGCCCTGCTCGCCGGCGCTCTGGTTCACGATCGCGCCGGCGGGGTACCGCTCCTCGGGGTCGTAGGCGGTGACCCACAGGTCCGAGGTCGCGAAGCGGGCGCGGGACGCGATCACGGACTCGGGATGCGCCTGCAGGACGGGCCTCCCCTCGGGCCGGAGCACGTACGACACGGGGCGTCCGAAGCGATTCGTCGCGCCCGCACTGCTGACCCGCCATGTGCGGTCGACGGCGGCGTCGGCTCGGCGGACGGCGTCGCTCTCTCGGGCGAGACGCGTCGAACGGAAGCCGATGGCGGTGCCGTGCGGGTTGCCGTCGTCGATCGGAACGGTCGCGACGTCGATCTCGTCGATCACGGCCGGCCCCTCGTCCACCGCCATGTCCAGTCGGGCGCAGAAGAGGTGCTGGTGGTACGGAGCGGCCAGACCCGGCGCGAGCTCGCTCGCGAACCGGGCCGTGCGCTCGTCGTAGGCCGCGGTGAAGACCAGCCCCGTCGCCTTCGCCTCGAAGGCGATCTTCCCGTCGAGGTACAGGTACCAGTAGAAGCCGTAGTCGTAATTGCCGACCGTGACGAAGAACGACACCACGAGGCGCCGCTGGCGGCGGACGTCGCTCGTGCCGGTGAACTGCTCGGTGTGCTTCCACAGCACCCCCGCGTCTTCCTCGTGGATGCAGATGGCGTTCGCCAAGACCTTCACGTCGCCTCGCGCATCGGCGATCGGGACGTCCAGATAGGTGATGTCACCGACGCAGTCGCATCCGAGTTCGAGACTGTTCACCAGGCGCCCCAGGAGGTACTCACCCGTGTCGAAGTAGTTCTGCCAGAAACGCACGGGGCCCGGATCGCCGTAGGGCACGAGCATCTCCGCGATCGAGGCGCGGTGGACGACGGGGCGGGTCCGACCGGCATCCTCGAACCCGATCCCGTGGAGGACGAGTCCTTCGCGCATGTCGTATCCGATACGCAGCGACCACTTCTCCCAGGTCAGGACGTCGCCCTCGAAGGAGAAGCTCGGCCCCTCGGGCTGCTGGATCACGATGGGACGCTGGGTGGTGCGCTCTGGGCCGAAGGTGCCCGGGATGTGGTAATCGGCGCTCTCCTGCGGGATCGGCATGACGCCGACATCGATCACCTGCGCGACGCGACGGGCGCCGAGATCGACATAGGCCACGAGTCCGTCGATCGGATGGGCCCACGGCATCGTCTGCGGGGTGGGCTGATGATGGGCGAGCACGCGGGCGAGCCGGCGGCCCTCCTCCCCCTCGATCGGGTACCGGCCAGCCGAGAGACCCGCCAGCGCGACCGTGGCGGGATCGGTGATCCCGCGCAGGCGGAGGGCGGCGAGCCACTCGTCGTCGACGGCGAGCAGGTCGCGGATGACGGCGTGCTCCTCCTGCAGCAGCGGCACCTGTCCGCTGACCTCGTGCTCGATGGGCGCGTCGGAGGCGAGCGTGCCCGCATCGAGGTCGACCGAGATGTCACGGGCGAGACCGGTGCCCACGTCGAGCAGATGCACGCGAGCCCTGCGGGCCACGGGCCGCCCCGCCTCGACCTCGCGTCGATCGGGCTCGTCGAGACCCAGGTAGGCAATGCGGTGGTCGGCGTCGAGGGCACCGTTCGCGCGCAGGATCTCGGCGGCGCGGCGCAGCTCCCCCTCGGAGAGCGTCGCGTACGCGGCGCCGGACTCGTCGCCGAGTCGGCGCGAGCGCGAGGTGTGCGGGGTCGGGGTGCAGGTGCAGGTCATCGCATCTCCAGTCGGGCGGCAGCAGTCGTGCCGGAACGTTCCGGCAAAAGTATGCGAGAGACCTGTTTCGGCACAAGACCCGAAATGTTTCGAGGAGATGACGCTCCCGGCGGTGTGGTTAGACTCTGCGGCATGCACGAGACCGGCCGAGCGCGCCTGATCGATGTCGCCCGCCGCGCCGGGGTCGGCAAGACCACGGCGTCGGACGCTCTCAGCGGAAGCGGTCGCGTCTCCCCCGCGACGCGCGAAGCCGTCCTCGCCGCCGCAGCCGCCCTCGGCTACACCGCCAACACCGCCGCGCGGCAGCTGCGCAGCGGCTCCGTGGGGACCATCGGCATCGTGCTCCCCGAGGTGGTGTCGCGCTCGTCGTACTACATGGCGTTCACGTTCGGCATCGTCACCCACGCCGCCGCACACGACGTCGACGTCACGATCGTGAGCCCGTCGGTCTCATCGGGCCGTTCACGCCCGTTGCGTGCCGACGGCCTCGTCATCGGCGACCCGCTCGCGGGAGACCCCGCCCTCCCCGCGCTGTTCGCCTCGGGCATCCCGATCGTGACCCAGGAGCACCTGCCCGCCGAGGTCGAGGGAGACCCGGTCGGCGTGGTGTGGTCGTCGCACGAGACCGCGATGCTGCGTCTCTTCGACGAGATCGATCGCACCGGCGCACGCCACCCCGCCCTCCTCGTCGCGCCGGACTCCTCCGACTGGGGGCGGCAGCTGGTCGCCGGCTACCGCCGCGCCTGCGACGAGCGCGGGCTCGACCCTGCGCTCGCGGCGGTGTCCTTCGAAGCGCCGTGGGTCGAGATCCGCAGCCGCACGGAGCGTCTGCTCGACGAACGCCCCGAGACCGACGTCATCGTCTGCGGGCCCGACTCGAGCGCGATCGAGGTGGTCGCCACCCTCGAACGGCTCGGCCGGACGGTCGGCGACGACATCACGGTCGTCTCGTGCGTCGACCACCCCTCGCTGCCGTTCCTGCGCCCCGCGATCACCTCGATCGACCTGCGCCCGCGCGCCTCGGGCGTGGCCTGCGCCGCCCTCCTGCTCGACGTCCTCGAGGGCCGCAAGCCCCGCGGGACCGACGTCGAGTTCCCCATCGACGTCGTGGCGCGCGCCTCGACCGCGCACGCCCTGGCGGGGGTGCACGCGTGAGCGCTCCCCTCGAGGGCGTGGTCGTCGCCGATTTCTCCCGCGTGCTCGCGGGACCCCTGGCCACGATGATGCTCGCCGATCTCGGCGCACGGGTGGTCAAGATCGAGCGCCCCGGAAGCGGCGACGACACCCGCGCATGGGGCCCTCCCTACGCGTCGTCGGGCATGACCACGTACTTCGAGGCCGCCAACCGCGGGAAGTCCTCCGTCGCGCTCGACCTCACCCTTCCGGACGACCGTGCGCGCGCAGAGCAGCTCATCGCGCGCAGCGACGTCGTCATCGAGAACTTCCGGCCCGGTCAGTTCGCACGACTCGGTTTCGACTGGGCGACACTGTCCGAGCGGCATCCGCGCCTCGTCTACGCCTCGGTGAGCGGCTTCGGACTCGACGGCGGAGCCGAACTCCCCGGCTACGACTTCGTCGCTCAAGCGGTCGGCGGCCTGATGCACATCACCGGAGATCACGACGGCGCCGCGATGAAGGCCGGCGTCGCCCTCGTCGACGTGCTCACCGGCAAGGACGCGGTGATCGGCATCCTCGCCGCGTTGCGTCGTCGAGAACTCACCGGGCGCGGCTCGCGGATCGACGTGAACCTGCTCTCGAGCCTCCAGGCCGCTCTGGTCAACCAGGTCTCGGCCCACCTCGGTGCCGGCACCGAGCCGGTGCGACTGGGAAACCGGCATCCCTCCATCGCCCCGTACGAGGTCCTTCATTGCGGCGACGGACCCCTCGCCGTGGCGTGCGGCAACGACGCGCAGTTCCGACGCATGACCGAGGTGCTCGGTGTCGGCCATCTCGCCGAGCACGAGGCGTTCGCGACGAACGCGGCGCGGGTGGGCCATCGCGACGACCTCGCCGTCGCCCTCGAAGAACCGCTGGCGCGCGACACCGCCGCCGCGTGGGCCGAACGCCTCAACGCCGTCGGCGTCGCCGCGGGCGTGGTCAACACCATCGGCGAGGGGCTCGCCCTCGCCTCGCGCCTGGGACTCGACCCCGTCTACGAGACGACCGGCGCCGACGGGCGCACGTCGCGGCAGGTGCGCTCGCCCATCGCGTGGTCACCCCCGGTGCCGAGCGCCGCGTCTGCTCCCCCACGACTCGGCGAGCACACCGACGACGTCTTCGCGTGGCTGGCGGGCGTCAGCGGCTGACCCGACGCAGCCTCATCCACAGTTCCGCGGCGACGTCAGGGTCGGTCAGGACGACGCCCATCGCTCGCTCGGCGGCGGCGATCCGCTGGCGGGCGGTGTTGCGGTGCACCCCGAGAGCGCGCGCGGTCTGCTCCACGCGCAGCCCTCCGGCCAGGTGCGCGCGGACCGCGTCACGCAGACCCGGCGTCGGTGCGAGGGCGCCGAGCCAGACGCCGGCGCGGTCGGCGGGCTCGACGACCGCGGGCACGGCACCCGCGTCGTCGGCGAGGGAGGCGAACCAGAGCGCGAGAGCGCGGTCGGCCGCCGCGGGGACGTCTTCCCAGGCGACGGGTGCGCCGACCGCGCCCGCCGTCGGCACGTCGTCGCCGGAACGCAGCGCGATGCGCCGGGACCCGTCGACGACCGAGAGCGGCAGCGGCTCCGTCGCGAGGTCGCCGATGTGCACGCGCACGACGGGAGGCAGCTCGATTCCGCTGGAGTGAGCCAGCGCACGGGCTGCGTCGGCGCGCCCGTCCAGAGCGAGACGCACGATCCACGGTCCGGCGGATGAAGGCCCGATGGCGGGAGGGGGCGCCGCGAGGGAGCGCAGCAGAGCGATCGCCGTGCGGGCGAGCTGGCGATCGGCGGGGGTGAGCGGGCGGCCCGCGCCGATGGCCAGAGCGCCGACCCGGCCCGATCCGTTCGTGACGGGCAACGCCAGCGCGACCGAGCCGTGTGCCGAGAACGACGCCGCGCCCGCTCCGGAGCGCCCCAGCGACGCGTCGATGTCGGCGACGACCGAGGGCAGGAGGCCCGCGAGCGCCGGCGGATGCAGGAGCGCCGCGTCGTGGCTCGGGGCCGCGGGGACCCACGCAGCCCACCCCCCGACGGCTTCGGCGATCGCCCTCACGACACCGGCCTTGCCGTCGTCTCCCGCCGCCGCTTCGGCGAGTCGCGTGTGTGCGGACGCGGCGCGGATCCCCGCGTCGCGCTCGACTCGGCGCTCCAGGGTGACGAGCGCCCGCGACACGTCGAGGAACGGCACACCGTCGGGTACGACGAACAGAGGCACCCCGGCGCGCGCGCACCGGTCCGCGAAGCCCGGCGGCGGGGCGTCCCACCCCTCACCGAGACCCAAGCCCAGCGCCCCGACGTCGTGAGCGGCGAGGGATGCCACGTACCCCTCGTCGCTCTCGCGACCGGTGAGAGGGATGCCGGTGGTCAGCAGCAGTTCCCCGCCGGCGAGGTAACGCCCGGGGCCGGCCAGCTCCGACACGTGGACTCCGCTGACCAGGCGCGACGGCGGGAAGGGGGTCACGGGAACGAGGGCGTGTCCGGCCGCCTCGGCCAGGGCGGAAAGGGTGGGCATCGGCCTATTGTGCATCATGCACAGGAGAGGAACGCACCCCGAGCGAAGTGCCCTCCCCGGCTGAGGGATGGCGCCGTACAGTCGGCGCATGACCGTTCCCCGCCTCGTCACCGAGATTCCCGGACCTCTCTCGCGTCGCCTGCACGACGAACGGACACAGGCTGTGCCGTCCGGATTCGGCGTCACCCTGCCCGTGTTCGTCGCCCGTGCCACCTCGTCGACCCTCGAGGACGTCGATGGCAACGAGCTGATCGACCTCGCCTCGGGCATCGCCGTGACCAGCGTCGGCGCGGCGAACCCGCGTGTGGCCGAGCGCGTCGCCGCTCAGGCGGAGCGCGTGACCCACACCTGCTTCATGGTCACCGAGTACGAGGGATACGTCCGCGTCGCGCAGTGGCTCAACGCGCACACCCCCGGCGCGCACGACAAGCGCACCGGCCTGTTCACCACGGGCGCCGAGGCTGTCGAGAACGCGGTGAAGATCGCCCGCGCGCACACCGGACGGGCCGGCATCCTCGTCGTCGACGAGGCCTACCACGGACGGTCGCTGCTCACCCTCGGCATGACCGCGAAGGAGCACCCGTACAAGACCTCGTTCGGGCCGTTCCCAGACGACATCGTCCGCCTGCCCAACGCGAACCCCCTGCGCGGACGCCCCGTCGCCGAGGTGCTGAACGAGATCGAGAGGCTGCTCGACGAGCACGGCGCCTCGACGTTCGCCGCGCTGGTGGTGGAACCGATCCAGGGCGAAGGCGGCTTCGTCGTCCCCGCTCCCGGCTTCCTGCCCGGGCTTCGCGAGATCGCCGACCGGCACGGCATCCTGCTCGTGATCGACGAGATCCAGAGCGGGCTCGGACGGACGGGCCGGCTGTTCGCAAGCGAGCACGAGGGCGTCGTGGCCGATCTCCTCCTGACGGCGAAGGCCCTCGGCGGCGGGCTCCCCCTGAGCGCGGTGACGGGACGGGCGGAGATCATGGATGCCGTGCACCCCGGCGGGCTGGGCGGCACCTACGCCGGAAACCCCGTCGCGTGCGAGGCCGCCCTCGCGGTGTTCGAGGTGCTCGATGACCCCGAGCTCCTCCCGCGCGTCGAACGGATCGAGCGCGCCGTGCGCGCGCGCCTGGAGCCCCTCGTCGACGAGATCCCCGTCGTGGCAGAGGTCCGCGGACGCGGGGCGATGATGGCGATCGAGTTCGCCGATCCCGGCACCCTGGCCCCTCGCCCCGATCTGGCGCAGCGCATCTCCGCCGCGTGCCACGCGGCCGGCGTCCTGACCCTCACGTGCGGCACGTACGGCAACGTCATCCGGCTGCTGCCGCCCTTGGTCATCGAGGAGGGGATCCTCGATACGGGCCTGCGTATCCTGGCCGACGCGGTCCGGACCGCGACGGCGACCCTGACGACGACGGAGGATGCCGCATGAGCACCGTTCCCGACCTGCTCGACTTCGACGATCTCCTCGACGACGACGAACGCGAGGTCCGCGCCCGCGTGCGGAGCTTCGTCGAGGAGCGCGTGAAGCCCTCGATCGCCGACTGGTACGACCGCGCGCACTTCCCGGTCGAACTGGTGCCGGAGCTCGCCGCGCTCGGTGTGCTCGGTATGCACCTCGACGGATACGGCTGCCCCGGACGCAGCCCCGTCGAGTACGGCCTGGCCGCCATGGAGCTCGAGGCGGGCGACTCGGGCCTGCGCACATTCGTCTCGGTGCAGGGCTCACTCGCGATGAGCGCCATCCACAAGCACGGCAGCGAGGAACAGAAGCAGCACTGGCTTCCGAGAATGGCGCGGGGCGAGGCGATCGGATGCTTCGGGCTCACCGAGCCGAACTCGGGTTCGGACCCGTCGAGCATGACCACGTTCGCTCGTCGCGACGGTGATGACTGGGTGCTCAACGGCACGAAGCGGTGGATCGGTCTCGCCTCGATCGCCGACATCGCCGTGGTCTGGGCGCAGACAGATGACGGCGTCCGCGGATTCCTCGTGCCCACCGACACCGCCGGCTTCACCGCGGTCCCGATCGCGCCGAAGATGTCGATGCGCGCCTCGATCCAGTGCGACATCACCCTCTCGGACGTGCGCCTTCCCGCTGACGCGCAGCTTCCCGGCGCCCGCGGTCTGCGCGCCCCCTTCTCCTGTCTGAACGAGGCCCGGTACGGCATCGGATGGGGCGTCATCGGCGCCGCGCGCGACAGCTACGAGACCGCCCTGACCTACGCGGGTCAGCGCATGCAGTTCAACCAGCCGATCGCGTCGTTCCAGCTCACCCAGAGCAAGCTCGTCGACATGGCCCTCGAGATCGAGAAGGCCCAGCTCGTCGCGCTCCGCCTGGGGCGGCTGAAGGATGCCGGCCGGCTCGCGCCGCACCAGATCTCGGTCGCCAAGCTCAGCAACACGCGCGCGGCGATCGCCGTCGCCCGGGAAGCGCGCACCATCCTCGGCGGCAACGGCGTGACCGCCGAGTATTCCCCGATGCGTCACGCCGCCAACCTGGAGTCGGTGCGGACGTACGAGGGCACCGACGAGATCCACACCCTCGTGCTCGGCGCCCACCTCACCGGCATCCCCGCCTTCCGTTCCGCCACCGATGAGGACAAGCGATGACCGACACGACTCTCCTCCAGCACCTCATCGATGGTCGGTGGGTCACGGGCCGCGGCGACGAGCTCGTCGACGTCAACCCGAGTCGTCCGTCGGACGTCGTGGCCACGGGCCCGGGTGCCGACCGCGCCGACGTCGACCGAGCGGTCGAGGCCGCCCGTACCGCTTTCCCAGGGTGGAGCCGGACCCCCGCGCGCTCGCGCGCCGCCGTGCTCCGCGGAGCCGCCGACATCGCCGCCGCGCACGCCGAGGAGTGGGGTGCCGAACTCGCGCGCGAAGAGGGCAAGACCCGCGCCGAGGCCGTCGCCGAAGTGGCGCACGGCGCGAACATCCTGCGCTATCACGCACAGGAGGTCGAACGTCTCTCCGGCGAGGTGTACGAGTCGCCCACACCGGGCGAGCGCATCCTCGTCGTCCGACGGCCCGTCGGGGTCATCGGGGCGATCACGCCGTTCAACTTCCCCTTCTCGATCCCGGCGTGGAAGCTCGCCCCGGCACTGGTCTGGGGGAACACGATCGTATGGAAGCCCGCGACGTTCGTGCCGGTCCTGGCGATGAGATTCGCGCAGGCGCTGCAGCAGGCCGGCCTCCCCGACGGCGTGCTCAACCTCGTCAACGGCACCGCGGCGGTGGGCGAGGCGATCGTGGCGCACCCCGGCGTCGACGCCGTCACCTTCACCGGATCCACGCGCGTCGGCCGTGCGATCGCGTCGCAATTGGCGGCACGCGGCATCCCGTTCCAGGGCGAACTCGGGGGCAAGAACGCCGCCCTCGTCCTCGACGACGCCGACCTCGACCTCGCCGTCGAGCAGGTCGCGATCGGCGCTTTCCGCGCGGCCGGCCAGAAGTGCACCGCGACCTCGCGTGTCATCGTGGACGAGGCCGTGGCCGACCGGTTCCTCGCGGCGCTCGCGGAACGCACCGCGACCGCTCGGGTGGGCGACGCGCTCGGCGAGGGCGTCGAGGTCGGTCCGCTCGTCGACGCGGGGGCCCGCGACAGGGTCAACGCGGCGCTCGAGAGGGCGACGACGTCTGCGCGGGCGATCGTCGCCCCGGGTCCCTACCGCGACGGGGCATTGGCCGAGGGATTCTTCGTCCCGCCGTCGGTGTTCGAAGTGCCGGAGTCGGACCCCGGCGAACTGTGGCGGGAGGAGCTTTTCGGTCCGGTCGTGGCGGTGCGACGTGTGAGGAGCGCGGCCGAGGGCTTCCGTCTCGTCAACGACAGTGAGTACGGCCTGTCGGCGGCGATCTTCACGACCGACCTCGGACGTGCCCTCGCCGCGATCGACGACGTCCGCGTGGGCGTCGTCCATGTCAACTCCGCCTCGGCCGGTGCCGACCTCCATGTGCCGTTCGGAGGGAACCGCGGCAGCGCTCTCGGCCCGAAAGAGCAGGGCCAGGTGGCCCGCGACTTCTTCACCGAGACGGCGACGGTCTACCTGCGCGGCTGATCACGCGCCCGCGCGGCGAGAACGAGGTGCCCGCCGTCGTGACCCGAGGGATCGGGGGCGACGGCGGGCACCTCGCGTGTGCTGCTCAGGACGACAGGGACACGTGGCCCAGGGCGGCCTCGACCTGCACCACCGCGGTTGCGGACCCCGAGGTGCGCAGCGAGTTGTCGACGGAGCCGACGCCATCGGTCGACACGCGATAGGTGTCGTCGGGAAGCACGATGTCAGCCGATCCCCCCGTCACCGAGACCGTCGTGCGGGAGGGCGTCGTGCCGCTCAGGTCGACCGAGAGCTCGCCACCGGCGACCTCGAACGCCGCCGTGTCGACGTCCTCGAGTTCCGTGGACGCGGAGCCGCCGGCGACGGTCAGGTTCAGGGAGCGCGCACCACCGGCGAGAGTGACCTCTCCCCCGGCCAGCTCGACGCGCAGGTCGTCGAAGGTGGCGTCGAGGTCGAGGCTGCCACCGGTGACCTGGAGCTTCGCGTCGATGTCGGTGCGAGCGAGTTCGCGCGGGAGGGTGAGCGTCGCGGAGTGACGCCCGCTCCCCCACGCCGACAGGACGCCCCGGTCGGGAGACGCGACCCGCAGCGTGTCGCCGCGCCGCTCGAACGTCCACCCGCCGGGTCCCCCGACGCGGGCCGCGAGCTCGGCGTCGGTGACGTCGCCGTAGGCGATGGTCAGCGAACCGGCTGCGAGATCCAGGTCGAGGCCGGTCAGCCCTCGGGTCGAGACCTGCGCATCGAGGCCGCGGTAGCCGCTGTCGCTGAGGGTCGCCGCCGCCGAGATCGCGGTTCCCCCCACCGTGCCCAGGAAAGCCAGCGATCCGACGACGATGGTGACGATCGAGACGGCCAGTGCCGCCGTTCGCCGGGGCGGCCGGGTGACCGGTGCGGGTGTCGAGGGGTCGAGGGGGGTCTGCGTGGTCATGAGGGAGCTCCGGGGTGGTCATGGCCCAGGTGGACCAGGGCGGCGATGACGCGACGGTTGCCCGTCTCGTCGGGCTCGAGGCCGAGCTTGGTGAAGATGGCGGTGATGTACTTCTCGACACTCGCCGGTGAGACGAAGAGCGTCTGGGCGATCGACTGGTTCGAGCGCCCCTCCGCGATGAGCGCGAGGACGGCTCGCTCGCGTTCGGTGAGGCTCTGCAGCCGCTCGTCGCGACGACGCCGGGTCAGCAGCTGCGACACGACCTCCGGGTCGAGGACGGTGGCCCCGTCGGCGATGCGTCCCACCGCCTCGAAAAAACCGCGCACGTCGGCCACCCGATCTTTGAGGAGGTAACCGAGCGAGCCCTGCCCGTCGGCGATGAGGTCGCTCGCGTACCGCTCTTCGACGTACTGCGACAGGACCAGGACGGCCAGCCCCGGATGCCGGGACCTCAGCGCGATCGCCGCGCGGATGCCCTCGTCGGTCCACGTCGGCGGCAGCCGCACATCGAGGATGCACAGATCGGGCGCGGATTCGGTGACCGCGGCCTCCAGGCCCTCGGCGTCGGGGAGGGCGGCGACGACCTCGTGACCGTCGTCGGCGAGGAGGCGAACGAGACCTTCGCGCAGGAGGACCGAGTCCTCGCAGATCACGACGCGCATGGCACGCTCACCTCGACCGTGGTGGGCCCGCCCTGCGGGCTGTCGATCCGCGCGGTGCCGCCGGCGGCGGTCACGCGATTGACGATGCCGTCGAGCCCGCCGCCGGGGACGACGCGCGCGCCTCCCAGACCGTCGTCCTCGACGCGCGCCCAGAGGGTGCCGTCCTCGCGCACGCGGACGTGCACGCGGCACGCGGTGGCCCGCGAGTGCTTCGCCGCGTTGGTCAACGCCTCCGCGATCGAGAAGTACACCGACGCTTCGGCCGGCCGGCTGCAACGCCGGGACAACCGCACGTCGAGGGTCACCGGGATGTGCGAGCGCGATGCGAGCGCGGAGAGGGCGGCATCCAGGCCCCGATCCTCGAGCACCGAGGCGTGGATGCCACGCGCCAGCTGTCGAAGCTCGGTGATGGCCGACTTGGTCGAGGCGTGCGCCTCGGCCACGAGGGCCTTCGCGGCCTCGGGGTCGTCGTCGATCTTCGTCTGCGCGAGACCGAGCGTCATGCCGATGGACACCAGCCGTGGCTGGACACCGTCGTGGAGGTCGCGTTCGATGCGCGTGCGCTCGACCTCGGCGGCGCGGACCGCCCCGGCCCGACGCGTGTCGGAGGTGCGCGCGGCCTCCTCGAGCTGCGCTTCGCGTGACGGCACGAAGATCGCGCGGACGATGACGCCGTGCAGCAGAGCGGTCCCGATGATCGCGGCGACCGCGACGATGATCGTGAGCACACCGACCACGGGCACCAGCGCCCCCTCGAAGGGGAAGATCCCGAACAGGCGCGTGTTCGACCAGCCGAACAGCGGACTCACGCTCAGTGCGACTCCCCACGCGAGGGCGCCGGCCGCGGTGACCGTGACCAGCCCGATGACGGTGGCGATGGCGAACGAGGCGACCGCGCGCCACTGAGCGGGGTCGATCGCCTGCAGCCAGATCGTGTGCAGCACGCCGACGAAACCGGAGCGGGTGCTGCGCCGCGCCCGCAGGGCGGGAAGACCGATGCCGTAGAGCCCGTCGACGCGGGCCCGCTCGAACCACGCGACACCGAAGAGCGCGTAGACGAGTCCCGCGAGGAGCACGACACCGAAAAGCAGGGCGAACAGCATGCCGACGCCGGCGCCGAGAAGCCCGAACAGCGCTCCGAAGATCGTTGGTCCCACGAGCCCGAGGGCGACGAGCTGGGCGGCTGCTCCGGCCACGCGTCCGGGCGAGGCGATGCGCACGCGCGGGCTGAGAGCGGCGGTCGAACCGGTCGAGGACGTCGAGGGCGTGTCGCCCGACGGCTCGGCCGGTGGCGGGGGCGGGAGAACGGATGCCGTGGTCATGGGTTCCACGCTAGAGCGCGGCCCCGGCGGGGACAGCCGGGTCAGCCCCCGCTGCGTTTCGGGTTTTCCCGAATTCTCGGGGCCCTTGCCACGGCTGCCGCTGCCTTCGTGGGGAGGCTTCGGCGGTTCCCTGTCAGCGCGTGCCGCCGTCCTGAAGGTCGCGCGCCCGGTCCGCCTCGGACGCGCGCACCGTGAGCGGCGACGAGACGAACGCGGGCACATCGAGGAGTCCCGCGAGCGCGCTCCCGTCGCCCTCGGGGACCTCGCCGTCGAGGAGAGCCTCGACCGCGTCGGCGGCGGCGGCGGCGAGCGCTCGCACGTCGACGATCACCGTCGCGGAGAGCGCACCGTCCCGAAGCGCGGAGACCGTGTCGTCGTCGGCTCCGGACCCGACCGCGAGCAGCGGTGCCGCGGCCGCCGCGCCGGTGGCGGAGCCCGACGGACTCGGGGTCGCGGAGGCGGACGGACTCGGGGTCGCTTCGTCCGCCGCGGGTGCCGTCAGCGCCCGCACCGTCCCGCGCGTGACAGCGTCGCCGAGAGCGAGCACCGCCGTCGGAGGGGCATCCTCGGCTCGGAGATCGTCGATCCGCTGCGCGGCCAGCGCCTCGATGTCGGCGACGTCATCCGCGACCGCCGCGGACTCCAGCGTGGCGCCCGACACGATGTCGATCGTCCCCGCGTCGGCCGCCGCCGACAAGACGTCCAGAGCCGCCCGGTGGAGCCGCCCGGTGCCCCCGTCGGCGGCGACGCCGGCGAGGACGGCGACGCGCGGCGTCGCCGCCGCGGCCATCGGTGACGTCGTCGCATCCGTGCTCGCGTCGCTGTCGCCGGACGTGGGGCCGGGCTGTTCGGCGGCGATCGCCTCTAACAGCGCCTCCGCCTGGGCGCGGCCGACCGCGTCCGAATCCGCCGTCGCCACGAAGCGGGCGCCGGGCACGTCATGGTCGAGGCCGAACACGACCACCGGCACGCCGTCATCGGCGGCCGTCTGCGCGGGCCCGGCGGCGGCGTCGCCGGCCAGCGGTGCGAGGACGATGGCGTCCGTCCCCTTCGTGAGCATGTTCTGCATCTGCGACGCCTGGGTACGCGCGTCATCCGCCGCGAACTGCAGGTCGACCCGGAAACCGCGCGCACGCAGCTCTTCGGCGAGAGCCGCTCCGGCATCGTCCCAGGTCGCATCGTCGGCGGAGGGAAGGGCGACGCCCACGACTCCGGCACCGTCGCTGCTGTCCGCCGTGTGCACGGACGTCGCCGTGCACCCGGCGAGACCCAGTACGACGGAGCCCGCGAGGACTCCGGCGAGGATGCCGGCACGGATGACGGCGCGGTGGCGCAGCGTGCGGGGGGTCACCGCTCCATCCTGCCGGATGCGGCCGCGGGCGCGCCCGCCCCGCGACCGCCGGCCGTCTACGCCTCGTGCTCTTCCGCTCGCGCCGCGCGACGCTCGGCGCGGCGAAGCGCCCGCCGGTCTCGGCCCCGCTCGACGAACGTGTACAGGGTCGGGACGAGGACGAGCGTCAACAGCGTCGACGACACCAGACCGCCGATGACCACGACGGCGAGCGGCTGCGAGATGAACACGCCTCCGCCGGTGAGCCCGAGTGACATGGGGATGAGGGCGAACACCGTCGCCGCCGCGGTCATCAGGATGGGCCGCAGACGCAGGCGCGTCCCCTGCTCGACAGCCTCCTCGAGCGGCACTCCCGCGGAGCGGAGATGCCGGATCAGATCGAGCAGCACGATGGCGTTGGTCACGACGATCCCGATGAGCATCAGCAGGCCGATCAGAGCGGGAAGCCCCAGAGGCGTTCCCGTCAGCCACAGCGCACCGATCGCCCCCGTGGCGGCGAACGGGATCGAGACGAGCAGGACGAGCGGCTCACGGAAGGTACGGAAGGTCGCCACCATCACCAGCAGCACGAGCATGATCGCGGCGAGCATCGCGATCCCCAGCTGCCCGAACGCGTCATCCCGCTCGGAGAGCGACCCGTCCTGCACGAACGACACACCCGCGGGCAGGTTCGCATCGGACGTCGCCCGGTGGATCGCGTCGCTCACCGCGTCGAGTCGACCCTCGTCGGCATCCACGGTGAGTGTGACCTGCCGCTCGCCGCCGGCGCGAGTGATCGAGGGAGCGGTGAGCTCGCGCGTCACGGTGGCCACGGCCGACAGCGGGATCGCCGTGCCCGTCACCTCGGCGGCGGCCTTCTGCGCCGCGGCGGCGGCCTCCGCGTCCTCCTGCTGCTTCTCGGCGTCGGAACGCGCTTGCTGCAGGCTCGTGATCTGCTCGTCCATGCCGGTGACGCCCGCACGGGCGCCCTCGAGCGCTTCGCGCAGACCGGCGATCTGCTGCTCCCTCTCCTGCTGGGCACGCAACGCCGCCTCCGTCTCCGGGGTGAGAGGCTGGCCGGGCTCGATCGGAGCGGTGGAGAGGGCACCGAGTTGCTTCTGCAGCTCGGGGATCTGTGCGGCGTACGCGGCGCGCTTCTCGGCGGCGTCGGCGATCTGATCGTCGACCTTCTTCTCGGCGTCCGCCTTGGCCCGGTCCGATTCCTCTTTCGCTTTCTGCTCGAGCGCGTCGAGGGCGGCCTTGCGTGCCTCGGCCGTCTGCTGAGAGGTCACCGGCAGCATGATGTCCCCCAGGGTGTCGGCCGTCGCCGCCGCTCCGGCCGTGCGAACCACCACGTCGCGTTTCTGCCCCTCCAGCGTGAGCGACCCGACCGTCACCCCCTCGAGCGCGGCGCGGATGGCCGAGGCCACGGTCGCCCGATCGAAGCCGAGGGTCGCCGCCCGGGCCTCGTCGATCGCCACCCGCATCACGGGCTGCTCACCGTCGATCTCGCTCGTGACGGCGCTGACGCCGTCCGCGCCCGCGAGCTCCTTCGCCAGCTGATCGCTCGCCGCGCGCAGCGCCCCGGCGTCGTCGCCCTGGATGCGCAGCAACACCGACTCCGCGCCGTCACCGGCGACGGCATCCTGCGACGCGATCGCCAATCGACCCGCGTCCGTCATCCCGTCGAGGACGCCCTGCACCGCTGTCTGCACCGCCGTCGTGTCGGCGTCGTCGTCGAGCAGGAGGTCGTACGTGAGCGCGTCGGCCTCCCCGCCCGCGGCCAGAGGCACCGTCGTCAGCACGGCCTTCACACCGGCGACGCCCTCGAGGGCGCGCTCGACGGGCTCAGCGGCGGCCACGGGGTCACCGCCCCCGGGCGGGGTCTGCGTCACCTGGAGGCTGCCGCGACCGGACGACCCCAGGAAGTCGGTCGGCAGGGATGCCGCCATCCCGACGGTGACGATCAACAGGACCGCCGCGACGGCGATCGACACCACGGGATGCCGTCGCGTCGACGCCAGCGCGGGCATCACCGCACGATGGAGACGATCGGGTCTCGTCGTGACCTCGTCTTCGTCGGCCGCGGTGGTGGGGATGACAGCGGTGACGTCGGGCGTGACTTCGGCCGGACGGGCCGCGACCCGTTGGAGGAACCAGTACGCACAGACGGGCACGATCGTCAGGGCCACGACCAGGGAGGCGAGGAGGGCGATCGTCATGGTCACCGCGAAGGGACGGAAGAGCTGTCCGGTCACCCCCGAGACGAAAGCGATCGGCAGGAAGACCGCCACGGTCGTCAGCGTGGATGCCGAGATCGCCCCGGCCACCTGACGCACCGAGGCGACGACCATCTCGGGAGTCAACGGGCCCGTCCCCCGCCGTCGGGTGATGTTCTCGATCACGACGATCGAGTCGTCGACGACGCGCCCGACGGCGATGGTCAGCGCACCCAGCGACAGGATGTTGAGCGAGTACCCGCTCCACCACAGCCCAATGAGGGTGATGAGCAACGAGAGGGGAATGGAGATCGCCGCGATCACGGTGGATCGCCACGATCGGAGGAAGGCGAGGATCACCAGCACGGCGAACAACAGACCGAGACCGCCCTCGACCGAGAGGTCGTGAACCGACTGCTCGATGTAGGGCGCCTTGTCGAGCACGGCGACGAACTGCGCGCCGAGTCCCGGCGCGACGCGGTCGAGCTCGCCGTTCACGGCGTGCGACAGGTCGACGAGGTTGGCATCGTTCGTGGGGAAGATCTTGAGGGTCTGCATGGTGCGGCCGTTCATGCGCGCGATCGTGGTCGCCGGCACCGTCTCGACGGAGACGTCGGCGAAATCCGAGACGAGCACGGCTCCGTCGGCCGTCGGAACCACGAGCGCCGCGATGTCGTCCACGCTCGCGGACGCGGAGCCGACCGTGATCGACACGGTGCCGTCGGCGGAGGGGGCTTGGCCCGCGGGCGTGGCATCCTCGTGGGCCTTGACGATCGCGCCCAGTGAGCTGAGGTCGATCTTCAGGCGCGTCACATCGGCGGCCCGCGGAGCGATGACGATCCGGTGCGCCTGGACCCCGGCGAGCTGAACGTCGCGCACCCCGGGGATCCCCCGCAGGCTCGGAACCACACTCTGCGACAGCCTCTGCCCGAAGGCGTCCTCGTCGCCGGTCGAGGTCGCGGTGATGATCAGCGCCGGCGTGTTGAGCGTGCCCCAGACCGCCACCTCGACGGTCGTGCCCGCAGGGAGGGCCGAGGTCAGTCCGTCGGTCGCCGCGCGGATCGACCGAACCGTCTCGTCATCGTCCGCCCCGAACGCCCACTGGGCGGTGATCTGCGCGGATCCGCTGGAGGTCGTCGAGGTGATGTCCGTCACGCCCTGCACGGTGCGGATCGCCTGCTCGATCGGCTCGGTCACGAGATCGGCCATCTCCTCGGGGGCGAGCCCCGGGGAGTCGACACTGACGGTGGCGGCGGGTGGGGTGACCGAGGGCGTCAGCTCCTGTTTGAGCGATCCCATCGCCAGAACACCGAGCACGGTGACGGCCAGGGCCACGAGGGCGACGACGAGTCTGTTATTGAGGCTGAGGCGCGAAAGAAGAGACAATCCTGCGGATCCTTCGGGTCGGTATCGCAACCCGCGTGGGGGGACCGCGGACTCGAGAGGGGTGCGCCTCGTGCGCCGGTGGCGCGAAGAGGACGCTGGGAAAGAGCAGCGGCGCCCAGGAGAGCGGCCGACTCTTCAGAATCGCATCGGGTCGCGTCGCCCGACCGCGGTCGGCGGGCGAAGTTCGGCGAGGTCCGGACGGTCTTCTTTCTCGTCTCAGGGTGAGTCCGGGTGAAGCCCCGGAGGGTGACCACGCACGCGACCCCGCGCACGAGCCATGATGCCCGGCCACGCGAAACGCCCCGCCGCGGAAGCGACGGGGCGTTTCGGATGAGCCGGGCTCAACCGCGCGTGCGGTTCTTGTTCCAGACGTCGAAGGCCACGGCCAGCAGCAGCACGAGTCCCTTGATGAACTGCTGCACGTCGGTCGAGATGCCCATGAGCGACATGCCGTTGTTGAGCACACCCATGACCAGACCACCGGCGATGGCACCGACCACGCGGCCGACACCGCCCTGCACGGCCGCGCCACCGATGAAGGCGGCGGCGATGGCATCCAGCTCGAACAGGTTTCCGGCACCGGGACCGGCGGAGTTCAGGCGGCCGGTGAACACGATGCCCGCGAGGGCCGCGAGCACACCCATGTTCACGAAGAGCAGGAAGTCGACGCGGCGGGTGTTGATGCCCGACAGCTTCGCGGCGGTGCGGTTGCCGCCGATCGCATAGATGTGACGACCGAAGACGCTGCGGCTCATGACGGTGGAGTACCCGATGATGAGCACCGCGAGCACGACCAGCACGATGGGCGTTCCGCGCGAGCCGGGCGCGACACCGAGCAGGTAGGTGAGGTACGCGATGAGGGCGCCCCCACCGATGACCTTGAACAGGAACCACACCGTCGGCTCGTTGTGCAGTTCCAGCGCCGCGCGCTTCGCCCGCTGACGCACCTGCGAGAAGACGAAGAGCACGAGGGTCAGCGCACCGAGAGCGACCGTGATCCATTCCGCGGGCGAGGACGCCGCGGGGAAGAGATCGGGGAAGAGGTACCCCCCGCCGAGTTGGCGGTACTCGGTCGGGAACGGCGTGATCTGCGTGTTGCCGAGCGTCATCTGCGTCAGGCCGCGGAACAGGAGCATGCCCGCCAGCGTCACGATGAACGCCGGGATCCCGATGTAGGCCACCCAGAATCCCTGCCACATGCCCACGACGGCGCCGAGGAGGAGCGAGAGCAGGATGCCGAGCCACCAGGGCAGGCCCCACTGCACGATGAGCACACCCGAGACGGCTCCGACGAAGGCGGCGACCGACCCCACGGAGAGGTCGATGTGCCCGGCGATGATGATCATCACCATGCCGATCGCGAGGATCAGGATGTAGCTGTTCTGGACGATGATGTTCGACACGTTGCCCGCGGTGAGCAGACGGCCGCCCGTCAGAGCCTGGAACAGCAGGACGATCACGATCAGCGCGATGAAGATGCCGATCTCGCGCAGTCGCGAGGTGAAGAACTGAACGATGCTGCCGGCTCCCCCGGCGGCGCCACCGACGGGCCCCCGCGGGGTTCCGCCCGGGCCCGCCTGGGTCGCGGTGTTGTCAAGCGCTGACATGGTCGGCTTCCTTCTCCTTCGTCATGAGCACCATGAGGGCCTCCGGGGTGGCCTCTTCGATGGCCAGCTGGCCGGTGATGTGGCCTTCGCTGAGGGTGTAGATGCGGTCGCAGATGCCGAGCAGCTCGGGGAGCTCCGAAGAGATCACCAGCACGCCCTTCCCCTGGGCCGCGAGGGAATTGATGATCGTGTAGATCTCGTACTTGGCGCCCACATCGATACCGCGCGTGGGCTCGTCGAGGATGAGGACCTCGGGGTCGGAGAAGAGCCACTGCGACAGCACGACCTTCTGCTGGTTGCCGCCGGACAGCTTGCCGACGACGACATCGACGCTGGGCGCCTTGATGTTCATCGAGGTGCGATACCGATTGGCGACCAGGTACTCTTCATCGCCGTCGACCCAGCCACCCTTGACGAGCTTGCGCATCCCGGCGAGCGAGATGTTGCGCTTGATCGTGTCGATGAGGTTCAGCCCGGCACCCTTGCGGTCCTCGGTCACATAGGCGAGGCCGCTGCGGATGGCGGCGGGCACCGTGGAGGTGTCGGCCTTCTGCCCGCGGATGTAGACAGTGCCCGAGATGCGCGAGCCGAAGCTCTTGCCGAACACGCTCATCGCGAGCTCGGTGCGACCTGCCCCCATGAGCCCGGCGATGCCGACGACCTCTCCCGCGCGCACGTTCAGGTTGGCGTTGTGGATGATCGTGCGCGTGGCATCCGTGGGGTGGCTGACGTTCCAGTCCTCGATGCGCAGGACCTCCTCGCCGATCTCGACGTCGCGGTCGGGGTAGCGGTTCTCGAGCTCACGGCCGACCATCCCGCGGATGATGCGGTCTTCGCTCGTCCCCCCGGTGGCCACGTCCAGGGTCTCGATCGTGCGACCGTCGCGGATGATCGTGACCTCGTCGGCGATCGCGCGGATCTCGTTCAGCTTGTGGCTGATGATGATGCACGTGATGCCCTGCCCCTTGAGGTGGCGGATCAGGTCGAGCAGGTGCTCGGAGTCGTCGTCATTGAGAGCTGCCGTGGGCTCGTCGAGGATGAGGAGCTTGACGTCCTTCGACAGCGCCTTGGCGATCTCGACGAGCTGCTGCTTGCCGACGCCGATCTCGTTGACGGGCACGTCGGGGCTGTCGCCGAGACCCACGCGGGCGAGGAGCTTGGACGCCTCGCGGTTCGTGGCATCCCAGTCGATGAGACCGCGGTGCGTGATCTCGTTGCCGAGGAAGATGTTCTCGGCGATCGAGAGGTAGGGACTCAGCGCGAGCTCCTGGTGGATGATGACGATGCCGGCGGCCTCGCTGTCGCGGATGTCCTTGAACTCGACGGTCTTGCCGTCGAAGACGATCTCGCCGCGGTAATCGCCCGCGGGGTACACGCCGCTGAGCACCTTCATGAGGGTGGACTTGCCGGCGCCGTTCTCGCCGCAGATGGCGTGAACCGTCCCGCGCTCGACGGTCAGCGACACGTCGGCGAGCGCGATGACGCCGGGGAACTCCTTGGTGATCGAGCGCATCTCGAGGATGGTGCTCACGAGGTCCTCCTTGCAGAACCGGCTCGTGGCCGGTGGGGATGGTGGGGCGGGGCCGTCCGGTGCAGACCCGCGGGAGCCTCCGCCGCGACCCGGGGGCCGCGGCGGAGGCGAAGAGTGGCGGGGCCGAGGCCCCGCCGGGGATCAACCCAGGTCGGCCTCGGTGTAGTAGCCGCTGTCGACGAGGACCTCTTTGTAGTTGTCCTTCGTCACGATCGTCGACTCGAGCAGGTACGAGGGGACGACCTTCTCGCCGTTGTCGTACGTCTCGGTGTCGTTGACCTCGGGCTGCTCGCCCTTGCGGATGTCGTCGACCATGGTCACGGCCTGCTTGGCCAGCTCGCGCGTGTCCTTGAAGATCGTCGAGTACTGCTCACCGGCGATGATCGACTTGATCGAACCGACCTCGGCGTCCTGGCCGGTGATGACCGGCAGGTCGGTGGCGGAGTAGCCGCCGGAGGTCAGGGCCGAGATGATGCCGATCGACAGACCGTCGTAGGGCGAGAGAACACCGTTCAGCTTCGTTCCGCCGATGACGGTGAGGATGTTCTCCATGCGCTTCTGCGCCGTCTCCGGCAGCCAGCGGAGGATGGCAGCCTGGCCGAACTCGGTCTGGCCGGAGGGGACGACGAGCGTGCCCTTGTCCATGTAGGGCTTGAGGGTGTCGATCGCGCCCTGCCAGAAGAAGGTGGCGTTGTTGTCGTCGGGGCTTCCGGCGAACAGCTCGATGTTGAACGGGCCGGCGGCGCCGGTGTCCTTGCCCGAGGCGTCCAGGACGCCCAGACCGGTGAGGAGCGAGGTGGCCTGCTGGACGCCCACCTTGTAGTTGTCGAACGTCGTGTAATAGTCGACGTTCTCGGTGCCGTTGATGAGGCGGTCGTACGCGATGACGGGGATGTTCGCGTCCTTGGCCTGCTGGAGCACGTCGGTCAGCGTGGTGCCGTCGATCGAGGCGATGATCAGGGCCTTCGCGCCCGTGGTGATCATGTTCTCGATCTGCGAGACCTGCGTGGGGATGTCGTCGTTGGCGTACTGCAGGTCGACCTGGTAGCCGAGGTCTTCGAGCTGCGACTTGACGTTGTTTCCGTCGGCGATCCAGCGCTCCGACTGCTGCGTCGGCATGGCGACGCCGATGATGCCACCCGCCTCCTGGGACTCGCCTGCGGCGGCGCCACCGGTACGGTCACCGGCGCAACCGGCCAGACCGATGCCGAGCGCGAGGACGCCCGCTCCCGCGATCGCCTTGAGCATGCTGTGCTTCTTCACTCTGGTTCCCTCCATTGGGTTCATGTCACGGTCTCTCCACGTGGAGTCCACCGCGGTCAGTGCGGACGACGGCACGCTGCACGCACGAATCGGCGGGGCGAAACGAGAGACGGGCGAAGGCGAGTTCCCTGCGCGATCGAAACATCTTCGTCTCGACGGATCCGCTCCGCAGCGAGTCCCGTCGACCGTGTGACGCAGTCATGTGACCGTTCACATTGTGTGAGTGATGGTACCCCTCGGGCGGACCCGCATGTCAAGTGTTCGTGCGCACACCGTCCAGCCGTTGCTGAAATGTGACGAACTCAGCGGCTCGGCGGCGCCGTCGAGGAGCGCACGATGAGGCGCAGGTGATCGGGCTGGGGAGCGACATCGTCGCCCGCCTTCTCCCCCACGGCCCGGAGCAGATCCCACACGGCGCGACGGCCGATGCCGAGGAAGTCCTGACGAACCGTCGTGAGGGGCGGCCAGAGATGAGCGGCCTCGGGGACGTCGTCGAAACCGACGACCGCGATGTCGTCGGGAACCGATCGACCGATGTCGCGGACGGCATGCATGAAACCGAGCGCCATGTGATCGTTCCCGGCGAACACCGCCGTCGCATCCTCCATGCGCAGGAGTTCTCGCCCGGCCTCGTAGCCGAACTGCGCCGTCCAGTCGCCCAGCACCGGGGGACGCGGCGAGAGGTCGTGGGCGTCCATCTCGGCGAGATAGCCGCGCATGCGATGATCGGCCTCGATCCAGTCCCGAGGACCGGCGATGTGCAGGATGCGGGTGTGTCCGAGCTCGATCAGGTGTCGCACCGCCGCCCGGGCACCGGCGATCTGATCGTTGAACGACGCGGTCGAGCCGGTCGAGGAGACGATCTGCACCGGCACGGGGAGCTGTAGTTCGTCGAGGATGGGCACGACCCTCGTCTGCGGTGCCACCGCGATGAGCCCCTCGACGGACTGCTGCATGAGGTGATCGATCGAGGAACGGACGTCGTCGGGAGCGCTCGTGACGAGACTCGTGACGGTGAGCCGGTAGCCCGCGGCGCGTGCCGCCGACTCGACCGCCTGGATCATCGTCGCAACGCCGAACGTCGTGGCGCGCGGGCCGAGCACCCCGATGAGGCGCGAGCGGCTCGTCGCGAGCGCACGGGCGGCCTGATTCGGCACGAACTTCAGCTCGGCGATCGCGGAGCGCACCCGCGCCGCCGTCTCCGGGCGCAGCTGCGGACTGTTGTTGATCACGCGAGAGACGGTCTGGTACGACACCCCCGCGAGACGTGCGACGTCGCGGATGCTGGGGGCCCGGCCCGTGGCATCCGGAAGGTCGGTCTCGCTCATGGTTCGCCTCTTTGCGTCGACGGTCTCTGCGTGACCGGTCACACGAGAATACCCGCCGGTCTGCTCGGCGTGTGACGCGCCTCTCGCGCTCAGGACGCCAGCAGTGCGCGATAGAACCGGATGCCGCGGAGCCACGACTCCACGCGGATGCGTTCGTCGGGGGCGTGCAGGGCGTCGCGCTCCGACCGGGTGAGGTGGAACGGCGCGAAGCGATACACGTTCGACGAGATGCCGGTGTAGAAGCGACTGTCGCTCGCGCCCAGTTGGAGGTACGGAAGAGGGATCACGTCCTCACCCCACGTCGCGACCACGGCGGACGACAGCCGCTGCCACGCCTGCCCGCGCCACGGGGACACCGGCGACGGCTCGCTGCCGTGGCGCAGCTCGATCTCGACCATCGGGTCAGCCACGGCACGGCGGAGATGGATCGCCGCATCGGCGAGGGTGTCCCCCGTCAGGAGCCGGACGTTCACGCTCGCGCGCGCGGTGGTGGCCAGGACGTTCTCGCCCGGGGCCCCCTCCAGTCGGGTGACGACCGCGGTGGTGCGCACGAGCGCGTTCGTCTCGGGCCCCAGCCGGGCGAAGGCCGCGGTGACGAGCGGCGCGGACGCCGAGGTCCGGCGGAAGAGGGTGCGCAGCGGTTCCGCGGTGTGCGCTGCGGCGGTGCCGAGCATCGCCCGCACCGGCGAGGACAACCGGCGCGGGAACGGGCGGCGACGCAGGCGGTCGATCGCCCGCGCCAGGCGTGCCGTCGCGGGCAGAGGCGGCGGAGTCGAGGCGTGACCGCCGGCCTCCCGCGTGATGAGCTCGAAGGTCGCGACACCGCGCTCAGCGACACCGATCATCGCGGTCGGCGCGGCGACACCGGGTACGGCACCCTCGACGACGGCCCCACCCTCGTCGACGACGAGAGCGGGACGCACACCGCGCGCCTCCAGCAGAGCGGCGATGGCTTGCGCACCGGTTCCACGCGTCTCCTCGTCGTGACCGAACGCGAGCCAGACATCCGTTCGCGGGACGACGCCGTCCGCGAGCGCTTCCTCGACCGCCTCGAGGATCGCGACGAGAGCGCCCTTGTCGTCTATGGCGCCCCGGGCATATATCGCTTCCTCGGGGCCGTCTCCCTCCGTCACCGCGTCGAATGGAGGATGCCGCCACTCCTGCCCGTCCACCGGGACGACGTCCTGATGGGCGAGGAGCACCAGCGGGGGCGCGGTGGTCTCCCCCGCCCAGCGATAGAGGAGCGAGTGCCCGGCGACGACCTCGCGATCGAGGCGTTCGTGCGTGAGGGGATACAGACGCGCCAGTGCCGCGTGGAAGGCGTCGAAGGCGGCGGTGTCGACATCGGCGGGGTCGACGCGAGACACGGTGGGGATACGCAACAACTCACGGAATCGCTCGACGGCGGTCATGGTGCGAGCCTATGCCCGCGGCATCCGGGACTCCCGCGCACGACGCGGCCGCCCGACGCGCCCGCCCGACGCGCCCGACATCCGACGCCGCCGATACGGTGGACGTATGACTGGACTGCACTGGGGCATCCTCGCCACGGGCGGCATCGCCCACGCCTTCACCTCCGACCTCCGCACCGCGGGGCTCGATGTCGCCGCGGTGGGCTCCCGCCGTCTGGAGAGCGCGCGCGAGTTCGCGGCGAAGTACGACATCCCGCACGCGCACGGCTCGTACGACGAGCTCGTGGCCGACCCGACGGTCGACATCGTCTACATCGCCACTCCGCACCCGGGCCACGTCGACAATGCGCTGCTCGCCCTCGACCACGGCAAGCATGTGCTCGTCGAAAAGCCCTTCACGCTCAATGAGACCGAGGCCGCGATCATCCGCGATCGCGCGGCCGAGAAGGGGCTGCTCGCCATGGAGGCGATGTGGACCCGGTATCTCCCGCACATGGTGCGCATCCGCGAGATCATCGCGGAGGGGACGCTGGGCGACATCCGCGTGGTGTCGGCCGACCACACGCAGAAGATCTCGACAGACCCGACGCACCGCCTGAACGCGCTCGAACTCGGCGGGGGCGCGCTGCTCGACCTGGGCATCTACCCGGTGTCGTTCGCGATCGACGTGCTCGGACTCCCCGAGCAGGTGTCGGCCGTCGCGCGGATCTCGGACGCCGGCAGCGACGCCGAGGTCGCCACGATGTTCGTGCACCCCGGCGGCGCTCTGTCGACCACCGTCTCGTCGTCGCGCGGGGCGGGGGCGAACACCGCGCAGATCGTCGGCACCGAGGCCCGCATCGAGATCGACCGCGTCTGGTACACGCCGACGTCGTTCCGCGTGGTCACCCCCGACGGCGACGTCCTCGAGGAGTTCACGACCGAGATCGACGGGCGGGGAATGCAGTTCCAGGCCCAGGCGGCCGAGCGATTCGTCACCGCCGGCGTCACGTCGAGCGACGTGCTCCCCATCGACGAGACGGTCGCCATCATGGGTGTCCTCGACGAGGTGCGCCGACAGATCGGCGTGGTCTACCCCTCCGAGGGCTGACCCGGGACGGGTCGCCGGGCGGACGGGCCGTCGGGCGGGCTGCCGCGCGGGCGAATTGCCGCTGGGTGTGCGAGCGGGGGTCTCTTGTCGCCGCGGGCGGCCGCGCCGTCCCGCGGACTTCGCGCCCGACACGGTGGCATCCTGGGCCGCCGAACGGCGTGTCGCCCCCGAACTCCGCACGCCGGTCCGCCCCCGGCACGGCTCGACCGCGCGCTCGGCCGACCCGACGGGAGTACCCCTGGGCGTGCCGACAGGTCAGACTGGTTGTCATGCCCGATCCACAGAACGCCCGCGTCGCCGTCTACCTCGACTTCGACAACATCGTGATGTCGTGGTACGACCGCGTGCACGGGCGCAACGCCTACTCGCGCGATCGCCAGAAGATCGCCGACAACCCCACCGACCCCGAGATCGCCGAACGTCTGACGAAGGCGACGATCGACGTCGGCGCGGTCATCGACTACGCCGCGTCGTTCGGCACTCTCGTGCTCACGCGTGCCTACGCGGACTGGTCGTCGCCCGTGAACGCGGAGTACCGATCCCAGCTCGTCGCCCGAGCGGTCGACCTCGTGCAGCTGTTCCCGGCGGCCGCGTACGCGAAGAACGGTGCCGACATCCGTCTCGCCGTGGATGCCGTCGAGGACATGTTCCGCCTCCCCGACCTGTCGCACGTCGTCATCGTCGCCGGCGACAGCGACTACGTCCCCCTCGCGCAGCGATGCAAACGCCTCGGCCGGTACGTCGTCGGCGTCGGGGTCGCGGGATCGACCGCGAAATCGCTCGCCGCCGCGTGCGATCGGTTCGACAACTACGACGCCCTTCCCGGCATCCCGAAGCTCACCGAGACGAAGAAGGATGCCGCGCCCTCGCGCCCCCGAGCACGCAAGCGCTCGCAGGACCCGGCGGTCAACCTGCTCGAGCGCGCGATCCAGCTCGAGGGGGAACGGGCCGACGGAGAATGGCTGCACGCCTCCGCGGTGAAGGACCTGATGAAGCGGCTCGATCCCTCGTTCAGTGAGAAGGCCCTCGGCTTCCGCAGCTTCTCGGACTTCCTCAAGGCGCAGACCGACCACGTCGAGGTCGACGAGGAGTCGAACGTCGTGCAGGTGCGGGCGGCCGCGCGGGGCTGAGCGCGGGCAGGGGTCTGAGCGCGGGCACGGGTCTGCGCAGGCACGCGGCGTGCAGCGCGCACAGAGCGTGGGCAGCGCGCGTGCAGCGTGGGAGCAGAGCGCGGTCGACACGCGGCGCGCTGCGCAGCACGCACGTGGCGAACGGAGCGCGAGGCCGAGTGCGCGCGGCGGACGGAGCGCGTCACGGGCGCCGGCACGCGGCACCGGCACGCGGCACCGGCGCGAGTCCGCCCACACGATCAGGCGGTGGCGGCGTCGACGGTGCTCAGCGTCGCTCGGCGCCCGGCGCGACATGCGCGAGCACGTCGGGCCAGACCGACGTCAACGTGATGTCGCCGTTGACGGAGGCGATGTCGTCGTCGGCGACGACCTGCAGCCGAGCCGAGCGCATCCGCTCGACGTACCACTCGGCGTCAGCCGCGTCGGCAGGCCCTTCTCCGCCGACGATCACGAGAGCCTCGGCATCGAGGTGATCGAGCAGCGGGGTGCGCAGGTCGCGGCTGAGCGGATCGGACGGGCTCGCGACCCCGACGATCGCCAACCGGTCGACGACGGGCCCCATCGCCGCGGCCAGGTAGATGGCGATCGGACCCGCTTCCCTTTCGCCCACCAGCCCCACCGTCGCCCCGGGTGCCTCTCGCTCGAGCAACTCGCGCAGCGCGTCGACAGTGAGCCCGGCCGGTGTCTGACCGCCGAAGACGGGTGGATCTTCGAGTTCGGGCGCGTCGAGGCCCACAGCCACGATCCGCACGTCGAAGGCCGCCGTCACGCGCGTATCGGGGTCGGTGGTGGCCACGTCGCCGGTGCGCAGGACGAAGACGGCGCGGGGAGCGCCGGGCGTACCGAAGCTGCGGTATCCGAGCTCGCCATCGAGCCAAGGAGCCAGACTCATCGTGTCGTCCTTCCGTCGGGAACGTTCGAGGGGGTGGGTGCCGATCGCGCGATCACGACGTCGTCGCCTGCGTCGACTGCGCGTCGCCGGGGGCCTCGCCGACGTTCGGGAGCATCGCCCGCAACGTCGTGATCGTGTCGGCCTCGCGGGCCGGTTTGTCGGAGCGGTACGCCTTCACCCGGGCAAACCGCAGAGCGACACCACCGGGGTAGCGCACCGACCTCTGCACCCCGTCGATGGCGATCTCGACGACCGTGTCGGGGACGACGCGGATGCCACCGGGCACCTCCCCCGTCGCCCGTTCGGCGAAATGCGCGGTCTGCCAGCGGAGCACCTCGTCCGTCAGGCCCTTGAAGGTCTTGCCGACCATGACGAAGCCGCCCGGTTCGCCGAAGGCCCCGTCCGGGTCGCGCGCACCGAGGTGGAGGTTCGAGTACCACTCCGCGCGGCGACCGGACCCGCGCTCGACGCCGAGCACGACGAGGTCGAAAGTGTGCACGGGTTTGACCTTCAGCCAGCTCTTCCCGCGCCGCCCCGCGGAGTAGGCCGCATCGAGTCCCTTCACCATGACACCTTCGTGTCCGGCCTGCAGAGCGGCTCGGGCGAAGGCATCGGCCGCCTCGGCGTCGTCGGTGAGCAGGGCCGGGATGCGGTACTCCCCCGCCACGCGCTCCAGTTCGCTCAGGCGCGCCTCGAGCGGCTCGTCGATCAGATCGCGACCGTCGACGTGCAGGATGTCGAAGAACCACGGACGCAACGCGATCTCCCGGGCCGTCTCGGCACCGAACCGGGCCATCGTGTCTTGGAACGGCCTCGGCGCGCCGTCGTCGTCGAGCGAGAGCGTCTCGCCGTCGAGGATCACGTCGTCCACCGGGAGCGACAGCGCCACCTCGACGATCTCGGGAACCCGGTGCGTCACGTCCGCCAGGGTCCGGGTGAAGACGCGCACCTCGTCACCGTGCCGGTGCACCTGTACGCGGGCACCGTCGAGCTTGTACTCCACCGATGCGCGACCCGCGGCATCCAGAGCCTCGGCGACCGTCGCCGCGGTCGAGGCGAGCATGGGCTGCACGCCTCGCCCGACCACGAGGCCGACGGCGGCCAGGTCGTCGCCGGTGCCGGTCAGGGCGATGCGCGCCGTCGCCCCCAGATCGCCCGACAGCATGGCCGCCCGGCGTACCAGGGCGCCGTCGCGGTCGCCGGCCCGGGCGATGGCATCCAGGAGGACGCCCTCGAGCGCGCCCGTTCGCAGTTCCCCCGTCATGATCCGCACGAGCAGGTGCCATTCGCTCGCGGTGGCGCGGCCGGCGAGATCGTCGAGCAGCGCGGTGCGTACGGCCGCCGACCCCGCTCCCCCCACATCGACCAGCCGCGAGAACACCTCGTCGATCTGCCCCACGGTCAGCGTCGGTGTCTCCGCGTGAGCGCCGCCCCGCGTCGACAGGGTGCGCCAGCCGACGCCGAGGCGTCCCTGTCGGGGAGCTGCCGTCAACAGCCCCACGGCCGGTTCGATCTCGTCGGGCGCGAGGTCGTGCAACACCGCCGCGAGGGCATCGACCTTCGCCAGGCGCGAGCGCGTGTTAGTCACCGTCGCGAGGGCCGTCTCGATGTCGCCGAAGAGCATGTCGGCATCCTGGCATCCCCCTCCGACATCGCTCCGCCGCTTGCGTCGACAGCGCTCGCGTGCCACTTCGCGTGTGCCGTCTGTCGGCCCCGGTGTCGACCGCGGCCGCGTGGACCACACGCCGGCTCCGCCCGCAACCCCCGCACCGATGTCGGAGGTTCGGGGTGAGCTGGGAGCCTCCCCCAGAAATGAGGCACCGTGAACGCACCCGCCACCCTCGAACGATCCGCCCGCACCGCCCGGGAGGTGTTCGGCTGGGACGATCTGCTGCCGGGCCAAGCCGAGGCGATCGACGCGGTCGTCGGCGGGCGCGACACCCTCGTCGTCTTCCCCACGGGCGCGGGCAAGTCGGCGGTGTACCAGATCGCGGGGTGCGAGCTGGGCGGCACCACCGTGGTGATCTCCCCCCTCCTGGCCCTGCAGCGTGACCAGATCGACTCGATCGACGCCGCCCCCGACGCCCCCGCCGCCGTAGCGCTGAACTCCCGCACGAGCACCGCCGCGCGAAAGGCCGCGTGGGCGGCGATCGAGGGCGATGAGGCCGTCTACGCCTTCCTCGCGCCGGAGCAGCTGGCCAACCCCGAGGTCTTCGACCGGCTCGCGAAGGCAGACGTCCGCCTCCTCGTGATCGACGAGGCCCACTGCGTCTCCGCCTGGGGGCACGATTTCCGCCCCGACTACGCGCGCATCGGCGACGCCGTCGAGGCTCTCGGCCACCCACCGGTCCTGGCGCTGACGGCGACGGCATCCGCTCCCGTCCGCGACGACATCATCGCGAGCCTGGGGATGCGCGACCCCCATCTCGAAGTGCGCGGCATGGACCGGCCCGAGATCCACATGTCCGTCCGCCGGCACGAGCACGACAGCGACAAGCGCCGCGCGGTCCTGGCGGATGTCCAGGATGCCGACGGCCCCGCACTTCTGTACGTGGCCACCCGCAAAGAGACCGACGCGTACGCCGAGGAGTTGCGCGAACGCGGTCTGCGAGCGGCCGCGTATCACGGTGCGATGGCGCAGAAACGGCGCGATGAGGTGCACACGGCCTGGAGCGCCGGGGAACTCGACGTGGTCGTGGCGACCTCGGCGTTCGGCATGGGCGTCGACAAGAGCGATGTGCGCCTGGTCGTGCACGCCGACGTGACCGAGTCGCTCGACGCGTACGCGCAGGAGATCGGACGCGCCGCGCGCGACGGTCAGCCGGCGCGGGCGATCCTGCACTACCGGGCCGAAGACTTCTCGCTGCGGTCGTTCTTCGCCGGCGGACACACGAAGCGCGCCGACATCGCCGGCGTCTGGGACACGTTGCGGCGGGCGAAGAAGCCCCTGCGGGCGAAAGACATCGCCGAGAAGAGCGGTCGTCCCGCCCGCGCCATCGGTCGCGTGCTCAACCAGCTCGTCGCGAGCGACCTGGCCGTATCGGGCGCCGACGGCGTTGCGGTGCTGAAGAGGGTGTCGGCGGGCGACGCCGTGACCGCCGTTCGCGAGCGCGACGAGGCGGAGGAGCGCATCCGCTCCTCGCGTATCGAGATCATGCGCGGCTACGCCGAGACGACGCGTTGTCGGCGCCGCGCCCTTCTCGAGTACTTCGGGGTGGAAGCGGCGGAATGCTGCGACGCCTGCGACCGCTGCGACGCGGGAGCTCGGGCGGTCGCCCCCTCCGACGCGGCCGCCGCCGCCGACTCGGGCGGCCTCCGCATCGACTCCACCGTCGAACACGGCGAGTTCGGGACGGGCACGGTGATGGGGATCGAAGACGACCGGATCACCGTGTTCTTCCCTGAGCACGGGTACAAAGTGCTGGCTCGCGCGGCGTTGGGGAGCGGCATCATGGAGCTCGGCGAGGCCGCGTAAGCGCCGGTCAGTCGCGCCTGGCCCGGCCGGCGCCGATCACGCGGTTCGCGACGTCACCCGCTCGACCCGAGGGAGCAATCACTTCCCCCGGGCTCGCGCTCGTCAGTCGCGACGTGTCGCCCACCATGCCCCCACGACGAGGGGAAGTTGGAGGAACAGGCGCACGAAGCGGGCACGGTCGGTGTTCAACCCGGGTGCCGCCCGGCCGGTGCGCCACTGGTGCACGTTGCCCGGGAACACGGCGACGAAGAACGCCGCGATCGCCGCTCCGATGCGACCCCGTTCGCGCGGCAGGGCAACCAGCGCCGTGCCGAGGATCACCTCGACCGCACCGGAGGCCACCACGATGGCATCCTTGTCCGTGCGCAGCAGGCGCGTCGCCCACGGGGGCACCACGATGCGATATCCACGACGCCCCCAGGTCAGGTGACTGACCCCGGCACCGACCAAGAGCAGGGCGAGGATGCCGCGCGCGACGGAACGGATGGAGAGACCTCGACGGCGTGGCATCCGGTCAGTCTGCCACCCGTGTGCGCGTGCCGGGCCGATCGCTCAGCGAAGGTTGCGCAGATCGCTCAGCGAGCGCTCCGCGTAGGCGATCTCGTCGAACACGGCGGCGGCACCCTCGCCCATCGGCGCTTGGGCGAGGAAGCCGACCGAGATGGTCGACGGGTCGGCATCCACACGGAACACGCGCACGAAATGCCACGACAGTGCATCGAGGGAGTAGTGGAAGGCGAACGCCGGCCCGGTACGCGCGACGCGGAGATGCACGGCTTCGCCGGGGAAGAGCGGGCCGTTCGCGTCGTCCGAGAACTCGTTCGTCACCACGCTCACGACCATCGCGTCGCCCTGCGGGGAGTACTCGTTGCAGAGCTTGGCCCACCGGTCCTCGCGCGACCACAGCGCGAGGGCGCCGGCATCGAAGGTGGAGCGTGTACCGCTCATGCGAACACGCGCCGCGAGGACGAAGTCGCCGTGCGGTGCGGGGAAGGCGAGGGCGGTCGCGGCGTGCTGCGCGGGACCGCCGGTCGCGTCGTTGGTCCAGTCGACGCCGCCGGCCGCGCGCAGGGTGAGGGCGCGCGCCTCCTCGTCGTACTCGGCGTCGCCGTCGACGCCCGTCCAATGCAGGGCCGGCAGCCCGGGGAGCGAGATGGTCACGAACGCACCCTATCCACCGGAGCCGTGCCCGAACGGCGTCCGTCACCGGCCGCCGCCCGCCACAGCCATTCGACAGGTCCGGTCGTGAAGCGACGCAGCCAGAGGTGCGCCGAGGCGGCGACGACGGCCGTGATGACGACGAACGCCCCGACCGTCACGGGGATACGCCACGGCTGCAGAGACTGCGCGATGCCGAGACCCCAACCGAAGAAGATCGCACCGCCGAGCAGGTTCTGCAGCAGGTATGCACTGAGGGCCACCCGTCCGATCTCCGTCGCGCGCTGCGCCCACCAGCCGGTCGTCCCCCTGCGCAGGCACATCTCGACGACGATGCTGAGGATGCCGAGGGCCACCACGGGCGCCGCGACGTACCGCTCGAGAAGAAGCCCCGCGGGCGAGCCGGTCAGCCCGAGGAGGAGATCGATCGGCGCCGCGCACGCGCCGACGATCATCAACCGGCGCCGAAGACGCACACCCTCGGCACCGAACACACCGGCCCGCCACAAGGCCGCCCCACCCAGGAACATGGCCAGCGAGAGGAAGCCGATGAGCACGGGCTCAGCGCGGAAGACCGCGACGTTGTCGAGGCGGAACACGGCAAGTCCCCAGAACGACGCCGTCGCGTAGGGGCTGGGCTCGTGCGGCAGGGCCGCGTTCGCGTTCGCACCCGGGATGAGGGTGAGAGCGACCACGATGGACGTGATGAGGAGGTGATGGATGCCGCCGAACACGAGGATCAGGCGGCGTTGCACCCGCGGGCGGGTGAGGAGCAGGAACGACACCACCGCCGCGGTGACGGCGTAGCCCATGAGGACGTCGAACTCCGCGATGAGGATGTAGTTGACGGCCCCGTCGACGAACAGCAGGGCCGCGCGCCACACGTAGCGCCCCGGCCAGCGGCGATGATGGCGAACGGCGGACCGGTGCTGGAGCGCGAGTCCGACACCGAAGGTCAGTGACAGCAGAGCGAGGAACTTCCCCTGAGCCAGGGCCATGAGCGCAAGCTGGGCGGCGGCAGCGGCCTTCGACTCGCCGGGCAGCACCGGGGCGCTGAGCATCCCGAGGAGCCCCCAGGGGTGGGAGAACACCCAGATGTTCGTGGCGAGGGTACCCACGATGGCGAGGCCCCGCACGACGTCGAGGGCGGACAAACGACTTGCAATACGTTCGTATTGTTCACGGCTTCACCGTAGCCTACGACGGTGGACACGCACGCCCCCTCCCCGTCGCCCAGCTCGTCGCACCGCAGCCGTGAAGCCATCACCGAGGCGGTCCTGCGCGTGCTCTCGACCGGCGGCACCGACGATCTCAGCGTGCGCAAGGTCGCCGCTGAAGCGGGGGTCTCGGTCGGCGCGGTACAGCATCACTTCCCCACGCGCGCCGCGCTCATCATCGGAGCGATGGATGCCGTCACCGCCCACTTCCGCGATCGCATCGGCGCCGCGCTGGACAGCGCGGATTCGCAGGTCGCGCGACTCGAGACCTTCTGCGAGGAGCTCGCCGCCCTCGGTGACGCGGGTCGACGCGACGCGGTCGTCTGGACCGCGTTCGCCGCACGCGCGGGAACGGACGGGGAGATCCGCGCGATCCACGAACGGGAGTGGACGCGCACCGAGGAAGCGCTGCGTGGACTCCTGACCGCCGCGTACCCCTCGGCGCGCGTCACCCCCGACGACGCCGCGTTGCTTCTCGCCGCGCTCGACGGCATCGCCGTCGCCCGCGGAGCCGAGGGCGACGCACGCATGCCGGCCGCGCGCGGACGCGCGCTCATCGCGGCTCTCCTGGCCACATTCGCCGCCCGGACGTAGCCGCACCCGGCGCGCGTCTCGGACGCAGCGGCATCCGGCTTCCTAGACTCGCGGCATGGCCACCTCGGATTACATCGCCGCACTTCGTTCGCGGATCGGCACCGACCTGCTGCTTCTCCCCGGGGTGACGGCGGTGATCCGCGACGCGGATCGCTTCCTCCTCGCGCGGCACCGCCACTCGGGGCTGTGGAGCCTCATCGGCGGGGCCGTCGAGCCCGGGGAAGAGCCCTCGGAAGCCCTGCACCGTGAAGTGCGGGAAGAGACCGGGGCCGACGTGCGCATCCGCGGGATCGTCGGCGTCTACGGCGGCGCACCGATGATGGTGACCTACCCCAACGGCGATCGGGTCGGCTACGTCACCACGGCGTACGACTGCGAACTCCTCAGCGACGCCGCCGCCGACCAGGAGGAGCTGCTCGAAGTGGGCTGGTTCTCGCGCGGCGAGATCGCCACACTCCCCCGCCGCGACTGGATCGACCGGGTGCTCGCCGACGTCCCCGGGCGCGCGCGGTTCACGGCCGTCCGACCCGGAACGGTGGCGGATGCCGAGGCCATCGCCCGCGTCCACGCGCAGTCGTGGCGCGAGACATACGGGAAGTTCGTCGACGACCCCGACACGAACCCCTGGTTCGCGGCCGAACGACGCATCGACATGTGGACGGCGACCCTGCGCGACGGTGCCGCACCCGTGATGGTCGCGGTCGTCGATGGCGAGATCATCGGATTCGCGGCCACGGAGCGGACACCCGGCCTCGAGGCGGTGCGGCCCGAGGAGCTGACGACGCTGTACGTCGTCGCCTCCTCGCACGGCACGGGTGCGGGACAAGCGCTCCTCGACGCGGTGCTGGCGGATCGACCGGCGTCACTGTGGGTGGCGGCGGACAACCCTCGTGCGGAGGCGTTCTACCGGCGCAACGGGTTCCGCTCCGACGGCACCGAATCGGCGTTCGGCCCGATCCCGCGGACCGTGCGGATGGTGCGGTGACGGACGTACCGCGCGTTCACGGGGTCTCCGGTTCCTGGGCCGAATCAGCACCCCGGAGCCGAATCGGCCGCGTGCGGGCAGGAAAGCGCCGGACGCACCGGCCCGCGAGTGCCGACTCAGGTCGGAGAAGGCGCCGTGCGCCGAACGAAGTCGATGTAGGCCTCCGCCGTGTCCTCGGGAACGATCGCGCGGAGCACCACCTCGTCGGCGGCAGCCGTGTAGGCCTCGAGCGCGCCCCCCAGTTCGGTGACGTCACGAATGGTCGTGTCGATGGCATCCACCCCCATCCGCTCGAAGTTCGCGGCGTAGTTGGGGAACGAGGCGTAGCGGGCCGTCTCGGCCTCGAGGCGCTCCCGCGCAGCGGGGACGATCGCGGTACGGACGTACACGGCGACGTGCGCGGTGGCGGCGATCTGGTGGAACGCCTCGGCTTGCGCGTGCGCTTCGGTGGGCGGAACCCAGTTCAACAGCACGCCGTCTGCGCGTTCGGCGCCGATCCGACGCATCTTCGGACCCAGCGCACCCACGAGGACGCGAGGCACGCCCGCGTCGTGGAGCACGTCGATCGCGTCACGGACGCGTGCAAGCGCTCCCTCTTTCGCGATGCCCGAGCCGATGCCCAGTGTCAGTCGATCCAGCGGAAGGGCGAGGGACGCCACCTCGGCGGCGATCGTGCCGGCCGGTCGACGGTCGACGGGCACCACGCCGGTCGCGAGGTGCAGCCGATGGGTCACGCGCGCCGCCGCGGCCAGGGCGGCGAGCGCGTCACCGTCGGGGGTGTCGTTGATCCACAGTGTGTGAAAGCCCGCGCTCTCGACCTCGGGCGCGATCAACGCGATCGCCTCCGGTCCGAGCGAGCCCGCAAGACCGAGCGAGACGACGCCGCGGGTCACGAGACGCCCCCGGCGTTCGGCAGGGCCACGGCGACCTGTCCCGCGGCCGAGAAGAAGGCGGCCAGATCGACGTCGTCGGTCGGCAGCAGCACGACGTCGTCGACTCCCGCGGCCTGGAAGCGCGCCACGCCCTCGGCGACCTCCGAGACCGAGCCGGCCAGCACCCGATCCGCGGCGTCCGCGCGGTCCTTCAGCACCGCGGTCGCGCGCTCACGCGCGTCGGGACCGAAAGCCGTGAGCACGTACGCCACGACGTCGGCGCGGCCGGGGCGACCGGCATCCGCCCGTCCCTGCTGGACGACGCGAACGGCCTCGGCGATCTCGTCGACCGTGTGGCGACTGTCGAGGATCACCCCGTCGGCGACGGCGCCGGCGAGCGCGAGCGTCTTCGGCCCCTCGGCCGCGGCGTAGACCAGCGGAGCGGCGGCGGGCGGCCAGTCGAGAGTGACCTCGCGCAGGCGGGCATAGCGTCCCTCGGCGCTGACGGTGTCACCGGCGAGCAGAGACCGCAGGGCGGGGAGCTGCTCCTGCATGAGGGTCAGGGGCGAGGCCGCCTTGGCGCCGACCTGACGCATCCAGTCCTGCACCCCATGGCCGAAGCCGGGCAGCAACCGGCCGGGGAACATCCGCTCGATCGTGGCGACCTCCATCGCCGAAGCGGCGACGTTGCGCAGCGGGAGGGGCGCGATGCCGACGCCGATGCGCAGGTGGTCGGTGACCGCGAGGGCGGCGGCGGCCGCGGCCCAGGCCGAGGAGCGGAAGCAGTCTTCCCACAGCCACAGCTCTTCGATGCCGGCGTCTTCCGCGGCACGCGCGGCGTCGCGCAGCTGCTCGGGCGGGTGGGGGTAGGGGCTGAAGATCGTGCCGATACGACTCATGTCTCTACTCTGCCGCGAACCGCCGACATCGGGGCTCCGGTGGCGGCATTCTTCGGTCCCTCCACCGGCTCCGGCGGACCGTCCCGCGGAGCCCCGCCCCGACACGCCGCCCCGACACCAGCTCAGCCGGCGTGCCGCCCTCGGCATCCGCACGACGGCCCACCCCAGACCCCCGGCGGACCGTCCCGCGGAGCCCCGCCCCGACACGCCGCCCCGACACCAACCCACCCGGCGTGCCGCCCTCGGCATCCGCACGACGGCCCGGTCCGCCCGCGCCGACCCGCACAGCAGAAGGCCCCCGGAACCGTGAAGGGTTCCGGGGGCCTGGGGTGCTCACGCCGCGAGGACGCTCACGCCGGCGCGAACGGCGAAGCCCGCGCCGTCGGCATCCACCGTCACCGTGCCTCCGTCGCCGAGCTCGCCCGAGACGAACAGGTCGGCGATCCGGTCGTCGACCTCCCGCTGGATGACCCGCCGCAGTGGCCGTGCACCGTACTCGGGCTCGTAGCCGACCTCGACGAGGCGGTCCACCGCGGCGTCCGTGACCTCGAGCGTCACGCCGCGAGACGACAACCGCCGCGAGGTCGCGCCCAGCAGCAGCCGCACGATCTCGCGCAGTTGCGCCTTCTCGAGCTTCTGGAACAGCACGATGTCGTCGATGCGGTTGAGGAACTCGGGTCGCATCGCCTCGCGGAGCTTGCCCATGACCCGATCGCGCAGGTCGGCGGCCGCGAACTCGCGTCCCGTCGTGCTGAAACCGATCGCACCGGAGCGGGATGCCAGGATCTCGGCGCCCAGGTTCGAGGTCATCACGATGACGGTGTTGCGGAAATCGACCGTGCGCCCCTGGCCGTCGGTCAGACGGCCGTCGTCGAGCACCTGCAGGAGCAGGGTGAACACGTCGGGGTGGGCCTTCTCGATCTCGTCGAACAGCACCACCGAGTACGGGTTTCGACGCACGCGCTCGGTCAGCTGACCGGCCTCGTCGTAGCCCACGTATCCGGGAGGGGCACCGACCAGACGCGAGACGGTGTGCCGTTCGCCGAACTCGCTCATGTCGAAGCGGATCACGGCGCCGTCGTCGTCGAACAGGGATCCGGCGAGAGCCTTGGCCAGCTCCGTCTTTCCGACACCGGTCGGGCCGAGGAAGAGGAACGAGCCCACGGGGCGCTGCTCGTCTCCCATGCCGGTCCGGTTGCGACGGACGGCCTTCGCCACGGCTGTCACCGCGTCGTCCTGCCCGATGACCCGGGCGTGCAGCTCGTCCTCCAGCTGCGAGAGGCGTCCGCGTTCAGTGGCGGTGAGGCGCGCCACCGGGATCCCGGTGGCACGGCTGATCACCGCGGCGATCTCGGGCTCGTCGACCACGGCCTCCGCGCGCGGCGCGCTGGTCGCGTGATCGAGGCGCGTCTGGACGGCGGCGATCTCGTCGCGCAGGCGCGACGCCTCCTCGTAGTGCTCCGCCGAGACGGCCGCGTTCTTCTCGGCCTCCAGGACGGCGAGCTGCTCGACCAACGCCGTCGTGTCGACCGAGACGCCCAGCCGCAGCCGCAGACGCGCGCCGGCCTGGTCGATGAGGTCGATCGCCTTGTCGGGGAGCACGCGGTCCGGCAGGTAGCGGTCGCTGAGCTCCACGGCGGCGCGCAGCGCGTCGTCGGTGTAGCTGACGGCGTGGTGCTCCTCGTACGCCGAGCGCAGCCCGCGGAGGATCTCCACGGCATCCGGGATCGACGGCTCGCCGACGCGCACGGGCTGCAGGCGTCGTTCGAGCGCCGGGTCCTTCTCGATCGTGCGGTACTCGCGCAGGGTGGTGGCACCGATCAGGTGCACGTCGCCGCGTGCGAGGCGCGGCTTCAGGATGTTGCCGGCATCCATCGATCCGTCGCCACTTCCGCCCGCACCGACGAGGGTGTGCACCTCGTCGACGAAGACGACGAGCTTCTCGGATGCCGCGATCTCGTCCATCGTCTGGGTCAGACGCTCCTCGAAGTCGCCGCGGTAGCGGGCGCCGGCGAGCATCGCGGCCAGATCGATCGACACCACGCGGGTGTCGCGCAGTTGCTCGGGGACCTCGTTCGCGACGATCGCGCGGGCCAGCCCCTCGACGACCGCGGTCTTGCCCACGCCGGCTTCGCCGATGAGCACGGGGTTGTTCTTCGTGCGCCGGCTGAGGATCTCGATGGTCTGCTCGATCTCGTCGGCGCGACCGATCACGGGGTCGAGTTCGCCGGCCGCGGCCCGCGCCGTGAGGTCGGTGCCGAAACGGTCGAGGTTCGGGGTGACGGATGCCGCCTCGGTCGGTGCCGCATCCTCACCCCCGCCGACGACCGTCTCGCGCACACCCTGGGTCAGGGCCTCTGCGGTGACCCCGGCCTGGGCGAGGATCTGCCCGGCGGGAGCGTCCTGCGCGAGGACCAGGGCGAAGAAGAGGTGGTCGGGGTCGACGTAGGTCGATCCCGCAGCGCGGGCCACCTGGAAGGCATGGAAGAGCGCGCGCTGGACGGATCCCGCGACGACGGCCCCGTCGACGTCGGCCGCATCGCTCGCGGCCGGCAATCGACTCTCGGCGGCGCGCGCGATCGCGACGGGGTCGGCACCGAGTCGGGTGACCGCCTCGCGCGCGGGCGATTGCCCGACGAGCACGTGCAGAACGTGGAGCGCGTCGAGTTCGCGTTGACCGCGACCCAGCGCGTAGCGGCCGGCGGCCTGCAGCGCTTCCTGCGTGCGGGCGCTCAGGAACCGGCTGAGATCGATGGATCGTTCGGCGCGAGCGCGCTCTCCCGCGAGGTAGCGGGCGAGGAACTCGTCGAACGACTGAGCGCCGTTGTCCCCGGCGCCGGGGGTGACATCTTCGGACACGTGGTCTCCTGTGATACATGAGTCAGGTTCACTCAAGTTTGAGACTTGAGTGACTGTGTATCAACTTCAACGGCCAGCCTCAGAGGATATTCCCGGCGATCTCCCGAGGTGCCGCACAGCCCCGAGCCGGGCGCCCCTGCCCCGCATCACGAGGCCCAGGTGAACCACGCGGCGCTGCGTCCGTCGACCTCGACAACACCACCGCCCACCGAGTGGCGGGCCGACATCGCATCATCCCCATCGCTCCACCAGATACCGGTCGTCCCGGCGAGGGAGTCGCTCGCCTCGCCCTGCCACCCCGCGGCCGCGAAGGCTTCGTCGGCGCGACGGATCGCCCCGTCGGGGTCGTCGAAGAACAGGGCGGACTCGCGCGACGCTCCCTGGCCGTCGTCCTCCGAGACGAAGCACGTCGGCGTCACCGCCGGGTCGACTCCCTCGGGGAACGTGAAGCTCGCCGGATCGGCCGCGGGCACGTCCCCGAAACCGTTGTCGGCGAGATACGCGAGCATCCCGTCGGTGCAGCCGAAGCGGGCGCCGACTGCCGGCACCTCGCCCGGATCGGCCGCGGGCGCCTCGCTCGCGGCATCCGGGGTCGAGGCGCTCTGTGCCGGCGCACAGCCCGTCAGGATGGCGGCGACGAGCGCCAGCGGGAAGAGGATGCGGGGACTGAGCGCGGACATGGCGTCAGCGTCGCACCGCCCCACCCGGCCGTCGATAGGGGATCCGGCGGACTCGCACCTCCGGGATCGGGCGCGCCGGGTCCGCGGGCCGGCTCACGCGCCCCGGCTCGCCCCGCGATACATGCGCACCGGTTCACGCGCGCAAAGCGGGATCCGGCGCATCCCAGAGCTCGACCGTCTGCACCAGCCAGAAAACGAGGAACAGGGCGAGCACCACCGACTCACCGACGAAGAGAACCGGCACCCCGCCGATCTCTCGCGCACCGCCCTCGCCCGTCACGAGGGCGGCGACCAACGCCAGGAGCGACCCGAGGATGCCGATCGCGACGATCCCGTAGAGGACGCGGAACCGCCGGCCAGAGCGCTGCGGCCGCCAAGCCGCCACCGCGGCGACGAGTCCGATCACCGTGAAGAAGCCGATCGCCCCCACGTTGTGCGCCGCGCGGAGGAAAGCCTCGAGGTCGATGACGGCCCAGCCGACGAGGGCGGCCACGGTGAGAGCGACGGCGGCGAGCGTCACGACCGTGCCCACCCCGGCCGCTCCCTGGGTGCGCGCGAGCACCGCCGCGGCGATGAGCACGAGAACGGCGACGGATGCCACGGCGGCACCGTTCACGATGACTCCAGGGACCGCCACGGCGGGCACGCACACCGTCTCATCGGGACACGAGGCATCGGAGATCGGGGTCGGCACGAAGGCGATGACCAGCGCGAACACCGCCGCGACGTCGAGCAATCCCTGTTCGATGCTGTGTCCCGACAAGACGAGCAGGGCGAGGGCGACCGCGCACAGACCGCCGACGAACAGATCGCCCGCCGGGGTGTAGAAGGCGGCGCTGAGCGACGAGAGCACTCCCCCGGTCGCCACCTGCAACGCGATCGCGACCGCGAGGGCCAGCGTCGCCCCGACGATCGACAGCCGCACGTAGCGGTACGTTCGCTGCGTCGAGGTCGTGCGGATGCGCATGCCCACATCCTGGCATCGGCCGCCGACACGCGCCCGCCCACGATGGGTCGTCTGCGAGACTCGGCCTATGCGCGATTTTCTCGACGGGGCCGCGATGCTCGCTCGCGGGCTGGGTCAGTGGAGGAGAACCCCAGGCGCGATGGCGCTCGGCCTCATCCCCGGAGCGGTCGTCGGCCTGGTGTTCGGGGCCGTGCTCGTGGGGTGGGGCTTCTGGCTGCCCACCCTCGTCGATGACTGGACCCCGTTCGCCGACACCTGGCAGCCCTTCTGGGGCGGCGCCCTGCGCCTGGCGCTGGGGGTCGCGTCGTTCGGAGCCGTGCTCTTCCTCGTCGCCGTCTCCTTCACCGCGGTCACCCTCACGGTCGGCGAACCGATCTACGACCGCATCTGGCGCGCGACCGAGCGGTCCGCCCTCGGCGCGGTGCCCGACACCGAATACGGCTTCTGGCGCGGGGTGGGCGACAGCGTGCGGCTGGTCCTGCGCGGCATCCTGGTCGCGATCCTGGCGTGGCTACTCGGGCTCATCCCCCTCGTCGGCGGGGTGCTCGGCGGTCTGATCGGCCTGCTCCTCACGGGCTGGCTGCTCGCCGACGAGCTCACTTCGCGATCACTGTCGGCTCGCGGACTCGATCGCACCGCCCGCCGCGCCCTCCTGCGCGAGAACCGGGCGAGGGCCCTGGGCTTCGGCGTCGCGACGCAGCTCTGCTTCCTCGTTCCGCTCGGCGCGGTCGCGGTGATGCCCGCCGCCGTCGCGGGCAGCACGCTGTGGTCGCACGCCGCCCTCGGCGAGACGCCCCGCCGGCCCGCCGACACGCGACCGGTCGACCCGGCACGGTAGCCTGGACCGACCGAAGGGATCCTCATGTTCATCGTCTCGCTCATCCTGTTCGTCGGGGGCATGCTGCTCACCGGCCTCTCGTTCTCGCTCGCGGCCCCCGCGCTCTTCTTCGCCCTCGGCATCATCCTGGTCTCGGCATCGCTCGCGCTGCCCTTCCACTTCGGCACCCGGTAAGCGCGGACGCTCGGCCATGACGACCTATACCGTGGCCGATTACCTCCTCGATCGGCTCGCCGAAGCGGGGGTCCGGCACTTCTTCGGTGTTCCCGGCGACTTCACGCTCGCGTTCCTCGACCATGTCGAGCGTCACCCGCTCATCGAGTGGGTCGGTTGCGCCAATGAGCTCGGCGCCGGCTACGCCGCCGACGGCTACGCGCGTCTGCACGGCATCGGCGCCCTCAGTACGACCTTCGGTGTCGGCGAGCTCTCCGCGATCAGCGCGGTCGCCGGGAGCTATGCCGAGCACGTCCCCGTGCTGCACGTCGTCGGTTCCCCGACGACCGCGGTGCAGGCGGCCGGGCGCGCGAGCCACCACTCCCTCGGCGACGGCGACTTCGGGCATTTCGCCCGCATGACCGCCGAAGTCACCGCCGCTCAAGAGATCCTGACGGCGACGGATGCCACGGCCCAGATCGACCGGCTGCTCACCGAGGTGCGCCATCGGCGTCTGCCGGGGTACCTCCTCATCCCCGCCGACATCGGCGAGACGCCCGTCGATCCGCCGTCGGAGCCGCTCCCCTCGCCCGACACGGTCACCGACCCTGCGGTGCTCACGCGGTTCCGCGACGCGGTCGCGGCTCGCCTCGCCGTCGCCGACTCGGCCGCGGTGCTCGCCGACATCCTCGTCGCGCGCCTCGACGCCGAGGACCACCTCCGCCGGGTCCTCGACTGCGGCGTGCCGCACGCGTCGCTCCTCTGGGGCCGCCGCGTCGTCGACGAGTCGGCGTCGGGGTACCTGGGGTCCTACCTCGGTGCGACGAGCGCCCCGGCCGTCCGCGCCGGTATCGAAGACGCAGACGTCCTCGTGATGGCCGGTGTGCAGTTCACCGACCTGACGAGCGGGTTCTTCTCACAGCGCATCGACCCGGCGCGCACGATCGAGGTCCGCGGCGAGCACGCGCGCATCGGCGACGACGACTTCCGGCCCCTCGCGATGCGCGACGCGCTGGACGCCGTGGCGGAGGAGCTCGCGGCGCTCCCTGGCCGCTTCGCCGTCACGACGGAAGTGCCCGCCGTCTCGACCCACGTCCCCGCCGACCCCGGTGCGGCCCTGTCGCAAGAGGCCCTCTGGCGCGAGGTGGCCGCGTTCCTTCGCGACGGCGACACCGTGCTCGCCGACCAGGGCACGTCGTTCTACGGCATGGCGGGCGAACGGCTGCCGCACGGCGTCGTCTTCGGCGGACAACCGCTGTGGGCGGCGATCGGCTTCACGCTGCCCGCGATCCTCGGTGCCGCCCTCGCGAGACCCGAACGACGCCCTGTGCTGCTCATCGGCGACGGTGCCGCGCAGCTCACGAGCGCCGAGCTGGGCACGATCGTGCGGCACGGCATCCCCGCCATCATCGTGGTCGTCGACAACGCCGGGTACACGGTCGAACGCGTCATCCACGGTCTGCACGAGGAATACAACGACATCGCCATCTGGGACTGGACGACGCTCCTGGCCGCCGTGGACCCGGCGGCCACGAGCGTGGGCGTGCGCGTCGACACGGTCGGTGGTCTGACCGAGGCGCTGGGAGCCGCCCGCGCGTCCGACGGCCTGACGCTGATCCAGGCGGTCGTCCCCCAGGACGACGTGCCGCCCGTGCTCGCCGACCTCGCGGCCGCGGCCGCCGCCGCGAACCGCCGGTCCTGATCACGGGTGTCCGACCCGAGGCTCCCACCCGGTCTCGGTGCGAGGCACCGCCGGGTACCGTAGCCGAGTGCCGTTCTCGTTCGATGCCCTCCGCCGCTGGCCCGACCTCGAGGCACCCGGTCTTCTCGCCGCCGATGCAGCCGACCGGCTGATCGTCGACGAGTCCGCCGAGGCGCGAGCGGGCCTAGACGACGGGCAGCTCGTGGTGATCGGTGACGCCTACGGCGCCCTCACTCTGGCCGCCGCCGAGGCGGGGGCGCGTGGCATCCGGGTCCATCAGGACGAGCTCACCGGCGAACAGGCCCTCGCCGCGAACGCCGACACGACCGGTCTCACCGGCACGTTCTCGTCGCTCGGGAGGGATGCCGCTCTGCTTTCGGGCGCACGCGTCGTGCTCCTGCGTCTGCCACGGTCGCTGCGCGAGCTGCACGATCTGGCCGGACTGATCGCCCGGCACGCCCACCCCGACGTCGTGGTCTTCGCCGGCGGCCGGCTCAAGCACATGACGCCGACGATGAACGAGGTCTTGCGTGCGCGCTTCGACCGGGTCGACGTCTCGCACGCGCGGCAGAAGTCACGCGTCCTGACCGCCCGAGGCCCGCACGACGGCGCCGAGCCCGACCCCGAACGCACGCGTGTCGACGACCTCGAGATCCGCGCGTTCGGCGGAGCGTTCGCCGGAGCCTCGCTCGACATCGGTACGCGCCTGCTGCTCGCCCACCTCCCGGAACCGGCGGATGGCGATGCGATCGACCTGGCATGTGGAACGGGGATCGTCGCAGCGACCCTGGCGATGCGGCATCCGTCGCTCCGCGTGCTCGCGTGCGATCAGTCCGCAATCGCCGTGGACTCCGCGCGCGCCACGGCGGAGGCCAACGGCCTCGACGACAGGATCACCGTCGTGCGCGACGACATGATGCGCTCGCGGGCCGACGACAGTGCGGCGTTCATCGCGCTGAACCCGCCGTTCCACTCGGGTGCGGCGGTCACCGAGGGCATCGCGCCGCGGATGTTCGCCGAGGCCGCGCGGGTCCTCCGCCCGGGCGGGGAACTGTGGACGGTGTGGAACTCCGCGCTGCAGTACCGCCCCGCGCTCGAGCGTCTGGTCGGGCCGACGCGTCAGATCGCGCGCGACCGGAAGTTCACGGTGACCGTGTCGACGAAGCGGTGAGTGCGTCGAGCGCGACAGCGACGTAGATTCGGCTCATCCGCGCGAGGAGGCGCCATGCGACGTTTCGTCATCGGGGCGCTCTCCGTCGCCTCGTCCCTGGCGTTCCTCGCCGCGACCGTGACGCCCGAGACGGCTGCGCCCGCGACCGCGGCGCCCGCGACCGCGGCTCCCGAGACCGCTGCGCCCGCGATAGCCACGCGCGAGGCGGCCGCCGTGAGCCCGCACAGCGATCCGCGCGGCGCCACGGTCACGACTCCCCTCTTCGCCGACTGCTCGCGGGTGAGCGTCAGCGGTCGCGAGTACGCGCGACGTCACGGCATCGACGTGTGCGGAGCGAGCACCACTCCCCCCGACGCCGCGCTGCGCACCGAGGCCGTCGGCGGAGAGGAGTGCGGTGCGCTCACTCTGACGGCCACGAGCTGGGGTGGGGGCGTCGTCGCTCTCGCGTGGCAGACCTCGTCCCTGACCGGACCGATCGCGCGTGTCGATCTGGCCCTGTCGGTCTCGGGCACGGCGGGCGCGACCGTCCACCGCTTCGCGGGGCAAACCGGGGCGACGCCGGCGCGCGAGGGCATGGTGGGGTACGTCGGCCAGGGTCTCGCGGTCTTCTCGATGTCGGGAACCGTCGAGACGGCGACGGGCATCTGCTCGCTCTCGTCGGCGCCCGCGCGCATCGGCGTGCGCTGACGGCGCGTTCGTCAGCCCTTGCCGCCCGGAGGACCGACCACGAGCAGGACGACGAACACCAGCGCGACCACGACGACGAGCACCAGCGCGAGCGCCCACGGTCGGCGGAGGAAGAAGCGCAGCGCACGGTCGATCGGGCGACGATCGCGTGGATCGCCGGTGTCATCGAGACGCCAGGCCCCGCGGAGGCGTCCGGAGCGCTGCAGCCAGATCTCCGTGGGCACCGTGGCATAAGGGATCACCGCGCTGACGATCGCGACCGCCGCGGGTGCGAGACCCCACCGCTGGTTCAGCGCGACGAGGACGGCGGTCGCGCCGTAGGCGAGGAACACGAAACCGTGGATACCGCCGCCGATCGTCACCGCGATCGGGAGGTCGGCCGTGGCCCGCAGGATGAGCCCGCCGATCAAGAGGGTCCACGAGACCGCCTCGGCGATCGCGAGCGTGCGGAACAGGGTCAGCGGCGTGCGGAACACGTCTCTCCTCGGGCGGGTCGGGGCTTCCCACCCTACGGAACGCGAAGAGCGGCATCCGTCCGACTCCTCGACGTCGAACCACGCTCACTCGACGGGCTGGTCGTCCTCGTCGAGCGAGGGATCGGACCGCTCCGCTTCGGCGGCCGTGGTCGTGTCGGGCTCGGGCCCGGGCTCGATCGGGGGCTTCTCTCGCTCGGCATCCATCTCTCCACCCCACCAGAAGCAGCGGTCCGGATGCCAGGGCCTTGACGTTCCGCGGCCGATCGCGCGGCAGCCGGGGCGGGGCGGGCGGCCGCCCGGGGCCGGGCGGCGGGACGGGCCGGACGGTGGGGTGGTGCGGGCGGCCGGGTGGGGCGGGCCGCCCGGTGGGGTGGGGCGGGCGAAACTCCTGAGAACTCGGGGGCCACGGCCGGGCGGCGGCGTCTCGAGGCACCACGGCCCCGATTTCTCAGGAGTTTCGCCCGGGACGGCGCTGGCCGGCCAGGCATGCCCGGCCGCGCGCAGCGCGACCGTTTCCGGCGGGGGGGCGAGCGAACTCCTGAGAATTCATGCGGCGCGGGCCTGCGGCGGCCTCGACGCCCCCTCAGACGTCGATATCTCAGGAGTTTCGCCCGCGCCGCCACGGATGCTCGGCCGAGCGCCGGCGACGCGGCGCGTAGGCTGGGGAGGTGGCGGAATCCCGGGGGCGTGTGTGGACCGGGGTCATCCGGGTGGGACCGCGTCAGGGCGATCACCGCGTCGCCCTCCGCGCGGTGCTCAGCGTCGGTGTCCCCCTGCTGGTCCTCCTCCTCGTCGGGCGACTCGATCTGAGCGTCTATGCGAGCTTCGGGGCGTTCGCCGCGCTGTACGGCCGGACCGATCTGCCACGCACCCGCGTACGGATGCAGGCGACCGCCGGCGCGATCCTCGTCGCGTCGATGCTCGTCGGCACCGCGCTGTCGTTCTTCGCGACACCGGCGATCGTGAGCGTCGCCGCCGTCGCGCTCGTGGCGGCGGCAGTCACCCTCTTCGCGTACCGCAGGAGATGGCATCCGCCCGGCGCGCTGTTCGCGGTCTTCGCGGCCGGCGCGACGGCGAGCTTCCCCGCCACCGGAACGACTTTCGGCCTCGTCATCGTCGTGGGTGGCGCGAGCGTCGTCTGGAGCCTGGTCGTGACCACCGCCCTCGTCCTCCTGCGGCGCGGCTCCTGGCGACGCCCGGCCCGCACGCGGCCTCCGATCGGCGCGGTCGCGTGGGAGATGACGGCGACTGTCGGTGCCGCGGCGCTGCTCGCCGGGATCGCCGGCGCCCTGCTCATCGGCACCCACTGGTACTGGGCCATGGTCGGCGCCGTCGCCGCCGTCGGCGGAGCGCACGTGACCGCTCGACTGATTCGCGGCGTGCAACGCCTGGTCGGCACCCTCCTCGGTGTGCTGATCGCGGCCGGGTTGCTCGCCCTCAGCCTGCCGCCGTGGCTGGTCATCCTCATCGCCATCGCGCTGCAGGCAGGTGCCGAGCTGTTCGTCGGGCGCAACTACGGCATCGCGATGATCTTCATCACCCCGCTCGCGCTGCTCATGGTCTCGCTCGCCTCGCCCGCCGGCCCCGACCTGCTCTTGCGCGACCGCGTCCTCGAGACGGTCATCGGCGTCGCGGTCGGCACGGTGGTCGCGATCGTGTCGGCGGGGCTGCGACGCCGATCTGAGAGAGACTGACCCGGCCATGGAGACCGAGGAACCCCGCCGCCGACTGGGACACGACGCCGCCGAGCGGATCAGCGCGGGCTGCTACGGCGCCCTGGTCTCGGCGTCCACGCTCATCGGCCTCGGCAACGCCGACCTCGCGGACGTCATCGCCGTGGTCGCCCTGACCAACCTCGTGTATTTCGCGACCCACGTCTTCGCGTACACGCTCGGCGATGTGTCGTCGAAGCGCGCCTGGCCCGTCATCCGCCACCACCTCGCGGTGAGCGCGCCGATGGTGTCGGTGACCTTCCTCCCGCTCCTCGTCGTGGTGGGACTCGTCGCGACGGGCGTCGACCTGCAGACGGCGCTGCTCTGGGGCGTCGGCGTCGCGATGGCCTACCTCGTCATCGTGGCGACCGCGGGCGCGCGCCTGCGCGGCTCCTCGCCGATCGCGGTGGTCCTGACCGCGATCGGTGCCGCGGTCATCGCCGGGCTGTTGATCGTGGCGAAGCTGCTCCTGCACTGACCGCGCCGCCGCGACCGGCCCTCAGACCGGCGTCGTGGTGTGATCGCCGTGGCGGTGCACGATGCGCCACGCGCCGTCTTCCCGGCGCCAGACGTGCGTCACCCGCACGACGAACGCACGGGGTTCGGCACCGTCGACCGACAGCACCCCGCTCTCGCGGCCCGCGGTCATCGCCCAGTCGCCCGCGACCAGCACACGGTCGTACTCGGGGACGAGCGTCCCTCCCCGGAAGCGCCGGGCGACGACCTCGAGGGTCGACGCCACGTCGGCCGCCGTGGTCGCGTGCGTTCCGAATCCGCCCATCAAGGTGGCGTCGTCGGTCCGGGTCCACAGGGCCGTGAACGGTCCCGGGTCGCCGTGGCCCATGGCGTTCAGAGCCTGGGCGACATCGCGGAGTGCCGCGTCGAACGAGGACGGATCGTCGCGGGGTCCGGTGGTCATGGCACCATCGTGGCGCACTCGGTCGACCGTGTCGCGCTCGATGTCGGCGAGCCGTGACAGGCTGGGTGATCGTGAGCCCCCACCCTCCTGCCCCTCACCTGACCGTCGTCGGCGCGATCAACGTCGATCTCACCGCCCGCGTCGAACGTGCCCCGGCCGCCGGGGAGACCGTCGCCGACGGGATCCTGCAGCGCGGGCCCGGCGGGAAGGGTGCCAATCAGGCGGTCGCCGCCGCTCGGCTCGGAGCGCAGGTGCGCCTCGTCGGTGCCGTGGGCGATGACCTGGATGGTCGTGGCATCCGGGACCAGCTCGCCTCGGTGGGTGTCGACGCCTCGGGCGTGCAGACCGCGGATGCCGCGACCGGCACCGCTCTGATCGTCGTCGACGCCACGGGCGAGAACTCCATCGTCGTGTGCGCCGGCGCGAACGCCGCGATCGACCCGCAGGCGCTGGGGATCGACCCCGGTTCGGCGGTGCTCCTGCAGCTGGAAGTGTCGGATGCCGTGGTCTCCGCCGCCGCGGAGGTCGCGGGCTTCCTCGTGGTGAACGCTGCTCCCGCGCGCCCTCTCCCCCGCGGCGTGCGCGAGCGCTGCGACCTCGTCATCGTGAACAAGACCGAGTACGCCCAGCTGCCCGAGGTGCACGATGCACCCCTGCTCTGCGTGACGCTCGGCGCCGAGGGGGCGCGGCTCTTCCGCCGCGGCCGGCTCGTCGCCGCCGCCCCCGGGGTCGCCACGACCGTGCGCAACACCGTCGGCGCGGGAGATGCGTTCTGCGCCGCGCTCGTGTGCGGACTCCTCCGTGGCGACGACGAGGCCGAGGCCCTCGCTCGCGCGTGCGCGGTCGGGGCAGCGGCCGTCGCCGACGAGGCCTCGCAACCGGCGCTCGCGCCGCTCGACACGTATGGAGCACGATCATGACCCGCCGCCCGATCCTCGTCGACTGCGACACCGGCATCGACGACGCCCTGGCCCTCGCCTACCTCCTGGCCGAGCCGACCGTCGAGATCGTCGGGGTCACCACCGTCTCGGGAAACACGGATGCCGCCCGCGCGGCGGCCAACACCCTCTCGCTGTTCGAGCTCGCCGGGGTCGACGACATCCCCGTCGCGATCGGCGCGCACGACTTCCGCGATCACCCGTACGCGGGCGGAGCACCACACGTCCATGGCGCGGACGGGGTCGGAGAGAGTGCGCTGGCAGCGGCCGCTCGTGCACACGACGCCCGCGCGGCGGTCGAGCTCATCGACCACCTGGCCCAGCGGCATCCGGGTCTCACCGTGCTCGCCCTCGGACCGTTGACCAACCTCGCCGCGTACGCCGAGACGCCGGGCGTCGCCGCGTTCGACCGGCTCGTCATCATGGGCGGTGCGTTCGCGCACTCCGGCAACGTCACGGCGTGGGCCGAGGCGAACATCCACAACGACCCGAAGGCGGCCGCCGTGGTGTTCGCGCAGGACTGGGACGTCACCGCCGTGCCCCTCGATGTGACGATGACGCAGACCCTGGATGCCACCGACCTCGTGCGCCTCGAGGCGATCCCGGGTGCGCTCCCGCAGGCGCTGGCCGCGATGCTCCCGCTGTACCTCGATTTCTACGAGGGCCGCGTCTTCCCCGACCGCCGCTGCGCCCTGCACGACCCGCTCGCCGCGATGGTCGCCGCGGGGGCCCTCCGCGGTGTCAGCGTCGTGCGTGGCCGGATCGACGTGCGTCTGGAGCGCGGCGAGCGCGGGCGGACCGTCTCGTCGCATGCGTCGGACGCCCAGCGCTGGGTGCGCGGCATGGAGGGGTCGGCGGCCGAGGTCCTGCTCGACACGCTCGAGCGGCGGGAGTGGCCCCCGCGGGGCCGCTAACGGCGAAGAAGCCCGCCTGCGCCGAAGGCCGCCGTCGCGAACCGTTCGCCGATGAGGCGATGCGTCGCCGTGTCGGGGTGCAGACCGTCCGGCAGGGGGTGCGCTCCCGCGTCGGTTGAGCCGTACAGCGAGAGCCCGTCGAGGAGGTGCAGTGCGGGGTCGTCTGCCCGATCGGCGACCACGGTGGCGAGCAGGTCGCGGATCACCTCGAGGGTCAGCGAGCCGCGGACCACATCGTCGGGTGACCCCGTGGCGACGAAACGGGCGTTGCCGGCGCGCAGGCTCTCGGGGTCGAACGCGCCCGGGCCGGGCGTCGTCTCGTGGATCGGGCTGAGGATCGGCGACACCACGAGCAGCGGAGTGTCGGGGTGTCCCTCGCGAATCGTGTCGAGGAAGCCGTGCACGGCGGGGACGAAAGCGCGGACGCGCATCGCGTCGGCGTTGACGACGTTGATGCCCAGCTTCACGCTGATGACGTCGGCATCCTGATCGCGGATGACCCGTGCCAGGAACGGATCCACCATCGCGCTTCCCCCGAACCCGAGGTTGCGCAGCTGCACGCCGGCAGCGCGCGCGGCCACGACCGGCCAGATCTCGGTGGGCGCGGCGGCGTTGGAGCCGTGGCTGATCGAGCTGCCGTGATGCACCCACACGGGCCGCGGGTCCTCGACGGCGGCGAGCGGCGCATCGGAGTGCAGGGAGATGAGGTCGATCTGCTCGTTGTGCGGCAACCAGATCTCGACGATCTTGTCGACGTGCGGGAGGTCGGTCACGGTGACGACATCGACGTCTCCGTTCCTCGGGGTCGCCGCGCCCGTGGACAGGTCGAGCTCGAGCGCGTCGCCGTGCTGGAGTGGTCGGCGCAGCGCAAGAGAGCCGTCGACGAGCACGTCGACGATCCCCCGCGCACGGTCCAGACCGCGATACGACACCCGCGTGGCGTGCAGGCGCAGCGTCACCGTGGTCGCCTCCGTCCGCACGCGAACATGGATGCCGGACGGCTGCCGCTCCACCAGGGCGAGCTGCGCGTCGGCTTCGCGCTCCCGGTACGGCCGGGGCAGACGGTGCAGGCGGACGCCGCGCTCGGTCTGCTCGAGCTCCGCGCCACCGCGGACCAGGTCGGGAGTGAACGGGGTGTCGATCATGAGGGATCCTTCCGGTCCTCGACGTGCCAGTGCCGGAGCAGGCCGTCGAGACGGTCGATGAGCACGGTCCACGAGGAGTCGACGGACGGTGCCCGGTGGGCGAAACCCCCGACGTGTTCGAGGTGGAGGAACCCGTTGAGGAACGACCCGACGAGACGGGTCGCGTGGACGTGATCGCTTTCAGCGATGCCGTAGCCGCGGAGCACCGCCGCGAGCGTGCGGCCCGAACGCGCGGCCTCGTCGCTTCGGACGACGGCGTCGCCCGCACGCCGCTGGAGGCTCTCCCACCGCCCCGGATGCGCGCGGGCGTAGTCGCGGTGCGCGTCGCACAGTGCTCGGAGGGCGTCGTGCCCTGCGCGCCCGGCGATCGCGTCGCCCGCGCGGTCGCCCAGCTCGCCGAGGGCGAGGATCGTGATGCCGTCGCGGAGGCCGGCGAGGTCGCGGACGTGGCTGTACAGGCTCGGAGTCCGAACGTCCACCGCGCGTGCCACGGCCGAGAGGGTCACCTCGGAGAAACCGTCGGCATCCGCGAGGTCGGCGGCCGTGCGGATGATCGCGAGCGGAGTGAGAGGGGAACGTTCCACGACGTCATCCTATAGATATTAGGTAGAAACCTATATATCGAAGCTTCGCGCGTGGGCTTCGCCCTGCGCGTGCTCGACGAGCCGTTCGCTCGGTAGCGAGGCGCCCGCTCACGCCGACACCGCACACGGCAGATGTCCGGTGCTGCTCACTCGGCGGGGGCGACGACCGTCCGACGCGCCGTGCGTTCGTCGTGGTCGCGGAGGCCGCCCCCGCCGCTCGCCCACCCGGCGAGGTGAGCGACCAGCGCGCGAACGGCGGGGCTCGCGTACGCCTCCACGTCGTGACCGAGAGCGGAGTAGGCAGCCCTCGCCCCTTCCCGCTCGTACGTCCACACCACCGCGTGCGGCTCGCCGTCATGGCCCTGGCGGTACAGCACGCCCGCCTCCGGCGAGACCCGCAGCCACGAGTACGCCTCGTCGACGGTGTCGATGACGGCGGGAAGACCCGGACGCTCGACACCCTCCGCCCGCGTCAGCCGCATCGATCCACGGGCCGGATGCATCGTGCGGCCGCGGACCCAGCGCCCGCCCAGTCGTTTTTCCCAGAAGTCGCCCGCGGGCAGAAGCGTGGCCGCCACATGCAGGGCGAGCACACCGCCACGGTGCCCGGCGATCACCGTCTGCAGCTGCGCATCGCGCGGGTGCGCCTGCGGGCCGCCACCGGCATTGACGACCAGCAGATCGGAAGAGGCGAGATGCTGCGCGAGGGCGTCGACGCGCGTGACCGTCCGCACCGTGAACCCCCGCTCGCGCAGCACATCGGCGACGACCGCGCTCGTCTCGAGGAACGGATGCCAGGGGTCGACGTACTCCTCTCCCCCGGAGAAGAGCACGACATCGCTCACGCGGGCGCCGCCGTGGAGCCGCGCAGGATGAGCCTCGGCTCGACGTGGAGCTGCAGCGGCGGCTCGGCGCTGGGCTCGGAGATCAGGTCGATGAGCATCCGAGCCGCCAGTGCCCCCACTCGGCGGCGATCCGGAGCGATCGCGGCGATCGGCGGGTCCGCATGAGCGGAGACATCGTCGTCGTACGCGACGATCGACAGCTGCTGCGGCACGGTGATGCCCCGAGCCCTCGCGTTCTGCAGGAGCCCGAAGAGCGAGTTCTCATCGCCGTGGCAGAACAGAGCCGTGGCACCGGTGCTCTGCACGGCATTCATGACGACATCCGCACCGCCCCGCTCCCAGCGAGGGCCGGCACCCAGCTCCTCAGGTCCGAGGATGCCGCTCCCCTCTGCGATCCCGAGCCGTTCGAGCGCATCGCGCCAGCCGAGACGGACGAACTCCGAGCTCTGCGAGCTGCCACGACTGACCATGAGGATGCGGCGATGGCCGAGGGACGTGAGGTGGCGCACGGCGGACAGGGCGCCGCGCTCGTGCGCGGTGCGCACCGACGACACCATTCCCAGTCCCCCACCCGGAAGCTCCCGTTCGACGAAGACCACAGGAACGCTCAGCTGCTCGAGCTTCTCGAGGAACCCGGGAGGAGCCTGCCGCTCCGACACCGTCGGGACCCACAGCAGTCCCGAGACACCGCTCGCCACGAGCTCGTCGATGAGGCGGTACTCCTCGTCGAGGTCGTACTCGGAGATCGCGAGCCGCATGTCTCCGCCCGACGAGAGGACGTCGTTGACACCCTCGACGACGTAGCGGTAGTAGTACGACGTCGGCACGACCACACCGATGGTGCCCGTGAACGTGAGATCGGGACCCGCTTCCGGTCCGGAGCGGAGCACCGCACCACCGCGGACCTTGTCGAGCACCTGTTCGGCGACCAGCGAGTCCAGATCGCGGCGCACAGTGACGTGCGAGACACCCAGATCACTGACGAGCGAGGTGATGCTGACCGCTCCGTCCTGTTGCGCGCGACTCAGAATCCGCGCACGTCGTTCCGCAGCGAGCATCGGGGCCTCCTTTGCCTGTCCGTCGGTCTCATCCTACTCAACTGGCGTATTTTGTTCCAGTCTGAAAAATGCGCCCCTTGCATTTTCTTTATCTTTCTTTTCCTTGCCATATCTTTCGATCCATGACCATACTGACGGGTCGCTGGCGACGACGCCGCGATGACTCGAAGGAGACGTCATGATTCGACGACGAACGACCCTCTGGATCGGCGGTGCGACCGCCGTCGCCCTCGCCGCGGGAGGGGTGATCACCGCGACACCGGCGCTCGCGGCGACCGTGAAACAGGTGGCAGTGAGTCAGGCCGGCTACAGCGCCTCGGGTCTCAAGGTGGGGTCCGTCGTCGTGGACGGCGACCTCGCCCCCGCGGCGTCCTGTCGCATCCTCCTGGGGACGACGGTCGTGGTGCCCGCGTGCACGCTCACGGACGCCGGAAGAGTGTGGGGCGACCACGTGTACACGGTGGACTTCTCCGGTCTCGCGACCCTCGGCGAGGACTACGTGCTCGAGGTCGATGGAACCGCCTCGCCCCCTTTCGCGATCCGCGACAACGTCTGGGCGGGCTACCTCGACGAGATGACGGCGTTCTACCGCCTGCAGCGCTCGGGCGTCGCCACCGCCGACGTCTACCCGGACGGCTACAGCAGCATCGCGCCGTCGGCCAAGATCTTCCACGGCCCGGGCCACCTCGACGACGCCGCATCCGAGGACGGCACCGTCCACTACGACCTCACGGGTGGGTGGTACGACGCCGGCGACTACGGCATCTACGGCGGCAACCAGTGGGTCGGGGGCAACATCGCCATCAGCTACCTCCGCTACGGCGACACCCCGGCGGTGGCCTTCGACAACGACGCCAACGGCGTGCCCGATCTCGTCGACGAGGCACGGTTCGGCAGCGAATACCTCCTGCGGATGTGGGATGCCTTCGGCGGCGCGTTCTGGGACGTCAAAGGCAGCGGGGGCTTCCAGCATCCCGACAAGCACACGGACGGCATCGTCGGCACGAAGGACGACCGACGGATCTCCGGCTACGGGGTCGGCGGCTCCGCGAAGGCCGCCGGCACCCTCGCCGCGACGGCCCGCGCGGTGGACAAAGCCCTCGCCGACGGCGCGATCCCGTCCGCCGACGTCGCCGAGTGGCAGGCGTTCTCGGCGCAGGCCCGCGCGGGAGCGGAAGGCTTCTACGCCTACGCCGACACGCATCGGACGGATCCCCTCGGCGGGTACTCGACGACTCGCGGAGGAATCGACAACTCCCTGCTGTTCGCCGAGGTCGAGCTGCACCTGCTGACCGGCGACACCTCGTATCGGGATGCCGCCGAGAGCACCATCGCGGCCACGGACTTCACCATCCTGTCGAACACGAACTACTGGGACCTCGCGCCCCTCTCGATGGCGGAGCTCTACCCCGTGGCGACACCGACGGCCCAGGGGCAGATCCACGCGTACCTCGAGAAGCAACTGGACTACTTCCTGTCCAGCACCGACGACACGCCCTACGGCGTCGTCAACCAGTTCAAGAACTTCGGGGTCAACGAACCGCACGTCTCCTACGTGGCCGACGCCCTGCGCTACTACGAGCTGTTCGGCGACGAGCGTGCCCTCCGCGCCGTCCAGCGCGGACTGTATTGGGTGTTCGGAAACAACCCCTGGGGCACGAGCTGGGTGTCCGGCGTGGGCGAGAAGAGCGTGAAATTCCTGCACACCCGCCTCGACGAGGAGGCCCAGAATCAAGCGGGCACGGGAGTCGTCGTGCCGGGTGCGCTGGTCAGCGGCCCGAACGCCCGAGACCCGCTCGACGTCCGCAGCGCCAGCCCGTGGTACGTCGACCGCCCGGTGTGGCAGGACAGCGGGCAGCAGTGGCGGTACAACGAGTACAGCGTCAGCATCGAGGCGGGACTCTTCTCGGCGCTGTTCGGCCTCACCGCCGTCGGGGATGCGCCCTGGTCCGCGGGGGCCGCGCCGGCTGCGCTGAACGTCACCTCTCCCCAAATCGGCGACGAGGTCACGGGAGACGTCACCGTCTTCGCCGAGAGCGATCTCGGCGCTCCCGCACTCGGACCGAACTGGTCGCCCATGACCGTGGCGGGCGGGGTCGCGACGGGCGTCGTCAACGTCGACAGCGCCGCCCCGTTCACGAACGCGCGGGTGGACGTCCGCGGCACGCAGACCGACGGGTCGCAGGTGTACTCGTCGACGCACTACACCGTGGCCCCTCCCTTGCCGACGCCGCAGAGTCCGTTGCTGTACGACGGGTTCGGCAAGGACGGCCTGTTCGGCGTCCAGGGCTACACGTGGGCGAACTGGTACAACAACCACGCCGGCGTGGGCTCGGTGACCAACACGACGATCGACGGGCGAACGGTCGGGAGGTTCTTCCAGAACCCCGCAACAGCGGCATCCCAGGCGAAGTTCCAGCCGTGGCACCACGCCGCGGACGCCAGCGGCTACCGCTATCTGAGCGTCACGATGCGCTCGCCCTCGCCCAATCTGCGCTTGCGCATCGAGGTCTCCGACGCGGACTCGAACCACCGCGTCACGGGGAACGCGCCCATCGCGGTGTCGAACACGTGGAACACGTACTCGTTCGACCTCGCGGCATTCCCCGGCCTCGATCGCTCGCAGGCGAAGATCGTCTTCTGGCTGCAGCAGACTGCGGACACCGACGGCGAGTTGTTCGTCGACGACGTGAGCTTCACCAACCAGGCGACGGGCACGGCCCCGACCCTCACGGCGATCTCGCACACCGTCGGACCGCTCACCACCGATGACGACGTGACCGTGCAGGCGACGTACACGGATGCCGAGGGACAGGCGCCGCACAAGGTCCAGCTCGTGCTGGACGGGGTGGTGCACGACATGGCGCCGGTGGATCCGTCCGACACGGTCGTGACCGACGGCGCCGTCTACGCCGTCACCGGGAAGTGGGTGAAAGGAGTGCACAGCTACTCCGTCCGCACCACCGACACCACGTCGGCCGTGGTGACCTCCGCGACGACGACGGAGGTCGTCGTCGAGTGACGACGAAGCAGGGGTGAGCTCCGGCCCACCCCTGCTTCGTCGTGCGTCAGGCCGAGAGCCCGAGCAGGGATCGATCGACCCTGTTCGCCGGCGCGTCGCCCCGGACGAGGGTCTGCAGGCCGTCCAGGGCGGAGTCGGTGAGCCGCAGGGTCTCGGCGTGCATCGCCCCGGCGATGTGCGGCGTCAGCACCACCCCCGGTGCCCCGAAGAGCGGAGAGTCAGGCGGGAGCGGCTCAGGGTCCGTCACATCCAGGACCGCGCGCAGCAGTCCGCTCCGGCAGCGCTCGAGCAGGGCCTCGGTGTCGATGAGCGATCCGCGGGCAGTGTTGATCAGCACCGCGTCCGGGCGCATGGAGGCGATCCGGCGCGCGTCCAGCAGGTGCCGGGTGGACGGGAGCTCCGGGGCGTGTATCGACACGATGTCGCTCCGTGCCATCAGGGCGTCGAGTTCCACCAGAGTCCCGCCCGCCGCCTGCACCTCCTCCGCCGCGGCGTATGGGTCGGCCACGAGGACCTCGAAGCCGAAAGGGGCGAGGAGCGCCGCGACGCGTCGTCCGACGCGCGAGAAGCCGACGATGCCGACGACGCCGCCGAAGGTCGCCGACGGGGGGATCCCGTCGCGCCAGTCCCCGGCGACGTCGCGCGTCGAGGCGTATCCCGCGATGTAGGCGGGCACGCGCTTGGCCTCCAGCAGGATCATCGCGATCGTGAACTCCGCGACGGGGATCGCGTTGGCTTCCGCCGCGCTCGTCACGACGATGCCCCGGTCCCAGACGTCCTCCGAGATGAGGTTTTTCACCGAACCACCGGTGTGCAGGATGCCGCGGAGGCGCGGAGCCGCGCGGAGGACTTCCGGCCCGAGGCGGGGAGCCCCCCACCCGGTGACCAGATACTCCACCTGCGCGAGCCGTTCGAGCGCACGGCGGTCGAAGACGTCGACGCGTACCGGGTCGCCGAGGGTCACGAGCGATCGCAGACGCGCCCACCGGGCCTCGTCGAACAGGTCGTCGTAGGTGCGGGGGGCCATGACGAGGAGCGCGTGCGGGCGCTCTCCCGGGGTGTCGCCGTCGACGGAGTCAGCCATGAGCATGAGGCAATCACACCTCTCACAAGTGCACAAGTCTTAAACCTTCGTGTTTATGAGTTGAAAATATTTCTTGCGAACTGAACACGGCTGTGCTCATACTGGGCCCACGTGCACGACGAGGTGGCGCACACCTGTTCCTCGTCGGGCATGCGCGCGGCGGTCACCCGGCCGCCCCGAACGGAGGAATCATGCAACAGCGCACACGCCGCGTCATCGCAGCCGCCGTCGTCGTGCCCGCCCTGGCGGTCATGGCCGGTTGCAGCGGAGGCAATGGAGCCAGCGACGCCGACAGCGGAGACGGAAAAGTCACGATCACCGTCATGGGCAAGCCCGCGGCCACCAACACGGCCGCCGTCCAGCTCTTCGAACGCCAGGTGTCGGAGTTCGAAGCGGCGAACCCGAACATCACCATCGAGGCATCCGATGTCCCGTGGGATGCCAAGACCTTCGCCACCCGCCTCGCCGGCGGCAGCGCCCCGACACTTCTTCGGGTTCCGCTGACCGAACCGCCCGCCCTCATCGAACGCGGCCAGGTCGCCGACATCGCCTCGGTCGCCTCGAAGCTGGACAGCTTCTCGGACCTCAATCCGCGCGTCATGCAGTTCCTCGAGCAGGGCGACGCCGTCTACGGCATCCCCGAGAAGAGCTATGCCTTCGGCCTCGTCTACAACCGCGACCTCTTCCAGCAGGCAGGTCTCGACCCCGACGCTCCCCCGCAGACGTGGGACGAGGTCCGGACCGCGGCGAAGAAGATCTCCGACGCCACGGGCAAGACCGGCTTCGGGGAGATCTCGACGAACAACAGCGGCGGGTGGCACCTCACCGGCTACGACTACACCTACGGCGGGAAGATGATCGACCAGGCCGCCGACGGCACCTGGACCGCGGCGTTCAACGACGACGCCTCCCGCGAGGTGCTGCAGATGTGGAAGGACATGCGCTGGAAGGACGACTCGCTCGGCGACAACGTCCTCGGCAAGCAGGAGGACCTCGTGGCGGAGTTCACCGCCGGGAACGTCGGCATGTGGGTGACTGCCCCGCCGGACGTGTACCCCAACTACATCGCGGCGGGGGGCAAGCCCGAGGCGTTCGGTGCGGGCCCCATGCCCCAGGGCGGCGCGAACGCGACGCTGGCGGGCGCCACGGTCCTCATGGTGAACGCCACCGCGACCGAAGCCGAGAAGGAGGCCGCGGTTAAGTGGATCGACTGGCGCGCTCTCCGGCCCAACTACGACCTCGAGGTCGCCGCCGAGACCGCGAAGGCCTCGGCCGCCGACGGCCTGCCGGTCGGCGTCCCCGTCGCTCCGATCTTCAGCGCCGAAGCCTACGCCGCGTACCGCGACGCCATCGCCGACTACGTCAACGTGCCGGTGGAGAACTTCGCCCCGTACACCGCGTCGCTCGACGAGCTCGAGTACGTCCCCGAGCCGGCTGTCGCCTCACAGGAGATCTACGCGGCCCTCGATCCGGTCGTCCAGTCGGTGTTGACGGATGAGAACGCCGACATCGATGCGCTGCTCGACGACGCGGAGCAGCGGGTCAACCAGATCCTGGCCCAGCACAAGTCATGACCGTCACCACCGACCGCCCGCGCGGCACGACGCCCGTTCGTGCCGCGCAGGCGGCTCGCCCCGGCCCGCCGCGTCGGCGCTCGCTGACGCGGCGGCGGTCGGCGATCGCGGGCCTGGTCTTCCTGCTCCCCACGTTCATCGTCTTCGGCTACTTCGCGTGGTGGCCCATCGTCCAGAGCGCGGCCCTCGCCTTCCAGCAGACCGACCTGGTCACCGCGCCCGAGTGGGTCGGGTGGGACAACTTCGAGGTGCTCTTCTCGGATCCGCTCCTGCCCCGCGCCGCGGTGAACACCCTGTGGTTCACCGTCCTCTCCCTGGCGATCGGCCTCCCCGTTCCGCTGGTGTGCGCGGTGCTCATCTCCGAGCTGCGCCGCGGCGGCACCCTCGCGCGAGTGCTCGCCTACCTGCCCGTCGTGATCCCCCCGGTGGTCTCGGTCCTGCTCTGGAAGGTCTTCTTCAATCCGGGCGAGTCGGGGGTCGTCAACAGCCTCCTCGGCCTCGTCGGCGTCGATCCCCAGCCCTGGCTGCAATCCCCCGCCACCGCGATGCCGAGCCTCGTGATCGTGGCGACCTGGTCGGGCGCAGGCACCGCGATCCTCATCTACCTCGCCGCTCTGACGGGAGTGAGCACCGAGCTCTACGAGGCCGCCGAACTGGACGGGGCGTCGGTGTGGCAGCGCATCGTTCACATCACGCTTCCGCAGATGCGCGGAGTGATCCTCGTGCTCCTCCTGCTGCAGATCATCGGGGCCATCCAGGTCTTCACCGAGCCGTACGTGATGACCGACGGAGGACCGGCCAACGCCACCGTGACGATCCTCCTGATGATCTACCGCTACGCCTTCCTCTTCGGCAACTACGGCGTCGCCACGGCGCTCAGCCTGCTTCTCGCGGTCGTCCTCATCATCGTCTCCGCGGTCTACCTGCGGCTCACCCGTTCCTGGAGCACCCGATGACCGCGACGACCGACACCCGCCCCCAGCGAACCGCCGCGCAGCCGCGCGAACGCGGCATCCTGTCCAGCTTCGACTGGCGCCGACCGCGCATCTTCGTCGGGTGGCGCGCGATGCACATCGTCTTGCTCATCGGTCTCGTGGCCCTCGGGGCGGTCCCGCTGCTATGGATGCTGCGCGCGGCCATCTCGTCTACGACGGATCTCCTGCAGCATCCCCTCAGCCTCGTCCCCAGCCCCGCGAAGTGGGAGAACATCCCCGACGCGTGGAACCTTCTGTCGATCGGTCAGTATCTCGGCAACACCGTGGTGCTCGTGGGCGGATCGTGGATCGTCCAGCTCGTCGTGTCCGCCACTGCCGGGTTCGCTCTCGCCGTGATCCGCCCGTGGTACGGACGCGCCGTCTACGGGGCGATCCTGCTGACGCTCTTCGTCCCCGGAACGGTCACGCTGATCGCGCTGTACCTCACGGTGCTCGACCTGCCCCTGCTGCACGTGAGCCTCACCGACACCCCGTGGGCGGTGTGGCTGCCCGCGGGAGCGAACGCCTTCACGATCCTGCTCGTGAAACAGTTCTTCGAAGACATCCCGCGCGATCTGTTCGAAGCCGCACAGCTGGACGGCGCGGGGTGGTTCACGATCTTCTGGCGGATCGTGCTGCCGATGTCGCGGCCGATCCTCGCCGTGGTCTCGCTGCTGTCGATCATGACGGCGTGGAAAGAGTTCCTCTGGCCACTGATCGTGCTGACCGATCCCGAGACGCAGCCCCTCGCCGTCGCCCTCCCGCGTCTCGCGCAGGCGACCGACCCGGCGTATCTCATCGCGGGCCTGCTCATCGCGAGCATCCCCCCCATCCTCATCTTCCTGATCTTCCAGCGTTCCATCGTCACGGGGATCGGCTTCACCGGGCTGAAAGGCTGACCGTGACCTCGGACTACCGCACCTCCCGTCTGACCCCGGAAGCACGCACCGCCGACCTGCTGCCGCGTCTCTCTCTCGAAGAGAAGGTCGGCTTGATGTTCCACACCGTCATCGAATCCGGAGAGAACGGCACGCTCGTCGAGACCGCCGGCGCACTCAGCGCCTCGCCCACGAGCACGGTCGTCCTCGACAAGCGGATGAACCACTTCAACGTGCACGGACTGGGAACGCCGCGCGAAGCCGCGCGCTGGGCCAACGCGTTGCAGGCTCTGGCAGCGCAGACAGAGCACGGCATCCCGGTCACCATCAGCACCGATCCGCGGCACGCGTTCACCGAGAACGCCGGCGCATCCTTCGCCGCCCGCGGCTTCTCGCAGTGGCCGGAACCGCTCGGCCTGGCTGCGCTCGACGACGCCGACATCCTCGAGCACGCGCGGATCGCCCGCGCGGAGTATCTCGCCGTCGGCATCCGGATGGCCCTGCACCCGCAGGTCGACCTCGCGAGCGACGCCCGCTGGGGACGGCAGTTCCAGACCTTCGGAGCGGATGCCGAGCGCACCACGCGTGCGATGCTCACGTACCTGCGCGGGTTCCAGGGCGACGAGCTCGGCCCGACGTCCGTGGCCTGCGTGACCAAGCATTTCCCCGGAGCGGGGCCCCAGCAGGGCGGGGAGGACGCGCATTTCCCGTACGGCCGAGAACAGGTCTACCCCGGTGGACGCTTCGCCGAGCATCTCGCGCCGTTCGCCGCCGCGATCGCCGCCGGGACCGCCGGGCTGATGCCGTACTACGGGATGCCAGTCGGACTCGAGCTCGACGGGGAGCCGGTCGAAGAGGTCGGTTTCGCGTTCAACCGCCGCATCGTGACGCGACTTCTGCGCGAGTCCCTCGGCTACGACGGGATCGTGGTGACCGACTGGGAGCTGATCCACGACAACGTGGCGCAGGGGCAGGTCCTCCCGGCCAAGGCGTGGGGGGTCGAGCATCTGTCTCCCTCCGAACGTATCCTCAAGGTCCTCGACGCCGGGTGCGACCAGTTCGGCGGCGAGGAATGCACCGACCTGCTGCTCGACCTCGTCCGCACGGGCCACGTCGCCGAGGAGCGCATCGACCGATCCGCGTTCCGCCTGCTCGCGCTCAAGTTCCGGCTCGGCCTGTTCGACGACCCCTTCGTCGACGAGGACGCCGCGGCCGAGATCGGCGGGTGCGCCGCGCACCGCGAAGCGGGGTTCCGCGCCCAGGCGGCCTCCGTGACCGTCCTCGCGGACGACGGGCTCCTGCCGCTCGTAGCCGCGTCAGACCGGCGCGTCTACGTCGAGGGCATGTCCGCCGAGGCCGCCCGCCCCTGGGGGACCGTCGTCGCACGTCCCGAAGACGCCGACGTCGCGGTCGTGCGCCTGCCCGCGCCCTACGACCCGCGCGACGACCTCCTCTTCGAGTCCCTCTTCCATCAGGGGTCGCTGAACTACCGTCCGGGTCTGCTCGCACGCCTCGGCTCCCTCGCGAAGACGACCCGCCTCATCGTCGACGCGAACCTGGAACGACCGGCCATCCTGACGCCGCTCGTCGAGACCGCCGACACCGTCGTCGGCACGTGCGGGGTGAGTGACGAGGCGCTGGTCGCCGCGCTCTCCGGCCGCATCGCCCCGCGTGGCCGCCTTCCCTTCGAGATCCCCCGGTCGATGGCCGCCGTCGAGAGCTCCCCGGAGGACGTGCCCAACGGCACGGCGGATCCGCTCTTCCCGGCCGGCCACCGACTCGCGGTGTCCGTCCGATGAGTCTTCCCGTCGCCGACCGTCTCGACCGTTTCGTCCGCGAGACCCTGCGCCCCCTCAGGGTGGAGGCGTCCGCCGCGGTCGACATCGCCGCGTGGCCCGTTTCGGGCGAACCCGTGCCGTTCTCCGAGGCCCGGGGGCGCGAGTTCCGTCGCTTCCGGGTCGGCGCTCCGTGGGGAACGCCGTGGAGCACGCTCTGGCTGCACGTCACCGGCATCGTCCCCCGCGACTGGGATGCCTCGGAGCATCACCGCACCGAGCTGCTCGTCGACCTCGGCTTTAACGACCAGTCGCCGGGCTTCCAGGCCGAGGCGCTCGCCTTCCGCCCGGACGGCTCGATCGTCAAAGCCGTGTCGCCCCGCAACGCCTGGGTTCCCGTGGAGGGTGAGGTGGACCTGTATCTCGAGCTCGCCGCGAATCCCACGATCCCACCCGAGTCCCACTGGCGTCCGACGCACCTCGGTGACGGCCCGCTGCCCGAGGCCCCTCCGCTCTACATGCTGCGTCGGCTCGAGATCGGCCGCATCGACGTGAGGGTCGAGCATCTGCTGCTCGACATCGAGGTGCTCGCAGGTCTCGCGCAGCAGCTCCCGCCCGGTTCGCCCCGTGCCGCCCGCATCGGCTCGAGCCTGTCGACCATGCTCGACGCCATCGACCCCGACGACGTCCGCGGCTCGGTCGACAGGGCCCGCGCGATCCTCGCGCCGGTCCTCGCCTCTCCCGCCCAGGCCAGCGCGCACACCGTCCTGGCCACCGGGCACGCGCACATCGATTCGGCCTGGCTCTGGCCGATCCGCGAAACGATCCGCAAGTGCGCGCGCACATTCTCGAACGTGCTCGACCTGCTGGAGCGGCATCCGGATCTTCGCTTCGCCTGCTCCTCCGCCCAGCAGCTGGCGTGGATGGAGGAGCACTATCCCGCGGTCTTCGCCCGCATCGAGGAGCAGGTACACGCCGGGCGGTTCGTCCCGGTGGGCGGACAGTGGGTGGAACCCGACACGAACCTGCCCGGCTCCGAAGCGACGGCGCGACAGCTCGTGGTGGGCAAGAGGTGGTTCCTGGAGAAGTTCGGCGTCGACACCTCGGAGGTCTGGCTTCCTGACACCTTCGGGTACTCGGCATCCCTTCCCCAGCTCATCCGTCTGGCCGGCGCCGATTGGTTCATGACGCAGAAGATCTCGTGGAACCAGACGAACCGGATGCCGCACCACACCTTCTGGTGGGAGGGCATCGACGGGACGCGGGTCTTCACCCACTTCCCGCCCATCGAGACGTACAACGCCGAGCTCTCCCCCGCCGAACTGGCTCACGCCGAGCGCACCTACACCGATCACGCGACCGGCACCGTGTCACTGGCACCGTTCGGTTGGGGCGACGGGGGCGGCGGTCCGACCCGCGAGATGGTGGAGCGGGCCTACCGCCAGGCCGACCTGGAGGGGTCGCCCCGGGTCGCCCTCGGCGCGCCGCGCGACTTCTACGACCGCGCCCGCGACGAGAACCCCGCACTCCCGGTGTGGACGGGCGAGATGTACCTGGAGCTTCACCGCGGCACGCTCACCAGCCAGATCAAGACCAAGCAGGGCAACCGCCGGACCGAGCGGCTCCTGCACGAGACCGAGCTGTGGGCCGCGACGGCCGCCCTCTCCCGCGGTGCTCCCTACCCGGACGAGCTGCTGCGCCGCGCATGGCGACAGACCCTTCTCCTGCAGTTCCACGACATCCTGCCGGGGAGCTCGATCGGGTGGGTGCACCGTGAAGCCGAAGAGGCTTACGCCGCCCTCGCCGTCGAGCTCGAGGAGGCGATCCGGGCGAGCCTCGCCGCCCTGACCGGTCCCGGCCGCCGCGCGCTCACGGCGAACTCCGCCCCGCTGGCCCTCGGCGGTGTCGCCGCCGGTGCCGTCGCCCCCTCTCCCCCGCCGCAGGCCCCCACGCGCCTCACCCCGACCGCCGAGGGCGGCTGGGTGCTGTCGAACGCCGTCGTGCGCGCTGTCGTGGACGCCGACGGCCTGCTCGTCGCGCTGTCCGGCCCCTCGGGGCGCAACGCCCTGCCCGACGGCGCTCGCGCCGCTCTCCTGCGCCTGCACCCCGACTACCCCGACAAATGGGACGCGTGGGACGTCGACGCCCACGACCGCGCTCGCGGGATCGACCTCGATCGCGCGGAGACCATCGTGGCGTTCGTGGGCGACGACGGAGCCGGAGTGGTCTCGGCCACGCGCTCCCTCGGAGCGAGCACCCTCACCCAGACCCTGCGCCTCGCCCCCGATGCGGCGGGGATCGACGTCGAGGTCCGCGTCGACTGGCGTGAGACGCATCGCCTCCTCCGGATGATCGTGCCGCTGGAGATCCACGCCGACGAGACCCGCGCCGAGATCCAGTTCGGACACGTCACGCGCCCCACACACACCAACACCTCCTGGGACGAAGCGCGGTTCGAGGTCGTGGCGCAGCGGTGGATCCACGTCGCGGAATCGACCTACGGCGTCGCGATCGCCAACGACTCCACCTACGGGCATTCCGTGGAGAGGAGCCTCTCCGACAGCGGTGCCGTCGTGACGACGGTGGGCCTGTCGATCCTCCGCGCCCCGACCTTCCCCGATCCGCACGCCGACCGGGGGCGGCACGAGATGCGCTTCCGCATCCGTCCGGAGGCGACCCTGACGGATGCCGCGGAGGAAGGGCACCGGCTCGATCGCGCTGAGCGCGCGGTCCTCGGCGGAGAGGAGGTCCGTCCCCTGGTCGCCTGCTCGACCGACGGCATCCGCGTCACCACGGTCAAGCTCGCCGAGGACGGCTCCGGGGATCTCATCGTGCGCCTGCACGAGGCGACGGGCGGCCGGCAGAACGGACGACTGATGTTCGGCGTCCCTTTCGCGACGATCGACGAGGTCGACCTGCTCGAACGCCCCCTCGATGCCGCACTCCACCGCTCCGACACCGACGCCGTGGACCTCACCCTCCGCGCCTTCCAGATCCTGACGTTGCGCTGCCGACCGGCGCGCACCACCGGCCCCGGCCCCCGACGGCCGACAGAGAGGTAGACATGACCCTTGCGACCGACACCGCCGTCCGCACCCGCGAGATCGGCGTCATCCTGAACGGCGCCACGGGACGCATGGGATATCGCCAGCACCTCGTGCGCTCGATCCTCGCGATTCGCGACGCCGGAGGCATCGACCTCCCCGACGGCTCCCGCGTGACCGTGAAGCCGCTGCTCGTCGGCCGCAACCGCGCGACCCTCGCCGAGCTCGCGGCCCGGCACGACATCGAGGACTTCACCACCGACCTGGATGCCGCTCTCGCGGACCCGCGCTGGGAGATCTACGCCGACTTCCTCGTGACGAAAGCGCGGGCCGCGGCGCTGCGAAGGGCGATCGCCGCGGGCAAGACCATCTACACCGAGAAGCCCACCGCGGAGAGCCTGGAGGAAGCCCTCGAGCTCGCCCGTCTCGCCGCGGAAGCCGGGGTGAAGACCGGTGTCGTGCACGACAAGCTCTACCTGCCGGGTCTGCAGAAGCTGAAGCGCCTGATCGACTCCGGGTTCTTCGGACGCATCCTCTCCGTCCGCGGCGAGTTCGGCTACTGGGTCTTCGAGGGCGACTGGCAGCGCGCCCAGCGCCCGAGCTGGAACTACCGCGCCGAAGACGGCGGCGGCATCATCGTCGACATGTTCCCGCACTGGAACTACGTGCTGGAGAACCTGTTCGGGCCTGTGCGGAGCGTGTACGCGGAAGCCGCCACGCACATCCACGACCGCTGGGACGAGTCGGGGACGCACTACACGGCCACCGCCGAGGACGCGGCCTACGGCATCTTCGAGCTCGAGGGCGGGGTCATCGCGCAGATCAACTCCTCCTGGACCGTCCGCGTCCATCGCGACGAACTGGTCGAGTTCCACGTCGACGGAACCCACGGCTCCGCCGTCGTCGGTCTGTTCGGTGCCGAGATCCAACCGCGCAGCGCCACGCCCAAGCCGGTGTGGAACCCCGACCTCGAGGACGCGCACGACTACGCCGCCGACTGGCACCGCCTGCCCGACAACGACGTCTTCCTCAACGGCTTCCGGCAGCAGTGGCAGGACTTCCTCGTCTCCTACGTCCAGGAGACGCCCTACGCGTTCGACCTCCTCGCCGGCGCGCGCGGAGTGCAGCTGGCCGAGGCGGGCCTTCGCTCGAGCCGCGAGGGGCGGAAGATCGCGCTGGAGACCCTGACGGCGGTGCCCGGTGGTGTCGCCCGATGACCGGGCTTCGCCTGCTCGGTCCGGATGGCCGAATCACCGGGACCGAGCTGCGCGCCGCGCCGTCCTGGCCCAGGCCCACCTCACCCCTACGCAGCCGGGTCGTGTACGCGGCCGCGCACGTCGTCCCCCTGGCGTGGGCAGACAACACCCCCGGCGCGCCCGCCCGCATCGACTGGGACGCGACGCTGGACTTCCGTCGCTTCCTCTTCTCGTGGGGCCTCGGTGTCGCGGATGCGATGGACACCGCGCAGCGCAACATGGGGCTGGACACCCGCGCGACCCGCGAGCTGATCGCTCGGTCCGCGGAGGTCGCCCGTGAGGAAGGCGGCTCGCTGGTCGTGGGGGTGAACACCGATCACCTCGAGGCCACGAGCGCGTCCCTCTCGCAGATCGTCGACGCCTACGTCTGGCAGCTCGAGTTCGCGGAGGAACAAGGAGCGGATGCCGTGCTCATGGCATCCCGTCATCTCGCGCGCACCGCCACCTCGGCGGACGACTACCGCCGGGTGTACCGCGAGGTGGTGAGCCGCGCGTCGCGCCCGGTCGTGCTGCACTGGCTCGGGGAGGCGTTCGATCAAGAGCTGGCGGGATACTTCGGCTCGACGCGCGGGGAGGACGCGGCGACCACGCTGCTCGACATCATCGAGGAGAACGTGGACCGCGTCGCCGGGGTCAAGATGAGCCTGCTCGACGCCGACGCGGAGCGGTGGGTGCGGGCGCGGTTGCCGGAGGGCGTCCGCATGTTCACCGGCGACGACTTCCACTACGTCGATCTGCTCGACGACGCCGAGCCCCCGTCTGCGAGCACACGTACCCATTCCGATGCCCTCCTCGGAGCGTTCGCCGCCATCGCGCCCGCCGCCTCTACGGCGATCCGAGCCCTCGACGCCGGCGACCACCCGACGTACCGCGCCGTGCTGGCTCCCACCACACCGCTGAGCCGGCACCTGTTCGCGCCCCCGACGCACTTCTACAAGACGGGAGTCGCGTTCCTCTCGTGGCTCAACGGACACCAGCCGGCGTTCCAGATGGTCGGCGGCCTGCACTCCGCGCGGAGCCTCCCCCACCTGTCGCGGATCGTCGAGTTGGCGAACACGGCGAACGTCCTCGAGGACCCCCAGCGGGCGGCATCCCGCTGGCACGCCCTTCTGCGCGTGAACGGAGCGGACGAGTGAAGCCCCACCCGCGCCTGTCGATCAACCAGGCGACCATCAAGCACGCCGACCTCCGCACCGCGCTGGAGTTGACGGTCGCCGCGGGTTACGAGGCGATCGGCCTGTGGCGCGAGCCCGTGGCCGAGGTCGGCCTCGCCACCGCGTGCGCGATGCTGCGGGATACGGGACTGCGGTTCACCACGTCGTGTCGCGCGGGCTTCTTCACCGGAGCGGGGTCGCTCGACGACAACCGCCGCGCGATCGACGAGACCGCGGAGTTGGCCGCGGCGGGAGCGCCCGGTTCGACTCCGACGCTCGTCATCGTGGCCGGTGGACTCCCCCCGGGATCTCGCGACCTCGCGGGGACCCGTGAGCGTGTGAGCGACGCGATCGGCGAGCTGGTCCCGCGCGCCCGGGGTGCCGGCGTCACCCTCGCGATCGAGCCGCTTCACCCCCTGTACGCGACCGACCGGTGCGTCGTGTCGACGCTCTCCCAGGCCCTCGATCTCGCGGAGCCCTTCGCGTCGAACGAGGTGGGCGTCACGGTCGACACGTTCCACGTGTTCTGGGATCCGGGGGCGCTCGCAGCGATCGAGCGGGCGGGACGCGAGGGGCGCATCGCGACGTACCAGGTGTGCGACTGGAAGACCCCCCTCGCCGCCGACGTGCTCCTCAGCCGCCACTACCCCGGCGACGGCGTGATCGACTTCGCCGCTCTCACGCGTGCCGTCCAGGCGACGGGGTACGACCGTGACATCGAGGTCGAGATCTTCCACGCCGACATCTGGGAGCGCGACCCGAAGGTCGTGCTGGCCGAGACCGCACGCGCGTTCCAGGACGTCGTCGCCCCGCATCTGCGGCGCGTTCCGGTTCCGGCCGGCCGCCGCGCGACCAGCGCGTGAGGGTCGTCCGCGCCCCCGACAGCCTCACAGGTTCCGCACCCGCGGAGGGGGTGGTCCGCGCGCTCGCCGAGGGAGTGCGATACGCCAACCCCTCGATCGAGGCGGCAGCGCGCCCGATGGCGGGCGGCGGCGAGGGCACCGAACGCGGAGCGGGCGGTCGCTCCGCACGGTGACCCGTCGGCCGCCCCGCCGGGTGACCCGAGCGGCGGCCCAAGCGGCACCCGCCGAGCGATCCGAGCGACAGACCCGCCCGCCGCCGATGGCGCGCGGGCGGGTCATCACCCTCCTAGCCGCCCGTTGTGGGCACCAGCTTCAGATAGTCGAGCATCAGCTTCATCCCCGAAGCGCTGGCGTTCTTGCCCGTCGCCGTCAGCCGCACGAGATAGCTGCCCGGCTTCGTGAACGTGTACGAGCCGAACGTCTGATCGCGTTGCGCGACGTTGGTGTTCCAGAAGAAGTCCTGCGGGCTCGCGACGTTCGTTCCGTCGACCGCGAGCTGGTAGATGCCGTTGTTGCTCGCTTTGAAGGCCCGTGCGACCACGTCGTAGGTGCCCGCCTGCGGAACGTCGAGGCTGTACTCGATGTAGTCGCCCACGACGGAGTTGTGGACCTGGACCCTCTTCCCGCCGCTCGCGTTGGCGTCGTTGGCAGCCGAGAACGACTTCGTGAGCGCATTGACCGGGAGCGTCTCGGCTTCGTACGTGTTCGGAATCGCGATCGGTGCCGGGTTGGCCTGCTGGGTGCCGTCGAGCGACAACGCGACGTGGAAGTCCTTGCCGCCCGCCTTGTCGACGTTCACTTTGAGCTCGACCGTCGGCGTGTACTGCAGCACGGTCACCTCCGGGTCGTTCGAGATCAAGCCGGTGGCCGGCGTGTCGAGCGAGAGGTAGATCTGGCCGACGTTCTTCTGCGTCGGGTCGGCGACCGAGACGTCGAGGGTGCCCGCGCTCTTGCTCACCATGACCGACGCCTTCCGGTCGGAGGTGACGCCTCCGGCGGTCGTGACCTCGTCCTTCCAGAAGGTGATGCCCGTGACGTTCAGACCGTTCTCGCGCACGGCCTGAGCAGAGGTGGAGTTCTCGAGGATGCTGATGTCGGGGTCGGAGGCGTAGCTGTCGACCTGCGCGCTCGTCTTGTTCGGGAGGAGCACGTAGGAGTACGCGCCATCGGTGGGGTTGCTGCCGTGATCGAGGGAGAGCGACAGGTAGTTCCGCGTGATGGGCGTCGAGTTCCCCCACTGCGACGACGAGTTGAGCTGCTTCCAGTTCCCGGTGCGCTGCTCGCGGAGGCCGTTCACCGTCGCACCCCCGGGGAAGTAGTACCCGATGTCCGAGCCGGCGACGCTGCCCGCCAGGTGCACACGGTCGACCCCCGTCAGGGTGTCCGACCATCCGAGCGTCGCGGGCTCGGTCGCCCCGTCCACGGTCAGGGCATTGTCGCCCGCCGCGTTCAGCTTGCGGTTCTCCACGATCGTCTCGGTGTCGATCCCGTCGGTGCTGGTGACTCCTGCCCCGAGGGCCACGATCTCGTCATCGAACATGAACCACGACTTCTTGGCCTCCAGGTTCCGGTCGATCGTGTGCAGGTCCATCCCGGTGACGCCGTACTGACCCAGGATGCTCGCGCCGCCGACCCCTGATCTGTCCGTGCGGGTGTTCGCCTTCTGCGGCGTGTTCTTCAGGACCGTCGTCCCGGGCAGCCGGTAGTTGTCGACGGTGGGCCAGAAATCGTCGTTGTACTGGCCGAGGTCGTTGTTGTACAGGTACGTCATCCCGTCGCCGGTGTGCCATCCCTTCGCATTCTCGGCATTGATCGACTCGAACGCGGCGATGCGGCTCGACGCCATGCTGATGCCGAAGCGGTATCCCGGTCGCGCATGCACGGTGCGGTCCATGCCGGTGAACTGCCGATTGAAGACGAGCTCGTCCCGCGGCGCGACGGAGGAGTCGTTCTGGATCGCCTTCGCGCCCACGATGAGATCCACCGAGACCTGGCTGAGGAAGGTCTTGTCCGCATCCACCGCCAGCCAGGCCTTGATCATGCTCTTGAACGCGGCGGCGTCCGGGGAGGGCGACACCTGCGAGAGACGGATGATGGATGCCATGACCGGTACCGCGGCATCGTCGTCCTGCACGCCGTAGCGGCTGATCTCCCGTCCGCGGACCATGTCCATCAGGTTCCCCTGGGAGAGGAACGGCTCGAAGGCGTTGTAGATCCACTCGCTCACGTTCGATCGCTGCGGGTCCGTGATGTCCCACGTGGATCCGTTGAGCAGGTACAGCAGGTCGGCGATGCCGGAGAGCAGCGAGGTGCCGTAGCCGCCGTTGTACGCGTAGAAGTTGTGCTGGACGAACGACCCGTCCCGCGTGAACCCGTCGCCGGAGGCGACGTAGGGGAAGAGCGCGCTGAGACCGTCGCGGCCCGCCGCGACGCGCGTGGCGTCCTGGGCGATGATCCCCGAGATCGCGATGACCTGGCTCTCCCACAGACGGTTCGCCCCGGTCATGGTCACGGAGGGCTGGTAGAAACTGACCGCGGCCATGTAGTCGGAGATCTGCGTGCTGGTGAGGTCATCGTAGACGAGGGCGACGATGTCGTTCAGCGCGAGCGGTGCACCGATCTGCCAGTGCCACCAGTTCTGGTACGACGGGCCCTGGGCGTAGTAGGCGTTCGTGTTCATCCAGTCCAAGCCGTCGATGAGGTCGGCTTCGAGCTGCGCATTCCCCTCCAACGTCGAGCCGTGTGTCGCGTACGCGAGCGCCATCGACCGGAGGTGTTCGTAGGTGCGGGTCACGCCCGCGGAGTCGGTGCCCAACGGTGAGTCGTCCCACAGCCGGTTGCGGTCCGCGTTCTTCTTCATCGAGTCCCAGGACTGCTGACCGGATGCCGTGATCGCGGCGATCCGCGCCGAGATATCGGGGTCGGCGGAGGCGAAGGTCGCGCCGCCGGTCAGCATGGCCGCGTACTTCTCGCGCAGAGTGGCGAACTCCGCTGGGGTGTCTACGGAGGCGGTCGCACCGGCGACCGCCGTCGTCGTCGGGGCGCTCGCGCGCGCATCGGAGGGGAAGGCCACAAGCGCTCCTGTGATCATCGCGAGCGCGACGGTCGCCGTCGTCACTCGTCTCATCGAATGGGTGAACATCGTTGTCCTTTTCATCGCGAGTATTCGGTTGGGGGTCGTGCGTGTTTCAGTCATGTGGACAGGCTCGGAGAACCGTTGTCTCGAACCCGGCGGAGAGCCTGTCGGAGCCTCCGGGCGGAGTTTGCGCCGAGAGGCGAGCCGAACGCGGCGAATGGGCCCCGCGGTGTCCGGCTCGCCTGCGCCGGTCAGCCCTTCAAGCCCGTCTGGGCGAGGCCCTCGACGAACTGGCGCTGCGCGAAGATGAACACGATCAGCACCGGTACCGCCGTCATGGTCGCCGCCGCCAGCTGGACGTTCCACATCTGGCCGCCGTACGCGTCCGTGTAGCGGGTGAGCGCTTGGGGCAGGGTGAACAGGTCGGGACTCTGCAGGTAGACCGTCGGCTCCAGATACAGGTTCCACGTGTGCAGGAAGGTGAAGATCGCCACCGCTCCCAGCGACGCCTTGGCGAGCGGCATCGCGATCCGCCACCAGATCGCCGCCCGGTGCAGTCCGTCGAGTCGGGCGGCCTCCTCCAGTTCGACCGGCAGCGTCACGAAGAACTGCCGCATGATGAAGGTCGCCAGAACACTCGGTGCGCCGAAGGTCGACACCAACAGCAGCGGCCAATGTGTGTTGACCAACCCGAGCTGATTGAACATCTGGAACAACGGCACGATCGTCACCTCGGACGGCACGAGGAGTCCGACGAGAACGATGACGAACAGAAAGTTCACCCCGGGGAATCTGATCCGCGCGAAGGCATAGCCGGCCATCGCGGAGAACACCATCGTCGCCACCGTCACCACGACCGCGATGTACATGCTGTTCCAGTACTGCAGCAGGAACGGCTGTTCGGTGAGGGCGTCGATGTACGGCTGAATCGTCGGATTCTGGGGCCACAGGGTCGGCGGGAAGGCGAAGATCTCGCCGATCGGCTTGAACGACGAGGTGATCATCCACCAGGTCGGGAAGACGAACGGAATCGCCAAGAGCGACATCCCGATGGAGAAGAGGACCCGCAGGGCGGGTCGCCGCTCAGTTCTCATAGAAGACCCATCTCTTGCGGAGCTGCCACTGCACGATGGTCAGGAGCAGGACGATGACGAACAGGACGAGCGCGAGGGTCGAACCGTAGCCGAACCGGTGGAACTCGAACGCCTGCTGGAAGAGGTAGTACACGAGCACGGTCGTGGAGATCCCCGGCCCGCCCTGCGTCAGCACGGCGATCTGGGCGAACACCTGGAGCGACCCGACGATGGTGATGATGGTCGTCAGGAGGATCGTGGGAGAGATCAGCGGGAGCGTGATGCGTCCGAAGATCGCGGCCTTGCCGGCACCGTCGATGGATGCCGCCTCGGTCACCTCTCTGGGGACGCCCTGCAGCGCCGACAGGAAGAGGATCATGTTCAGGCCGACGTTCTTGAAGACCTGGACGACGATCACGCTGAGCATCGCCGTGGGCCCTTCGCGCAGCCAGTTCGGCCCGTCGACGCCGACCATGGCGAGCAGGCCGTTGATACCACCGTCGTCTTGGAGCAAAAACCCCCACACGATCGTCCACGCGACCAGCGAGACGACGACGGGTGAGAAGAACAGGGTCCTGAAGAACGTGATCCCGCGAACCTTGCGATTGAGCAGCACCGCGAGAAGGAGAGCGAGGCCGAGGTTTCCGATCACCAGACCGATGCTGAACACCGCCGTCGCTCCGAGGACCGGTGCGACCTTCGGGTCGGAGAAGAGCCGCTCGACATTCTCGGTGCCGACGAACCGGAACGTGTTCGCGAGCACGTTCCACTCGTGGAAGTTGTAATAGAGGATCAGCGCCAAGGGCAGGATCACGAAGGCCAGAATGCCGATGACCTGGGGAGCGACGAACAGGTAGCCGATCAGCGTGTCGCCGCGGGACAGGCGGCGCCGACGCCGCTTCTCCGCCGGGCGCCCGGCCCCGGCGCGCGGTGACGCGCCGGCGGCCAGGACGACGGGGGCCTCGTCGAGGACTCCGCTCATTGCTCGAGGAGGGGGCCGATGGTGTCGCAGACTCCGGTCAAGGTGCCGGCGATGTCGGCGTCGGCGACCCACAGGCCGTCGAGTCCCGAGCGCACCTCCTGCTGGATCTCGGCGGCGCCGGTGTGAGAAGGCCGCACGGTGCCGGAGGTGATCGCCGGGACGACGACGTCAGCGAGCTGGGCTTCGGACAGCACGGGGTTGGCCGCGCTGAGCGTCGACGCCGTCAGCTGCGACGTGCGCGCCGGCGGGAAGTAGGTCGCGAGCTTGGCCGAGTTCTCCGGGTTGGTGAAGAAGGCGATGAAGTCGGCGGCCTGCTCCGGGTGTTTGCCCTGGGCCAGCGCCCCCAGCCCCGCTTGACCGATCACCGAGTACTCGCCGTCCGGTCCGGAGGGAAGGGGAAGCAGCTCCCACGAGGTGATCCCGGATTCCTTGAGGAGAGACGCGCGAGAGATCTGAGTCACCGTGAACGCCGCGTCTCCGGCGAAGAAGTCGGCGGTCGAGCCCGGCCCCGGCATCGCCTTCTTCGCGAAAGCCGCATCGTGCAGGAACGTGAAGGCGTCGACCATCTCGGGCGCATCGAAGGTGCAGGTCTTGCCGTCCGCGGACCACGGCGCCGCTCCCCACCCGTTCCACACCGTGGACAGGTAGTCCCACTGCGTGTACTCGAAGTCACGGACGACGAAGCCGGCCTTCCCCGTCGCGGCGTTCACCTTCGAGCCGACGTCCGACAGGGTGTTCCAGTTCCACTGACCGGATGCCTGGAGCTCCGCGGCCGTGGGCTGTCCCGCCGCGGCGAGGAGATCGTCGTTCGCGAACACGACGAACGGCGACGTCGAGAACGGATAGGCGGCGAGGTCGCCGTCCTCGGTGCGCCAGAGCTGGGTCGCGGGTTCGGACAGGTCGTCGAGCTCGTAGCCCTCGGTCGAGGACAGCGTGTCGTTCAGAGGGACCAGTGCTCCGGAGGAGACGAAGTCAGGAGCGGCGTTCTCGAGCAGCCACGCCATGTCCGGCGGGTTTCCGCCGGCCAACTGTGTGGTCAGCGTCGTCGTGTAGCTGTCGAAGTCGAGCGGGTCGAACGTGATGCTCGACACCTCGGGGTGATCGGCGATGTAGGCGTCCGCGATCTCGTCGAAGAGCGCGAGCTGTGCCTCGTTGGAGGTCCAGACGGTCATGCGGAGTGCGACCGGCTCATCGGCGCTGGGGCCGGAACCGCTGCAGCCGCTGAGGGCGAGTGAGGCCGCGGCGACCACGGCCGCAGCGCTCAGCATCTTTGCTGATTTCATGTGAATGCTCCTTAGTAGCCCGTGACGTCGGGCCAGTGCAGTTCGACGCCCTGCTGGGTCAGGCGGTTCTGGAAGGTGGAGAGGAGGTCGCTCTGCGCGCGAACTTCGCGCGGGGAGACCGAGCGCTCGAGGCAGAATGCGGCGAGCGTGCCCGCCACTTCGCCGACGTTCCACTCCACGGGGTGCAGGCGGAAAGCGCCATTGGTGATGTGCGTGGTGCCGAGGTTCTTGCCCGCGGGTAGCAGGTTGTCCACTCGCACGGGGATCATGGCCCCGAGCGGGATCTCGTAGGGAACGGAGGCGACGTCGAGATAGTTGTCGCCGCCTGTCGTGGGGTGCAGGTCGATGCGGTACATGCCGACACCGACCGTGTCCGGGTACTGCGCGGGCCCGGCGTGGCCGCGCAGTTCGATGGACAGGTCCTGTTCGACGACGGTGTACTCGGCCAGGATGCGCCTCGACTCCCGGATGTAGGGGGCCTGGGCGAAACCGTCCGACGTGCCCGTCACATCTCCCCGCAGACGCAGTCCGGGCCATCCTCGACCACCGTCCGGGCGCGGGGCCTCGGTCTGCAGCCAGTAGAACATCGCGAGCGACTGCCGTTTCGCGGCCTGTCGGTGAGCTTCCGCGTCCGGGCCGGTCAGTGTCCCGTCGAGGTAGTCGATCATCGGCCAGTTGACCAGGACGATGTCGCTGTCGAACGCTCCGGGCTCGAAGAGTCCCTTGGCGAGGATCCGCCGGAAGGTCCAGAGCTCCTCGTCGCCGCCCCCGGCCCGCTGATCGGCGAGCATCGCGAGAGGATCCCCGTCGATCGTGGGCGTGAAGGTGCGCGTGAAGATCTCCAGGGTGCGCGGGTGCGGACCCGTGAGGGAGATCATGGGAGCTCCCCAGAACTCCGGCTGGCGCGCTCGCCAGTCGTCGTAGTCGTCCGGTTTGTCGATGGTGTGGTCGCCCTCGACGTGGTCGATGATGAAGCACCAGCTGAAGGCCTGCTGGTTCTCCGGCTGGGCTTCCTCCGGCGCGCTGGGCTCGCCGGTCTGCGCGCGGGATTCGAATCCGGTGACGTGTTCCACCTCGGCGAGAGGGAGGAGATCGCCGAGCTCGGTGGCATCCAGAACGTAGTCCGCCGTGATGCGGGTCCGCGTCCCGTCCTCCGCCGTCACCTCGACCGCGTCGATCCGGTCGCCCTGCCGGGACGCCGCCGTCGGCCGAACCCCCCGCAGGATGCGGAGACGCCCCGCGGACACGTGGGGGGCGAGCAGCCCCTCGATCACCGCGACGCCGGCCCGGGGCTCGGCGCAGATGCGGCTCACGAGACCGGCGCCCGGGTTGAGCGCGACCTCCTTCCGCGCGGCGGCCGTGAGCGGGTACCACTGGCGATAATGGTTGCGGATGCCGTCGCGGAGCTCCCGGTAGCTCGCGGTGGCGCCGAACTGCTCGATCCAGGTGTGCTCGTCCGGGGGGACGGCCTGACTCGTCAGCTGCCCGCCGAGCCATTCGTACTCTTCGGTGAGGACGACCTGGCGTCCGTGTCGCGCCGCCGCGAGCGCCGCCGCGACGCCGCCCATCCCCCCGCCGACGACGAGGACTTCGGTGTGCAGTTCGCTCATGGGCGAGCCTCCTGGGCGGGCGCGCTCAGCGTGGCGCCGTCGATGATGGGACATGGGAGAAGGGTTCGCAGTTCGTCGGCCGACGGGTAGTCGTCGTCCGAGAGCAGACGCGCGAGAAGGTGGACCGCGCGCTGCCCGAGCTCGGTGCGCGGGGGGTTCAACCGCGTGAAGCTGACGTCGTCGGGGCTCACGCGCGGCGAGGATCCGAGAGCGATGATGCTCAGGTCGCGCGGGACCTCGTAGCCCTCGTGCAGCGCGCGATCATGCAGGCTCTGCGCCACCTCGGGCGACTCCGCGATCACGAGGGTCGGCTCGAACGTCGTGATCTCGCGCCAGTCCGCCGCGAGGTCGGAGCCGTCGCTGAGGCGATCCGCGAGGACGACGTCGGCACCAGCGGCGGCGTCGAGGACTCCCTGATAGCGATCACGCACCGATTCGCCGTCGCTGTCGAGGCGCAGGTACAGGACGCGGCGGTGCCCCATCGCGAGCGCCCGGCCGACCACCTCGGCGGTCGCCGCGGTGTAGTCGATACCGACGTACGGGATCGCCGGAGTGTCGCGGCGACCGACGGCGACCACGCGGAAGCCCTCGATGACCAGACGCGCGAGCTCGTTCGGATCCATCTCGACACCGAGCAGCAGAACGCCGTCGGCGAGGCGAAGGCGATTGCGCTCGTGGAAGAGACGGCGCCGGCCGTCGACCACCGGGGTGCTGGTGAACAGCAGCAGATCGCTTCCCAGCTCTTCGGCGCCGGCCTCGATGCCGTTCAGCAGCGGCGTGTAGAAGTCGAGGCTCCGGGTCGGGAACGCGGGCTCGTAGGTGAAGACGCCGAGGATGCGGTTGTCGACCCCGGCGAGGCGGCGGGCGGACGGATCCGCGACGTACTTGGTCTCCTCGATCACGCGGAGCACGCGCTCTCGCGTCTCGTCCGGGATGCGGATGTCTCCCCCGGTCCGGTTGTTCAGGACGAGCGAGACCGTCGCCTGGCTCACCCCGGCGAGCTGAGCGATCTGACGCTGAGTGACGCGACGTGACTCCGTGCGGGACATTCGTCCTCCTTGACGCAACCTGATTATGCGGATTATCAGGTGATGAATGCCACAGTAATACGCATTATCGTCATCCCGCAAGTTCTTCCGGCAAGCAACGAAGGTTGACAAGAGCCGACCTGTCAACCTAGGTTGCTCACATGCCCAGCCCCTCCCCCGTCGAACAGGCGAGCGACACCTCGGATCCGTTCGCGGGCCTGCGCGCCATCGCCTCGCTCCGACAACTCACCGACACTCTCGAGCTCCGACAGGTCGAGGCGGCGCTGCGCGCGGGGCTCACCTGGCAGAACATCGCCGACGCCCTCGGCGTCTCGCGCCAAGCCGTCCACAAGAAGTACGCGAAGCGCGTCGACTCGTCGATCGAACTCCCCCGGAGGAAACCGCATGTCTAAGCTGACGACCGCATTCGCAACGACCCACCGACTGTGGGTGGCGTCGATGGAGGAGGCCTCCCGCGGCGGGGGCAAGAACGCCGGCACGGACCACCTGCTTCTCGCTCTCACCCTCGACGACGGCACGGCCGGCCAGGTGCTCCGCGCGTCGGGCGTGACCATCGACCGCGCCCGCGAGGCTGTCGCGACCCAGCACCGCGAGCAGCTCGGCTCGCTCGGCGTCGACGTCGAGCCGGCCATCGCCGGGCCGATCGCTCTCGGCGACCCTGCGGGGTACGACTGGACGGAGCCCGCGCGCACCGTCATGACTCAGGCGACGACGGTCGGCGAGACCGGCGACTCCGTCGCGGTGCTGCGCGCTCTGCTCGACGAGCCGAGCGGGTTCGTCGCGGCGGTGCTCGAGCGTCTCGACACCTCGGCGGCATCCGTCCGCGAGCTCCTCAGCCAGGCCGCAGCTCTCCCTGCCTCGGCTGACGTCGCGACCTCTGACGACCCGTTCCACCGCTCGACGACCGCGTTCATTCCAGCGACCCCGGATGCCACCTGGGCACTCATCTCCGACGCTCGGCGCCTCGTCGAATGGGACGCGGTGGCCGACTCCGTGACCGCCGGTTCCGCCGGTACGTGGGTGGCTCACTCGAAGGAGGGCATGTCGGGCGACCTCGGCCCTCAACACTTCACGGTCGACGCCGATGATTCCCGCCGCGTCGCCCACTGGACGTTCTGGTGGCCGGCCTCGAAGCGTCGCACCAACACTCGTCACGTGATCCTCGCGCTCGAGCCCGCGGCATCTGGGACCTCACTCCGCGTGGACGCGACGTGGGAGACCGCGGGAGCGCGAAGGCGCTGGTGGCTTCCGATCGCGCGGCCGTTCTTCCGCGCCCTGCTGTGGTTCCAGGTCACGCGCGTGGCATCCTCGGTGAGCGCGGCGCTGCGCGGATGACGTGACGAAGCCCGCCCACGCGTGTGCGAGGGCGGGCTTCGTGGGTGGGGACCGGAACTCAGAAGTCCCAGTCGTCGTCTTCCGTCGCCTCGGCCTTGCCGATGACGTACGACGAACCCGACCCCGAGAAGAAGTCGTGGTTCTCATCTGCATTGGGCGAGAGCGCCGACAGGATCGCCGGGTTCACGTTCGTCACGGACGACGGGAACATGGCCTCGTAGCCGAGGTTCATCAGCGCCTTGTTGGCGTTGTAGTGGAGGAACTTCTTCACGTCTTCGCTGAGGCCGACCGCGTCGTACAGGCTCTGGGTGTAGCCCACCTCGTTGTCGTACAGCTCGTAGAGCAGCGAGAACGTGTAGTCCTTGATGTCGTCGCGACGGGCCTGGTCGACCGTCTCGAGACCGCGCTGGAACTTGTAGCCGATGTAGTACCCGTGCACGGCTTCGTCGCGGATGATGAGGCGGATCAGGTCGGCGGTGTTGGTGAGCTTCGCGCGGCTCGACCAGTGCATCGGCAGGTAGAAGCCCGAGTAGAACAGGAACGACTCGAGCAGGGTCGAGGCGACCTTGCGCTTGAGCGGGTCGTCGCCACGGTAGTAGTCCATGACGATGCGCGCCTTCTTCTGAAGGAACTCGTTCTCGGTGGACCAGCGGAACGCCTCGTCGATCTCCTTCGTCGAGCACAACGTCGAGAAGATCGACGAGTAGCTCTTCGCGTGCACCGACTCCATGAACGCGATGTTCGTGTAGACGGCCTCCTCGTGCGGGGTGATCGCGTCGGGGATGAGCGAGACCGCCCCGACCGTGCCCTGGATCGTGTCGAGGAGCGTGAGCCCCGTGAACACGCGCATCGTGAGGGTCTGCTCCTCGGGGGTGAGCGTGTTCCACGACTGGATGTCGTTCGACAGCGGCACCTTCTCGGGGAGCCAGAAGTTGTTCACCAGACGGTTCCAGACCTCGAGGTCTTTATCGTCTTGGATGCGGTTCCAGTTGATGGCCTGCACGTGGTTCAGCAGCTGCAGCTTTTCAGCCATGACGTCGCTTGTCCTCTATCGATGAATGGTCAGCGGGTCAGAGCATGCACGAGACGCACTCGGTCATGTCGGTGCCCTCGAGCGCCAGCTGACGCAGACGGATGTAGTAGATGGTCTTGATGCCCTTGCGCCACGCGTAGATCTGCGCCTTGTTGATGTCGCGGGTGGTGACGGTGTCCTTGAAGAACAGCGTCAGCGACAGGCCCTGGTCGACGTGCTGCGTGGCGGCGGCGTACGTGTCGATGACCTTCTCGTAGCCGATCTCGTACGCGTCCTGGTAGTACTCCAGGTTCTCGTTCGTCATGAACGGCGCCGGGTAGTAGACGCGGCCGAGCTTGCCTTCCTTGCGGATCTCGATCTTCGACGCGATCGGGTGAATCGAGCTCGTGGAGTTGTTGATGTACGAGATCGACCCGGTCGGGGGCACCGCCTGCAGGTTCTGGTTGTAGATGCCGTGAGCCTGAACCGAGGCCTTCAGCTCACGCCAGTCGTCCTGGGTGGGGATCTGAACGCCGGCGAAGAGTTCCTTCGCCTTGGCCGTCTGCGGCTCCCACGCCTGATCGGTGTACTTGTCGAAGAACTCGCCCGACGCGTACGTCGAGTTCTCGAAGCCGTCGAACGCGGTGCCGCGCTCGATCGCGAGGCGGTTCGAGGCGCGCAGCGCGTGGAAGAGCACCGTGTAGAAGTAGATGTTCGTGAAGTCGATGCCCTCTTCGGAGCCGTAGTACACGTGCTCACGAGCGAGGTAACCGTGCAGGTTCATCTGGCCGAGGCCGATGGCGTGCGAGCGGTCGTTGCCGTCTTCGATCGAGCGCACCGACGCGATGTGGCTCTGCACACTGACAGCGGTGAGGGCGCGGATCGCGGTCTCGACCGTCAGGCCGAGGTCGCCGCCGTCCATCGCGAGCGCGATGTTCATCGAGCCGAGGTTGCAGGAGATGTCCTTGCCGATGGTGTCGTACGAGAGGTCCTCGTTGTACGTGGTCGGCGTGTTGACCTGCAGGATCTCCGAGCACAGGTTCGACATGTTGATGCGACCGGCGATCGGGTTGGCCTTGTTCACCGTGTCCTCGAACATGATGTACGGGTAGCCCGACTCGAACTGGATCTCGGCGAGGGTCTGGAAGAACTCGCGCGCGTTGATCTTCGTCTTCTTGATGCGCGGGTCGTCGACCATCTCGCGGTACTTCTCGGTGACCGAGATGTCGCCGAACGGCTTGCCGTAGACCTTCTCGACGTCGTACGGCGAGAAGAGGTACATGTCTTCGCCGTTCTTGGCGAGCTCGAACGTGATGTCGGGGATCACGACACCCAGCGACAGCGTCTTGATACGGATCTTCTCGTCGGCGTTCTCACGCTTGGTGTCGAGGAAGCGCAGGATGTCGGGGTGGTGCGCGTTGAGGTACACGGCGCCGGCGCCCTGACGCGCCCCCAGCTGGTTGGCGTAGCTGAAGCTGTCTTCGAGGAGCTTCATGACGGGGATGATGCCCGACGACTGGTTCTCGATCTGCTTGATCGGCGCACCCGCTTCGCGGATGTTCGACAGCAGGAGGGCCACGCCGCCGCCGCGCTTCGACAGCTGCAGCGCGGAGTTGATGCCGCGGGCGATCGACTCCATGTTGTCTTCGATACGCAGGAGGAAGCACGACACGAGCTCACCGCGCTGCGCCTTGCCCGCGTTGAGGAAGGTCGGGGTCGCGGGCTGGAACCGACCCGAGATGATCTCGTCGACGAGCTGCACGGCGAGACGCTGGTCGCCGTCGGCGAGAGCGAGGGCGGTCATGACGACGCGGTCCTCGAAGCGCTCCAGGTAGCGCTTGCCGTCGAAGGTCTTGAGCGTGTAGCTCGTGTAGTACTTGAAGGCGCCCAGGAAGGTCTCGAAGCGGAACTTCGCGCCGTAGGCGCGGTCGTTCAGCTCCTGGATGAACTCCATCGAGTACTTCTCGAGCACGGTGGGCTCGTAGTACTCCTTCTCGACGAGGTAGTCGAGGCGCTCCTTGAGCGAGTGGAAGAACACCGTGTTCTGGTTGACGTGCTGCAGGAAGTACTCCCGCGCGGCACGCTTGTCGGCGTCGAACTGGATCTTTCCATCGGCGTCGTACAGATTCAGCATCGCGTTCAGGGCGTGGTAATCCAGGCCCTCGAAACGCGCTTCGGTCTTGAAGTCCACGTCGGTCAGCTCAACTTCCACCATCGTTCCAATCCTTCGGTGACGCGCTCGACGTCGTCGGGCGTGCCGAATACTTCCAGCCGATACAGGTGCGGCACGGCGCACTTGCGACTGATGATGTCGCCGGCGAGACAGAACGCCTCACCGAAATTCGTGTTGCCCGCGGAGATGACTCCGCGGATGTTGCGTCGGTTCTGCTCCTCGTTGAGGAAGCGGATGACCTGCTTGGGGACCGCGCCCTTCTCGACGCCTCGGCCGGCACCCCCGCCATAGGTGGGGGTGACCAGCACGAAGGGTTCGTCGATGACGAGGGGCGAATCGGTCGGCCGAAGGGGGATGCGCTGGGCTCGCATGCCCAGCTTCTCGATGAAACGCGCGGTGTTTCCCGACACGCTCGAGAAGTAGACGAGCAGCGGAGCCGTGGTCGCCGACAGGACAGCGCTCATGACGGGGGTCGGTGAGCCTGTCGGAGGGTCACGCCAGGCGCGACGCGAGCTCGTCGATCTTGTCGGGACGGAAGCCCGACCAGTGGTCCTCGTCGGTGATGACGACGGGAGCCTGCAGGTACCCGAGCGACTTGACCTGCTCGAGCGCGGAGGGGTCCTCCGACAGGTCGAGCACGTTGTACTCGATGCCCTTCGAGTCGAGCGCGCGGTAGGTGGCCGTGCACTGAACACACGACGGCTTGGTGTAGACCGTGATCGCCATTTTGTCCTCTTTCTCCCCTGGAAACTCATCTTCCGCACGAGCGGGGCTCGCCGGGACCTCAATACTACATATGGGGACCGACATCAGGTGGAACCACAAGGGGTAGTAGTTACACGAGTGTGATTTTCCACCGCTCTCCCCATATACAACACAGGTTGTCCACGATTTCATCCACAGGTTGCAAGGGTCTTGGGACCCACTCGATGCCCGCCATTACGCGGATCTCGCCGGGTCGACCGGCATCCATCCACAGCTCGCACGCTAGAGGGGGGTTCCGACATTGCACAGGCGGTGGATTTCGGCCTCCGGCGTGTCGCGGCGTGTCGCGTCGGTGACCCCCGAGACGCGCTCCGTCGATGTCGGAGGGGGGAGATAGCGTTGTGCCGTGGCCGGCTACCGCGAACTCCTTCAGACCCCCGGTGTGGGTCGCATCATTGCCGCTCAGCTGACGGCGCGTTTCCCCAACGGCATGACGAGCCTCGCCGTCCTGCTGCACATCGAGCACGTCACCGGTTCCTACGGGGCCGCGGGCCTCGTCCTCGCAGCCACGAGCATCGGCCAGGCCATCTCCGGGCCCGTCACCAGCCGATGGATGGGCATCTGGGGCATGCGCCGCGTCCTGACGGTCACGCTCCTCGTCTGCGCGGCCGCCATCGCGACGCTCGCGCTGATCGAGATGCCGCTGCCCCTGTACATGACGCTGGGACTCATCGCGGGCCTCTCGACGCCGCCGATCCAGTCAGCGGTGCGCACCATCTACCCGAAGATGGTCAATTCGAAGCAGCTCACGCCCCTCTTCTCCCTCGACGCCTCGCTGCAGGAGATCATCTGGGTGCTCGCACCCGTGCTCATCACCCTGGTCGCCACGCAGGTCGGCACCGTGCCCGGCCTCATCCTCGTCGTGGTCATCATGCTCGGCGGGGGCGCGTGGTTCATCCTCAGCCCCGAGGTCGGACGAGTCCGCATTCCCCGCAGTCGCCGGGGTCTGGGCCGCGTGCTCGGCAAGCCCCCGGTGCTGTTGGCGACGGCCACCGGGTTCCTTCTCATCGGAGCGTGCGCCGCCGTCGAGGCCGGAGTCGTCGCCACGTTCGACCACGGTGGTCTCGAGGCCGGCCTGGTCCTCGCCGTCTTCGCGGTCGGCAGCCTCGCGGGCGGGCTCTCGTTCGGTCACATCCCGATCGGCCCGTGGGCGATGGCCCGACGCCTCGCGATCGTCGCCCTCGGCCTGTCCCTCACCATCGTGTCGCTCAACGCCTGGTGGCTGGGCGCCACCCTGCTCGTCGCGGGAGCCGGCATCGCCCCCGCCCTCGCGGTGATGTTCGCCATGACCTCCGCGAGCGTCCGCTTCAGCGAGACGGCCGAGGCCTACGGCTGGATCAGCACCGGTCAGCTGATCGGGGCCGCCGCCGGATCCGCCGTCGCCGGTTTCCTCGTCGACGGCATCGGCCCCCAGGGCGCCTATGTCGCGGCCGCGGCGTTCGCCATCGCCGGTTTCGCGGTGGCGGCGGTGTTCGTCAAAGGCTTCCCCGACCTCCGGCACCGTGATTCGACCCCGATCCCCGACACGGAGCCGGTCGAGACCATCACCTGAGCCGTCGGGACGTCTCTCGCCGCGGTCTGCGCGCCCGTCGGCGATGCCGCTCGCGCAGACCGCGGAAACGCATCCGGAGCCGACGCGGCGACGCTCACTGGATCCGGCGCAACAGCTCCAACACCGCGAGCGCGTACGCGTCGGCCGGTTCGGGGTGGTCGAACACGACGCTCGCGCCGCCCACGGAGATCTCGACCTCGTACGTGTCCGAGAGACGCCGCAGCGACCGGAAGGCCGAACGCAGCATCTCACGCAGCTGCGACTCCGAAGGCAACCACAGCGCGTCCTCCGTGGCCACGGAGTCCAGGGCCCACTCGGTCGTCCCGTTGAAGGCGAGGATGCGCCCCGTCGGGTAGTCGCGCGGCTCGACCGTCATCTCGCTGACCGTGAAGACGTCCGCATCGAACTCCGGCTCGTCGAGCTGGAATCGGTCGCCGGATCGGGGATGCCACACCAGTCCGGCCTCGCGCAGGGCCAGGGCCATCTCGGTCGAGATCATGGCATCCATTCTGCGGGCATCCGCGACCCCGCGGCCGAAGCCGCCCCGCAGCCGGGGCCGCGACGAGAGAATGGATGCCATGACCACCCCGTTCGATCCCACTCGGTTCCTGCCCGACGACCTGCTCGCGCGCATCCGCGAGCGGGCTGCGACGCACGACCGCGACAACACGTTCCCGCAGGACGACCTCGACGACCTGCGGACGGCGGGGTATCTCGGCATCCTGGTCCCGGCCGATCGGGGCGGAGCGGGCCTCTCACTGGCCGAGGCCTCGGTGCTGCAGCAGCGTCTTGCCGGGGCGGCTCCGGCAACGGCTCTCGCGATCAACATGCACCTGGTCTGGACCGGCGTGGCGAAAGTCCTTCGCGACCGGGGAATCGACGATCTCGCCTTCGTGCAGCGGGGGGCGGCAGCCGGCGAGGTGTTCGGCTTCGGTATCAGCGAGGCGGGCAACGACCTCGTGCTCTTCGGCAGCGACACCGACGCGCGGCCCGACGGGGGCGGCGGTTACAGCTTCACCGGCACCAAGATCTTCACCTCGCTCGCGCCCGTGTGGGACCACCTCGGCGTGCACGGACTCGACACCACCTCGGCCGACGCCCCGCGCATGGTGTTCGCGTTCCTCGACCGCAGCGAGCAGGTGGTCACGCGCGACGACTGGGACACCCTCGGCATGCGGGCGACGCAGAGCCGCACCACCGAGTTGCACGGCGCCGAAGCCCCCGCCGACCGGGTGGTGCGTCGCCTCGCCCCGGGGCCCCAGCCCGACCCTCTGGTGTTCGGCATCTTCGCGGTCTTCGAGATCCTCCTCGCGTCGGTGTACACCGGCATCGCGCGACGTGCGCTCGACCTCGCCGTCGAGACCGCGGCATCCCGTCGCTCCAAGAAGAGCGGTACGACCTACGCGAACGACCCCGACATCCGCTGGCGCATCGCCGACATGGCGCTGGGGTACGACGCGTTGCCCCCGCAGTTGGCGTCGCTCAGCACCGACGTCGACACGCTCGTCGATCACGGCGGCCGCTGGTTCTCGCTTCTCGCGGGTGTCAAGCACCGTGCCGTGACGACGGCGAAGGCGGTCGTCGACGACGCGATCCTCGTGGGAGGCGGCTCGACGTACTCCGCGCACAGCGAGCTGAGCCGGCTCTACCGCGATGTCGTAGCGGGCATGTTCCACCCCTCCGACCTCGAGTCCGCGCACTCGGCAGCCGCCACGGCGTGGCTCGGACCGGTGGCGTCGTGATGGCACGCACCCCCACCGCGCTGCTGAGCCCCGCCGACCAGGAACGCCGTCGGGCGCTTCGACGGATGAAGGGCGTCGCGCTCGGCGCGCTGATCGGGATGGCCGTGATCTTCGCGATCGCGTTCGCCTTCCAGCGCGACGTGACGTGGCTGCAGTACGTCCGGGCGGCGGCGGAGGGCGGCATGGTCGGCGCCCTGGCCGATTGGTTCGCGGTGACGGCCCTCTTCCGGCATCCGCTGGGTCTGCCCATCCCCCACACGGCGATCATCCCCCGGCGCAAAGACGAGATCGGTCGCCAGCTGGGCGAGTTCGTCGAGACGAACTTCCTCGAGGGCGACGTGGTGCGCACCAAACTCGAGTCGACGTCCTTGGCCGCGCGGGCCGGCGCGTGGCTCGCCGATCCCGCTCACGCCGACCGGATCGCCGCCGAGGGTGCGACGCTGGCGACGAGTGTGCTCCGCGCGCTCAGCGACGACGACGTCCAGGGACTCATCGAAGACCTCGCCCGCGAGCACCTGCTCTCCCCCGACTGGGGCCCCTCCGTGGGGGGCTGGCTCGAACGGGTCGTCGGTTCCGGGGCGCATCACGGCGCTGTCGACCTCGCGTTCGACAACATCGCCGTGTGGCTCGGCAACAACCGCGAGGTGTTCCAGGGACTCGTGTCGCAGCGCCTTCCCGCGTGGGTCCCGAGCCTGGCCCTGCGCCTGGTCGACGACACGATCTACCGCGAAGCCGTCACCTTCGTCGACGCGGTGCGCGCCGACCCCCGCCACCAGGCGCGCGGCGCCATCGACGGATATCTCACGCGCCTGGCCGACAACCTTCAGCACGACCCGGCGACGATGGTGCGACTCGAAGAGGCCAAGGCCGCGGTCTTCGACAGCCCGCGCGTGCGCCAGCTCGCCGCCGACGCGTGGAACACGGCGAAGACGGGACTGCTCACCGCCCTCGCCGACCCCGAGAGCGCCCTGCGTCGTCGTGCCTCGGCGGCCCTCGCCGAGGTCGGCGGTCGGCTGCTGCGAGACGAGGCCCTGCAGCAGCGCGTGGACGGGTGGGTCATCGACGCGGCGGTGTTCATCGTCGGGCGCTACCGGCACGACATCGCCTCGATCATCACCGACACGGTCGAGCGGTGGGATGCCGAGGAGACCACCGAGAAGATCGAGCTCATGGTCGGCCGCGATCTGCAATACATCCGACTCAACGGCACGATCGTCGGAGCCCTCGCGGGCCTCGCGATCTTCACGATCGCGCACCTCTTCTGGGGGTGAGCGTTCCCGCGACACGAACGGGTCGATAGCCTGAGCGCGTGAGCGACGATCCGGGGCGGCAGGCTCTCTTCTCGTACGGCACCCTGCTGCTGCCCGACGTGCAACTCGACACGTTCGGACGGCACGTGTCGAGCGACGAAGACGCCCTCGCCGGCTACCGGCTCGAATGGACCGACATCGACGACGACCGCGTCGCCGGGCTCTCGGGTCTCGACGCGCATCCGATCCTGCGCCACACGGGCGACCCGCGGGACCGCGTGTTCGGACGCGTCCTCGACCTCACCCCGGAGGAGCTCGACGCGGCCGACGAATACGAGGTGGCGCTGTATCGGCGCACGTCGGTGATCCTCGCCAGCGGGCGCGCCGCCTGGGTCTACATCGCCGCCTGAACCCCGAGCACGCTCCGTGCGGGGAGCGCTACCCCCGCTCGATGTCGGACGCCGCAGATATCGTTGTCAGCGGTGGAATGCCGGCGACGATCCAGGCCGGCGGCACCTGCGTGACGCGGAGGAACGATGATCCAACTGGTGCTGGCGCGGCACGCGAAGTCGGACTGGGCCGACGAAGGTCTCGACGATCACGACCGGCCCCTGAACGACCGGGGGCGACGCGACGCCCCGCTCATGGCGCGGACGGTGAGCCGTCGCGGCGTGCGCCCCGAGGTGCTCCTGTCGAGCACCGCCCTGCGTGCCGCGACGACCGCCGAGGCGTTTGCCGCCGAGTTCGAGGTCGAGGTGACCGAGCGTGCTGATCTCTACCTCGCGGCACCCGCGGGGCTCCTCTCCGCGGCCCGTGAGACCGGAGCGAACGAGGTCATGGTCGTCGCCCACGACCCCGGCATGAGCGCGCTCGTCTCGCGCCTGGCCGACCGCGACGTGCGAATGGTGACGTGCGCCGTGGCGATCTTCACGTGGCACGACGGCACGTGGGACGACGTGGATGCCACGGCGCCCGACGAGTTCGAACTCCTCGCACCGTAGCCCGTCGAGACTCGTCGCCTGCGTGCCTCGCGGGGCACCGCTCAGACGGTGGCCCGCGCCGCCCGCGCAACGTCGCCGGAGGCGACGAGCTCGGTGACCGCCTCGATCTCGGGCGAGACGAACCGGTCGCGGCCGGGGCCGGCGACACGCGTACGGACCAGGGCGCGCACGGCACCGGTGGCCGCGGCGGGCTGGAGCGGGGCACGCAGGTCGAGGGCGCGGCATCCGGTCATGACCTCGATCGCGAGCACCCGGGCGAGTCCGTCGAGCGCTCGACGGAGCTTGCGCGCGGCGGCCCATCCCATCGAGACGTGGTCCTCCTGCATCGCGCTCGAGGGGATGGAGTCCACCGATGCGGGGGCGGCGAGGCGCTTCAGCTCCGACACGATGCCCGCGGCGGCATACTGCGCGATCATGAGGCCGCTGTCGACCCCGACCTCGTCGGCGAGGAACGGCGGGAGGCCGTTGCTGCGAGAGACGTCCAGCGCGCGGTCGGTGCGCCGTTCCGACATCGAGGCCACGTCCGCCACCGCGATCGCGAGGAAGTCGAGGACGTAGGCGACCGGTGCACCGTGGAAGTTGCCGTTCGACTCGACGCGGCCGTCGACCGTGACGACGGGGTTGTCGACGGCCGAGACGAGCTCACGCTCCGCCACCGCCGCGGCGTGCGAGAGCGTGTCGCGCGCCGCGCCGTGCACCTGCGGGGCGCAGCGCAGCGAGTACGCGTCCTGGACACGCGTGCACTCGGGTCCTCGGTGACTCGCCACGATGGGGGAACCGGCGAGGAAGGAGCGCAGGTTCGCGGCCGAGGCCGCCTGTCCGAGCTGGGGGCGCAGTGCCATGAGATCGGCGGCGAACACGGCGTCGGTGCCGAGCTGCGACTCGATCGACAAGGCGGCGGCGACATCGGCCGTCGTCAGCAGCGTCTCGAGGTCGTGGAGAGCGAGCAGCAGCATCCCGAGCATCCCATCGGTGCCGTTGATGAGGGCGAGCCCCTCTTTCTCACGGAGGGCGACGGGGTCGATGCCGGACGCGGCGAGGGCCTCGGCCGCGGGAAGTACCCGGCCCGCGGCGTCGCGGACCTCTCCCTCCCCCATCACCGCGAGCGCGACGTGCGACAGCGGCGCCAGGTCGCCCGAGCAGCCGAGCGATCCGTACTCCCGGACGATCGGGGTGATGCCGGCGTTGAGCAGCGCCGCGTACGTCTCCACGACGACAGGACGAACGCCGGTGCGTCCGGTGGCGAGGGTCTGCAGGCGCAGCAGCATCAGCGCCCGCACCACTTCGCGCTCGACCTCCGCGCCGGTGCCCGCCGCGTGCGAGCGGATGAGACTCGCCTGCAGCTGCGCGCGACGGTCCTCGGCGATGAAGGTCGTCGCCAGAGCCCCGAAGCCGGTCGAGATGCCGTAGTGCGGCTGCGGATCGTCGGCGAGCGCCTCGATGAGCGCACGCGTGTCCGCGACCTGCCGGAGCGCATCCGTGTCGACGACCACCCGGGCATCATGTCGGGCGACCGCGACCACGGCGCTCGGGCTGAGGGGGACGTTTCCGAGGGTGACGGTCTGGCTCATACGCCGATTCCATCGCGTTCGACGACACGCGACGACGGGCATCTGGCATCCTGTGTCTGTCATGCCAGACATTCCGCGCCCACAGGTTCCCGCCGCCGACCAGACGCTGCGGATGCTGTCGTTCCTCGCGCGCCAGCCCGGGCCGGTCGCGGCCCAGACGATCGCGATGGCGCTCGACATCCCCCGGTCGAGCACGTATCACCTCCTCGCCACGCTCGAGCAGCACGGGTACGTCGTGCACCTGCCCGGCGACCGGCGCTGGGGACTCGGCACGGCGGCGTTCGAGCTCGGCGGCGGCTACGCGCGTCAGCAGCCCCTCGCGCGGCTCGGGCGGCCGGTCCTCGCCGCGCTGTCGGATCGCGTCGGCGAGAGCGCGCACCTCGCCGTGCTCGCCGGACGCGATGTGCTCTACATCGTCGAGGAACGCGCGCCGCGCCGCCCCGCGCTCGTGACCGACGTCGGCGTACGGCTCCCGGCTCACCTGGCCGCGACGGGGCGGGCGATGCTCGCCGCACTCCCCCGCGAGCAAGTGCGGGCGTTGATCCCGGATGCCACGGCGCTCACGCAGCGACACGGCACCGGTCCCGCGACTCCGCGCGAACTGCGCGACCTGCTCCGCGAGGTCCGCGCCGCCGGTTTCGCGAGCGAGGACGGGGAGATCACCCCGGGCTTCCGCTCGGTCTCGGCGGCGGTCCTGGATCACGCGGGCTGGCCCGCGGCCGCGGTCGCCATCACGTGGCCCTCGGAGGGCCCCGAGCGCGATGTGTCGGCTCTTGCCGAGGCCGTCACGGCAGCCGCACACGAGCTCGCCCGCCGTATCGGCCGCCCCTCCTAACCCGCGAGCCCGCTCCCCCGTGCCACCCCCGGCCGTGAGCCGATCCCGCGGGGCGGGGGGTCAGCGCACGACGAGGCGCGGCTCCACGAGCACGTGCGCCCCGCCCGCGACGGCCGCGCGCGGGGCGACAACCGTGCCGTTCTCGCCCATCAGCAGATCCAGGGCCCCGGATGCCACGCGCTCGGGCAGCTGCTCGACGCTTGAGAGTCCGAGCGCCTCGGCGGCGGGCGTGTTGTCGAAGCCGACGATGGTGATGTCGTCGCGCCCCGCGAGCGAGGTCGCGAGGTGAGCGCCGATCGCAAGGGAGTCGCTCGCGCACACGATCCCCATGACCCCCGGGTCGGCAGCGAGGCCCGTCGCGACCACATCCCGCGCCGACGAGACGTTCTCCTCGACGACCCACCGTGGCCCCGTGCCGACGGTCTCGCGCCATCCGCGCTCGCGCTCGTCCCCGGTTCCCGAGCCCGACGGCCAGCCGAGGAACGCCACCCGACCCCCACCGCGGGCGCGTGCGTGCGCGGCGGCGGCGCGGGTGCCCGCCGCGCCGTCGACGTCGACCCAGAGGTGAGCGGGCTCTTCGACGTCATCCTCTCCCCAGGGTCGCCCGAACGAGACGAACGGGAGGTTCCGCGCTGTCAGCCACCCCGTGCGGGGGTCGCCGTGGAAGGTACCGGTGACGACGACGGCATCCACCTCTCCGCCTTCGAGCAGGTCGCCCAGGCGAGCGATCTCCTCTTCGGGAGTCCGTGCGGCGTACAGCAGCACGCGCATGTCGCGCTCGCCCGCGCGCTCGGTGAGGGCGTGCACGAAGCGGTCGAGCACGACGCCCGAGATGCCCCCCGCGTAGGGGTCGAGATGGATGCCGATGGTCGAGCTCCGGCGCGTGCGGAGCCGTCGTGCGGCGGCGTGCGGGCGGTAGCCGAGCTCGGCGATCGCCGCTTCGACGCGGAGGCGCGTGGCCTCTTTGACGATGTCGGGGGTGTTCACCACGTTCGACACGGTCTGCCGGGAGACGCCGGCGACGCGCGCGACGTCGTCGACGGTGGGCGCTTTGGCCACGCGACCTCCCTCGTTCGGCGCTGGGGTGGCGGAACCCGCCCGCTCAGGGCGGCCCCACACCGCCAGGGAGTCAGCCTAAGCCGAGCGCTCACCGCTTGACAGGCAGGACCGCCGTTTCGTACCGTGGTCCCATCAAAGTTTGAACGTTCAAACTCTGACCCTCCGATCACATGCGGAGGGGTCGCATGCCTCATCGAAGGAGAGAGACACATGACACGGCACACCCCCCTCGGCCGAGCGCGTACCTGGCTGGGAGCCGGCGCCCTCCTGACCACCGGCGCCCTGGCGCTCACGGCCTGCGGGTCGGGATTCACCGACGCCCCCGGCGACGGAGAGGCCTCCGGCAGCGGAAAGCTCAGCATCCTGATCGGCTCGTCGGGTGATGCCGAGACGAAGGCCGTCACCGACGCCGTCGCCGCCTGGAGCGAACAGTCCGGTGTGCAGGCCGAGGTCCAGATCGCCAACGACCTCCCCCAGCAGCTCTCCCAGGGCTTCGCCGCGGGTTCTCCGCCGGATCTCTTCTACCTCGCGCCCGAAGCCCTCGCCGGCTACGCCGCGAACGGATCCATCGCCGCGTACGGCGACGACCTCTCCAACAAGAGCGACTTCTACCCCTCGCTCGTCGACAACTTCACCATCGAAGGCAGCTTCTTCTGCGCGCCGAAGGACTTCTCCACCCTCGCGCTGATCATCAACACCGATCTGTGGACGGCGGCCGGACTCACGGATGCCGACGTCCCCACGACGTGGGACCAGTTGGCATCCGTCGCCCAGAAGCTCACGACCGATGGCCGCGTCGGCCTGGCGTTCGGGGCCGAGTATCAGCGTGTCGGCGCTTTCATGGCGCAAGCGGGCGGTGGCCTCGTCACGGATGGGAAAGCGACCGCCGACAGCCCCGAGAACGTCGAAGCACTGACCTACGTCAAGACGCACCTGAACGACGGCAGCTTCGCCTTCGCCTCCGACGTCGGCGCCGGCTGGGGCGGCGAGGCCCTTGGCACACAGAAGGCCGCGATGGTCATCGAGGGCAACTGGATCACCGGTGCCATGAAGGCCGACTACCCCGATGTGAAGTACAAGGTGGCCGAGCTCCCCGCCGGCCCCGGCGGCAAGGGCACTCTGCAGTTCACGAACTGCTGGGGCCTCGCCGCCGACAGCGGCAACCAGGAGCAGGCGCGTGCCCTCGTCGAGTACCTGACGAGCACCGACCAGCAGCTGGCGTTCTCGAACGCGTTCGGCCCGATGCCCTCGATCCAGTCCGCCGCGGACGCATGGTCCGAGGCCAACCCCGACCAGACCGCGTTCCTCGCCGGTGCTGAGTACGCCCAGTTCCCGCCGAACATGGCCGGAGCCGCCGACGTCATCACCGACTTCAACGCCCAGCTCGAGTCGCTGAAGACCGGCGACCCGCAAGCGCTGCTGACGACGGCGCAGTCCAACCTCGAGGCCATCACGAAGTAGCCATGAGCGCTCTCACCACCGCGCCGCGTCGCGCCGGATCCTCGTCCTCGGGGATCCGGCGCGGCGAGGCCGCCGCCGGTTGGCTCTTCACCGCCCCCGTGCTGGTCATCCTGGGCGTGTTCCTCCTCGTCCCCGTGCTCATGGCACTGTGGGTGAGCTTCTCGGACTGGACCGGTCGCGGCAGCCCGTTCTCGTCGAACGTGGGCTTCGTCGGCCTCGACAATTACGCCGCCGTCACCACCGGTGGGGGTCTCGCTGAGCGCGACTTCGGAACGGCCTTGCGCAACAACGCCTGGTACGTCCTCCTGGTGGTGCCCCTGCAGACGGCGCTCTCCCTCTTCCTCGCAGTCCTCGTCAATCGCGCGATCCTCCGCGGGCGCGGATTCTTCCGCACCGCGTTCTACTTCCCCTCGGTCACGAGCTCCGTCGCGATCACCGTGCTGTGGCTGTTCCTCTTCTCGTCCTCCGGCGCGATCAACGAGGTGCTGTCCTGGCTCGGCGTCAACGGCCCCAACTGGTTCAGCGATCCTTCCGGCGTCGTGCACAATCTGCTCGCGGCGGTCGGGGTGACCAGCGGACCGGCGTTCCTGACCGGCAACACGACGCTCGGCGTCTCGTGGTGGGACTGGCTCGCCGGTCCGTCGGTGGCGATGTCGGCGTTCATCCTCATGGCCGTGTTCACCACGTCGGGCACGTTCATGCTGCTGTTCATCGCGGGGCTGCAGAACATCGGTGGCGACGTGCAGGAGGCCGCGATGATGGACGGCGCGAACGGCTGGCAACGCTTCTGGCGGGTGACCCTCCCGCAGCTCAAGCCCGTGCTGTTCACGGTGCTGACCCTCGGACTGATCGGCACGTGGCAGGTGTTCGACCAGATCTACACCGGCACGCAGGGCGGCCCCGGCAAGACGACGCTGACCCCCGCGTACCTGAGCTACTCCGCGGCGTTCCTCTCCCAGCAGTGGGGTCAGGGGGCGGCGATCGCCTTCGTGCTGTTCGTCATCATCGTCGCGCTGACGATCTTGCAGCGCTTCGTCCTCCGCGACCGGCCGGTGTCACGCCGACGCCTGCGCCAGTACGAGGTGCCGACCACCGGAGCGTCCGCGGGCGTCGGGAACGACCGCCCCCGCGCGCAGAAGGGAGCGCAGCGATGACCGCCACCGCATCCCCGCAGACGACCGTGCTCGCTGAGCAGCGCTTCGACGGCCCCGCGCGACCGGCGAAGCACCGTCTCTCGCGCAGAGCCCTGGGCTGGCAGGTCGGCCTCTACGCGCTGCTCATCGCGCTGGCGCTCATCTACATCTATCCGTTCCTCGTCCAGGTGTCGACATCGTTCAAGACGGATGCCGGGGCGGCCGCCGACCCGATCTCGCTCGCGCCGCAGCCCTTCACGTGGGCCGCGTACGAGCGCCTCTTCCTCACCTCCGACTTCCCGGTCTGGTTCGGCAACTCCGTCGTGGTCACCGTGTTCGTCACCGCGGGCCGGGTGTTCTTCAACTCGCTCGCCGGCTACGCGCTGGCTCGTCTGCAGTTCCGCGGTCGCGGCATCGTGTTCGCCGGCCTCGTCGGCGTCATGGCCGTGCCGACCGTCGTGCTGCTGATCCCGAAGTTCCTCGTGATCAACCAGCTCGGCATCTACGACTCCTACGCGGGAATGATCCTGCCGTTGCTCGTGGATGCCGCGGGCGTGTTCATCATGAAGAACTTCTTCGAGTCGATCCCGCCGTCGGTCGAAGAGCAGGCCCGCATCGACGGCGCCGGCACGTTCCGCATCTTCTGGTCGGTCGTGCTGCCGATGGCGCGCCCCGCCCTCATCACGATCGTCATCCTGTCGTTCCAGGGGTCGTGGAACGAACTCAGCCACTTCGTCATCTCGACCCAGTCCCCCGAACTCACCACCCTGACCAAGGGCGTCGCCTCTCTCGCAAGCGGTCAGCTCAGCCAGGGAAGCCAGTTCCCCCTCAAGCTCGCGGCCGCGGCCATCATGACGATCCCCGTCGCCGTGGTGTTCTTCATCTTCCAGCGCCGCATCATGAACGCCAGCGAAGGAGCCGTCAAAGAATGACCACCGCCCCCACCACCTCACCGGCCGGGACGACCACGCAGACCCCTCCCCTCCAACCGCTGCTGAACGACGCGCTGATCGTGCTGCGCGCGCCCACTCAGGTGTGGTCCGACGGCACCGGCGACATGGGCGCCGCGCCCGTCCACGGCGTCTATCACGGCGACGTGCGTCACGTCAGCTCCCTGTCCGCCGTGTGCGACGACTCGCCGATCGAGTGGATCTCGACGGCCCCGGACGGCGCGTCGCGTGTGCTGTTCGGCGGGCTCCTTCGCGGTCTCGATGACACCACCCCCGACCCGAAGGTGCGCCTGCTGCGCGACCGGCGCGTCGCCGACGGGCACGTCAGCGAGACGTGGACGCTGCGTTCGCGCGTCGACCGGCCCCTCTCCGCGACGGTGCGCCTGTCGCTCACTCCCGAATTCGCGCAACTGCACGAGGTGAAGTCCGGGCACGCGCGTGCGCGCGACGCGACAGTCACCATCGACGGCGACCACGCGACGGTCGACGCCGGCGCGCAGGGCCTCGAGCTCGTCGTCCCCGGTGCCGCGCTGGCATCCGGTCCCGATGGTCTCGCGGCGACGTGGGCGGTCGAGGTCCCGGCCTTCGGCAGCGCGGAGGTGACGTGGACCCTCACGCTGCGCGATGACGCCCTCGTGGTCGGCGCGGCGACGGCTCCGCCCCGATGGGACGCCGCCACCGTCGCCGCGGGCTCACCCGATCCACGCCTCGGCCGCTGGCTGCGCACGGCGCTCGACGATCTCGACGCCCTCCGGCTCGTGCTCCCCGAGCACCCGGGCGACGAGTTCTTCGCCGCGGGGGCGCCGTGGTTCTTCACGCTGTTCGGCCGCGACTCGATCTGGGCCGCGCGCCTCGCCCTGCCGCTGGACCACGAGATCGCGGCATCCACTCTGCGCGTCCTCGCGCGCCTGCAGGCGACGGACGACGATGCCCAGACGGCGCAGGAGCCGGGCAAGATCCTGCACGAGCTGCGCGCGTCGGCGCTCGAGATTCCCGGCGAGGGGATCGTCCTGCCGCCGAAGTACTACGGCAGCGTCGACTCGACACCGCTGTGGATCTGCCTGCTCGCCGACGCGTGGCGCGCGGGCATGCCCGAGGGCGAGGTCCGCGCCCTGCTGCCGACGTTGCGCGCCGCTCTCGGCTGGATCCGTGACCACGGCGACAGCGACGGCGACGGCTTCCTCGACTACATCGACCGCCTGGGCACGGGCCTGTCGAACCAGGGGTGGAAGGACTCGGGCGATTCGATCCAGTGGCGTGACGGACGCCTCGCCGAGGGGCCGATCGCCCTGTGCGAGGTGCAGGGCTACGCCTACGAGGCCGCTCTCGCCGGCGCCGCCCTGCTGGAGCAGTTCGGGGAGGGGACGGATGCCACCGATGCGGCGTTCTGGCGATCATGGGCCGCCGATCTGAAGGCGCGTTTCGCCGAGACCTATTGGGTCGAGACGCCCGAGGGGCGTTACCCCGCCGTCGCTCTGGACCGGGACAAGAGGCCGGTCGACACGCTGACGAGCAACATCGGACACCTGATCGGCACCGGGATCCTCTCTCCCGACGAAGAGGCGCACGTCGCGCGATTGCTGCTCGGCGAGAGCATGTCGAGCGGGTACGGCGTCCGGACGATGTCGACGGACGCCGCCGGCTACTGGCCCCTGTCGTACCACGGCGGCAGCGTCTGGGTGCACGACACCGCGATCGCCGCGCACGGCATGCTCCGCGCCGGCCTGCGCGACGACGCGCGCGCGGTGGTGGAGGGATTGCTGGATGCCGCCGAGGGCTTCGCGTACCGCGTGCCGGAGCTGCACGCCGGCGACCCGCGCAGCCACAGCTCGGTGCCGACGCCCTACCCCGCCGCGTGTCGCCCGCAGGCGTGGTCGGCGGCCGCCGCGGTGGTGTGCCTGACTGCGCTCGCGCCCGGAGCCCCCGGCACGGCCTGAGTGTCCAGGACACCCGGACGTTCTCGCGACGCGCCCGGGTGTCCTGGACACTCGACGGGCCGGGAGGGGCCGGCCGTCGCGCCCCGGCTCAGTCGACCTTGGCGACCGTTCCGCCCGTCAGGCGCACGAGCTCGTCGAACGTCAGCGGGAACACCGTGTGCGGCGTCCCGCCCGCGGCCCAGATCTCCGGGAACGCGGCCAGCGCCTCGTCGACGATCGTCGTCAACGGTGCCGGGTGTCCGGTGGGCGCGACGCCCCCGATCGGTTGACCGGTCGCCGCGAGGACCTGCTCGGGCGTCGCTCGACGGATGCCACCCCGTCCGATCCGCTCGGCGAGAGCCGCCGTATCGACGCGGTGCGCGCCGCTGGTCATGACGAGAAGCGGCTCGTCGTCGCTCCAGAAGACGAGGCTGTTGGCGATCGCCCCCACCTCGATCTCCAGGGCCGCAGCGGCCAACGCGGCCGTCGATGCGGCATCCGGAAGGACGATGATCGAGCCGGCGATCCCCGCCGCCTCGAGCGAGGCGGCGACGAGGCGGCTCCGGGTAGGGAGAGCGTCGGTCATGCCCGTCAGCCTAGAGCCGCGCCGGACGCACCTCCGCCCCGTCCTGCGGAGTTCCCCACCGACTCGCACGGAGCGCGGACCCGGCGCGGCGTGTCGCCCCTCTTCTCCGCAGGACGGCCCGGCCCCGCGCCCCGATGGACCTCGGCGCTCTCGCGCCCGGAGCGGCGGCGCGTCACAATGGAGGGTGGATGCCGCAAAGCCGCGGCGTCCGTTCAGCGCCATCCACAAGGTGGCCGACGACAAGGAACGCGATGACCCACGCCCTCCCCCTTCCCGATTTCTCCCACGAACGTGTGGAGGTGGTGACGGGAGGCCGCAGTGGCCTCGTCATCACCGTCGCCCTGCATTCGTCGGTGCTCGGTTCCGCTCTCGGCGGTGCTCGCCTGTGGACCTACCCGACCTGGAGCGACGCCCTGGGCGATGCGCTCCGGCTCTCTGCGGCGATGACCCTTAAGAACGCCGCCGCCGGTCTCGACGCGGGAGGCGGCAAGTCGGTCATCGCCCTGGCTCCCGGGACCACGCTGGACGCGGATCGTCGCCGTGCCGCGTTCCTCGATCTCGGTGACGTCGTCGAGAGCCTCGACGGGGCGTACCGCACGGCCGAAGACGTCGGGTCGACCACCGATGACATGCTCGTCGTGAGCGAGCGGACCGCCCACGTCGTGGGACTGCCCGAAGCCGGCGGCGGATCCGGCGAGCCCGCCGGACCGACCAGCCTCGGCGTGTACGCCTCCCTCATCGCGACCCTCGAGCGCGCAACGGGCGCCGCGGACGTCTCCGGTCGACGTATCACCATCGCGGGACTCGGCCAGGTCGGCGGACGCCTCGCCACGCGCCTCTCCGTCGAGGGCGCCGTCCTGACCGTCACCGACGTGAACCCCGCGAAAAAAGCCCTTGCCGCTGATCTGGGCGCCGCCTGGGTGGAACCGCACGAGGCTCACCTCGTCACGAGCGACGTCTTCGTCCCCGCGGGAATCGGCGGAGTGCTCACCGACGAGGTCATCGACGCTCTCGACGCGCGCGCCGTCTGCGGACCGGCGAACAACCCCCTCGCCGATCGATCCGGTGCCGAACGGCTGGCGAGCCGCGGAATCCTCTACGCCCCCGATTTCGTCGTCAACGCCGGCGGCGTGATCTACCTCGACCTCGAGGCGAAGCAACGCGGAACGCGCGACGAGATCATGGCGCGGGTGGCCGGGATCGGCGACACCCTTCGCAGCATCTTCGATGAAGCCGAGTCGCGCGGGGTGACTCCGCTCGCAGCGGCCGAGGGAGTCGCCGCGCAGCGCCTCCGAGACGGCGCTACGTCGAGCGCTCTGGTCTGACTCCAAAAAAGAATCCGGATGCCGCGGGCCGCGGCATCCGGATTCTTCGGGGTCAGTGTGCGGCGTCGTACGCGGCGAGAACGTTCGTCGAAATGCGACCTCGCGAGTTGATCGCGTGTCCGTTCTTCTCCGCCCACGAGCGGACATCGGCGAGGTCTCGCGTCGACGTCGAGCGGCCACGAGATGCGCGGCGCCCCGAGGACAACGACCCGACGGGGCGAGCGGCGGCGGCGAACGGTTCGATTGCTTCTCGCAGCTTCTTCACATTCTTCTGGGAAAGATCGATCTCATAGGCGCGCCCCTCAATCGAGAAATTGATGGTCGCTCCGTCTTCGAGGACGGAACCGTCCAGATCGTCGATCAACTGCGTGATGTGCTTCTTGGCCATGCGCCGATCCTAAGAGGGTCGTTCTCTGGCCAGGATGCAAAACAAAGGAATTTCACCCCTCGACTAACCCGTCGAGTTCACCGCTTCCGGTCGTTCTCCGAAACGGACGCTCCGCCCTCAATGGACGCGATGCGGCGGTCTTCGTCGTGGGTGAGTTCACGCCCGAGGAATTCGTCATCCAAAGGCAGCTGGAGGGCGAAGCGTGCATATGGTGACACGCGCAGGACAGCGTCCTGCACGTCGATTTCGAGAACGTGTCCGCCGATGCGTCGATCGTCGCTGAGAAAATGCAGATGAAGCCCCGCGACCGTGACGCCCTGGTAGATGCGCGGCATCCAGAAACCGACGATCGCCCCACGCACGTCGTGCGAGACCGTTTCGATCTGTTCCGCCGCGACCTCCGCGAGCGGGCGGAAGGGCGGTTCCTGCCGACGCGTCACCCGGGTGCGTACCCGCGAGACGATTCCATCCAGTCGGATGGCGTGGAACAGATTGCGGCTGACCAGGGAGCTCGCGATGACCGCGTCCAGCGCGGTTCCGTCGAGATCTGCCACCGCCTGGGCAGCAGGTTCGCCGAAGGGACACAGGTCGACGAACGGCAGACCCTCATCGTCCTGCATCCGGCGGGGAGGGCCGTCAGCCGTGCATTCGAAGAACTCCCCGTCGACGACGACCACTTCTCCGCCGAGGCCTTCACAGCATCCGATACCGGTATCGCCGAAAGCACGAGCATCACGAACAGCGATGCCGGTCGAATACATTCCCCCGAGAAGCGCGTCGAGAACAGCGAACTGCGTGACGGCACCCGGGTGAACGGCGAGAGGGCGGTCGGCCACCGCCACGATCAGGACTGCGCGGCGGAATACGCCTCGAGGACCGTCGCGGGAACGCGACCTCGATCACTCACGGTGTGCCCGTTGGCGCGGGCCCACTCGCGGACGGCACCGAGGTCCACATCGCTGTCACGGCGGGTCGCGCGAGGGCGGCGGGAGTTCGTCGCCGGGCGCGACACCGACCGCGCGGCATCGACGAACGGGGCGACGGCGTTGTAGAACTTATCGGCATTACGGTTCGACAAATCAATTTCGTACGCACGGCCTTCGACCGAGAAGGTGATCTGCTTTCCTTCACCTTCCTCGAGAACCGAGCCGTCGAGATCGTCAACAAGATGAGTGATGTGCTTGATAGCCATGATGCGTAAAACATTACACCTGTAAGGAATGCCGATGTGCATTGCGTTCTTCCGATACACCCTCTCGTCATGCCTCGACGGGCGATAGGCACGCGCATCGAGAAGCGCTATCCTCCCCGTGGCGTCCGCTCGGAGGACGCCCCGACAGAGAGGGTTGCGCGTGAGCCTATTCCGCACGAAGTCGGTGGAGCAGTCCATCGCCGACACCGATGAGCCGGAGTTCCGTCTCAAGAAATCCCTCACTGCCGTCGACCTCACCGTCTTCGGAGTCGGCGTCGTGATCGGCGCCGGCATCTTCACCCTGACGGGGCGCGCCGCGCACGATGTCGCCGGTCCCGCCGTGGTGATGAGCTTCGTCATCGCCGCGATCGCATGTGGCCTCGCCGCCATGTGTTACGCGGAGTTCGCCTCGACGGTGCCCGTCTCCGGGTCGGCCTACACCTTTTCCTATGCCTCTCTCGGCGAATTGTTCGCCTGGATCATCGGGTGGGATCTGATCCTGGAGATGTTCCTCGGTGCGAGCGTCGTCGCCCAAGGATGGAGCGCCTACCTCAGCACGTTCCTCGAGCAGCTGGGGATCATCCTTCCCGAGGCGATCCGTTCCGGCGGTGTGGTGGACGTGCCCGCAATCCTGCTCGTCCTCGTTCTCGGCGGCCTGATGACCGTCGGCATCAAGGAATCGCTGCGGGTGAACCTGGTGCTCGTCGCGGTGAAGCTCTTCATCGTCCTGTTCGTGATCGTCGCCGGCATCCTGTTCATCAATCCCGCCAACTACGACCCCTTCGTCCCGCCGTCCGCTCCCACGGAAGCGGCATCCGGATGGACGCAGCCCCTGCTGCAGTTCCTCTCCGGAGTGGAGCCGGCGACCTTCGGTGTCGGAGGAATCCTCGCGGGCGCTGCGCTGGTGTTCTTCGCGTACATCGGCTTCGACGTCGTCGCCACCACGGCCGAGGAGACCAAGAACCCGCAACGGGACCTTCCGATCGGCATCATCGCGTCGCTCGTGATCTGCACGGTCCTCTACTGCGCCGTCGCCGTGGTCGTGACCGGAATGGTGCCCTTCGATGAGCTGAACCCGAAGGCCGCACTGGCCGAGGCCTTCGCGACGCGGGGGCAGACGTGGATGGCCACCGTCATCGCCGCCGGCGCCGTCGCCGGTCTCACCACCGTCGTGCTCACGCTGCTCATCGGCGCCACGCGCATCATCTTCGCGATGTCGCGCGATCGTCTGCTGCCTGGGAGCCTGGCCAAGGTGCACCCCCGCTTCCGCACCCCGTGGGTGATCTCGATCGTCGTGACGGTGATCGTCGCCCTCGTCGCGGGTCTCACACCCGTCGGCGTCCTGGAAGAGATGGTCAACATCGGCACGCTCTCCGCGTTCGTGCTCGTGTCGATCGGCGTCGTGGTCCTGCGCCGCAAGCGTCCTGACCTCAAACGCGGCTTCCGCGTCCCGCTGAGCCCGGTGCTGCCGATCGTGTCGGCCGCGATCTGCACGTACCTCATGCTCAACCTCTCGGTCGAGACCTGGCTGCGGTTCCTCATCTGGTTGGCACTGGGCTTCGCGATCTACTTCGCGTACTCGCGCACTCATGCCCGCCTGGCGACGGGCGCACCGCTCGACCCGACCGCGCCGCGCGTCGTCGCTCCGCCCATGGAGTGATCGACCCCGGACGCCGGGACCCTGCCGCCCACGAGACGGCGTGGGTCCCGGCATCCGTCGGAAGAGCCCGCGAGAGCGGATGCCGTATCGGACGGGTTCACCGCAACCCCTCGACCCGTTTCCGACCTCTCAGTAGGCTCTCGGACCGTGACGATTCCCTTCGACGACGCGGCGGCGCAGGCGCTGATCTCGGCCGCCGACACCGCCGCGGACGTCGTCCGCGGTCAGGGCTACGGCCGCCACGGCATCGTGTCGCACACCCTCGATGAGTTCGAGGGAGCCTACGCGCGGGCCTTCGCCGCCGGGTCCGTCGTCGAGGCCGAAGACCGGGGCATGCTGGCCCGGGCGCTCGAGGACCTTTCCGCCCAGGTCGGCGACGCCGCGCGCCGTGCAGCGGACGAACGCGAACGGCTGGAGAACCTGGCCGCGTGGACCGCGCGCGACGCCCAGCGGCAACAGCAGGGCGCGCTGGCCCCCACCAACGTGCTGGTCGCGACCTGGTACGACCCGCGGCCCTCGGACTACCCCGTGTCCCCGCCGAGCGTCTCGGCGTCCTTTCTCGCCCGGGAGCGTTCTCGGGCGGTATCCGACTGCATCGGGGGCGGCCGCACCTCGGCCGACCCGGACCGCCTGAGGTCCTTCGTGTCGACCGTCGCTCCGCTCGACGCCGCGCTCGGCGAGCACCTCAGTGCGGTACGTACCGCGTGGACGGGTTTCACGGCATCCTGCTCGTGGGTCCCGGTCGATCGGGCGACACTGCTGGACGGGTGGCAGCGTCTCCTCGACGAGAACACGACGGACGCCGCGTGGATCGGGGGGATCGCCGATGCGTTCGACCGCGCGGGATCGGGCACGCTGAGCGATCTCGACGTGGCGCTGGCCACTTCCGCCGCGTTCCCCCAGTCCACGCAGGACCTCCTGCTCAGCGGGACGCTCACGACCGAACAGGTCGCCATCGCCTGGGCCGTGCTCGCGCAGAGTCCCTCCGCCGACACCGGTGCTTTCGTCCGACAGTGGGCCGATGTGCTGGGCAGCCTCGACGGACTCCCCGCGCTCGTCCGCGTCGAGGCGAACAAATACCGCGTTCCCGGGCTTCTGCGCGCCGCCGAGATCGAACTCGCAGCCCTCGAGAACAGCGACGACGAAGACGAGCAGTCGCGCGCGGAGGCGATCCGCAACGAGATCGCGTACCTCACGAGCGTGCAGACGGGTGACGTTCAGCTCTATCTCTACGACCGCGACCAGTCGCGCATCGTGGAGATGATCGGCACTCCGGGACCCGACACCACGCGGGCGATCACCTACGTCCCCGGGACCTTCACCGGAATGAATTCGTTCTACACCGGTGGTGTGCAGCAGATCGCGCAGTATCTGACGGCCCAGGTGCCGGGGACCGTCGCCTTCGTCTACAAGGACGGCACATTCCCCGGCGAGCAGAACAACGCGAAAGACCCCGACATCTGGCGCATCCTCGAGGCGAACGACAAGGATGACGCGCGCGACGCGGGCCGACAACTGGCGCAGTTCGAGGAAGGCATGCGTTCGGACCCCTCGCTGAGCGGAGTCGAGCAGATCGGGATCGGCCACAGCTGGGGTGTGGCGAATCTCACCAGTTCCGAGGTGGCGGGATCCGAGTACGACCAGGTGATCTCGCTCGCCGGCGCGGGGATGCTGCCCGAGTGGGAGGCGCGGGACGAGACGACCTACACGGATCTGTCGTACCACGACATTTTGATGCACGCCCAGTCCAAGGGTGTGGTCTGGGACGGGAAGAACCCGCGCAGCAACGACGCCTTCGCGCACGGCCCCTTCTATGTGGGCCCCGACGACGCGGAGCTCGACGGTCGGTTCGTGGACGGCGACGAGTGGGGAATCCTGATGGACAATCACAACCTCATCGCCTCGAACAACGACGACAACAAGCAAGCCCTGGAAGATCTGAGAACGTTGGTCGCGCAGTGAAGCGGAAGAAGCTCTGGATGGCCACGGTCATCGCCCTGGCCGTGACCCTCTCGGGATGTACGACACCGCAGGAACCCGCACAGCAACCGACGCAAGAGGAGACGCCCGTGGCCGACATGACCTGGCAGGACGCGAAGGCAGCGACGCAGGCGACCGAGACGGAGATCGCCGGACGCATTCCCGCCGACGAGGTCGCCAGTGTCGCCCAGCTGCCGGAGGGCACACTCATCTCCTGCGGCGACGGGGGCCACTCCTGGAACGGATCGACCACGGTGACCCTGCGCGACGGGGTCGACGCCGACGAGGTCGTGAGGGCCCTGGAGCCGCAATTCGCCGGCGGCGAGTACGACGTCCGCACCCGCAGCAACATCGCCGGCAAGTACGAGGTGCAGCTCGTCGCACCGGATCGCACCGAGAACTACATCATCGCCGAGGACGTCACCCCCGGGACGGTCCGGATCAGCTCCGCATCCCCCTGCTTCACTCTTCCCGACGGTGTTTATCCGGGCGGCACTTTCTGACACTGTCGGTGTGCGGGCCGACCCCGCCCACCGTGTCAAGCTTCGCGATATGTGCGCGATATGTCCTTCCCTCTAGGGTGAGAAGCGTTTGTCACTGACGATCACCGCTCCGGGGGGTTTCATGGGGATCGCACGCACCTGGGTTTTCCGATCCTGCGTCTACTGCTCGTCGCGCTGGTCGCGGCCGCTCTCATCAAGCTGGCGTTCTTTCCCGACCGCCCGGTCGACGATTCTCCGGCTCTGCCCACGGGGGCGATCGTGGAGCCACGGGTCGCCGCCGCACTCGGCACCATCACCAACGACGTGGTGGTCACCGCCACGGTGGCATCCGACCCCGCCGTCGCTGTGAAGTCGACCGCCGGGGGCACCGTGAACAAGATCTTCATCGCCCAGGGGTCAGGGGTGAATCAAGGCGATGTCATCTTCAACGTGAAGGTGCCGATCGAACGCGATCCCTCCGACAGCGTCGACGAGGAGGGCAAACCGAAGCCCGCGATCTTCCGCTACGAAGACGTCACCGCCCCCGCGGGCGGAACCCTCAGCTCGCTCGCGGTCATCGAGGGCCAGGAGGTCACGGTCGGGATGGCGGCGGGCAATGTCGCTCCGCCGAGCTTCTCGGTGACGGGAACCCTCGAGGCCGCGCAGCAATACCGTCTGCTGAACCGTCCGACGGACGCGACGGTCGCGATCACCGGAGGACCCGCCCCGTTCACGTGCACGAATCTGCGCCTCGTCACCCCGCTCGCTGGGAGCACGGGCGACGGCGAAACCGGCGGCTCGAGCGCGGGTGGCGGGTCATCGACGGGCGGCGGCTCGGGGACGACCGTGACCTGCGCCGTCCCGGGCGAGGTCACCGTGTTCGCCGGCCTCGCCGCCGAGCTGACCATCGCCGGCGGTAAAGCGGAGAACGTGCTCGTCGTCCCCACCACCGCGGTACGCGGCGCGGCACAGAGCGGCACCGTGTGGGTGTCGACCGCCGACGGAGCGACCGAGGAGCGTCCCGTCGCTCTCGGGCTCACGGATGGCACCCAGGTGGAGATCACCCAGGGGCTGAACGAGGGAGACGAGGTCCTGGAGTTCGCTCCGGGCGCCATGGCGGGGACGGGGACGGGAGAGAACTGCACCACGTTCCCCGACGGCACGATGTTCTGCGACGCGGTACCGGCGTCGTGAGCCTGCTGCAGCTCGAAGACGTCACACGCACGGTCATCCCTCCGGACCAGCCCGCGCTCACGATCCTGTCGGGCGTGAACCTGACGATCGAGCCGGGCGACCACGTGTCGATCGTGGGCCGCTCGGGATCGGGCAAGTCGACACTTCTCAACCTGCTGGGACTGCTCGATCTCCCCACGAGCGGTGTGATCACCTTCGACGATCGTCCGGTCAAGAGCTACTCCGGGGCGCGGCGCGACCGCCTCCGTGGGTCCTCGATCGGCTTCGTGTTCCAGCAGTTCAATCTCCTGGGTGGGCGCACCGCGCTCGAAAACGTCACGATGCCGCTGCTGTACTCGTCGGGGCGCACATTCTGGCAGCGCAAGAGGATCGCCGCCGAGATGCTCGACCTGGTGGGGCTCGGGCATCGGCTGAACAGCATGCCCGATCGCCTGTCGGGCGGTGAGCAGCAGCGCGTCGCCATCGCCCGCTCACTGGTGCGCGGGCCGCGCCTCATCCTCGCCGACGAGCCGACCGGAGCGCTCGACCTCGACACCGGACAGAGCGTCATGGAGCTGATCGACGAGGTCGCCGAGCGTACCGGGGCCGCGCAGGTGATCATCACGCACGACCCGATGATCGCGCGGCGCGCGCGTCGACACTTCCGGTTGGATCGCGGCATCCTGACGCCCGTCGACGATCCGGCCTTCGAACCGCAGACCCGCCGGGAGATCCGCGAGATGGCACCGGACCCCTCGCCCGGCGAAGAGATCGCCGACGATCCCGACGTGCTCGAGCTGTTCTCCTCCGAGACGACCGACCGGGCGGAGGCGTGATGCGCGCGCTGACGAGCTTCGTCGGGTCGCTTCTCGAAGCCTGGCAAGAGGTGCGCGTGCACCGCACCCGCGTGCTGCTGTCGCTCATCGGCGTCGCCGTCGCCGTGTGCTCGCTCACGACCGTCGTCGCCCTCGGGGCGATCGTGCAGCAGGCCAACCAGGAACTCAGCGAACGCCAGGGGGGTCGTCCTGCGACCCTGTACGTCTCCGCCTTCCGCCTGAACGGGACGATCGACCCCGAGCAGATGGATGCGGCCTGGTCGGAGATCCTCGACCGGTACGACATCTCCTATGCCTCCCGCGTGCAGGGGTCGGTGCAACTCGTCCCCTTCGCGACGGGCTCGGCGCAGGTCGGAACCCAGGCCGTCGACCAACCGTTCGGCGAGATGCACCGCGTCCGGCTCGTCGAAGGCTCGTGGTTCTCGCCGACCGACGAGGAGCAGCTCGCACCCCGCCTGGTGGTCAACGAGGTCTTCTGGGACCGGATGGGACGGCCACCACTCGAGACACATCCCGTCGTCGCCCTGGGCGGCGATGGCGTCCCGGGGGCGGCATCCGGGATCCCGGCCGGCGGCACGCTCGCCGTCGTCGTCGGCGTGACCCCGGCCAGCACGTGGGAGACCGAGCCCTCGATGTTCATGCTGGCCCGTCACGCCGCGGCTCTGCAGAAAGCCACCGCCGGAGAGCGCGGATCGGCTGCCGCGGAGGCGGATCCCTACAGCGGCGGGGGCGCCCCGCAGAGCCAATACGAGATGTGGGTGCCTCCCGAGCTCGCCGACGCCCTCACATCCGCGGTCACGCGCGACCTGAAAGGCGCGCTCGGCGAGGGGACCGAGGTCAACGTCTCGCGCCAGGACTGGGCGCAGTACGGTGACGACCCGTTCCTTGTGACCAAGCTCGTCGTGATCGGCATCGCCGTCCTCGTGTTGCTGCTGGGGGCGCTCGGGCTGGTCAACATCGCCCTCGTCACGGTGAAGCAGCGGGTGCGGGAGATCGGCATCCGTCGCAGCTTCGGCGCGACGGCGAGCCGCGTGTTCTTCGCGGTGATGATGGAGAGCGTGGTCGCGACGGTCGTGGCCGGTGCCGTGGGGGTCGTGGCGGCGATCCTGCTCGTCCAGTCCCCGGCGACCCGTGACCTCGTCGGGCAGGGCATGGTGAGCGACTTTCCCCCCTTCCCGGTGGATGCCGCGGTCACCGGGCTCATCGCCGCCACGGCCGTGGGGGCTCTCGCGGGTCTGCTGCCAGCCCTCGTCGCCGTTCGTGTGAAGGTCATCGACGCGATCCGCTACTGATGGGGTGAAGGCCGGGGTGAGCGCCCCGGGAGCGGCGCGCGGTCGCACTACGTTCGGGCTGCCCGTTCGTCGCAAGGAGACCCGTGTCGTCGACGTCACTCGCCCCCATCGCCGCCTTCGAAAGCACACGACGCCCCGAAAGACGTCGCGTGCTGCAGCTCGTCCTCGGGGTCGTGCTCTATGCCGTCTCGCAGGTCGCCCTGACGCTCGGCGCCGTGCTCGTGTTCGGGCTGACCAGCGACGGCGAGGGCAGCGCGACGGTCGGAGAGATCCTCTCCGCGCCCGGGCCCGCCGCGCCCGTCGGCTTCCTTCTCGGCGCGGTGGTCAGCGTCCTCGGTTTTTTCGCGATCGTCCGGTTCGTGTCCGGACGTCGAGTCGTGGAGTTCTCCGCCCCCGGCGCCGGTCGGGAGATCGCGTGGGGACTGATCATCGGCGTCGGCATCGTCGCGGCCGCGGTCGCGATCCTCGCCGCGCTCACGGTCTACCGGGTCGTGGACGTGCAGCTCGGGTGGGGCGTCCTGACCGGGCTCATGTTCGGTCTGGGGCCGGCGGTGATGGAGGAGATCTTCTTCCGCGGCATCATCCTGCGCATCCTCGACGACTGGATGGGCTCGTGGGGAGCACTTGCGATCGTCAGCGTGGTCTTCGCATTGGTGCACTCTTTCAGCTCCCCCGCAGGCCCCGTGGCTGCGGTGTTCGTCCTCGTGTCCGCGAGCCTCGTCATCAACATGGCGTGGTTCCTGACTCGGCGGTTGTGGCTGCCGATCGCTCTGCACCTCGGGCTCAACGCCGCGCAGGGCGCGCTGTTCGGCCTGCACGTGTCGGGCAACGACACCGGGCAAGGACTCCTCCGGGCCGACATGGTGGGGCCCGACGTGCTCACCGGCGGGGCCGTGGGCGGCGAGGGGTCCCTGCCGTTCCTCGTCGTCGCCCTGCTCGCGGGCATCGCCATGACGGTCGCCGCCGTCCGGCGCGGCGTGATGCTGCCTCGGCGCCGCAGCGCGTGACGCCCGACTCGTGCCACGACACGCGGGTCTCGCGGGCCGACGGCCGGCGGGATAGGTTCGTGGGGTGACCGACCCCTCGCACGCCGCGCCGCCACCGTCCGCCCTGCCCGACGGGGTGGTTCCCCCGGCAGCGACCGATTCGCTTCCCGCGATGGACATCACCGGTCTGGTGAAGCGCTTCGGCGAGAAGACGGCCGTCGCGGGTCTCGACCTGCGTGTGCCGGCCGGATCGTTCTACGGTTTGGTCGGCCCGAACGGCGCCGGCAAGACGACGACGCTGTCGATGGCGACGGGACTTCTTCGACCGGATGCCGGGACCGTGCGCATCCACGGCGTCGACGTCTGGGCGCAGCCCGTCGAGGCGAAGAAGCTCATCGGCAACCTCGCCGACGGCGTCCGGCTGTTCGATCGCCTCACCGGCGAACAGCTCGTGACCTACACCGGCATGATGTTCGGTCTCCCGCGCGACGAGGTCGCTGCGCGCACCGCCGACCTGATCGCGATCATGGACCTCACGGAAGCCGCCGGCACGCCCGTGGTGGACTACTCCGCGGGTATGACGAAGAAGATCGCGCTCGCGTGCGCGCTGGTGCACGCTCCCCGTCTGCTCGTGCTCGACGAGCCGTTCGAATCCGTCGACCCCGTGTCGGCGGCCAACATCGAGGACATCCTCCGGGGGTACACCGCCTCGGGAGGCACGGTCATCGTGTCGAGCCACTCGATGGATCTCGTGCAGCGCATGTGCGATCACGTCGCGGTCATCGCGCAGGGCCGCCTTCTGGCATCCGGGACCGTCGACGAGGTACGCGGCGCCCAGACGCTGCAGGACCGTTTCGTCGAGCTCGTCGGCGGTCGCCACCACGCGGAGGGGCCGCAGTGGTTGCGACAGTCCTGAAGATCAGGTTCCGCGTCCTGGGCAACAGTCTCGCCCGCAGTCCCATGCAGTTGGTCGGGTTCATCTTCGGCGTGATCGGCGCGCTGTGGATGCTGCTGTTCGCGGCCGTCGGCCTGTTCTTCGCGGGCACTCTCGGCTTCGACGTCGCCCGAGCGATCGTGACGGCCGCCGGGGCCGTGCTCGTGCTGGGGTGGGTGCTCGGTCCGATCTTCGCCACGGGCGTCGACGAGACCCTCGACCCGGCGAAACTCGCTCCGTTCCCGATGACCACGGCGCAGATGATGATTGCGATCACCGCGGGAGGACTCACCGGTGTCGGCGGCATAGCCACGGTGCTGGCGAGCCTGCTCACCTTCCTCGTGTGGGTGCACGAGCCGGTGTCCGCCATCGCGGCGATCGTCTGCGTGCCGATCGGGGTGCTCATCTGCGTCGTCGCCTCGCGCACGGTCGCGGCTCTGGCCTCGGGCATGGGCGGAGGACGCCGCACGCGAGAACTCGTCGGTCTCGTCGCGTTCGCCCTCGTCATCTTCGCCAGCCCGCTGCTGATCGGCATCATGAACGCGGTGCAATCCGCCACCGAGCAAGGCCTCCAACTCACGTCGTTCGTCACCGCGATCTCGTGGACGCCGGTGGGCGCGGCGTGGGCTGTCCCGGGCGACCTGGCGACCGGGTCCTGGCTGACCGCGATCCTGAAGTTCCTCATCGCTCTCGCGACCCTCGCCGTTCTGTGGGTGCTGTGGTTCCGTAACCTGTCGGCCTCCGTCATCGCCCCTCCCACCCGGTCGACGGCGCGACGCACGACGGGGTCGCTCGGCTGGTTCGGCATCATGCCGTCGACCCCGGTGGGCGCGACCTGGGCGCGGTCGCTGACCTCGTGGACGCGCGACATGCGCTATCTGCGGCAGCTCTTGCTGATCCCGTTCGCACCGATCATCGTGCTCCTCTACTCGCAAGGAGACGCCACGGGTCCGTTCTTCGCCCTGTCGGGGTTGCTCGTGGGGTTCTTCGCGGGAGTGCTGCCGTACTCCGACATCTCGTACGACGGCACCGCTTTCGCGACCGTGCTGCAGACGGGGATCCGCGGGCGTGCCGACCGGCTCGGTCGCACCCTCGGCGTCGCCAGCATCGCTGTGCCTCTCGTGGTGATCGCCGATGTGGTGACGGTCGCGATCTCCGGGCGGTGGGAGCTGCTTCCCCCCGTGCTCGGAGCCTCCCTCGGCCTCACGCTCATCGGCTTCGGCGTCAGCGCGGTCAGCTCCGCGTTCCTCGTCGTGCCGACACCGGCACCCGGCGACTCCCCCTTCAAGCGCGTTCCCGGCTCGTCGTTCTCGATGTTCCTGGCGTTCTTCGCGTGCTGGGTTCTCGTCGCGGTCCTCGGCCTACCCACGGTCATCCCGGCGGTGATCGCCACCTTCGCCGGATCGAGCGTCGCCGGCTGGATCGCGTTCGGGATCGGTCCCGTCTTGGGCGCCGCGGTCCTCGCCGCGGGTGTCGTGCTGGGCGGCCGGCGGTTCGACACAAACGGACCGAGTCTGCTCGCGCAGCTGCGGTCGTTTCAGGGGGCCTGAACGAGATCGCCCCTCCCCAACCGAGAGGTCGAGGGTCGAAACGATCTTCGCGTCATGGTCACGGCCGATGGCGCGTCACGGTGACGCCGTTGCCCGGCACCCTCACGCCGAGGGGATCACTCCCAGGGCAGGCAGGATGACATCGTCGATCACCGAGATCACGTAGTCGGGGGTGATGGGCTTCCGCAGCATCAGGGTTCGATAGCAGATCATCGCGGATCCGACGGAGGCGATCATGTCGATGTCACGGTCGGCCGCGACCTCGCCACGCTCGACCGCCCGTCGGATGAGCGTCTTGTTGAGCTCCAGTCGCGGAGTGACCAGTGCTGCTTGTGCGGCCTCGGCGAGCTCGGGCGAGCGCGAGAGCATCGAGACGATACCGGCCATGACCTGGAGCTTCTTCTCTCCCTCTTCGATGGAGAGGGGCTTGACCATCGCCACGAGATCGCCGCGCAGGGTGCCCGTGTCGGGGAGCTGCTGGTGGCGCAAATCGTCGCGCTTCATGCACGCGACAGCATCCAGCACCAGCTCGCCCTTCGACGCCCAGCGCCGATAGACGGTGGCCTTCCCCGCTCGCGCTCGGGCGGCGACCATGTCGATCGTCATGCCGTCGTAGCCCTCCTCGGAGAGAACGTCCAGGGCGGCACCGAGAATGTCGGCATCCCGCGATCGATCGCGCTTGCGACCGGGACCGGACTGCTCGGGAGCGGCGTCGACGGCGTCTGCGTCGACGAGATCCAGCGGCGTCATCGCAGCTGACCACCTCTTCCTCTGTCACGGCGGTGATGCCGGAGTCCCCAGTCTACGCGCAGCGAAAAGATTGTGGAACTGTTTGTTTCCGGAACTGCTTCGTTCCGTATAAGGTGGCGGCCATGACTTCCTCATCGACCCCGGCGCCGCCCTCACGCCGCCGCTGGCTGACGCTCGTCATCGTCGGCCTCGCCCAACTCATGGTCGTGCTCGATGCGACCATCGTGAACATCGCCCTGCCCGCCGCTCAAGCCGACCTCGGTTTCTCGAACGGTGACCGGCAGTGGGTCATCACGGCCTACTCCCTCGCCTTCGGCAGCCTGCTGCTCCTCGGCGGCCGGCTCTCCGACCTGATCGGACGTAAGCTCACCTTCGTCATCGGCCTGATCGGTTTCGCCGTCGCGTCGGCGTGGGCGGGCGCGGCACCCGACTTCACGACCCTGGTCGCCGCTCGCGCCCTTCAGGGTGCCTTCGGGGCTCTCCTCGCCCCGACCGCCCTTGCGGTCCTGACGACGACCTTCACTGTTCCGAAAGAGCGCGCCCGCGCATTCGGCGTGTTCGGGGCGATCGCCGGTGCCGGAGGCGCTGTCGGCCTCCTGCTCGGCGGGGTGCTGACCGAGAAGCTCGACTGGCGCTGGAACCTCTACATCAACGTCGTGATCGCCGTCGTGGCCGTCATCGGAGTGCTCCTCTTCGTTCCGCGCATCGAACGTCACGGGCCGCGACCCCGGCTCGACGTCCCGGGCACGCTCCTGGTCTCGGCGGGTCTGTTCGGTGTGGTGTTCGGCTTCGCGAATGCGGAGACCGACGGATGGGACTCGCCGCTGGCCTGGGGCACCCTCATCGCCGCCGGAGTCCTGCTCGCCGGCTTCGTCGCCTGGCAGAGTCGGGCAGCCCATCCCCTTCTCCCCCTGCAGGTGCTGCGCGACCGCAACCGGGCGGCGGCCTACATCTCCATCCTGGTGGCCGGTGCCGGGATGTTCGGCATCTTCCTTTTCGTGACCTACTTCTTGCAGGTGTCCCTCGCCTTCAGCCCGATCCAGACGGGGTTGGCGTTCCTGCCGATGATCGTCATGCTCGTCCTCGCCGCGCAGCTGTCGACCAACCTCCTCCTCCCCCGCTTCGGTCCGAAGATCATGGTGACGGCCGGAATGACGCTCGGTGTGCTGGGGATGCTGCTCCTCACGCGCCTCGACCTGGACAGCTCGTACGTCGCGAACGTGCTGCCGGCACTCGTGGTCATGGGAACGGCGATGGGCACGATCATGCCCGGCTCGATGCAGACCGCCACGCTCGGGGTCGACCGGCACTTCGCGGGCGTCGCATCCGCGTTGGTGAACACGAGCCAGCAGGTCGGCGGCTCGATCGGAACGGCGATGTTGAACACGATCGCCGCCGCAGCCGCGACCGACTACATCACCGCCCACTCCCCCGCCACCCCCGACGTCGTCGCGAGCGCCGCGGTGGCGAGTTACTCCACGGTGTACTGGTGGGCCGCCGGGATCTTCGCCCTCGGTGCCGTCGTTGCGGGAGCATTGTTCCGCACGCGCTCGTCGACGGCGGCGCTGCTCGCCGACCGCCCGCCTGTGACGGACGAAGCCGCAGAGCCGGTCGTCGCGCACTGACGATTCCGCCCGAGAGCGACACCTCCACCGAGGCGTACGCACAACGGCGCAGGGAGACCCTGCCTGTCGGGTCCGTGCCTCCTCGGCGCGGGCCCGACATCTCAGCGGACGAGAGCCTCGATGCGTTCGACGAAGCGCGCGGGGTCCACGAGGTGCGGATAGTGGGTCGGGGGCTGCCAGATCTCGTGCTCGGTCTGCGAGATCTCCTGCTGTAGCCACGCCGCGTACTCGGGTCCGGCGTCGAGACCGGTGATCACGAGGTACGGGACGTCCGCCGGAATCCGCGTCAGGCTGCTCACCAGTTCCGTCACCTCCTCGGGCGAGTCTTCGAGCAGCGGCCGCCACATCCCGAGGACCACGTCTTGCTTCGGAGACCGGATGCCGTCGACCCGCGCCATCTCGTCGGCACCCAGGCCGCCCGCCATCTGCGCGAACATCCCCTCGATGAACAGGGGGAAGTCCGCTCCGCGCAGCATCGCTTCCGCCTGCTGCACCTGCCCCTGCATGCCCGCGAGCTGAAGGGGCTGATCCACGTTGACGATCGCGCGCGCGGGGAAGAGCGCGCCGTAGGCGGTCGCGACGATGCCGCCCATCGAGTGCCCGACCACCACGGGCAACTCCGCGGGGATCACGTCGTTCTCGGCGAGCTGCGCGAGGGTCTCGTGCACGTCCGCCGCGAGCGTCGGGATGTCGTACGGCGCCTCGACCGCGGAGGCGCCGTGGCCGCGCAGGTCGACCCGAACCACGGTGAAGCTCCCGGTCAGGTCGACCGGATCCCAGCTGCGGCGATCCTCGGTGATGCCATGGAGGAGGACCAGCAGCGGGCCGGAGCCCGACACGTCGTGGGCGAGGATCATGACTTCTCCCTGAGGGGCGAGCGGGCTTTGCCCGAGCCTATCCGGCTCTTCCTGTGGCGCGTGCGGCCGGTCTAGGGTGAGGGCCGAATCCCCGAGCAGAAGGATGCCTCGATGTCGACCTCCCTCGTCGTGTACGTTTCGTTCGCCGGCGCCGCCCGCGAGGCGATGACCTTCTACCAGTCCGTGTTCGGCGGTGAGCTGTCGATCCATACCTTCGCCGACTTCGGCATCCCCGACGCTCCGGCCGACGGCGTCATGCACTCCGAGCTCTCCACCGACGGCTTCACGATCATGGGCGCCGACGGCTTCGACGAGCCCGCCGAGGGCTGGGGCAAGAGCCGGGTGCACGCGGCCTTCATGAGCGACGAGACCGACCGCGTGCGGGGCTTCTACGACCGCTTCGTCGAGCGCGGCGCTCAGGTCACGCAGCCCCTGGAGAAGCAGGTCTGGGGCGACCTCTACGGCGAGATCGTCGACCCGTGGGGCGTGGCCTGGATGTTCAACATCGCGGCGCCCGGCGGGTGGGCCGAGGAAAACGCCGATCAGGAACAGGTGTAGGTCACACCGTCGACGTAGTGCGTTCCCGGACCGAGGTCCGCGCACTGGGCGAACAAGTTTCCGAAGACGGCGATCAGGACGATCAGGACGATGACGGATCCGACCAGGAGCACGGCTCCGACGACGATGCCGATGACCGCGGGAGTGTTCTTGTAACCGGCGCGCGTGGACTGCACGAGCGCGACGATGGAGAGGATGAGCCCGATGAGGTTGAACGGGAACGCGGCGATCAGGCCGATGATGCCGAGCGTCTTTCCCGGGTAGGTCGTTCCGGCGGGGGCGGGCTGCGAGGTGGTCACGGTGGTCTCCTGGGATCGAGGGTGGGGGAAGCGGTGAGAGAGTTCAGCCCCCGAAGAGTCGCCCGAAGAAGCCCTTCTTCTTCGTCCAGCCGTTCTGGTCGAGGAAGGCGTAGAGCGGCTGCTTGATGCGGTCGGTACCGAACGACCATTCGGCGCTGGTGCCGCTGCCCTCGGGGGTGCTGACGTGCGTGCCCGCGACGAATCCCGCGGAGCGGCGGGTCTGCGACCCTCGGAAGGTGGAGGTGCCCCCGCTGAGGTGGAACCCGCCCCCCGCGGTGAACCCGCCCTTGAGCTCGCTCGAGGTCTGCTGCTCGTGCACCTCGTACGTGTTCGTCTCGGGGTCGAGCGTCACCTCGATCGAATACTCCTCGTCGATCTGTCCCGCGCCGAGGAGAGCGATGTAACGCACGTGGGCGACATCCCAGGATCCGACGATCCGGCCGTCATCGACACGGAACACGAACGGAGAATGAGGGCTGTTCAGCTCGCCGACGCGGGCGAGGAGATCGGGTGCGGAGGTGGCCATGCCCGGGGATTGTATCGACGTGCTCACGCGCGGGCGAGGCCTGGCGCGGGGCCGGGAAATCGGCAAGCGCAGGGCACCGGAAACGTAGACGGCGCCCTCCGGGAGGAGAGGCGCCGTCTGGAGAGTGGTGGACCTGAGGGGATTCGAACCCCTGACCTCCTCGATGCGAACGAGGCGCGCTACCAACTGCGCCACAGGCCCTGACAACCCCACAACACTATCACGCTACGGACCGCGAACCCGCCCCCACCGGGAGCCCGGGCGCGTCATGCCGGCAACGGCATGAGGACCCTCACTGTCCTGAAGCGCGCCGCTCGAGGAGCCGGCGAACGTGGTCTTCGATCTCACTGTCGTCGACGTAACCCATCGCCGCATAGGGCGACGCCGCGGTGGCCGGGCGGGCCGTCTCGATCGACGTCGGGGCCTGGGCGGCGGCGATCTCGCGCGCGGCCTCCTCGCGCGCCGCGGCGCGCAGGGCCTCGCGGGCGAGCTGCTCGTCGACCACCGCGGCGGCACGGGAGCCCGCCGAGGCGACGAGCGGCCGCGGGAGTTGGCGCGGCGTCCAGGTCTGACGCGGGGCGGGGGCGGCCGGAGCGAAGTCCTGCACCACCGGGGCGACACGGGCCTCGGCGACGACCGCGGGTCGCACGGCCGTCCGCGAGGCCACCAGCGCGAGTCGGCGAAGGAGAAGGAGGGATGCCACGACCCCCGTCAGGCCCGCGATGAGCAGTACCGCTCCAGCCCCGGTCGCGACCATGACGGTTCCGGCGGCGGCTGCGATGACGCCCGCGAGAGCGAAGACGGAGGTGGCGAGACGGAAGCGGCGGCGAGCACGGGAACGACGCGCTTCGGGCTGCGCCACCGCGGAGGCGCGCTCGACGCGCGCCCGCTCCACGGCGACGGCGCGTTCGGCGCGGGACTTCTCCAACGCGGCGGCGCGCTCGGCGCGGGCGACCTGGACGGCGGCCGCGCGTTCGGCCCGCGCGAGCTCGAGGGCAGCAGCGCGCTGCTCTTTCACGACGTCGCGGTCACGCGCGTTCTCGAGACGAGCGACCTCGAGCCGGGCCTTGGCCTCAGCGAGCTCGATCTCCGCCTTGTGCGCCTGCACCTGGCGCGCGATCTTCTGCTGCTGGTGGGCCGTGCGCGCAGTCAACTCGAGATGGACCTCGCGCGGGGTCTCCGCCGTTTCGGCGAGCACACGGAGGGCCTGGTTGAGGCGGACGGCGTTGCGTTCTGCGGAGGTGAAACGGTGCCGACTCTGCCACGACGGCAGAAGATAGACGAGCCACAGCGCGACCGCGACGAAGACGATCACCCCGCCACCGAGAACCTGTCCACCCATGTGAACACGGTAGGTCACGGCGAGGTCACAGCCCCGCATCCTCGCGCGTGTCGTCGCCGCGGACTCTCAGACCCGGTCGGCCGGGGGAACGCGCGCCGCGTCGGGCGGGACCTGACCGCGCTCGTAGCGGTCGAGCACCCCGTGCGGCACCTCCTCGCGCACGAGCGCGAACGCATAGTGGTCGCGCCAGTCACCGTCGATATGGATGTACCGGCGGCGCAGTCCCTCGTACCGGAAGCCGAGCTTCTCGACCACGCGCAGACTGGCGTGGTTCTCGGGGCGGATGCAGATCTCGACGCGGTGAAGATTCAGCGCCGTGAAGCAGACATCGGTCGCCATAGCCACGCTGATCGTCGTGATGTTGCGTCCGGCGAAGCCCTCGGCGACCCAGTAGCCGATCGTCGCCGATGCGAGCGAGCCACGCGAGACCCCCCAGACATTCAGCTGTCCGGCGACCTCGTCGTCCCACTCCATCACGAAGGGGACGCCGAGGCCGTCACGGTACTGCTGAAGGAGCCGGCGGATGCCCAGCCGCATGTCGAATGACACCGGGCCGTCGGGGCTGGTCGCCTCCCACGGCCGCAGCCACGAGCGGTTGTCGATCAGCTGCTGCTGAAGGACGCGCGCGTCGCGGTTGCGGATGAGACGGATCGACACCTCGCCGTGCCGTCGAGGGACGGTGAGATCCATGGCATCCTGCCGTATCAGGGGGTTCAGAGACCCGCCGCGAACTCCTTGAACCACGGGCGCAGCGCCGGGCCCAGGTCGTCACGGTCGGCGGCGAGCTGAACGATCGCCTTGATGTAGTCGACGCGGTCGCCGGTGTCGTAGCGACGGCCGCGGAAGACCACGCCGTACACTCCCCCGCCGTCGCCGCCACCGTTCGCCAGTTCTTCGAGGGCGTCGGTCAGCTGGATCTCGCCGCCCTTGCCGGGTTCGGTGTGCTCCAGGATGCCGAACACATCGGGCCCGAGGACGTACCGCCCGATGATGGCCAGGTTGGAGGGCGCGTCTTCGGCCTTGGGCTTCTCGACGAGCTGCGTCACCTTGACCACGCCGTCCTCTTCGGTGGGCTCGACCGCGGCGACACCGTAGAGGTGGATGTGCTCGGGGTCGACCTCCATCAACGCGATGACGGTGGCGTTGCGCTTGTCGTACTCCTCCATCATCTTCGTGAGCAGCGGGTCGCGCTCGTCGATGAGGTCGTCGCCGAGGAGAACGGCGAAGGGGTGGTCTCCGACGTGGCTGCGCGCGCGGAGCACTGCGTGGCCGAGGCCCTTGGGCTCGCCCTGACGGACCATGTGCACGTCGGCGAGGTCGGACGAGTGCTCGACCTTGGCGAGCTTGTCGCTGTCGCCCTTCTCGCGCAGCTTCGCCTCGAGCTCGGGCATGGAGTCGAAGTGGTTCGCGATGTTGTTCTTGTTGCGGCCGATGATGATGAGGACGTCATCGATGCCGGCGCCCGTGGCCTCCTCGACCACGTACTGGATGGCCGGCTTGTCGACGACCGGCAACATCTCCTTGGGCATGGCCTTGGTGGCCGGAAGGAAGCGCGTACCGAGTCCTGCGGCCGGGATGACGGCCTTGAAGGGCTTATGAGGCATGCGGATACCCTACTGGTGTCCTGTGACGGCGTCGCGCCGGGACGCGCAATTACACTTACTCCATGCCCGACAGCATCGAGCAGGCCAAGCGCGCATTGCGCGCCGATCTCCGCGAGCGACGCCAGATCCTTTCCGCGCACGCGCGGGAGGTCGCCGCCGACGGCATCAAAGCCCAGCTCGACTCGCTGGTCGAACGTCTCGGTGCGCGCAGCATCTCGTGTTTCCTCTCGACGACGACCGAACCCGGCACGCGCGCTTTCGTCACCGACGCGGTGGCACGTGGCATCCGGGTGCTCCTGCCGATCACGCGCGAAGACGGTCTGCTGGACTGGGCGGTCGCGACGCCCGACGCCGACATCTCCGAGGGGCTGTTCGGACTCCCCGAGCCCGTGGGCGACGTTCTGGGGCCGATCGCGGTCAACGACGTCGACCTGCTGATCATCCCCGCTGCGGCCGTCGACCGCAGCGGCATGCGCCTCGGCTGGGGTCGCGGCTACTTCGACAAGACCCTCGGCTCGATGGAGAAGTGCCCTCCCGTCTACGCCGTCATCTTCGACTCCGAGTTCGTCGACGATGTCCCACGCGACGTGCACGACCAGCCCGTCTCGGGCGTCGTGACCCCCACGCGCACGGTACGCATCCCCGACACCCCCGCCTGACACCCGAAAGAAGCCCATGCCCACCTACTCGTATGCCTGCAAACAGTGCGGACACCGTTTCGACGCCGTGCAGTCCTTCTCCGACGCCGCCCTCACCGAGTGCCCCGAGTGCGGAGGCGACCTTCGCAAGCAGTACGGCTCCATCGGTGTGACCTTCAACGGCTCGGGCTTCTACCGCACCGACTCACGGGGTTCGTCGAGCACCGGTTCGTCGAGCACCGGTTCGTCCAGCGGTGGGTCGAGCAGCTCGACGAGCGCAAGCGGTGGCGGATCGTCCACGACATCGTCATCATCGACTTCGACGGCGTCCTCGTCGTCGTCCTGACACCTCGCACCACGACCCCCGGGAGACCAGCGTGATCAAAGGATTCAAAGAGTTCATCCTCCGCGGCAACGTGATCGATCTGGCGGTCGCGGTCGTCATCGGCGCGGCCTTCACGGCGGTGGTCAATGCGATCGTGAGCGCGATCATCAACCCGCTGGTCGAGATCTTCTACAAGCCCAACGAGAACGGTGACCTCGGACCGACGATCACCGGGATCTACGGCCAGCAGGTGACCTTCCCCCTCGGCGGCCTGCTGACGGCGATCATCAGCTTCTTCGCCGTGGCCATCGTGGTCTACCTCGTCTTCGTCTATCCCATGAACCGGTGGAAGGCGATCGCCGCCGCCCGCGCCGGTGTCGGCGACGCGGCATCCGAGGAGCCGAAGCTCCCGACCGAGCAGGAGCTGCTCGTGCAGATCCGCGACCTGCTGGAGCGCCAGAACAAAGCCTGACGGCGTTCGTGACCGGGCCCGCGCTGCGTTTCAGCGCGGGCCCGTCCCGTCAGTAGTGCGGCGGCACGTCGCGCAGCATGCGGTCGTCATTGGGACCGGATGCCGCCGGCCCGGGGCTCGCGCCCCGCTGAGGATCATCGGCCGGTGCCGGCTCCGCCGTCGTGCCCGGCGCCGGCAGCAGTCTCGCGCGGCGGGATCCGCGGACCCGGACGATGGGTTGACGCTCCTCGCGCGGAGCGCTGCCATCCTGCGCGCGCTCGGGTTCCGGTTCGACCGCGGTTCCCACGACTCAGCCGGGCAGGTCGAGGGGCTCGGTGGTCGAGCCGGGCTCCGCCGAGTCGTCGGGGGCGATACCGAGCAGCTCCGCGATCCGGGATGCCACCCCCGCGGGGTCGCTGTACAGGTCGAAGGCATGGACGCGCACGTAGTGCCATCCGAGGCGCCGCAGGATCTGCGGGCGGAGCCGCAGGGTCTCCCGCAGCGATTCGCCGATCGTCTCGGGATCGCTCTCGGCGACGACCGCCTTGCCACCGTGACGGGCGACGAGCGGCAGGAGACCGCGGTAGTCGAGGTCGACCTCGACACCGAGGGCGCGGAGTTCGCGCGCGAGAGCTCGTGTGAGCGGATCGGCGAGGTCCTCGAGGCGGCTCTCCCGGCCCCGCGAGGCAACGGAGCCGAGGATCCCCATGAGGGTCGCCGCGCCGTGCTCGAGACGTCCGTCGTCGAACGCCGAGGGCCGGATGGACGAGACGATCACCATCGAGCGCCGCGCGCGCGTCATCCCGACCGTGAGAAGTCGCTCGCCGTCCGGTGTCGAGAGGTCACCGAAGTCGCTCAGCACGCGGCCGTGACGGGTCAGACCGAAGCCGAGGGAGAACACCACGCGGTCGCGGCTCTCGGCCACCGACTCCTCGAGGGTGAGCACGGCGAAGGGCTCGGCGGCATCCCGTGACACGAAGGCGGCCACATCGGAGCGGCCGGCCAACGCCGCCTCGACGGAGGCGCGCACGCGCTCGGCGTGCGTGCGACTCGCGGTGACGACCATGAGCGACTCGGAGGCCCGGTTGACCGCGTGCTCCACGACGATGCTGACGACGCGGGCGACCTCGGCATCCGGGCTCTCGACCGCACCGCTGACCGGGTGGGGCGCGCCCACACCGTTCTCGACGTAGTCGACGCTGAGGCTCCCCCGACCGAGGTACGACCCGGCCCACGGGAGCGAGACGATCTCGCCGCCGTAGAACGCGTCGTTCACGAGTTGAGCGAGGTCTTCGCCGCCCGCGCGGTAGCTGCGGGTGAGCGTCTCGACGGGAAGGAGCTCGGCGACGCGCTCGAACACCGAGATCTCGTCGAACGGCACGTCGTCGGCCTCGTCGGGCACGGGCGCGATCGAGGCGCTCACCCGGAAGGGCGTGGGCTTCTGCACGACGGGGTCGCCGAACAGGACCACCTGGCGGGCACGGCGGAGCGCGGGCGCCGCCTCCGCGAGGCAGAGGGCCGCCGCGTCGGCGATGATCACGACGTCGAAAGCGAGATCGGTCGGGACGTCGGGCACCTCGTAGGGCGAGGCGAGCCACACCGGCGCGAGCGTGCGCAGCAGCGTGGGAGCGGCATCCGAGATCTCGGTCGCGGTGTGCAGGCCGTCCTTCAAGGACCGCTTCAGAGCGGCAGCCTCGTCAGGGTGGTCGACGATGCCGATGCGCCACTGCTTCGCGAGCTCGGCGGCCAACAGCGGTCCCGCCGCAGCGGCGTGCGCCTCGTCGACGAGCCGGAAGTCGCGCTCGAGACGATCCACGACCGCCGTGTTGGCACCGAGGAGCGCGCGATCGGTGCGCAGGAGGTGTTCGAGGGCGGATTGCCACCACGCGAACTCGAGCTCGTCGCCGACCCGTTCCTCCGGAACGTGGCGCACAGACAGCTCCACGAGAAGCGGTTCGAGTCCGAGGCGGGCGAGCTCCGACCGCAACTGCGCGCGCTCGACGAGATTGTCGAAGAACGTCGACTCGGCGGCGAGCCCCGCGAGCGTGCGGACGAGTTCGTGGACGGGGAGCGTCGCGAGGCGCTCGGACCCCTGACGTCCGAGAATCTGGTCGAGTTCGCCGAGCAGGGCATCGACGCGCTGCCACGCGACGTGCACGTCGGCGAGCCCCAGCGGCACCTCGGGCGTCACGCCCGCTTCGACGACACGCTGCCACTCGGTGCGCTGCTGCTGAATGCGCACGAGCGCCTCGTACATGTCCGTCACGTGGACGCCCGGGCGCACGTACTCCTTCGACAGGCGCTTCAGGCGGCGGCGGTTGGGGCCGCTCATCGGCGAGGCGTCGCGGCGGGGCGAGTGCGCATCGATCAGCTCACCGAGGGGGCGTTCGAAGACGCTCGGGCTGAACCGGTCGAGCGACTCGCGGATCCCCTGCAGAAGCTTGAGGTAGGCGCCGAGCTCGGACACCGTCTGGAACGGGCGCATGCGCGTCTGCGCGATGAGCTCGTATCCGCGCTCGAGCAGGCGGGGCACATCGTGCGTGTGGAGCTTGCCCGCGAGATCGTGGGCGGCGCGCGCGTCTTCGGTCCGCGTGAAGCTGACGCCGTACCACGGGGAGTCGTCGGGGCCGAAGCGGAACTCACCCAGTCGGGCGGCCATCGCCAGAGCGCGCGCGGCGGCGTCGCGACGACCGGCGAGCCGTTCGAGGGTCGCCAGGTCGAAACGCGCCGCGGTGGAGGGCGGCGGGGAGGTGGATGCCAGGGCCGTCAGCGCGCGCAGCACGTCGAGAGCGGAGACACCCAGGGCCAGATGCGGCTCGGTCACGGCCGAGCGGTAGTCCCGCAGCACGGTACGCAGGCGGACGAGCGCGTCGTCGATCTCGGCGACCTTCGGCTGCTCCGCCTTCTCGTTACGGCCGATCGCGCGGATCAGATCGCGGCGCACGTGGTTGGGCGAGACCGCGAGGCCGGTGAGTCCGACGCCCGCCAGGCGATGCCGGATGCCGTCGAGGGTCGAGCGACGCGCGCTGACCACGAGGACGCGCTTCCCGTCGTGAACGAGCTGACCGACGGCGTTGATGACCGTCTGGGTGCCACCGGTTCCGGGGAGCGTGTGAACGGCGAGCGAGTGCCCGGCCACGATGCGCGCGAGGACGCGCTCCTGCTCGGCATCGGCGTCGAGCAGCAGGGTGTCGGCTGCGGGTGTGCGCTCGTCGGGGCTCACGACGACGGGATCGTCGCGCCGGACCGTGATGCGCGCGCGGTCGTCGGCGTGGCCGGCGAGAGCGTTCAGCAGGGTGTCATCGAGGTGCTGGGTGTCACGCGCCATCCCCGAAGCGACATCGGCGAACGACGAGATGACGAGGCGGGGGTGCACCACGAACGTCGGAACGTGCGTGGTGAGGCGACGGATGTGGTCGATCACCGGCTGCGGTTTGAACACGCCCTGGTCGTAGGCGAGGCCCGCGAGAGCCGTGCTGTCGATGTGGATGCCGAGGTGCGTGCGGAACGCGCGGGCGAGCTCGGGATTCATCACGAACGCCCCGTGGAGCTTGAGCTCGAAATCTCCGTTGTGTCGACGGATGGCGAGCGGACGCAGGAGGACGGGCGACGACCACTCCACTCCCCCGATCTTCCATGCGGCGAGACCGACGGCGAGATGAACGGGTTCGAGACCTCGCGCGGTGCGCAGCTCGACGTTCTTGGCCGTGATGCGCTCGGCGGCGAGTCGGGCCGTACGCAGGGCGACCTCGTCGCGGAAGAGGTTCGACAGCAGGGTCGCGCGTCCGGTGATGAACTGCGGCAGGGATCCGGGGTGCGCTTTGGTGATGTCGATGCCGGCGTCGAGCGCGTCGTCGAAGCGCAGGAGCGTCGAGCGACCGCCGAGGGCCGCGGCTTCCGACCGGATGCGGTCGCGTTCGGGGTCGGCGACGTGGCGCACCACGATGCCGGGTTCCGACAGTCGCAGCTCGCCCGGATCGACGGTCGACGCGGGCACGTCTCCGTCGACACCGCTCACGGTGCCATCCTCAGCTCGCCACACACCTGCCAGACTAAGCCGGGCACCTGAGGATCGGGCGTAGCCGGTGCGGGTTTCGCGGGAATCCGCGACACGCCGTCGGATCGGCTGTTCCTCCCGAGGGTGCTGTTTCGCGAGTTCGTCCCCCGCGGGCCTTCTGTCCGCCGCGGGCCGTCTCGCCGCTCACGAGGATGAACGCATGAACACCGTCACCAGCACCGAGTACGACAGTCCGGTCGGCCCGATCCTCCTCACCTTCGTCGGCGACGCGCTCGTCCGATTCGATGTCGCTCACGACGGCATCGACCTCGCGCGGGCCGAGATCTCCCAACGGCTCGGGGTGGTTCCGGAGCCCGATCCCGAGGTCGGTGCGGCGCTCGCATCACAGCTCGATGAGTACTTCGACGGCGCACGGCGCCGGTTCGACCTTCGACTCGACTGGCGCCTCGTGCAGGGTTTCACCCGCGCGGCCCTGGAGGCGACGCTCGACGTCCCGTATGGAGAGGTCGCCTCCTACGGCGAGGTCGCCATCCTCGCCGGAGCGCCCGGAGCCGCTCGCGCCGTGGGCACCGCGTGCGCGAAGAGCCCGTTCTCCATCGTCGTCCCGGTACACCGCGTGGTGCGGGCCGACGGGTCGATCGGCGAGTACGGCGGTCACCCCGACGTCAAGGAGTACCTGCTGTCGCTCGAGAACGAGGTCGTGCTGCGGGATGGTCTGCACGAGAGCGCGTGATGGTCGGCCCCCAGAGGTTCGTCGGGGCGCTCGCGCGACGCGAAAGGGCCCGGCCCCCTCGGCTCACGCCGACGGGACCGGGCCCGGAGCGTCAGTGGTTCGACGCCTTCTCGGCGCCGAAACCGGTGAGCGAACGGACGTCCATCTCGGCCGCCTTCCGCGCGTCCTCGACCCTGCTCGAGGTGATCGAGCCCAGCCAGCCGAGCAGGAAGCCCAACGGGATCGACACGATGCCCGGGTTGTTCAGCGGCCAGATCGCCACGCCCGTGTTGACGAACACGCTCGTGGGCGTGCCCCAGAACACCGGCGACAGGAGAATCAGCACCAGAGCCGATCCCAGCCCGCCGTACATGCTCCACACGGCACCGCGCGTGCTGAAGCGCCGCCAGAAGAGCGAGTACAGGATCGTCGGGAGGTTCGCCGACGCGGCGACCGCGAACGCCAGGGCGACCAGGAACGCCACGTTCTGCCCCTGGACCCCGATGCCTCCGATGATCGCGAGGATCCCGATGACGATGACTGTTCGCCGCGCGACCTTGACCTCCCCGTCCGGCGGGACGTTCCCCTTCTTCACGACGCTGGCATAGATGTCGTGCGCGAACGAGGCCGCCGCGGTGATCGTGAGTCCCGCGACCACCGCCAGAATCGTCGCGAACGCCACCGCCGAGATGAAGCCGAGCAGGATCGGCCCGCCGAGAGCCAGGGCAAGCAGCGGAGCCGCGGCGTTCACGCCTCCCGGCGCCGCGAGGATGGCATCCGGACCCACGAGCGCACCGGCGCCGTAACCGAGCACGAGCGTGAGGATGTAGAAGAGCCCGATGAGCCAGATGGCCCACACCACCGAGCGACGGGCTTCCTTCGCCGTCGGCACCGTGTAGAAACGCATGAGCACGTGCGGCAGCCCCGCCGTGCCGAGCACCAGCGCGAGAGCCAGCGAGATGAAATCCCACGGATTCTTGCCGTATTGGAGCCCCGGAGCGAGCACGGCCTCACCCTTCGGGGAAGCCGCGACGGCCGCCTCCAGCAGCGTGTTCAGGTTGAACCCGTTGATCGCGAGCACCCACACCGTCATCACCACGGCCCCGCCGATGAGCAGGAACGCCTTGACGATCTGCACCCAGGTGGTGCCCTTCATCCCGCCGATGAGCACATACACGATCATCAGGACGCCGACCACGGCGACCACGATCGACTGGCCCACCCGCTCCGTGATGCCCAGCAGCAGTGACACGAGACCGCCGGCTCCCGCCATCTGCGCGAGGAGATAGAAGAAGCACACCGCCAACGTCGTGATAGCCGCCGCCATGCGCACCGGCCGCTCCTGCAACCGGAACGACAGCACGTCGGCCATCGTGAACTTGCCGGTGTTGCGCATGAGCTCCGCCACCAGCAGCAGGGCGACCAGCCAGGCGACGAGGAACCCGATGGAATAGAGGAAGCCGTCGTACCCGTTGATCGCGATGGCGCCGACGATGCCGAGGAACGAGGCGGCGGAGAGATAGTCGCCCGCGATCGCGAAACCGTTCTGCGGCCCCGTGAACGAGCGACCCGCGGCGTAGTAGTCGGCCGCGGTCTTGCTGTTGCGGCTGGCCCGGATGACAATGAACAGCGTCACCGCGACGAAGGCGCCGAAGATCGAGATGTTCAAGACCGGATTGTTCTCCACCGTCTGAACCGCGGCGTGGACCGTGCCGAAGACCTCGTTCACTTCGCCCCCCGCTCCGTGCGCTCGAGGTCTTCACGCAGGTCCTCGGCGATCGGGTCGAGTCGCCTATTGGCGTAGGCGACGTAGCCCATGGTGATGGCGAACGTCGTCACGAACTGTCCGAGTCCGAACAGCAACCCGACCGTGACCGCCCCGAACACCGGCTGCGCCATGAACGCCGGAGCGAACGACGACAGCAGAACGTAGACGAAGTACCAGACGAGGAACGCGACCGCGAGCGGGAAGATGAAGCTTCGCTGACGCCTCTTCAACTCGCGGAACGGCGCGGACTCCTCGACCGCGATGTAATCGACGGCGCCCCCGGGAGCGGGGTCGATCCTTCTGTCCGTCATGTGGCCTCCTTGCCTCATGGGACCGGTGCAGCACTGCACCGATAGGGGGATGATCACCGGGATGGTGGTAGCGCTCCCGGTGGTAGGGTCGACGCTACGAAAGGCGGCGACGAGGCCGTCACCCCCGGAAGTAGGTAGTTCTCGTGGGAGCACCGACCGTTCTTCGCGACGACGCGACCCTCGTGTCGCACGCGGTCGCCGAGCTCGCACGACGCACCCATTTCCCCCTGGCTTTCGGCGGGCTCGAGCACGACGGAGCCGTGCACGTCACGACCATCGTCGGAGCGCGAACGCGCAGCATCGAAGGACTCGTCGTCCGAGCGGAACGCGGGCTCGGCGGCCGAGCGCTCGTCGAACGCCGCCCCCGCATGACGCTGGACTACCGCACCGCCCGCTCGATCACCCACGACTACGACCGCGCGATCCTCGGCGAGGGCATCGCGACGTTGTTCGCCGTTCCCGTGCTCGTGCGCGGCAGTGCCCGCGGCGTGCTGTACTGCGGCTCGTGGGCGCAGGCCCCCGTCGGCGAGCTCGAGGCACGGCCCGCGTTCGACGTCGCGGGAGAGCTGGGGACCGAGCTCCGCGTCCGTGAAGAGGTCGATCGCCGCCTCTCCACGACGCCGACGAGCGAGAACGGCCTGAGCGCGGGCGTGCGCGAGGAGATCCGCGAGAGCTACGCGCAATTGCGCAGCATCGCCGCCACCGTCGGCGATGACGATGTGCGGCGACGTCTCGAAGAACTCGAAGCGCGCTTAGCCGCCCTCACCGGCGACGCGCCGAGCTCGCGCGACGACACCGACATCCACCTGTCACGTCGCGAGATCGACGTTCTCGCCTGCGCGGCGGTGGGATCGACGAACGGTGAGATCGCGGCATCCCTCCGCCTGCGCGAGACCACCGTCAAGTCGTACCTGGCATCGGCGATGGCCAAGCTCGACGCCTCCACCCGGCACGCCGCCGTCGCGCGCGCACGGCGAGCGGGGCTGCTCCCCTGACCCTCGCACGGGACCTCTGCGCTCGGTGAGAATCCCCTGGAAATGGATGCCAGAGGTTGAGAGCAGCGGCGATTCTCGGCATCGTGGCTGGCTCCTGTCGTCGACAAAGAAGGAGAGCCACGACATGCTCACGCTCACCGAAGAAGCCACGACCGCCGTCAAGACCATCACCGCGCAGTACCCGGATGCCACTCAGGGCGGGGTGCGCATCGAGGGCGCCGGGTCGCCCGAGTCGCAGTTCAAGCTGTCGGTGGTCGATTCCCCCGAGCCCACCGACGCCGTCGTGGAGAACGCCGGAGCACGGGTGTTCCTCGACTCCGACGCAGCCGCCGTGCTCGACGACCGCGTGCTGGACGCGCAGATCGATCCGCAGGGTTCCGTCCAGTTCGCGGTGACCTCCGCGGCCTGACACCCGCGCCGTTTCGACGAAGCCCCGGCCGCGTGCCGGGGCTTCGTCGTGTCTCAGCCCCGGCGGTGGCTAGTCACCCGCGTGGAAAGACTCGAGGCGCCCGAGGAGATGCTCCAGCGTCGCCAGCTCGTCGGGAGTGAGCGCCTGGAAGAAGCTGTCGCGTCCGCGACGCAGGCTCGGCTGCAGGGCGGCCCACCACTCGCGTCCGGCAGGGGTGAGGCTGAGCAGCCGGGATCGGGCGTCATCGGGGTTCTGCCGAACCTGCACCCACCCCTCGGCGACGAGATCCTTGACCGTCGCGCTGATGTTGCGCGGGTCGACAGCGGCGGCCACGGCGACCTCCCCCTGGGTGCGCTCACCTTCGACCAACGCGGCCATCGCGGTGAACTGAGCGGTCGTCACCCCGCGCTCCGCCAGGTAGGCATGCCACGCCTTCTCGGCGCGTCTCCCGAGCGTAGCGAGGAGAAAACTCGCTCCGTGACGGTACTTGACACTCTTCGAAGTGTTCATGAAATATGAGTATATGCCTTCCCTGCCACTCCGCCCGCCCGCCGGACACAACACCATCAACCCGTTCGCCATCGTTCCCGACGCCCTCGCGTTCATCCGCTTCGTCGAGTCGGTCTTCGGCGGCAAGGAGGCTGAACACGTTCGCACGCCGGATCGTGACGGGTCCCTCATCCACGCCGAGGTCGTGGTCGGCGACTCCACGATCATGGTCTGCGACCGGAAAGACGAGTGGCCGTTCACGCCCGCTCTTCTGCAGATCTATGTGACCGACGCTCGAGCGTGCCTCGAGGAAGCCATCCGACACGGGGCGCGGGTCGTCACGCCCGTGTCCGACTTCTACGGCGGCTACCGCCTCGCGCGCCTGCTCGACCCGTGGGACAACCTGTGGTGGCTCTACGAGCCGACCGCACCCGCCCCGCCGGTCACGCGGACCAGCGAAACGGACTGGCACGACCGCAAGCCGAGCCTCGTCTACACCTCCCTCATGGCCACGATGCGCACCCTCGGCCGCCACGAGAACGACGGCTAGGCGCCGCGACCGCCCCCACTCAGCCGCGGAAGACGACGATCTCGTCGTTCGCGGTGTCGTAGACGAACTGCAGGGCGGTGCCGGCCGGGAAATCGGTCTGTCGACGTTCGGGCGAATCCTCGCGGAGCAGGATCGTGGACGTCGCCGGGAAGACGCCGGCCCCGCACACCCCCATCGAGAACTCGCCGTCGTACGAGAAGCCGCCCCCACCGCTGGCGTCGAGGAGAACGGGCTGCCAGACCGCCATACACCGGGCCGCCCCCTCGGTGCTGCGGTACGAGGGCTGAGTGATCACCCGAAACCCCTGGAACTCCTCGTAGGCCGTGACCTCGCCGGTGATCCCGACCGTCAGCGAGCTCGGCACCTCGAAGTCCGGGTCCGGCGCGAGGCGCGCGATCTGGGTCGCCCCCGCCTGCAAGGGGTCGGTCTGCACGCGCTGCACGAGCACCAACGCCGTGACGAGGGTCGCCAGCACGAGGCCGGCCGCACCGAGCACGATCACGGTCGACCGGCGCAGACGCGGGAGCGTGAGCCGCGGCCCGTCGGGAGCGGCATCCGGGATCTGTTCCTCCGCGGCAGGGACCGGCTCCTCGGGAGCCGGGAGCTCTTCGGGAGCGACCGCACGCTCCTCCAACTCGATCAGACGTCGGAGCGCCTCGGGATCGGCCTCGATGTCGGCCGACGGCGAGTAGGCCCGGCGTCGGAGCTGCGCGAGTTCGGCTTCTTCGTCGATCGACATGAGCCGATTCAACCAACAAGTGACCTCGGTGTCGTGCGTTGCCGTCCGGAAGGGAGCGTGGGGCCGGGCGGTGCGTCGTCAGCTCGCGTCGCGCAATGCGCGCGCGCGGCGCCGATGCCACACGATCGGCGCGCGGTCGCTGTGCGGTACGACGCTCTCGACCCGCAGCACGATGAGCTCGTGATCCCCCGCGGGATATCGATGCGCGACGGTGCATTCGAGCCAGACCGGGGAGCCCGCGAGCAGGATGGCGCCCGTAGGCATCGTGGCGAACGGCACATCGTCGAGACGGCGTGCCTTGTCGCGAGATGCCAGCTGCCGGGTCTTCTCCGCGTGCTCCTCGCCGAGCACCGACACCCCCAGGTGCGTCGCCCGGGAGAGATCGGGCCAGGTCGTGGACGATCGCTGCACGGCGAACGACACCATCGGCGGCGAGTAGGAGACCCCCGCGGCGAACGACGAGACGATCATGACGGTGTCGACGCCGTCCACCACCGCCGCCACGGCCGCCACTCCGGCCGGCACGTGCGCGAAGGCCGCTTCGACGTCAGCAGCGAGGGGGGCGGACGCCGTGCTCATCGCGTCCCTCCCGCCGCACGACGCGGCTCGGGGCCGCACCCCGGTACGCCCTCGCCCCGGGGGCCTCCGGGGAAGGCGATCCCGACCTGCTCCGCTTCGACCCGCGCGGGCGTCGACGGCCGGGCGTCTCTCGTGGACATGACACTTCTCAATCGCCCGTTCCTCTCGCGTGTTCGTGCCCGGGCGCCAACCGCGCCCGGATCGCCCGCTCGTCACCGCGCATCGCCTCGATGAGCGTGCCCGCGTCGGGGTACCGACGCTGAGAGCGCAGTCGCTGTTCGACGCGGACGGCTGCGTGCAGGCCGTACAGGTCGCCGTCGAAGTCGAGCACATGAACCTCCACGCGCCGCTCGCCGTCGGTGAAGGTCTCGTTCGTCCCGACCGACACGAGGGCGGGTCGTTCCGCCGGCCAGGAGCGTTCCCGGAACCATCCCGCGTACACCCCGTCGGCCGGCAGCGCGCTGTCGGCATCCAGGCGAAGGTTCGCCGTCGGGTAGGACAGCCCCCGGCCGCGACCGGCACCGTGGACGACCTCTCCGCGCAGAACCCGCGTCGGATCGCCGCCCCGATCGGTCGACAGCCCCGCGGCGGCGACGACGGCGATCAGCGACACCCCCGCGAGCATCGCGAGAGCCGCGGTGCTGGATCCGAAGCTGAGGACGAGCGCCGTGGCGGCCGACCCGACGACGGCCCCGCCCTGCTTGATCGCGTTGAAGGCCCCGGAGGCCGCGCCGAGCAGCGACGCGGGCACGGTCGAGACCGCGCTGATCGACAACGGAGACCAGACGAAGGAGTTCGCGATGCCGAACGCGGCGAATGAGACGGCCACGGTCCACAGGGGTGCGCCGACCGCGACCAGGAGCGCCGTCGCCGCGATCGAGACCACCAGGGACGTCCCACCGATCAGGCCCACGAACCTCAGACCGCGCCGGTTGTTGCAACGCGCGGCGAGCGGTGCGCCCACGATGCACACCACCCCCATCGGAACCAACAGCAATGACGCCGCCCCCACACTCAGCCCGCGCTCGGTCTGCACCACCAGCATCACCGGCACGGCCGCCGAACCGACCGCGAAGGCGGACGCGGCGGCCCCCGTCGACGCCACGACGAAGGAGCGCTCGCGCAGCAGGCGCACCGGGAGGAGCGCCGCGTCTCCCCGCCGACGTTGCAGGAACACGACCGCGACGACCAGAGCGATTCCGGCGACCGCCCAGACGACGCGCGGCACCCCCCACACATCGGCGGCGGCCTCGTCGAGACCGTGCACCCCGAGGACGAAGGCGGCGCCGCCCGCCGCGTTGAGCACGATCGCCCACGGGGCGAGGGGCACGGCGACCCGCGAGGATGCCGGGAGGAAGAGGAGAGCCGCCCCGAGGGTGAGCACGCCGATCGGAAGGTTCACGGCGAAGATGGCCCTCCAGTCCCACGTCTGCACGAGCAGACCGCCCAGCAGGGGTCCCGCTGCGGCGGCGACCCCGCCGATGGACCCCCAGAGGCCCAGTGCCAGCGCGAGACGCGGCGGCTGGAAATGCGTCCGGATGATCGCCAGACACTGCGGCGTCATCAACGCCGCTCCCAGTCCCTGCAGACCGCGCCAGACGACCAGCCAGGTCGCGGTCGGAGCGATCGCGCACAGCAGTGAGCCGAGCACGAACACCGAAAGCCCCCCGACGAACAACCGCCGGTGGCCGTACCGGTCCCCCACGCGCCCGGCGACGAGCAGAGGAACCGAGTAGGCCAGGAGGTAACTGCTGTTCACCCACAGCACCGCGGATGCACTCATGCCGAGTTCGGCAGCGATGTCGGGCAGGGCGACCGAAGTGATGGTGCTGTCCAGCAGCAGCATGAAGAAGCCCGCGCACAGGGTCGCGAGCGCCAGCCACTCGCGCCGGGCACCGATCGTCGCCGCCACCTCAGACCGCCAGGTTCTCGCGAAGGGTGCGGCCGGCGTACATCGGCGCGAGCGCGCCGCGCCGGCGCAGCTCCGGGACGAGGAGTTCGCTGAAGTCCTGGAAGCCCGACGGCGCCGCTGCCGGGCTCGACAGCATGTAGCCGCCTCGCTCACCCGTCGCCGCGAAGTTCTCCTCGAGGTGGTCGGCCACCTGCGCCGCGTCGCCGACGAGGGTGTGATCCATCCCGGATGCCGCGAGGAAGCCCCGCTCGAAGAACTCGGCTCTCGTCATCTGCGTCTCGGCGCCCAGGGTCTGCACGAGACCTCCGACGAAGCCGGCGGGACTCGCGTTCGCCCGCACGATCTCTTCGTGCAGTTCCCCCAGGCGGAAGGTCTCGGGCAGACGCGAGAAGTCGAACCCGGCGTTGTGGGACAGCATCACTCCGACCGCCTCCGGGGTCCAGAACTCCAGCGCTGCGTCACGACGGGCGGCGGCCTCGGCGGGCGTCCGCCCGACGATGGCCTGGGTGGCCCACAGGATGCCGACCCCCTCGGCATCACGACCGTTGGCGACGAGCGCCGCATCGAGCTCCCGACGGTGGCGCTGCTGACCGGCGAGGTTCGCCCCGAAACCGAAGACGACGTCGGCGAACCGCGCCGAGGCGGCGATGCCCCGGGGGCTGTTTCCCGCCTGGACCAGGACGGGGTGTCCCTGGGGGCTCGGCACCGCCGACAGGGGCCCACGCACCGTGAAGTGCGCACCGGCATGATCGATCGCGTGCACTTTGCTCGGGTCGGCGAACCGTCCCGTCTCGGGGTCGGCGACGATCGCGTCCGCTTCGACCGAGTCCCAGAGCGACTGGCAGACCTCGACGAACTCCTCCATGCGCTCGTACCGTTCGCCGTGATCCGTCAAGCTCGCGTAGCCGTAGTTGGCGGCATCCGCTCCCCGCGTCGAGGCGACCACGTTGAAGGCGATACGCCCCTGGGTGACGTGGTCGAGGGAGTTCAGCAGCCGAGCGACGTAGAAAGGATGCAGGAAGGTCGAGGAGTAGGTCAGCCCGAACCCGATGCGAGTCGTCGACATCGCCAGCGCCGCGATCACGGGGGCCATGTCGTGACGCGGCCACTGGATGCCGAGCTCGACAGCCGTGTCCAGCGAACCGCGCCACGTGTTCGGGATTCCGGAGCCGTCGCCGAAGAACAGCATGTCGACGCCGGCGCGTTCCGCGGCGGACGCGATCTCGGCGAAGAGGCGCAGGTCGGGAAACGCCGTCCCGGCCCACGACCCCGGCTGATTCCAGCGCCCCTCGGTATGGGTGAACGACAGGTCGTACGCCACGTGCATCCCGCTCACGCGTCGCCCCCCGCCCAGAGCGAGACGACTTCGTCGACGGATGTCACGAGGGCGACGTTCAGCGCGAGCGCGGTCAGCGCGGCCTCGTGGAGGGGGGTCTCGTACGCCGCGGTCGCGTCGGCGGGCACGACGACAGGCCAATCCGCCTGCATCGCATCCTGCGCGGTCGCCGCGACGCAGCACTCGGTCGTGACCCCGCACACGCTGACCCACCCGACGCCGTCGGCTCGCAGCCGCTCGGCGAGGTCGGTGCCGAAGAAGCCGCTGTATCCGGTCTTCACGACCCGCTGTTCACCGAGCGCGGGGGCGACACCGAACCACTCCGCACCGTCGGTGCCCACCACGCAGGGCTCCCCCTCGACCGGTGAGACGTCGCCCGATCTCAGCCACCGGCTCGATCGCCACGGGTGGTCGGGGTCGCTGCCCAGCTCGACCCAGAACACCGGCACACCGGCCTGTCGCGCTGCGGCCACGAGGTCGCCGATTCGCTCGACCGCCGCGGCGAGCGCGACGAACACGTCGTCGGTGAGGCCGTACTCGCTCAGACGTTCGGGATCGGCGAAGTCGCGTTGCACGTCGACCACGATCAGCGCGGGTCGCCCGGCGCGCGAGCGCAGGAAGTCGTCTTGGTTGCGGCGAAGGGGGTTCATCGCTCTCCCCTGTCGATCGCGCGCAGAGCGGGCAGCACCGTCTCACCGAAGAGCACCATGTCGCCGTCGTACTCCGGGAAGATGAGCATGAGTCCGTCGAGGTGCGCCTCCGCCACGATGTAACGGATGTGCTCGGTGATGGTCGCCGCCGACCCGGCGACGTAGGGGGTCTGGAATGCCGCTTCGCCTACGGCATCCGCCGCCCACGCCCGCGCCTGCTCCTCGGCGATGCCCCACGAGGCGCGCATGAGCGCGAGCGCCTCACGGTCGAGGCCCGCGCCCCACTGCGCGACCTTCTCGGCCGCGGCGGCGTCGGTGTCGTCCTGCACGACCGTCAGCATCGAATAGGTCTTGCACTCGCGACCGAGCGCCCGCGCCCGCTCGTGCACGTCGTCGGACAGCTCGCGCATCTCGTCGAGGCTGTCGCTGGCCAGGAAGGCCCCGTCGGCGAACCGGGCTTGGAAGGCGCGAGCGGCGTCGCTGCGCCCGGCCGAGATGATGGTCGGCCGCGTGTCCGGGTGCGGGCGCGACTCACAGTCGACGAGGTCGAAGTAGGGCGTCTGCATCGTCACGCTGTCCTCGCTCCACAGGCGTGTCACCGCTTCGGTCCACTTCTCGGCGAGGTCGTAGCGGTCGTCGTGAGTGAGCGAGGTGTCCCACTCGCCGAACTGCGCGAACTCCGCGGCGTACGAGCCGTTGACGACGTTCATTCCGGCGCGGCCGCCGGAGATGTCCTGCAGGGTCGTGAACATCTTCGCCGCGATCGCGGGGTTGTGAACGTTCGCGTGCATGGTCGCCCAGATCTTGACGTTCTCGGTGGCCTCGGCGAGGGCCGCCATCATCGTCATCGACTCCAAGGACCGCCCCCAGTGATCGGTCGTTCCCCCGAAGCCACGCCACTTGGCCATCGACATGACGAAGTCGAGCCCGATGCGATCGGCGTGCACGGCGGCTCGTCTGTTCCAGGCGTAGGACGCCTCGGGGTGCGGGGCCGTCTCGGAGAGCATCCAGCCGCCGTTACCGATCGGGAGGAACACGCCGTACTCTTTGGCTGCCATGGGTGGGACCTTTCTTCGCGGCGAGGAGGGGTCCCCGGGGGCCGCAGCCCCCGGGGAGAGGGGTCAGGGAGCGGGCCAGACGAGGGTGTCGCCGTCGTAGATGGCCGAGACGAACGATCCGTCGAAGCCCTCTGCCGCCTGCGCCGAGGTGACGTCGGCCGGCACGATCTCGTACTTCTGCAGCATCGCCAGCAGGGCGTCGACATTGGCCTCGTCGATGCCACCGAGCGGGAGAGCGCCGGGGAGCGGGTTGGCCGCGATGACGGAGGTCTCGGTCGACCAGATCTTCGCGTTGAGGTCGGTGTCGTAGGTCGCTCCGCTGAGCTCCTTGGCGTAGCCGACGCACTCCTGGGTGTGCTCGTCGCTCTCGCTGCAGTAGGCGTAGGCGTGAAGAGCCGCCCGCAACACGTCCTGCACGGCGGTGGGGTGCTCCTTCGCGAAGGTCGGGTTGACGGCCATCGCGCCGATCGATCCGGGGATGCCGTAGGTCACGGGCTCCCAGACGGTGACGTCGTCGCCCGCTGCGGCGAGCTGGTTGGGCTCGTTCGAGATGAAGCCGGTGAGGGCGGCGAGACCGTCCTGTCGCCGGGGCAGCACCGAGGGGTCGTACCCCTGCTTGACCAGGGTGAGGGAACTCCAATCGACACCCTGGGACTCCATCATCGCTCGCACCGTTGCGGGCACGTAGCCCTTGTGACCGACGACCTGCCCGTTCAGCTGCGACAGGGCGGTGATGTCGGGGTTGGTCATGAGGATGTCGAGCCCTGCGTCGGAGTACGAGGAGATCCCGACGATGTCGATGCCGTTCGCCCGCGCCTGCAGGACGTCCTGCTGCGAGACGGCGGAGACGGTGGCCTGTCCGCTGGCGAGGAGTTTGGTGTTCTGAGCCGTGTCCCCGCTGCCGGGCTGCAGCTGCACGTCGAGGCAGAGGTCGTCGAAATAGCCCAGCTTGTCGGCGGCGATGTACTCGAGGATCGAGGCCGACGACTGGAACTGGTAACCGGACAGGTAGGTGATGGCGCCGGCATCCTTGTTCTCCGCGCAGCGGGCGGAGGAGATGGCGGAGCCCTCCGTCGTCGAGGTGGAGGCCCCGCTCGCGCAGGCTGCGAGTGAGGCGGCCGTCATGACGGTGAGGGCGAGGGCGGCGGTGAGACGGAGAGGACGTGCATTCATGCGGATACTCCTGATTTCGGGTCGATGGAGCCGGGTTATCGGTGCAGGACGGAACGGTGGAGCACCCCGCCGCGGACGCGCGGGGAGTCGAGGGCCTCGAGGCGGGCGAGGTCAGGTCGTCGCGGCGGCGTGCCAGCGCAGGGCGCGGCGCTCGACGAGCACGACGACGCCGAGGAGCAGGATGCCGAGGAGCGCAAGAACGAGAATCGACGCGTAGACGACCGCGAGCTGGTTCATCGACGACGCCACGGAGATCACCGTGCCGAGGCCTCCCATCGCGCCCGATGCCGAGAGCTCGGCGACGACGGCACCGATGATCGACAGGGGGAACACGATGCGCAGCGCGGCGAAGATGTACGGCAGTGCACTGGGCACGCGCAGATACAGGAGGATCTCGAAACGCGAGGCGTCGATCGTCCGATACACCTGCATCACCGGGGAAGGAACCGAGCGCAGGCCCGTCGCGGTGTTGATGAGGATGGGGAAGAAGCAGATCAACGCGGCGATGACGATCTTCGGCAGCGGGCCGAACCCGAACGCCACCACGAGCGCGGGAGCGATCGCCACGATGGGGGTGACGTTGAGGACGACCGCCAGCGGGAGGATGGCCCGGCGTACGACGGGGAGTTCGCTGACCAGGACGGCGACGAGGAAGGCGGCGGCGAAACCGATCCCCAAGCCCGCGAGTGCCTCGCCGAGGGTGATCGCGGCGTTGGCGACGTAGTAGCCGGCATCGGAGACGAGCGTCTCTCCCACCTCCGAAAGCGGCGGCAGCAGGTAGGGCATCGTCTCGGCGACGCGTTCCCACACGAACCCCAGAACCGCCAGGGTCACCACCAGCGGCAACCAGACGAACGGGTGGAGGGGGCTGAGGATCGCGCGAAGACGACGCGTCCGGCCGGCGGATGGCGCGGCGATCGGCGCGGATGCCTCGACCGGCGAGGCGGGGGCGGTGGTCGCGGTGGGAGCACTCATGATCGTCGCCCTCTCACGCCGCATCCGTCAGATGCCCCGCGTCATGCAACCGTTCGCGGATGAGATCTTCGTACGCGTGGAAGCGGCTCTCTTCGAACAGTCGCGCGTTCCGGGGCCTGGGCAGGTCGATGTCGATGACATCGACGATCCGCCCGGGCCGCGGAGCCATCACGACGACGGTGTCGGAGAGTCGCACGGCCTCGGCGATCGAGTGTGTGACGAAGAGCACCGTGGTCTTCAGGTCGTCCCAGAGGTCGAGCAGCTGGTCCTGAAGGCTCTCGCGGGTGAACTCATCGAGCGCCGAGAAGGGCTCGTCCATCAGGAGCACATCGGGTCGCAGCGCGAACGCTCGAACGATCGCGGCCCGTTGCTGCATGCCGCCGGACAACTGCGCGGGGAGCTTGTGCACGGCATCCCGCAGGCCGGCCTTGTCGAGAAGGATATCGACGTCGACGGGCGGCAACTGCTCGCGTTCGTCGAGGATGCGACGCCGTCGACGGTCGGACGAGCGGTTCACCCGGAGCGGAAGAGTGACGTTCGCCCGCACGTCGAGCCAGGGCAGCAGAGCAGGGGTCTGCGGAACGAGACCGAGCAGCTTCGCGGCGCACGCCTCTCGGGGCGTGACGTCATGGACGAGCGCTTCACCGGAGTCGGGCTGCTCGAGGCCCGCGACGATCCGCAGCAGCGTCGACTTCCCGCAGCCGCTGGGTCCGATCAGACTGACGAATCGGCCGGGGCGGATCGAGAGGTCGACCCCGGACAGGGCCGTCATCGCACTCTCGCCGGTTCCGTACCGCTTGACGACGGAACGCAGGTGCACTGCTGACGTCATGATGCCCTCCATATCGCGCACGGCTCGGGAAGCCGGCTACTGGTATGGCGGAGAGCGTGCGAAGCGAGTTCTCGACCTGCTTCGCGGAGTCCGCTGGTTGCACGACCGACGATAGCGACGCCATGTTGCGCCCAAGCGACACAGCGTGTTTCAGCGACGTAAACGTCGTCAGGCCGTCGCGCGCAGGGCAGACCGGAGCACCGCGTCGGCTGCAGGTCGCCCTGTCAGGTCGTCGCGCGCAGGGGGCGGACCACGTCGTCGTCGTACACGAGCACCTCGACGCCGAGGTCGGCCGCGGCCACGGCGACCCAGCCCCCGAACGCGGGGATCACCTCCGCGGTCGCGATGAGGACGGCGCGCTCGGCGCGGGGCAGCTGCGATCGCACCCACAGCAGCTTGAGCATGTCGGCCAGCGCCTTGTTCCGGAAGGCGGGCTTGTACGCGCCCTGGTTCGCGATGAGCTGGGCGATGACTGTGTCATCGTCGGCGATCCCCTCGACCTCGACGCGGCTCCCGCCGCTGAGGGTCAGGGCACGCGGACGCAGACGACAGCCGATCTCGACCTCCGCGGCCACGAGCATGCGCCGCTCCACCGAGTCGACACCGAAGCGCCCCCAGTTCTCGGCCTCGTGCGGGTCACTCATGCCCTCAGTGTACGAAGCGGTCTCGGTGGCGGTGGAGCACGCCGGCGCGTCAGCGCCCCGTGAACTCGGGCGCGCGCTTGGCCTGGAACGCGGCGAAGCCCTCGCGATAGTCCTCCGTGCGGGTCAGCGCCGCTTGCGCGCGATTCTCCAGCGCCATCGCCTCCCACAGGCCGAGGCGCTCGTCGCGGATCGCGGTGACGATGCGCTTGCTCGCGCGGAACGCTTCGGTGGGCCCTGCCGCGGCACGACGGGCGGCCAGCTCGGTGGCATCCTGAAGCTCGGAAGCCGGGACCACCCGTGAGAAGAGACCGGCGCGCACGGCCTCCCCGCCGGTGAGCATCCGGCCGGTGTAGATGAGATCGAGGGTGGCGTGGGTGCCGAGACGCTCGACGAAGAGGGCGTGGCCGCCGGAGTCGAGGGTCGCCCCGAGAGCGGCGAACGGCGAACCGATCTTGGCGTCGTCGGCGACGAAGACGACGTCGGTGGCGATGAGCAGTCCCAGCCCCACACCGAGGCACGCACCCTGGGCGGCCGCGAAGGTGGGAGCGGGGAACGATGCCATGCGGCGCAGCAGCGGCGTGAGGGTGATGTCGAGGTATCCGGCGACGTCGTCCGTCGCAGGATCCACCCCCGCGATGTCGCGGCCGGCGCAGAACGACGGCCCCTCCCCGCGGAGCAGCACAGCGCGCGCGCCGTCGGCCTCGGCGCGGTCGTAGGCCCCGGCGAGCGCGCGCAGAGCGTCAAGGCCGAGAGCGTTCCGGCGGGAGGGGGCGTCGAGCGTGATGAGGGCGAGGTCGTCACCGAAGGCGTAATCGATCATGGCATCCCTATCCGTCGTAGTCGACGCGGACCGCGTCGGACGTCGGGTGCGACTGGCACGTCAGGACGTAGCCGCGCTCGATCTCGTCGGGTTCGAGGGCGTAGTTCTCGGTCATCGACACCGACCCCTCGATCACGCGGGCGCGGCACGTGCCGCACACTCCCCCGGCGCACGCGAACGGCACGTCGGGACGCACGCGGAGTGCCGCGGCGAGGATGGTCTCGTTCGCCGCGACCGGGCTCTCCACCGAGGCCGACTGCCCGTCGAGCGTGAGATCGATGCGGCGCACGGGTTCGTCGGCCCGCACCCGCACGGGGCGGGCTCCCCCGGTCTGCGCGGGAGCGTCACCGTCGCCGGCGGTGAACAACTCGAACCGCACGCGCTCGCGCGGCACACCCGGGTCGGCGAGCGTCTCGCGGCACAGTTCGACCAGCGCGAACGGGCCGCAGAGGAACCACTCGTCGACGGATGCCGGGTCGATCAGCCGCGACAGGATGAGACGCAGACGTTCCTCGTCGAGGCGCCCCGAGAAGACCGGCGCCGCGCGCTGCTCGCGCGAGAGGACGTGATGCAGCGTGAGGCGAGAGGGATAGCGGTCTTTCAGATCGGCCAGCTCATCGACGAACATCACGTCGGTCGACGAGCGGTTGGCGTAGACGATGGTCATGCGGCTGTCGGCCGAACGCTCGAGGACGCCTGCGGCGAGCGCCATGATCGGGGTGATCCCGGATCCGGCGGCGATCGCCACCACGTGCCCCGTGGCGGTGGTCGCTCTCGACACGAACGTGCCCTGCGGGCTCATCACCTCGATCTCGTCTCCGGGGCGGAGGCCCTCGTGCGCCCAGGCGGAGAAGCGGCCGTCGGGGTCGCGTTTGATGCCGACGCTGATCGCGCCGCGCGCGGGCGGACGACACAGCGAGTACGAGCGCCGCAGCTCGTCACCGTCGACGGTGGCGCGAAGGGCGACGTACTGCCCGGGCGCGTAGTCGAAAGCATCCGCGATCTCGTCGGGCACCGCGAACGTCACCTCGATCGCCGTCGGGGTGAGCGGGCGGACGGCGGCGACACGAAGCGTGTGGAAGCGCGCGCGGGCACGGGTCTCCCGCACGGCGCCCGGACCCGAGGCCGCGTGACCCGACGTGGAGGCGTTCGTCGACGCGGGGCCCGCGGGCGTGGCATCCGTCATCGTCATCAGAGGGCCTTGAAGTGGTCGAAGGGCTCGAGGCAGGCGCGGCACTCCCACAGCGACTTGCACGAGGTGGAACCGAAACGCGACACCTCGCGGGTGTCGAGCGAGCCGCAGCGCGGGCAGGCGACGCTGAGCTTCAGCCGGATCGGGCCGGCGGGAGCACGCCCGGTGGGCGGGGCGATGCCGTAGGCGGTGAGTTTGCGGCGGCCCTCGTCACTCATCCAGTCGGTCGTCCACGCGGGGGTCAGCGTCGTTCTCACGACGGCGTTGTCGAAGCCGGCCGAGGTGAGGGCGAGCACGATGTCGTCACGGATCGCTTCGACGGCCGGGCACCCCGAATAGGTCGGCGTGATCGTCACGGTGACGGTGTCGTCGTCGACGCGCACGTCGCGGAGCACTCCGAGGTCGTCGATCGTGAGCACCGGCACCTCGGGATCCACCACGGCAGCGACGACCTCGCGGGCGCGGTCGAGCGTCGCGGTCACCACGTCGCCCCCGGGTGACGGCGAGCCAGCACCTGCATCTCGGCGATCAGCGGACCGAACGAGGGGTGATGGATGCCACGGCGTCCGCCCGCGGACGAGGCGGGGATCGCCGGCGCGGCCACGTCCTCTTCCCGCAGCACAGCGGAGAGCACCTCGTCGACCCGCGAGCGCAGGGCCGAGGGACGGACGGCGATGCCGTCCAGGCGATCGTGCAGCGGCTCGTCGCGGAGCAGCTCGTCGAGGTACGGCCACGTGTCGTCGAGGGCGACGAGGAAGCGGCGGCGCGACTCGTCGGTACCGCCGGCGAGACGGAGGGTCCACTGCACGGCGTGGTCCCGGTGGTAGTCGACCTCTTTCTCGGCCTTCGCGGCGACGGCGGAGAGCACCGGGTCGGAGGAGGCCACGAGGTCGCGGTACAACTCCAGGAGGAAGGTCGAGGCGAGCAGCTGACGGGCGATGGTGTGCGCGAAGTCTCCGTTCGGAACCTCGAACAACCACGCGCTACGGAACTCCCGCTCGTCGCGCCAGTAAACCAGATCGTCTTCGCCGCGCCCGTCGTAGCTGCCGGCGTAGCGGAGCAGCGAGCGGGCGTGGCCGAGGAGGTCGAGGGCGATGTTGCCGAGGGCCACATCTTCTTCGATCTCGGGGGCGCGAGCGATCCAGCCGCAGAGGTTCTGCGCGAGGATCAGTGCGTCGTCGCCGAGGCGCAGCGCGTAGGCGGCGACGTCGGGATCGGTGGCGCGGTCCTCTCCCCCGGCGAGCTCGGCGGAGAGCTCGCGCGCGTCGAGGGAGACGTCGCCGTGGGGGTCGATGGCTTCGACGAGCTCAGCCACCGACGCGTGAACGCCTGGTCCCTGAGCCTGTCGAAGGGACCGGGACTCGTGATCGGTCGAGGTGTTCACAGGTGCGGCACCCCCTCGGACGCGGTGTAGTAGACGGCGTGCCGGTAGTTCTTGCCCGCGGGCGATTCGAAGAACGCACCCTTCGCTCCCGGGTCGCTCGTGGTCACGGCATCCGAGGGCACGACCCAGACCGACACACCCTCACCACGGCGCGTGTAGAGGTCCCGCGCGTTGCGGACAGCCAGTTCGGCGTCGGGGGCGTGCAGAGAGCCGACGTGCACGTGGCTCAGACCGCGGTTCGCGCGCACGAAGACCTCCCACAGGGGCCAGGTCTCGGCCGGGCTGCCGCCGGGAGTCGCCATCAGGCGGCCGCCGCGTCGGTGCCGGCAACGCTCTTCTTGGCCGCATAAGCCGCCGCGGCTTCGCGCACCCACGCACCCTCTTCGTGGGCGTCGCGGCGGTGCTGGCGGCGCATCGTGTTGAGCGGTCCGCGGCCGGCGAGCACCTCATGGAACTCGCTCCAGTCGATCTCGCCCATGTCGTACTGGCCCGTCTCCTCGTCGAAGCGCAAATCGGGGTCGGGCAGCGTCACGCCGAGTACCGCGGCCTGCGGCACGAGCATCGACACGAAGCGCTGGCGCAGCACGTCGTTGCTGAAGCGCTTGATGTTCCACGCCGTCGACTGCGCGGAGTTGGGGGAATCGTCGTCGGGGGGACCGAACATCATCAGGCTCGGCCAGTACCACCGGTTCACGGCATCCTGAGCCATCTCGCGCTGCGCCTCGGTGCCCTGCATGAGCGTCAGCAGGATCTCGAACCCCTGGCGCTGGTGGAACGACTCCTCTTTGCAGATGCGCACCATCGCGCGGCCGTACGGCCCATAGGAGGCGCGGCACAGCGGCACCTGGTTGCAGATCGCGGCTCCGTCGACGAGCCACCCGATCGCGCCCATATCGGCCCAGGTGGGGGTGGGGTAGTTGAAGATCGACGAGTAGCGCGCCTTCCCGTCGACGAGCTGCTGCGTCATCTCGTCACGCGTGATGCCGAGGGTCTGCGCCGCCGAGTAGAGGTAGAGGCCGTGGCCCGCTTCGTCCTGCACCTTGGCGAGAAGGATCGACTTGCGCTTGAGACTCGGCGCCCGGGTGATCCACGCTCCCTCGGGCTGCATGCCGATGATCTCGGAGTGCGCGTGCTGGGAGATTTGCCTGATCAGGGTGCGGCGGTAGCCCTCCGGCATCCAGTCCCGGGGTTCGATCCGACCGTCGGCCTCAATCAGGGCGTCGAACATCGCCTCGCCGTCGCTTGCGGCGGGCACGGCATCCGTACGGGGTGCGGTCATCGTCATCGTCGACTCCTTTTACAGACCGATCGTTCAGTAAAAATGTAGCGGAGGGTGGGAAGCACCGCAACGGGCGTGATTCTCGGAACCCGAGAGTGTGAGGTGGATACATGGCCGACACCGCGATCTTCGACGTCGACGGCACCCTCGTCGACACCAATTACCAGCACGCCCTCGCCTGGTATCGGTCGTTCCTCCGGTTCGACATCGTCCTGCCGATCTGGCGGATCCACCGGTCGATCGGCATGGGCGGCGACCAGCTCGTCCCCTCCCTCACCGACGATGACATCGAACGCGAGCACGGCGACGCGCTGCGCGAGGCGTGGACGGAGGAGTTCGCGCCTCTCATCGACGAGGTCCGCCCCTTCGACGGGGCGCACGACCTGCTCGCCGCGGTGAAGAAGCGCGGATTCCAGGTCGTGCTCGCGAGTTCCGGCAAGAGCGAGCACGTCGAGCACTTCCTCGACCTGGTCGACGCGCGCGACCTCGCCGACGCGTGGACCACCTCCGACGACGTGGAGGCGAGCAAGCCCGCCCCCGACCTCGTGCAGACGGCGCTCGAGCGCGTCTCGGGGACGGGCGGGATCATGATCGGCGACTCCCCCTGGGATGCGATCGCCGCGGCGAAAGCCGACATCGACACGGTCGCGGTGCGCACGGGCGGCTTCTCCCCCGAGGAGTTGCGCGAGGCCGGGGCCACGCACGTCTTCGACAGCCTCCGCGACCTGATCGCCGGACTCGACGACACGCCGCTCGCACGCGCGGGCGCCTGAGCGGCCGGTGCGCGCGGCCGGGGCGCGCGGCCGGCGCGCGCGGCGGCACCGACCCGCGATCGCCGGCGAGGACGCATCGGTTCGTCGAGACCGCACTCGATCCACGCGAAACGGGTACGTCCTCGGCGAACGGGGACGTCCTCGGCGAACGGCACGGCCCCGCGGGCGTGGCGTGCGCGGGCGCGGCGCGCGCGGCACCGGCCCGGGCCGCGAGGTCAACGCAGGTCGTACACGCGCTTGTACTTGCCCTCGCTGCGCGGCAGCACCCCGGGCTCTTCGACGCGCACGTCGACACTCGTGCCGATGAGCACCTTGATGCGCTGCTGCAGCACGACACCGGCCGCCTCGCAGACCTCGCGCTCCAGGGCGGGATGCCGCTCGATGCGCACGGTCATGGCATCCATGCGCCCCTCGCGACGCAGTTCGAGAACGAAGTGCGGCGTGAGCTTCTCGATACCGAGCACGATCTCCTCGATCTGCGTCGGGAAGAGATTGACGCCGCGCAGGATGATCATGTCGTCGTTGCGGCCGGTGATCTTCTCGATGCGCCGCATCGCGGGGAACGCCGTGCCCGGCTGCAGACGCGTGAGGTCGCGGGTGCGGTAGCGGATGACGGGGAACGCCTCCTTGGTGAGAGAGGTGAAGACGAGTTCGCCGAGTTCGCCGTCGGCGACCTGCTGACCGGTTTCACCGTCGATCGTCTCGGGAAGGAAGTGGTCTTCCCAGATGTGCGGTCCGTCTTTCGTCAGGGCGCTTTCGGATGCCACCCCCGGGCCCATCACTTCGCTCAAGCCGTAGATGTCGACGGCGGTGATGTCGAGGCGACGCTCGATCTCGCGGCGCATCTCGTTGGTCCACGGCTCCGCTCCGAGGACCGCGACCCGGAGCGACGTCGAGCGCGGGTCGACGCCCGCCGCCTCGAGCGCGTCGGCGATGGTAAGGAGGTAGCTCGGCGTGCAGAGGATGGCATCCGGTTCGAAGTCCTGGATGAGCTGCGCTTGCCGCGCGGTCTGGCCGCCCGACATCGGGATGACGGTCGCGCCGAGTCGCTCGATGCCCGCGTGGGCGCCGAGTCCGCCGGTGAACAGCCCGTAGCCGTAGGCGTTGTGCACCCGATCACCGGGGCGGATGCCTGCGGCGCTCAGCGACCGTGCCACGAGGTCGGCCCAGCGGTCGAGGTCGCCCGCGGTGTAGCCGACGACGGTGGGGCGGCCGGTCGTGCCGGACGAGGCGTGGATGCGGCGGACGTCGGGCATCGGCACCGCGAACATGCCGAAGGGGTAGGTCTCGCGCAGGTCGGCCTTGGTCGTGAACGGCAGCAGGCGGATGTCGTCGAGGCTGCGGATGTCGTCGGGGTGCACCCCGGCCTCATCGAAGGTCCGCCGGTACAGCGCGACGTTCTCGTACGCGTGGCGCACGGTCCAGCGCAGGCGCTCGAGCTGCAGCGCGCGCAGGCGCTCGAGCGGGATGCCGGTGGGATCGGTGGATGCCCGCAGATCGGGGCGCGAGGAAACGGTCATGGTCATCGAGACACCTCCGTGGTGGAGAGCGCGGCGCTGCGCTCGGGGTCGAGGTCGCGCGGGGGGCGGGGGCCGGAGGCTTCGACGGGCTCAGCCACCGGCGCGGGGGGCTCAGCCGCCGGCGGCCTCCGATCCGTCGTGATGCTGCGGCCGCGCACCTCGGCGACGAGGTCGCCCGTCTCGTCCGTCACGCGGATGTCATACAGGCCCGTGCGGCCGCTCCGCGCGCGGCGGGCGGCGGTCGCCGTGAGCGTCTGCCCCGCCGTCGTGGACTTCAGGAACGTGATGTCGGCGCCGCCGGCGACCGTCACGCGCTCGTCCTCGTTGCAGGCGATCGCGAACGCGGTGTCGGCGAGGGTGAACACGAGCCCGCCGTGAGTGATCGCGAAGCCGTTCAGCATGTCGTCGCGCACGGTCATCGACACGCGCGATTCTCCCGGCGCGTCGTGCTCGACGACCATGCCGAGCATCGCCGACGCCCGGTCGTTCCGCATCATGGGCCGGAGGGTCACGCGGGCACCGCCACGGGAGCTGGGGTCCAGGTCTTCGCGACGAGCGTGAGCACGTCGTATTGCGCGACGATCTCGTCGTCCTGGTTGCGGATGACGGCATCCCACCGCACCTCGCCGTAGGCGTCGGTCTCGCGCGGGGTGATCTGCTTCGCGGTCAGCGCGACGCGGATGCGGTCGCCGGGTGAGACGGGGGTGAGAAAGCGGAGGTTCTCCAGGCCCGAGTTCGCGAGCACCGGGCCGGGCGCCGGATCCACGAACAGACCCGCCGCCCACGACACGAGCAGGTAGCCGTGCGCGACGCGCCCCGGGAAGAAGGGGTTGGCCGCCGCCGACTCTTCGTCCATGTGGGCGTAGAACGTGTCGCCGGTGAAAGTCGCGAACACCTCGATGTCGTCGAGGGTCACCTCGCGTTCGGCCGACTCCACGGCATCCCCGATCCGCAGGTCCGAGAGCGGCTTGCGGAACGGGTGGGTGCCGACGGTGTCGGTCTCGGCTCCCGGATGCCAGACCCCGGTCAGCGCGGTCAGCATGCGCGGGGAGCCCTGGATCGCGGTGCGCTGCATGGAGTGGAGCACCGAGCGGATGCCGCCGAGCTCCTCGCCGCCGCCCGCGCGGCCGGGTCCGCCGTGCACGAGGTGCGGCACGGGGGCGCCGTGACCGGTCGAGGTGCGGGCGTCGTCGCGGTCGAGGAAGAGCACGCGACCGTTCATGGCGCCCATGCGGGTCAGCAGTTCGATCGCGACGTCGGGGTCGTGGGTCGCGACGCTGGTGACGAGCGAGCCGCCGCCGCGCCCAACGATCGCCGCGGCGTCCGCGACGTCGGCGTACTCGACGATGCTCGCGACGGGTCCGAAGGCCTCGATCTCGTTGACGGCCGTGGTCGTGGCATCCGCGAAGGAAAGGACCATCGGTTGCAGGAACGCACCGCCCTCGGGCAGCCCCTGCGGTGCCTCGTCCGAGCCGACCACGAACCGTCCGCCCGCATCGCGGAGCGCCCGCACCTGACGCAACACCTCGTCGCGCTGCGCGATCGAGACGACCGGACCCATCGTCACGCCCTCGGCGCCGGGGTCGCCGATGACGACGCGCTCGGCGATCCTCTCCCGCAGCGCGTGGGCCACGGCATCCGTCATCCCGCTCGGCACGATCGCACGGCGGATCGCGGTGCACTTCTGGCCCGCCTTGGTCGTGAGCTCGACGAGCAGTTGCTTGACATAGGCGTCGAACTCGGGGGTGCCAGGCGCCGCGTCGGGGCCGAGGATCGAGGCGTTGATCGAGTCGGTCTCGCTCGTGAAGCGCACTCCGGGCTTCGCCTGGGCACGGAGGCGCTCGGCGGTGGACGCGCTGCCGGTGAAACCGACGGTGTCGCCGAGGTCGAGGAGGTCGAACAGGCCCGGGACGCTTCCGCTCACCAGCTGCAGCGACCCCTCGGGGAGCAGCCCCGTCTCGACGACGATCCGCACCCACGCTTCGGCGATATACGCCGTCGGGGTCGCGGGCTTGACGATCGTGGGGAGTCCCGCGAGGAACGCGGGCGCGAACTTCTCGAGTGCTCCCCACATCGGGAAATTGAACGCGTTGATCTGCACCGCGACGCCCGGAAGGCGTGTGTAGACGTGACGACCGAGGAACGATCCGTCTTTGGACAGCGGCTCGATGGGCCCGTCGAGCACGACCTGTCCGGCGGGCAGCTCGCGCCGCGCCTTCGACGAGAAGGTGAACAGCACGCCGATGCCGCCGTCGATGTCGCTGAGCGAGTCACGGCGCGTCGACCCGGACCGCTCCGACAGGGCGTAGAGCTCTTCGCGACGCTCGTTCAGCGTGATCGCAAGGCTCTTCAACACCATCGCGCGCTGGTGGAAGGTCAGGGCGCCGAGGCTCTTCTGGCCGGTCGAGCGGGCGTAGGCGACGGCTCCCGCCAGGTCGAGCCCCTTCGTGCTGACCCGCACGATCTCCTCACCCGTGGAGGCATCGCGCACGATCGCGGCGTCGGGGTCGTCCGCCGGCGTCCACCACGCGCCGTTCACGTAGCTGGGGAGATACGTCATCACTCGCTCCATTCGTAGAATCCGCGGCCGCTCTTGCGGCCCAGGTGGCCCTCTGCGACGAGCTCTCGCAGCAGCGCGGGCGGGGTGAAGCGTGCGCCGAACGCGCGCTCGAGTTCTTCGGCGATGCCCAGGCGCACGTCGAGGCCGACGATGTCGGTGGTGCGGAGCGGGCCCATCGGATGCCGGTACCCCAGCTCCATCGCCGTGTCGATGTCTCGTGCCGAGGCGACGCCCTCCTCGACCATCCGGATCGCCTCGAGGCCGAGGGCGACCCCGAGGCGGCTCGACGCGAAGCCGGGCGCATCGCGCACCACGACGGCGGTCTTGCCGATGGCCTCGACCCAGGTCGTGGCCGCGCTGACGACCTCCGGCGCGGTGGCCGCTCCCGTGACGACCTCGACGAGCGCCGAGGCGGGCACGGGGTTGAAGAAGTGCAGGCCGAGGAACCTGTCGGGCCGGGCGAGCGACCCGGCGAGCGCATCGATCGAGATGGAGGAGGTATTGGATGCCACGACCGCTCCCGCGTCGACGACGCCCTCGATGCGGGCAAGGGCATCGAGTTTGAGGGCGCGATCCTCGGGAACGGCCTCGATCACGAGGCCGGCGCCGGCGAACGCGGCGAGGTCGGCGCTCGTCGTCAGCGCCTCGGCATCCGGAACCGTCGTCCCGCGGGCGGCGGAGCGGGCAAGAGCCGTCTCGACGCGGTCACGGGCGGCGTCAGCGGCCTCGACGTCGCGCTCGACGACGTGTACGCGGGCGCCGGCGAGCAGGAACGCGTGCGCGATCCCCGCACCCATGCGGCCTCCGCCGAGCACGCCGACGGCCGCGGGGAGGGATGCCGCGGGCCCGGCCGACGTGGCCTCGGGCGCGGACGTGGTGTCGGGAAGGGTCACTTCTTCTTCCTCTCGAGGAACGCGGTCATCCGCTGGTGCTTGTCGGCGCTGTCGAACAGCTCGGCCTGGAGCTCCCCGTCGATCGCGGGGTGCTCCGCGCGAGGCGCGAGGAGAGCGCGCTTGGTGAGGATGATCGCGCGCGGGGAGTTCGCCGCGACGCGATCGACGATCGCGTGCGCAGCGTCGAGCAGATGGCCGGGCTCGTGGATGCTCGACAGCAGACCCCACGCCAGGGCCTCGTCGGCGTCGATCACGCGCGTGGTGAGCAGCAGCTCGCTCGCGCGGGCGTGGCCGACGATCTCGGGCAGCCGCCACGACGCTCCCGCGGCGGCGATGATGCCGAGACCCGGCTCGGGGTTGCCGAAGCGCACGCGCGGGGTGCCGATCCGGATGTCGGCGGCGTACGCGAGCTCGGCTCCCCCGCCGAGCGCGTACCCGTCGACGGCGGCGATGACCGGCATCGGCAGGTGGCGGATGCGGTCGAAGACGGTGGCGTTGATGCCGCGGCGGGCGTCGTCGCCGGTGCGCTCGCGCAGCTGGGCGATGTCGGCTCCGGCGGCGAAGATGCCCCCGGTGCCGGTGACGATGAGGGCACGCGGGCGCTCCTCGAGCTCTGCGCAGAGCGCGTGGAGGTCGTCGACCATGGACTGATCGATCGCATTGCGCCGCTCGGGTCGGTCGAGGGTGGCGACGACGCGGTCGTCGCGGGTCTCGATGCGGAGGGTGTCAGCCATCGATCCGCTCCACGATCATCGCGGTGCCCTGGCCGACGCCGACGCACATCGTGGCGAGGCCGTACCGCGCGTCTTCGCGCTCCAGGCGTCCGAGCAGCGTCACGAGCAAACGGCTGCCGCTGGACCCGAGCGGGTGCCCGAGCGCGATCGCCCCACCGTCGGCGTTGACGATCTCGGGGTCGAGGCCGAGCCGGCGGATGCACGCGAGCGACTGCGAGGCGAACGCCTCGTTGAGCTCGACGGCCCCGAGATCGGATGCCGAGAGCCCCGCCTTCGCGAGTGCCTTCTCGGTCGCGGGGACGGGTCCGAGCCCCATGACCTCGGGCGCGACGCCCGCGGAGGCGTGCGCGACGATTCGGGCGCGAGGACGCAGACCGTAACTCTCGACGGCGGCCGCGCCGGCCACGACGATCGCGGACGCTCCATCGTTGAGCGAGCTGGAGTTCCCCGCCGTCACCACCGCCCCGCCCGCGACGACCGGCCGCAGCCGCGCCAGCGCGTCGAGGGAGGTGTCGCGGCGCGGACCCTCATCGGTGTCGACGACGCCCCGGGCGGTCTCGACGGCGACGATCTCGTGCGCGAAGTGCCCGGCATCCTGAGCGCGGACCGCGTGTTCGTGGCTGCGCAGAGCGAACGCATCGGCGTCGGCGCGCGAGACGCCGTCGACGCGGGCCACCTCCTCGGCGGTCTCGGGCATGGCGTAGGTGGCCTTGTCGCGCGCGGCGAGGCGCGGGTTGGTGAGGCGCCAGCCGATCGAGGTGTCGAACACGGCCCCCGGCTTCGCCCACGCGCGTTCCGGCTTCGCCTGCACCCAGGGGGCCCGCGTCATCGACTCGACGCCCCCGGCCACGACGACATCGGCATCTCCCGCGCGGACGGCCTGGGCGGCGAGCGCGATCGCGCTCATGCCCGAGGCGCAGAGTCGGTTCACCGTCAGCCCCGGAACGGCGTCCGGCAGCCCGGCGAGGAGGACGGCCATGCGAGCGACGTTGCGATTGTCTTCGCCGGCCTGATTCGCCGCGCCGAGGATCACGTCGTCGATCGCCTCGGCGGGAACGCCCGCACGGGCCACGGCTTCGCCGACGACGAGGGCCGCGAGGTCGTCGGGACGCACGGATGCCAGAGCCCCGCCGTACCGGCCGACCGGGGTGCGCGCACCGCCGATGAGAAACGCCTCCGACATCGCCATCCTCTCCCCCGCCGACTCTGGCGGGGTCGCCTCCCTCGCCCGCGAGGTTTTCCGACCGATCGTTCAGTAATCATGTCAGACGATGCCGCCGGAGGCAACGAGGCGGCGCGGCGGCCCCGGCTCCGACAGCGGCCGGTGCTGGCGCGCATGCCGCTGCCGAAATCACGCGATCCCGTCGAGCGCACACGTCACGACGGTGCACGAGCGTGTCACCTCGCGCGGATCGTGTGATCTCGCGGGAGGTGAGGGCGCGGGCGGACGGAGGGGACGGGGCGGGGGCTCAGGCGGGGCCGCGCCGCCACCAGGCGATCACGAAGATCACGAGCGAGATCTCGGTCGGGGCGACGAGCGCGTCCGCCTGGTCCTCCACGGCCTTCGACCCCGCGATCGCCGAGACCAGCACGACGAACGGCTTCTCGACCACGATCCCGTCCGTGTAGTCGTTCTGTCCCGTCTGTCCGGGCAGCATCGACAGGGTGAGGCGGTTGGTGGTGGCATCCATCTTCTCGGGGGTGAGCACCAACGACACGGCGCCCGGCGGGACATCGTCATCACCCCGCGAGACGACCTCGCTCCCGCGCGTACAGCACGACGACCGTGACGTAGAGCGCGACGATCGCCACGACGAGGCCGCCGACGCCGACGACGGTGCGACGACGGGGCCTCACAGTGCTGGTCACGGTGTCAGTGAGGCAGAGGGACGAGCCGGCGCACGGTTCTCCGCGCAGCGCGCGAACCGTGCCACGACGACCGCGCAAGCGAGCGCGCCCCGATAGCCTGGGACAGCACGCGTGGGGAGCTCGCCCGGCGTCGGACACTCGACGAGGAGGGGCCATGATCCTCATCACCGGAGCGACCGGATTCATCGGCGCCTACACGGCGCGGGCCGTGCGCGACCGCGGCCACGAGGTGATCGCCGTGAGCCGCTACGACTGGCGCGACGAGGCGAGGTTCATCCTCGGCGGCGACCTCCCCGACCTCGCACGGATCGACACCGGTGACCCCGCAGCCCTCGAGAGGCTGGTGCGGGAGCGGCGGCCGGACACGATCATCCACCTCGACGCGTACGTCAACCCGGTCGGACTCCGCGACGACCCCGTCCGCGCGGTCGAGGCGAACGTCGAGCCGACCCTCGCGCTGCTCGAGCTGTGTCGGCGCTACGGCGTCGGGCGGTTCGTCCTCGCGTCGACCGTCGCGGTCCTGCCGTCGATCAGATACGAACCGATCGACGCCGCGCATCCCCTGGTCACCCCTCGTGAGGGGCCCGCGGGCGGTTTCTACGGCGTCTCGAAGGCCGTGTCGGAGATGCTCGCCCTCGGGTATGCGGATGCCTTCCCGCTCGATGTCCGCATCGTTCGGCCGAGCGCGGTCTACGGCTTCGGCATGCAGTGGCCGATCGGCGTCAAACCGGTGGTCGAAGGCATCAGTGACGGACGCGAGGTCGACATCTCCACGAGCGGCCCGCCGCGAGACTTCACCCCGGTCCACGACGTCGCCGCGATCTTCGCAGCGGCCGCGGAGTGCGCCGCGGACAGCGACCGCGTGTTCTTCGCCGGAACCGGGCGGCCGCTCATCACGCCGGCCGAGTACCTCGACATCGTTCGCGCGACCTTCCCGCGAGCACGCGTGCGGGCGGTCGACGAGAACGCGGATCCCGCGGGGGTCGAGAGTCGATACCGCGGGGTGGTCGACATGACGCCCGTGCGCGAGCAGCTCGGGGTGGAGCCGGCCTTCGCCACCCTGGGTGACGGACTCGCGCATTACGCCGAGGCGTACCGGCGGTTCCGCGACACGCGGTAAGCGACGTCAGCCGAGGCCGACCGTGCACGTCTGCTGATCGGCGTTGGTCCCCGTCACGTTCTCGGGAAGATCCACGCGCACCTCGGGAGTCCCGGTGGAGGTCGCGCTCGGGTCAGGCGTCGGGGCGGTCTCCACGACCTCGACACCATTCCCCCCGGAGGGCTTGCCCGTGACGTTGAGAGGCTGGTTCGCCATCACGGCGGCGACGAGGGCGGTCGCCGAGTCGGTGTCGGGATCGACTTTGTTGGGGTTGGCGGAGTCATAGAACGTCGGGTACTGCACGAAGACGATGTCGGCGAAGGGGATGTCCTTCAGCGCCATGGCGAGCTGCACCATCGTCAACGGCTGGCGCAGGGATTCCGAGGGGGCGACGGCATCCGTCGCCGCGTAGGCGAGGCGGAGCATCGCGGCCGGGTCGGACAGGACGCCCTCGCTTCGTACCTTGCGCACGAGCGAGGTCATGAACTGCTGCTGGTTGCTGATGCGGCCGAGGTCGGAACCGTCACCGATGCCGTACCGCACGCGCAGGAAAGCCAGTGCCTGGGCCCCCTGCAGCGTGTGTTGGCCGGGCTCGAGCGTGAGCCCCGAGTCGGGGTCGTCGATGCCGTCGCCGGCGACACAGACGTCGACGCCGCCGATCGCGTTCGACATCTCGATGACGCCGCCCCAGGTGATCTTCGCGGCGAACTGGATCGGGATGCCGGTCAGCTCCTGGATCGTCAGCCAGGTGCACGGCATCCCGCCGTAGCCCATGGTGGCGTTGAGGGGCTGACCCGACATCTCCGGATAGTCGCCGCTGCCGTCTTCGCGGGGGCACGCGGGGACGGGCACGATCATGTCGCGCGGGAAACTGATGACCGTCGCGCGGCGCGGAGCGTCGGAGACGTGGACCAGCATCGTGACGTCGTTGCGCTCGCCACCGTCGTCTTCTTCGCAGCGGGCCCCGAACTGCCCGGCGATCTCCGGCTCGCAGAGGTCACTGCCTACGAGAAGCATGCTGAAACCGCCTTTGAGCGCACTGATGTCGGGCGGCAGCTCCACGCCGTCAGGAGCGGCGAAGGACTCCTCGGCGAGTTGTCCGTCGAGCTGACCGACGATGAACGCGCCGACCCCGGCAGAGCTCGCGACGAGCACCAGGGCGGAGATGCCGAGCACGGCGAGCAGGCGTTTCCAGGCGTCGGCGGGCGACGACTTCGCGTGTCGAGCCCCGATGACAGATGTTCCGCGTCGCATTCGTCCCCCTCATGACCGGCCCGCTGATTGTGCCAGACGAGCCTGCGAGACGGCGGGTACCCGCGTGCGCGGCTCAGCCGCCCGTCGCTCCGCGGAAGGTGCGCAGCGCCGCGGCGAGCTCGGGGTGGTCGGCGGCGTAGGTGTCGAGGTCGATGCCCGCGAGCGCGGCATCCCAGGCCTGCCGGATACTGCGCACCCCCGCGGCAGGGCCCTCGGGGTGCGCCATGATGCCCCCGCCGCACACGTACATGAGGTCGTCGGTCCCGACCGCCGCATAGGTGTCCGCCGCCTGCTCGGCCGACTGCGCGGAGGAGAACACGGGCATCGCCGCGGGACCGCCGTTGATCGGCTCGAGGACGGCGCGCGCCGAGGCGATGACCGAGTCGTCGGGCTCCCAGAACTTGTTGCGCAGACCGTTGACGTGCAGGTGGTCGGCGCCCGCGAGGCGCCACAGCTGCTGCCAGACGCGATACGAGTAGCCGAGGACGGGGAAACGGGTCATGGCTCCCCAGCCGTTGCGGTGCGCGTGGATCGGCAGGGAGCTGTGCAGCCGCAGGTCGCGCAGCCCCGCGATGCCGACAGCGTTGACGCTCACCATGAGGCAGTTGCCCCCGCGCTCGGCGACGAGGTCCGCACGGCGGCGCATCTCGTCGATATCGCCGCTGAGGTTCACCGCGTAGAGCGGTCGACGGCCGGTCACCTCCGCCGCGCGGTCGAGACCACGCAGCACCGCGTCGAGACGATCCTCGAACGGCGAGTGCGGCGAGTCCGCCATGAGTTCGTCGTCCTTGATGAAGTCCAGGCCCGCCCGCGCGAGGTCTTCGGCCAGCGCGCCCGTCTGTTCGGGGGTCAGCCCGACGCTCGGCTTGATGATCGTGCCGATGATGGGGCCGGTGCGCACATCGGCGATCTCCCGCGTGCCGTCCACGCCGAACTGCGGACCGGGGTGCGCCGCACCGAACGCGGGAGGAAGGTCGAGATCGACGAGCCGGATGCCGGAGAGCTGCTGAAGTTCGAAGAGGTTTCCCGCCACGGTGGCCAAGAGATTGGGAAGGGCGGTGCCGACGTTCTCGAGGGGGAAGGACAGCTCGACCTCCCCACGTTGCACGGGACCGGCCCCTCGAGACCCCGACAGGGACGGCTCCCCGCCCTCACTCGTGAGCGTGACCCTCTCGACGCGCGCCGCGTGCCGGCGATGCAGCTCGGGCGTCTCCCCCGGGAGCGCGATGAACGTGCCGGTGGACTGCTCGCCCGCCATGGCCGCGGCGGCGCGATCGAGGCCGATCGAGGTCTCGATGACGTAGTGGGCGTGGATGCGGTCGGAGGTCATGAGGATGCTTTCGAATCGGGTGAGGGCGCGGACGCGATGACGCGCACCGCGTAGGGAGAGAGGGCGACGTCGATGCCGTCGACCGCACCGCGGCGCGAGCAGCCCGAGAGGTCGCCGATGAGCGTGCCGGTCTCGAGGGGAAGGGCCACGAGCCCTGCGCGCAGGTCCAGGATCGGTGCGCCGACGGTCGCCGAGCCGGCGACCGCGGCCCATACCTCGCCCGACGGGGTGAGGCGGCCGGTCGTGGCATCCGTCGCTCCGCGGGGACCGCTCAGCTCGAGCGCGGTCACCCGGGACACCCCCTCGGCGATCAGCGCCGCCAGGGTGGCGAGCAGCCACGCGGCGGCGAAGTCGTCGTGCTGGCGCGGGTCGACCGACTCGGGGTCGCGGCCGAGGCGATCGATGCGCCGCCCCTGCCGGTAGAGCGATCGCCGGGGCCGGAGGGTGAGGGCGCCGATGCCCACCGGCCGTCCCCCGCCGAGACGCCGAGCGGTGCGCAGCATGGTGGGCAGCGCCTCGGTCGTCTCGATGATCGACCGCTCGAAGCCGTCGTGCACCTGCGGCGTGAGGCTGAAGGTCACCTCGTCGGCCCCTTCCGGGTCGGGCGCACCGCGGGTGAACTCGGCGAGGTTGTCGTCGGTGCCGACGATGACCGCCGCGGTGCCGAGGTCATCGCCGAACGCGCGACGAACGCGGGCGGCGGAGCCCGCCGCCGTCACCGGAACGTCGACAGCGAAGACCAGCACCGCGCGCAGAGCCGCACCTCGCCGCCCGAGGCACTCCCGGATCACACCGAGACCGGGGTCGGGGTCGGAACCCAGGTGCAGCGCGAGTTCCAGCGGGACGTCGTCGCACGCGTCCAGCACGTCGAGACCTCGCACGCCGCCGCCCTCGCAGACCACGTCGACGCGCGCGTGGTCCGCGTGCAGCAGCGCGGCGCGGGTGCGGACGTCGTCGCCGCCGAGCGCGGCATCCGGGGGTCCGATCTGCACCCCCAGATCCGGGCGGGGACGCAGCGACGAACGATCGAGCTCGAGAGCGAAGTCATCTCGGGGGCCGTCTTCCGAGGCGACGGACTCGGCGGGACGCTCCCCGGTCACCCGCAGGTCGACCGCCTGACGCACCCCGTCCCCCGCCTCGAGTCGGTACGGGTAGGGCAGGGCGAGGGGGCGACTGTAGGTCTTGAACGACGCGTCCGACCAGTTGCGCTGGTCCTCGGTCTCGAAGACGTCACCCTCGAGAGCGATGTGCAGCCGACGCGCCTCGGCGACGTCGACGGCGAGACCCGTGATCGCCGACCACGGTTGATGGGGCGAGACGTCCACCGGAAAGCGGGAGCGGGAGCGGGTTCCGTCGGCGTGCGTCAGATCGACCTCCGCGCCGGACTGCGTCAACGGGTGCAGCACCACCAGACCGATGCGATTCGTCTCCACGGTTCCCTCGATGGCAGCGTCGGCGGAGTATCGCAGGCGATCCCCGCCGACGCGGATGCGCGTCGTCGCCTCGACAGCTCCCCTCGGAAAGTCGTGACGCGACCGCATCTCCACGACCACCTCCTCGTCGGCACGGCGGGTGACGCGCACCTCACGGTTGCCGACGACGGTCCCCCAGGCGTCGTCGCGGACGACGAACTGGATGCCGCGCGCGACTTCCGTCCCCGCGTAGGCCACGTGGCCGAGATCGCCCGTCGGGGCGAGGTCGAACTCCCAGCCCCCCACCGAGAAGCGTTCCGTCGTCGTCCGCGTCATCCGTCCCGCCCCCGCCGTCAGTGGTTGACGATCTCGTCGACGCTGGCCGCGATGATCTCGTCGTCGAACACGCGCTTCCAGTCGTCCTTGAACAGGATGTCCTTGGCCGTGGCGATGGCCTTGAGGGCCCCGTCGGAGAACGGCGACCCGATCTCCCCGAACACGATGGCCAGCTCGACGTTGACGTGGCCGAGGATGAAGGCGCGCGCCGCCTCCGCGGGAACGCCCCGGCGGACGGCCTCGTCCATCGCCTCCTTGATGATCGTCACGCACGTCGCCGCGGTGGTCTCGGCCAGCACCGGCTCGAGGAGGACCATGTTCTCCACGGTGATGCGATGCGCCGTCAGCACCGGGGCGAAGAAGGCGCGCACGACCTGCTCGGCCCGGTCGTAGTCGGCCTCGTCTCCCGAGATGAGCGCGATGACGACGTCCTGGCGGGCGGCGACGCCCCCGAAGTAGTCGGTCTGGGCGACCGGGTCGGTCTCGGAGTTGTTGAACACCGAGGGGTGGCACGGGTGGCAGGCGACGAAACTGACGTCGTCACGCTCGGGCAGGTGACCCGCGTACGGAGCTGCCGCGTCGAGGACGATGAGGGTCGCCCCGGTCTTCATCAACGGCACGGCCTGCTCGGCCACGACGCCGATGCGGTTGTCGGGCACCGCGAGGATCACGACATCGGCGGCCGAGACGGCATCCGCCAGGCTCGTCGGCGTCGCGCCGCGCTCGGCCAGTCGCGCGATACCGGCCTCGCTGGGCTCGACGAAGAGGAGGTCGTAGTCGGTGGAGAGGAGGTTGTCGGTGAGCCGGGAGCCCATCTTCCCTCCGGCGCCGACGAGGGCGATCGTGGTCATTGTTTCCCTTTCTGGTGGTTCGTTCGCGTCACCGCGGAGCGTCCGCGACGAGAGCGCCGGTTCCCAGCTCGGCGAGCTGGACGAAGTAGTGGGGGCCTCCCACGCCCCCACCCTTGAGGCACACCTCGAGCCCGTCGATGCGAGGGTCGTCGCTCACGACGGAGCACAGGGGCGACCCGGGTGCGAGGCGCCGGATCATGCGGAGGGCCCGGATGCCGAGTCCCCGCGCCACGTGACCGGAGGTGTCGCCACCCGCGACGACGAGACGTGAGACCTCGGCCCGCGCGAGAACGCGACGGGTGACGTCGGCCAGGGCGAGGGACAGGTCTCCGCCCGCAACACGCGGTGCGCCGGGAGCGGGCGGCGGCGCGAACACGAGGACGCGCTCGCGCTCGGTGATCGCGCGCGCCGCGCGCGCGGCGACGTCGACGCGGGCTCGCTCCCCCGTCTCCGGGTCGGTGACGGCGACAGGGTCGAGATCGACGCGCTCGAAGCCCGCCGCGAGCGCCACCTCCGCCTGTCGCTGCGTCGCCGGAGAGCGCGAGCCGGAGACGACGAGCGTCGAGCCGGGTGCACGGACCGCGCCCGCGGGCGCGAGGCCCCGCCGGCCCCAGGCGGCGCCGAGCGCGTACTCCACCCCGGAGGAACCGACGACCGCGGCGGTCGTGCCGCTCGCGGCGGCGCGGACGATCACCCGGTCGAGGGCGAGACCCGCCTGACGCTGCGTCCCCGCGCCATCGACGTCGAGCAGCACGACTCCGGCTTCGTCGCGGAGGACCGCATCGACGCGCTCCTCCACCTCGTCGTCGGAGCCGTCGAGGGCCGCGACGTCGACGAGCGCGATCGGCAGCGCGGTCTGCGCTCCGAGGTGGACGCGGAGGTCTGCTTCGGTCATCGGCGTGATGGGGTGAACGGTCATCGCCGGGTGCCGGTCGAGGCGGTACACCGCACCTTCGAACGTCGCGAAGAGTGTGCCGAACGCCGTCCAGCGTCCCAGCTGCGGAACGCCCACGACGAGAGGCACGGCGTCGTCCGACCCGACCGCGGCGCGGAGGATCTCGGTCGCCCGGCCGATGCTGCCGATGTCCGGCGCCGAGTCGAACGTGGAGCACATCTTGTAATGCAGCAGCGGGGCGCCCAGGCGCGAGAGCGCCTCGAGGACGGGCGGGAGCTCGGCATCCATCTCGTCCGGTGACAGGGTCCGCCCCACCCCGGCGACGCCGACCGCGCGGATCCCCTCGTGGGCGGCGACCTCCGCGGGCGTCGGCGGGTCGAGGAACAGCAGCGTCGGGAGCCCCAGGTCTTCCAGGGTTTCCATGACGTCGGTCGAGCCGGTGAAGTCGTCGCCGTAGAACGTGACGACCAGGCCCTCCGCGGGCGGCTGCGGCCGGGTCATCCCTCCGTCCTCTCCGACATGACGACCCGCCGCGTCAGTTTCTCGAGCCGGCCGGTGCGCGCGGCGTCGATGAAGACGGCGAGCAGGATGATGCCCGCTTGGATCATCGGCGTCACGTACAGGTCGACCTGGAGGAACTGCAGGCCCGTCTGGATGAGCTGGATCAGCAGAGCGCCCACCACCGTCCCGGGGAACACCGAGCCGCGGCCGCCGAAGAGGCTCGTTCCCCCGAGGACCGCCGCCGCGATCGCGTCGAACTCGTCACCGGAGCCGAAGCCCGGCGCGGCGGTGCGCAACTGGGTCATCGCGACGAAGGCCGCGAGCCCGGTCAGCGCACCCGCGATGACGTAGACGGTGAAGAGCACACGACGGACCGGGATGCCGGCCCGCTCGGCCGCCGCCCGGTCCTCGCCCGTCGCGAGGAGCTGACGTCCGAACGGCGTCCGCGTGACGACGAGGTGCGCGACGAGGACGACGAGGGCGAAGACCCACACGGGCAGCGGGATGCCGAGGAGCGGCTGCGCCCCGAGCTGGGTGATGACGTCGGGATAGTTGACCTCGCGCGACTGCGACAGCCCGAGACCCGCACCCCGGAACACCGTGAGCATCGCGAGCGTGACGATGAACGGCACGAGCCGGAGGAAGGAGATCGCGAACCCGTTCACCGCTCCGAGCACCACGCCGACACCGATCGCGATCAGCGGGACGACGAAGACGGGCAACGCGGCGGCATTGATGACCTGGCCCACGATCACCGCGGTGAGGTACAGCATCGACCCCACCGACAGGTCGATGCCCGCCGTCATCAGCACCAGCGTCATTCCGACCGCGACGATGCCGATGTAGGCCGTGCTGCGCGCCACGTTGGCGAGCGTCTGCACGTCGAAAAACCGCGGGTCCCACAGGGAGAAGATCACGAACACCACGATGAGCAGGATGATCGGCACGTTCGCCAGAGCGAGCTGGCGCAGTCTCTGGGTCATCGCGTGACCTCCTCGGTCGAAGAAGCGGCGGTCTCGCCGAAAGCGGCGCCGAGGATGCGGCGCGCGTCGAAGTCCCGCCGGGCGAAGGAGCCCACGAGCTGCCCCATCCGCATGACGAGGATGCGATCGCAGATGCCGATCAGTTCGGGGAGCTCGGACGAGATGACCAGGACGGCGGTCCCGGCATCCGCGAGCTCGAGCGTGGTGCGGTAGACCTCGTACTGCGCTCCGACGTCGACGCCTCGCGTGGGTTCATCGAGGATGAAGACGCGCGGAGTGGTCAGCAACCACTTCGCGATCACGACCTTCTGCTGGTTGCCGCCCGAGAGGGAGCGCACCGGTGCACGGTCGAGGTCGGACGACTTCAGGCGCAGGCTCTCGGTCACCTCGGCGACGTCGTGGGCGACCGCGCGGCGACGCACCGGACCGAGCGCTCCCCCGGCCCAGCGGGTCAGCGACGGCAGCGCCGCGTTCGTGAGGACCGAGGAGTCCATCAGCAGCCCCTCGCCGCGACGGTCCTCGGTCACGAAGGCCAGTCCCCGCGCGATGCGTCCGCGGGTGGAGTGCGGCGACAGATCCTCGCCGTCCACGAGCACCGACCCGCGATCGGTCGGGTCGAGCCCGTAGATCATCCGCGCCAGTTCGGTACGTCCGGCGCCCATGAGGCCGAACAGGCCCACGACCTCGCCCTCGTGGACGGTGAGGTCGATGGCATCCACGACCCCCTTCGTCGAGAGGTCGCGCACCTCCAGGACGGGCGTTGCGGTCGCCGTTCCCGCACGCTGCGGGAACCGGTCGTCGAGGGTGCGGCCCACCATGAGAGTGATCACCTCGCTCACCGGCAGTTCGGCCTGAGGCCGGACGTCGACGAGCGCGCCGTCACGCATGATGGCGATGCGGTCGGAGAGGCGAGCGATGTCTTCGAGGATGTGCGAGACGTAGATGATCGAGGTCCCTGCCGCGGTGAGGGAGCCGATGAGCTCGAACAGCCGCGCGGTCTCGCGGGAGGTCAGCGACGTCGTGGGCTCATCCAGGATCACGAGCCCCGGAGACCCGACGGCGGCCTTGGCGATCTCGAGCATCTGCCGCTGCCCCGGGCTGAGGTCCTCCACGAGGGTCGACGGCGAGAACGGCAGATCCATCAGTGCCAGGGCCTCCGCAGCGCGGACACGAGCCGCGCGACGGTCGGTGAAGACACCGAAGCGCCGGGGCGAATCGGTCAGGAACATGTTGTCGGCCACCGTCAACGGGGCGAACAGGTTGAGCTCCTGGTGCACGTGGGCGATGCCGGAACGACGAGCCTCGGCCGGGCTGTGCGGCTCGTACGCTACACCGTCGATGAAGAGCGCCCCCTCGTCGGGGCGGAACACGCCGCCGACGATGTTCATGAGCGTGCTCTTACCAGCGCCGTTCTCGCCGACGAGGCCGAGCACTTCACCGGGGGCGATCTCGAGCGAGATCCCCTTGTTGACGGGCACTCCGTAGAAGCTGTGCGAGACGGCGTCGACGAGCAGACGCGGGGTGGTCATCGCCTACCTCCCAGGAGACGGGTCCGAGCGACGTCGAGCAGAGCGGCCGCCACGATGACCAGGCCCTTCACGATGAAGACCACGGTGAACGGGAGGTTCAGCAGGTTCAGGCTGTTCGACAGGACGACGAAGAACAACGCCCCGAGAGCAGCCCCGAGCACCGAGCCTTTGCCGCCGAAGATCGACACGCCGCCGATGACGGCCGCGCCGATGACGTCGAGGAGCAGGTCGTCGGCCAGCGTCGGGCGACCGGCCTCCAGCCGGGCCGAATAGAGCAGACCGCCGACGGTCGCGAACACCCCCGACAAGGCGTACGCGGTGACGACCACCCGCTTGTACGGGACGCCGGAGATGATCGCCGCCTCCCGGTTGGTCCCCGCGGCGTACAGCCACCCGCCGAAGGGCGTGCGCCCCAGCAGGTAGTGGGCGACGACGCCGAGCACCACCGCGATGATGGCCGGGACGGTGAGCGCTCCCCACACCTGCGCCTGACCGATCGCGACGTAGTCGTCGGGGAGGTTCGTGACGTTCTCGCTGCGGGTGAGCCACACGGCGACCGCGCTGAACAGCAGCATCGTGCCGAGGGTCACCATGAACGGGGGCATCTTCAGCCGCGCGATGGCGAGGCCGTTGAGCGTGCCCAGCAGCGCCCCGATGAGCACGACGATGAGGAGCGCGAGCAGGATGCCGGGCCAGCCCCCGCCGAGCGGGCCGCCCTGGGGTCCGATGACGGTGTTCCACAGTGCGGAGTTCTGGAACAGGGTCGGTTCGAGAGCCCGGGCGACCAGCAGCGCACCCACCGTGTTGGTGAGGTTGATGATCGCGGTCTGGGCGAGGTCGATGCCGGCCAGCACGAGCACGAAGGTCTGCCCGATGACGATGATGGCGAGCGGCCAGAAGTTGGACAGAACGTTGAGCATGTTGCGCTCGGACAGCAACCCGCGAGCGAAAGGGGCCATCGCGAGCACGAAGACGACGATGAGGATCGCGACGAACCCCTCCCCGAGGAGGAGTCGGCGGAGGCGCCGCTGAAGGAGCGCCCGATACCGTGGCGGCGGTGCCGAGCCGTTCGACGACGAGGTCGTCGAGGCGGCCGGGGCGGGGGTGGTGGTCGGCACGAGCGAGCGCTCCTTCCTGAGAGGGGTGGGGGTCAGCTGGCGGGCGGGGTGATGACGCAACCCCACATGTCCTGCGAGCGGTCGGCGAAGTTGCTCGCGGTGAGGGCGAAGCCGGGGTCGACGATGGTGTCGTCAGGATCGGTCTCGCCGTTCTCGATCGCCGTACCGAGAGCGTCGAGCAGGGCCGAGGCTTCCGAGAAGAGGTCCTGGACGCCGGTCGCATCGACGTACCCGGTCTCGATCAGGCCGCAGGCGCGGTTGTCACCGTCGAGGCCGCCCATGATGACGTGTCCCTCTTGGCCCACCGGCTTCCACTTGCCGAGCGGTTCGAGCACCGCCTGGATCTGCGGGAAGAGGAAGTCGCTCGAGGTGAACAGCACGTCGACGTTCGGGTTCGCCTGCATCGCCGCCTGGAGGTTCGCCTGACCGGTCGCGGCATCCCAGTTCGTCTGCACTTCGATCGGGGCGAGGAACAGGTCGGGGTTGGCCTCGATGACGTCCATGAACCCGTTCCGGCGTTGGACGGCGTTCTGATCGCTGAGGTTGCCGACCATGATCAGGGGCTGCACCTTGCGTCCCAGCTTCGTGGCCTCGTCCGCGAGGTACTGCACGGTCTGCGCGGCGACGTCGCGGTTGTCGGCGACGGAGATGATGGCCGCGCCGTCTTCGGACGCCGGCGGCCGGTTGAAGATGCCGATCGGGATGTCGGCGTCGTTCGCCTCCTTGATGATCGTGTTCGCGCTCGACCCGTCTTCGGGAATCACGATGATGCCGTCGACGCCCTGCGTGATGCAGTCGCGCACCTGCTCGAGCTGGCGGTTCGGGTCCTCGTTCGAGTTGTGCTCGATCACGGTGGCGTTGGCGGCGGTGAGGGAATCGCCGATGGATTTGATACCCGCCGCCCAGAACTCGGTCTCGCTCCCGGAGAAGCCGAAGCAGATGCGCTTGCCGCTCAGGTCGGCTCCGACCTCGACGCTGATGTCTTCGTCGACGGCGGTCGTGCTCCCCGCGCTCCCCCCGGTGGTGCCACAGGCGGTCAATGCGGTGAGCAGGGCGAGGGCTGCGGTGGCAGCTCCCCAGGTTCGATAACGGATCACGAGGCCTCCTTGACTCGGAATGCGGCAAACCACTGTTGCCTTTGGTCTACCGAAACGTATCCGCGTAAGTCACCAATTGCAAGCTTAGTAGAAAGACAATGCACGTTTTGGGCTTTGGTATACCAAAGACACTGCTAGCGTGGACACGGGCCGTCGTCGATGATGGACCTGAGCGAAAGCGAGACTGATGAGTGACTTCGGACCTCTGACCCGCCAGCCGTCACTGGCGACCCGCGTGTCGGACGAACTGCAGGAGGCGATCGCCTCGGGCCGCTTCCGCGCGGGAGAGCGGTTACCCAGCGAACGCGACATGAGCGAGCGCTTCGGCGTGTCACGGACCGTCATCAGGGAAGCGATCCGAACCCTCTACGCCAAGGGAGTGCTGGAGGTCTCCGAAGGTCGAGGAACGCAGATCGCGACGGTGTCGGCAAGCCGCGTGACCGAAGCGCTCGAGGTGTATCTCCGCGGCGCACAGTCGCAAGATCTGCTGCGCCCCGAGCACATCGCCGAGGTTCGAGAGACGCTCGAGACGAGACTCGTCGAGCTCGCCTGCAGCCGCGCCACTGACGACGACATCGCCGCGATCACGGCCGCGCACGAGCGGATGGCGGCTGCCCGCGATCCCGAGACCGCGGCCACACACGACGCCGAGTTCCACCGCCTCCTCGCGCGGTCCACCCACAACGCGCTCATGCTGACGCTGATCGAGTCCATCAACGCCACGATGAAGGCGATCCGTTCGACGAGCCTGTCGGTGGAGGGGCGTCTGCCCGTGGCCCTCGACGAGCACGCGGCCATCCTCGACGCGGTACGAGCGCGAGATGCCGAGGCCGCGCGCCGGGCGATGCGACACCACCTCGACGGGTCGGAACGGTTCTACGACGCCGGCGCCGAGGCGTCGTCGTGAACGACCGGCTCGCCGGCAAGGTGGCGCTGGTCACCGGTGCCGCCTCCGGGATCGGTCTCGCCACGGCGCTGCGCTTCGCCCGCGAAGGGGCGCGGGTGTTCGGCCTCGACCGTGACGGAGATCGGCTCGCCGCGGCTCTCGGAGTGCTCGCTCACCCCCTCGTCGCCGACATCACCGACGAAGACTCGGTCGCCTCCGCCTATTCCGCCGTGCTCGCCGCGGCCGGTCGGCTCGACGTCGTGGTCGCCAACGCGGGTGTGCAGCTCTTCGGCGCGGACGCTCCGATCGCCGATCTCGACCTCGCCGTCTGGCAGCGCACCGTCGACATCAACCTCACCGGAACGTTCCTCACCGTCAAGCACGCGGTACGCGCCATGCTGCCCGCGGGCGGAGCCATCCTCGTCACGGGCAGCCCGACCGCCCTCACCGGCGAGGGGGCGCCGTACACCGCGTACTCGACGACGAAGGCGGGCGGGATGGGCCTCGTGCGAACGGTCGCCGCGGCCTACGCCTCGGCCGGCATCCGCGTCAACAGCGTCGTCCCGGGATTCACGACCACGCCTCTGGTCTCCGCTCTGGCCGACGACGCCGCCTCGCGCGCCGACATCGTCTCGCGCGTGCCCCTCGGTCGCGCCGGGACGCCCGACGACGTCGCCGGGATGATGGTGTACCTCGCGTCCGACGAGGCCTCCTTCGCCACCGGCAGCACGTACTTCGTCGACGGAGGCATGACGACCCTGTGACCGCGATTCACGGGTGATGGTGTGCCCCCGACAGGATTCGAACCTGCGACGCCCGCGTTAGGAGTGCGGCGCTCTATCCCCTGAGCTACGGAGGCGGGATGCCACCAGCCTACCGCCGTGTCGTGGGGTCGCCCGCGAGGAGCCGAGCGGGAAGCTCGGGGTCCCACCGCCCGGGTTCGGCCAGCGCCGCTTCGCGCACCTCGACCCCGTCGGCCCCGATGCTCGCCGCGCACACGAGGAGCGACTCCAGCACGAGATCGTCGTGAGCGTCCCGACGTAGGACCGACGAGCCGGGATCGGAGGTCGACTCCTGCACGACCCGCATCCACGGCTCCCACCATGCGGCACCCGTCTGGATTCCCGCCCGCCGGAACTCCTCGAGCCAGCGGGCGATGCGCGGAGTGCTCGGATCGTCGACGGCGTGGTGCGCGATCATGTGGGTGCCGGGACCGAGACGTGTCCGGCGCGAGCGAAGTCCGTCCCATTCGACGAGGTGGGCGCCCGTGGCATCCACCTCGACGAGGTTGAAGCCGCGGGTGGGGGGCATGTCAGGGATGCCGTCGCCCAACGCGTCGAGGGCGATGGCGCCGCGGCTGACGACCTCGTCGTCACCGCGCGTGGACAGGTCCTCTCGGTTGAGCAGGACGGCGAGCCGGCTCCGGACGGGATCGATCGCGAGCCACGCGCCCCCGGCGCGGTCATCTCGAACGCCCAGGACGTCGGGGCGATCGGGCCACCACGGTCCGAGCCCTCGCCAGGGCCGCTCCCGGTCCTCGTCGCGGACGGCGAGGAGACGCACCGGGTCACCCGGCTCGGCGGGGACATCGATGACGACGGTGCACACCCGTCCCACGCTACCCGCGCCGCCACAGTGTCGGCCGCGCGCCTCCCCCTGCCGTTCCGCACATCCGCCACGGCGGCGCCGTGCCGCCGCCAGCGACCCCCACCTGAAAGACTGGGGCGATGTTCATCGTCGTCGGAGTCACCGGAGGAATCGCCGCGTACAAGACCGTGGGTCTCGTGCGGCTTCTCGTGAAGGCCGGGCACGACGTCCACGTCATCCCCACCGACGACGCGCTGCGCTTCGTCGGATCGCCCACGTGGGAGGCGATCAGCCGCAATCCGGTCACGACGTCCGTTCACGACGATGTGGCCCGCGTCCGCCACGTCGCCCTCGGGCAGTCGGCCGATCTCGTGATCGTCGCCCCCGCCACCGCGAACACCCTCGCCGCGATGACCGCGGGCCTCGCATCCGACCTCCTCGGTACGACGCTGCTCGCAACGACCGCTCCGGTCGTCGTGGCGCCCGCGATGCACACCGAGATGTGGCGGCACCCCGCGACGACGCACAACATGGAGGTGCTGCGGGCACGCGGCGTCCACGTCGTGGGTCCTGCCGACGGAGCGCTCACGGGCGGAGATTCCGGGCCGGGCCGGATGTCCGAGCCCGAGGAGATCGTGGCGGCCGCCCTCGCCCTCGTCGAACGCCCCCGCGATCTCGACGGGGTGTCCATCGTCGTCAGCGCCGGGGGGACACGGGAGCCGATCGATCCCGTCCGTTTCCTCGGCAACCGCTCGAGCGGGCGCCAGGGCGTCGCGATCGCGCGTGCCGCCGCCGACCGCGGAGCCGACGTGACGCTCGTCGCCGCCCACCTCGACGCCGACGTCCATCCCGATCCGCGCGTCGAGGTCATCGCCGTCAGCACCGCCGACGAACTCGGCAGGGCAATGGATGCCACGGCCCCCGACGCCGATGTCGTCATCATGGCCGCAGCGGTGGCGGACTACTCCGTGGCGTCGGTGTCGGAGCACAAGCTCCGCAAGCAGGAGACCCCCGGCGGCCTGACGCTCGAACTCGTGGAGAACCGCGACATCGTCGCCGGTCTCGTCGCGTCGCGTCGCGGCGGGCAGACGATCGTCGCCTTCGCCGCCGAGACGGTCCGCGACGACGATGAGCTCCTCGAGCGTGCTCGCACGAAGGCTGCCCGCAAGGGCGTGGATCTCCTCGCCGCGAACGCCGTGGGGTGGACGCGGGGCTTCGAGTCGACCGACAACGCACTGATGATCGTCGGGCGCGACGGGGAGGTCGTCGCGACGGCATCCGGATCGAAGGACGAGACGGCGCACGCGCTCCTCGACGCCGTTCTCGCCGCGCGCCGGACCTGAGGCGTCGTCACTCGCTCCGCAGGCGATCGACCGCGGCGACGATCTCGTCCACCTCGGTGCGCGTCGTGTAGTCGACGTGGACGTCGGCGAAGCGCACGATCCCGGCCGCATCGATGACGTAGACCGAGGGGAACGGGATGCGCGCCGTCTGGTCGGCGTTGCTGTCCGCCACGTCGAAGCCGAGCTCGGTGTGCGCCGCTCGCGCTTCGGCGCTCGGCTCGGTGACGATGCCGAACTGCTCGGCGAGCACGTTCGTCGGATCGGAGAGCACGGTGAACTCGAGCGCGCCGTTGGTGATGCTCTGCGCGGAGCCGTCGGGGGTCTGCGGCGAGATGGCGATGAGCTTCGCGCCTCGCTGCGCGAGGGCGGGAACAAGGTTCTCCTGATAGGAGCGCAAGGCGATGTTGCAGTAGGGGCACCAGGCACCGCGGTAGAACACGACGACCGACACGGTCCCGTCGAGCGCGGCGGAGAATGTGACCGGCGCACCGTCCGCGGTGAGCAGCTCGGCATCGGGGGCGGCATCACCGACCCCGCGAGCGGCGGAAGGCACTCCCGCATCCCGCAGGTCGGATTGCTCGCCCGCGAAGACCGCAGACAACCGGTCACCGATCTGGGCTTCGAATCCCGTGTTGAAGTCGTCGACCTGCTGAGCGATGGATGGGGTGGACACGCGTCGCCTCCCGGGCGGGATCGGCGTCGAGCGCCGGTTCCAGGAGCGTACGTGTGCGGGCGAGGTCCGGGCCGGTCGGCGTCACCCACGGAGACACGGCGTCACCGCACGTCACACGAGCCGACGGCGGGAGGTGTTTTCCCCGCCGTCGGCCCTGAGACTCAATAGCTGTAGTAATAGGCGATCTGCTGGATGAGCGAGAGGACGTCACGCAGGAGGATGACAGCCCAGATCGTCGTGATGACGATCGACACGGCCGTCACGCCGATGAAGCCCCAGACCGGGCCGAGGCCCTTGCCGGTCTGACGACGCAGCACGATGCCGCGGCCGATCACGTAGACACCCGCGGTGACCACGAAGACGAAGAAGGCCCATGCCCAGTGGAAAGGCTTCTGGATGCCACGGGCCCGCAGCTGGCGCCAGTCGAGGAACGCGAAGAGCACGCTCAGGCCGCCGATGAGCAGCCCGAGAAGGCTGGCGCCCAGTCCGAGGAAGGTCGTTTCCAGGGAGAAGTTCATGACCGACGACGAGTACGAGCCCTGCTCGGAGAGCATGGCCGTGTAGATGCTCTGTTCGATGAGGGAACGCCAGTCGAACAGGAACAACGCGATCAGTTGCACCAGCGGCAGGGCGACGATCAGCCACACCCAGATCGTGTCGGTGGACGCCTCGGGTCGGGCCGGCGTCGCGGCACCCGTCGGGGCGACGGGGTAGCCGGGTGTTCCCCCGGGGGCAACGGTTCCGGGGGCGCCAGGGTGGCCGGGCGCAGCCCCGGCGGCCGCGGCGTAGCCCGTGGCGGTGACGGCCGCGGCGTAGCCCGGGGCACTGGAGTACGCGGGCGCCCCCGTCGGTGCCGCGGGGGCGGCCGGATACCCGGGGGCGGCGGCAGGGGGTGCCGCCGGTCCGGCGACGGGTGCTGCCGGGGCGGGCGGCACCGCAGGCGCGGCCGGCGCGGCGGGCGACGCGGATTCGCCGGGCTCGCGGGACGCAACGGCGTCGGTCGTGTGCGCGCTGGACGCGGCGGAAGCATCGGCGGTGGGCGCGACGGGTGCTGCCGGCGCAGAAGGCGCCGTGGGCGCGGAAGCAGCCGGTGTCTCCGACCCGGCAGTCACTGCCGACGCGACATCCGATTCCGCCACCGCGGGAACCTCCACGGCGGGAACATCCGCCGCGGTGTCGCTCCGCGAGGCGGTTTCAGCCGAGCGCTCGCCCGCCGAGGCCTCGCGCTCACCCGGGGCGGAACCGGCGTCGGCGGTCGCGGCATCCGCCTGCTCCAGCCCGGCCGATCGCACGTCGTCCGTCCACGCGGTCCCGTCCCAGCGGCGGGTGCCGCCGCTTCCGGCGGGGTCGGGATACCAGCCTTCCGGCGGAGTCGGAGTGTCGGTCATGGTGATCCCCCTCGTTGAATCGTTGCGGGTGCCCCGAGTCTAGTGAGGGAGCGCGATGTCATCGGAAGTCCCGCGAGGCGTGGGACACGCCCACGCGAAGATCGGTGAACGCGTCGGCGACGACGTTGGTGACACCTTCGACCGAGCGTTCGAGCATCCCCCGCACGATCAGCGCGGGCGATTCGCGCGCGATGCGCCGATAGCGGTTCCAGACCCCCACCGAGCAGATGATGTTCATCAGGCCGTGCTCGTCTTCGAGGTTGAGGAACGTGATTCCGGATGCCGTGGCCGGGCGTTGACGATGGGTGACGAGTCCCGCCACCTCGATGCGACGGTCGGTTTCGGCCGTATGGAGCTCGCGCGAGGTGAGCACGCCGCGCGCATCGAGAGCCGAGCGGAAGTGCGTGAGGGGGTGATCGTCGGTGGACAGTCCCGTGGCCCACAGATCGGACGCGAGCAGTTCGTAGCTCGTCGGGTCGGTGAACAGCGGCGGCTGCACCGCCACGAGCGAGTCGGGCAGGAACTCGAGGCGGTCCTGGGCCGCAGATCCCGACAGCCAGATCGCCTCGCGCCGCGAGTGGCCCAGGCTCTCGAAGGCCCCCGCGGTGGCGAGCGCCTCGAGCTGAGAGGTGATCAGCCCCGTGCGCCGCACGAGGTCCCGCATATCGCGGTACGGACCTCCCCGCTCTCGCTCGGCGACGATCCGTTCGGCCACCTTCACGCCAATCCCCGTGACCCCCGCCAGCCCCAATCGCACGGCGAACGCCCCGTCCCGCCGGTGTGCGGCGGTCTCATCGGGGGCGGAGCGATCGAACTCCCCCGTCGGCGGCTGGTGGGTCTCGGTGCACGCATCGAGCCCGGTGGCCCCGCGCGACCCGGCGTCGTCGAGGAGCTCCATCCCCGCCTCCACCCCCGACCGCAGCAGGTCGGGTCGGCGTACGCGCACGCCGTGCCGTCGCGCATCGGCTGTCAGGGTCGCCGGTGAGTAGAACCCCATCGGCTGCGCCCGCAGCAACCCCGCGAGGAAGACCCCCGGATAGTGCAGTTTGATCCACGAGCTCGCGTAGACCAGCAGCGCGAACGACAGCGAGTGCGACTCGGCGAAGCCGAAGTTCGCGAACGCCTGGATCTTGGCGTACAGATCGTCGGCGACCTGCCCGACGAGCCCGTTCTCGGCCATGCCGGCGTACAGCTTCTCGCGCAAGGTGTCGATCCGTTCGTGCCCGCGCTTGGAACCCATGGCCCGGCGCAACTGATCGGCATCCTCCGCGGAGCAGTTGCCGATCGCCACGGCCATCTGCATGAGTTGCTCCTGGAACACCGGCACCCCCATCGTGCGCTCCAGCACCGGCTTCAGCTTGGGATGGACGTAGGTGATCTTCTCCTCCCCGAGCTTGCGCCGCACGAAGGGGTGGACGGCACCGCCCTGGATGGGTCCGGGTCGGATGAGGGCGATCTGCACGACGAGGTCGTAGAACTTCCGCGGCTGCAGGCGCGGAAGCAGGCCCATCTGCGCGCGGGACTCCACCTGGAACACGCCGATCGAGTCGGCGCGACACAGCATGTCGTACACGGCCTTCTCTTCTTTGGGCAGCGTCGACAGCTCCCACGTCTCGCCCGTGGCATCCCGGATCAGGTCGAAGCAGTACTGCAACGCCGCGAGCATGCCGAGCCCGAGCAGGTCGAACTTCACCAGCCCCATCCACGCGGCGTCGTCTTTGTCCCACTGGATGACGGTGCGGTCCTCCATGCGCGCGTGCTCGATCGGCACGACTTCGCCGACGGGGCGATCGGTGAGCACCATGCCCCCCGAATGGATACCGAGATGCCGCGGTGCCTTCAGCAGTTCGGCCGCGAACTCGATGACCTGGTCGGGGATGTCGTGATCGGCCCCGGTCTCCAGCGTCGCGCCCCACCGCTCGACCTGCTTCGACCACGCGTCCTGCTGGCCCGGGGAGTGCCCGAGCGCGCGGGCCATGTCGCGCACGGCGTTCTTCGGCCGGTACTGGATGACGTTCGCCACCTGCGCCGCGCGCTCGCGCCCGTACTCGCGGTAGACCCATTGGATGATCTCCTCACGCCGGTCCGAGTCGAAGTCGACGTCGATGTCGGGCTCCTCGTCGCGCAGGCTCGACAGGAACCGTTCGAAGGGCAGCTTGTAGAAGATCGAGTCGACCGCGGTGATCTCGAGCAGGTAGCAGACCGCGCTGTTCGCGGCGGAGCCGCGCCCCTGACACAGGATGCCGCGATCCCGCGCCTCTTTGACGATGCCGTAGACGATGAGGAAGTACCCCGGGAAGTCCTTCATCTCGATCACGGCGAGCTCGCGTTCAATACGGTCGCGGTCGTCGGCGGAGAGGTTCGGGTACTTGCGCGGCACGGCTTCCCACACCAGGTGCCGCAGCCACGACATGGGCGTGTGTCCCTCGGGAACCTTCTGCGTGGGCAGGGCGGGCTTGGCCCGGCGGAGCGGGAAGGCGAGCTCGTCGGCGAGTGTGACGGTGCGCGCCACCGCACCGGGATAACGGGCGAACCGGGCCGCCATCTCGGCGCCCGAACGCAGGTGCGCCCCGGCGTGCGCGGGAAGCCACCCGTCGAGCTCATCGAGACCGCGATTGGCTCGGACAGCGGCGACGGCCGCGGCGAGCAGTTCTTTCTCCGGGGCGGCGTAGTGCACGTTGTTCGTCGCGAGGATCGGGAGCCCCCGCTCGGCCGCGAGTCCGACCAGCACGTCGTTGTGGCGCGAGTCGAGGGGATTTCCCTGGTCGATCAGCTCGACGTTGACGGCGGCGACGCCGAACAGGTCGACGAGTGCATCGAGTTCGCGAGCCGCCCCCGCCGGACCCTCGGATGCCAGCGCGGTGCGCACCGCGCCCTTCCGGCATCCGGTGAGCACCGCCCAGTGCGGGTCCCCGGGGCCGCCGGCACGATCGGCCAGCTCGGCGAGGTCGTAGACGGGGCGCCCCTTCTCCGCCCCCGTGAGCTGCGCGTGGGTGATCGCCGCAGCGAGACGGTGGTATCCCTCCCCCCCGCGGGCGAGAACGAGCAGGTGGGATCCGGCAGGATCGGCCTCGCCGTTCTGCGGGCCCGGGAGTCCGAGGGAGAGTTCCGCCCCGAAGACGGTGTGCACCGCCCGCGCCTCGGCCGCTTCGGCGAAACGCACGATCCCGTAGAACCCGTCGTGGTCGGTCACCGCCAGCGCGTGCAGTCCCAGACGCTCGGCCTCTTCGACGAGCTCCTCGGGAGACGACGCCCCGTCGAGGAACGAGTACGACGAGTGCGCGTGCAGTTCGGCGTAGGGCACGGCATCGGCCGGGCGTTCGATCGTCGGGGGCACGTACGCCCCCCGTTTGTGCGACCACGCGGGACTGTCTCCGCCGTCACCGTTCGGCGGAGCACCGGTCGGCCGCCGGGCATCGCTGAGCAGTCGCTCCAGCTCCGACCACTTCACCGGCGGGTTGGCCCATCCCATCAGCGCGCCCCCGACCCGATGCGCCGCCCGGCCGCGCCCCGACTCCAGGTCGAGTGTCCAGGAAACGCCGTTTCGCCCGGGGGCGTTACGGCGTGTTCTGGACAGTCGACCGAGTCGACGGCGCGCACACGGTCGACGGCACCCAAAGAACCGGCGGCGCGCGGGGCGCCGACAATGTGCGGGGACTCGGCGGTGCGCCAGGGGCCGACGGCGCGCGCGGATCCGACCCACATGGCACCAGGCTCAGTCATAACGCCCCTCCGCCCGCCACTCCCCTTCTTCGACCACCAGCAGCCACGCACCCCCGTCGGCATCGACCACCTGGAACCGGTGGGCGCGGCGGCGCCGCAGAGGATCCCACCCCCGCTCGCTGATGGGCCAGGGACCCGCCCACTCCCGGATACGACGACGCTGTTCTCCCGTGACGAGTACCGCGGGCGGAGCACTCAACACGTCGCGTTCTCCGACCGTGACGGGCGCACCCGCGATGTCGGTGACCTCTACGAGCCGCGGCTCCGGGTAGACGGTGGCCGGCAGAGGATCGGGCAGGCTCCCCGGCCACGGACGGGCGCGGTCCTTCGCCGTCACCGCCCGATCCCCCCACGGCACGAGCACCTGCCGTTCGGCGAGCCAGCGCCCCCCGCCGATCGTCGGCGTGACCACGCCGCGGTGGCCGAGCATGGCCTGCACACGCGAGAGAGCGTGGTGCACCCGCTCATCGGGACCGGCGCCGAAGAGCCCCTTGCTGTGGTGCGCGGCATCATCCACCGCCTCGGGCTCGATGTGCACACCGGCCACCCCGCTGCCGAAGATGCCCTGACCGTCTTCCGCGAGTTGCCATCGCACGCGGTCGACGACCGCGGCCGCGTCGAAAGAACCGGGGTGCAACCACACGCGTTCGCTCCGTTCGCCGCGCTCCCCCGACAGCACGACCCGGAGTTCGGTGCACACGAGATTCTGGGCGCCGAGGTGGGCGATGAACTCCTCGGCCGCCACACGCATGCCGAAGGCGACCTGGTCGGCGAGGTCGAGGGGAGGCTCGAACGCGACGTCGCGATGCAGTTCGGGCGGAGGGATGCGAGGCTCGACGGGTTGCGAATCGCGCCCGCCGGCCAAGGCGTGCAGGCGGATGCCACGTGGACCGAAGCGCTCGAGCACACGCTCCATCGGCATCGCGGCGAAAGCTCCGAGCGTATGAACACCGAGGCGGGCGAGCAGGCTCGCCAGGTCGTCGTCGTCGAGGGCCGCCACCGACAGCGGCGCGAGGAAGGACGCGGACTCGCCCGGAGCCACCACCCGTACCGGTTCGTCGGCGGAGGCGGCCCGGGCGGCGTGCCCGGCGGTGAAGACCCCGTCGGCGACGCTCGCCCTCATCCCGGAGAACCCTTCGGCGGTGAGGAGGTCGACGAGTGTACGCGCGGCCTCGGCCTCGCCTCCGTAGTACCGCGCGGGCCCCCGCGCACGCAGCGCGCACAGCCCGGGGCGGACGATCTGCACCCCCGGCGCGTGGTCCTCGATGCGCGCGACGACGGGGGCGAACACACGCGCATCGCGGACGGGGTCGGTGGCGATCACCACGAGGGCCGGGCAGAGGGCTTGCGCGTCGCGTCGGCGCTGCCCCCGGCGCACCCCATGGGCACGGGCGACGGCCGAGCAGGCGACGACGGTGTTGTTCGCGAACACCGCGACCGGGGCGTCGGCGCGCGGGGGCGAGGACGCCTCGTGGGCGAACGCCGTGATCGGCCAGTCGGGGAACCAGATCACGAGGCTGCGCGTGGGTGCCTGCATCACCCCACCGCCCGGGGGAGATACGTCTCCGAGACCCGTGGGACCAGACGTTCGGCGGGGGCGCCGAGCAGCTCGATCGTGCCGTCCGCCGCGGGCAGGAGCATGCGCGCACGTCGTGCGTTCGGGGAGCGACGGCTGCTCACCGACACCGTCAGCTCACGCCCGGCCAGGTAGCCGCTCCCCTGCCCCAGCCCCGTCCACCGCGGGTCGGCCACATCGATCACGGCCTCCGCCTGCGGCCATGACCCCTGGACCAGCAGCACTGTTCCCCGATCGCGAAGCCGCGCGGCCAGCCGCGTGGCCTCGGCACCTCCACGCGCGGCGGGCGAGCCCGCCGGGGGACGGACGGCGACGACGGGCAGCACCTCGGCGATCGTCGCGGTCACGGCGAGCCAACGAGGTCCGGGGGCGGGGATGAACACGAGCCGGTCGAGATCGAGCCCGTACTTCTCGGCGGCCTCGGCCCCCAGCTCGGGCATGCCGATCACCCCGCACCAGGCGCCGTCCTGCGAGGGCCGCGCCATGAGGGCGAGCAGGAGCGAGGCAGACCGAGCGATCGCATAAGCCGAGCCCGAGCGCAATCCACCGCCGGGCAGAAGGGACGTGAACGCGGGGTGCGTCGGCAGGATCGGGGCGTCCATCCGCCGCCCCTGCATGCGCTCGAGCTTGTCTCGCAACGCATGGACGTCGGGGACCGCCTGCACCTGGTCTCGCACGATCGCCCTCACTCCCACAGGTTAGAACATCTGTTCTACTCTCTCAATCCCTGTGGTTCGAAGATACGATCTACCTCCGACATCGCCCGGGCGGGCATCGCCGACCGTCAGAGCAGGTCGGCCGTCCGCGCGATCCGCGCGAATCCCCCCTGCTGCAACACCAGCGCGGTGTCGGCCATGAGCTCCGCGGCGGTGCGGCTCACCGCCCCGATCCCCGCGATCTCTCCCGTCAGATCGAACGTGCGCGTGGCATCCAGAGCGACGGTGACGTCGTACCCGAGATTGCCGGCCATCCGTGCCGTCGTCTCGACGCACATGTTGGTCTGGATGCCGCAGATGACCAGATCCCGGATGCCACGCTCCCCCAGCCACGCGTGCAGATCGGGGTCGCCGTAGAACGCCGAGTTCACATTCTTCGTCACCAGGACATCGGGGTCGACGGCCGCCACCGCGTCGACGAGGGCATGCCCCGGCGCGGACGGGTGCAGCGGCGAGCCCGCGGCGAGCGAGTCGTGACGCACGACGACGATCGGCTCCCCCTCGCTCGTCCACCGCTGGATGAGCGCTGCGACATTCGCCTCGCACGCGGGATTGGCCGTGGGACCCCAGAACGCGAGGTCATCGAAACCCCGTTGCATGTCGATGACGACAAGAGCACGTGTCATGGCTCCATCCCATCACCGACCAGCGACACCCGCCAGCCGCAGACGAGCGGTCAGGCCGCGAGCGTGAGGTACGGCTCCCACCGCGGGTCGCTCTTGTCGACGCCGCGCACCGTCCACGACGAACCGCGCGGAGGAGCCGGGATCACCCTCAGCTCCCATGACATCTCCTGCGGCGTGCGGTCGCCCTTGACGTTGTTGCACCGCAGGCAGCAGGCCACGAGGTTCTCCCATGTGTCCTTTCCGCCGCGCGAGCGGGGCAGCACGTGGTCGATGGTGGTCGCCGCTTTGCCGCAATAGCCGCACCGGTGGGCGTCGCGACGGAGCACTCCCCGTCTGGTGACCGGCACGCGACGAGCACCCGGCACGCGGATGTAGCGCGTGAGGATGATCACCGCCGGCCGGTCGTAGGTGCCGCCCGCGGCCCAGACCGGATCTTCGTCGATGCATTCGACGACGGTGGCCTTCTCGTTCATCACGAGCACGAGCGCTCGCTTGAACGACACGACGGCGAGCGGTTCGTAGCCCGCGTTCAGCACCAGAGTGCGCATGAGGTTTCCTCTCGAATGGCCGAGACGGCTTCTCGGATGTTCGACTCGCGACGACGAAAGGGGCCGCAGGGCATGAAAAAAGGCGCTGTCTAGACAGACAGCGCCTCGGAAGTCGCGGCGAGACCGCGGCATCCGAACTCACGATGCCGAAGAACGAGCAGCCCGAGCGCATCCATGGTGCGGATGCGTGGCCTGGCGTCCATCGGCGATTCCCTCCGGTTGTTCCGACGTCGCTGACAGGCTAACCCACCCGCGACGCGCCCGGCTCCGCGAGATCGGGAAACAAGAAACGGCGTGTCGGAGAACAGGAGTCTCCGACACGCCGTCTCGCGTGCTGAGGGTCAGCCGGCGTTCTGCTGCAGCCAGGCGTACGGGTCGACGACCGAGCCGTTGATGTGGACCTCGAAGTGGAGGTGGTTGGCGGTCGAGCTTCCCGTCGATCCGACCAGACCGATGAGCTGGCCCGCGGCGACGGTGTCACCGGCCTGCACCTGACGGCTGCCGTACGTCATGTGCCCGTACGTGGTCGAGACCTTCTGGCCGTTGATGACGTGCTCGATGACGATGCCGACGCCGTATCCGCCGAAGCTCTCCGACGACGTGCTGACGACACCCGCAGCGGCTGCGAAGATCGGCTGCCCGCCGGGAGCGAGAAGGTCGACGCCCTGGTGGTAGCCGGAGTCCCAGAGACCACGTCCGAGCACATAGCTCGTCAGGGGCCAGCGGACCTCGCCCGAGCCGGGAGCGGTCATGTTCAGATCGATGTTCGACAGCTGCTGACCGGCGTTGGCGGCGAGCTGACGAGCACGCTCGGCCGCGGCGGCGGCAGCGGCTTCCTGATCCTTCTTCTTCTGGATCTCCTCGGCGGTGGTCGCCGAGTAGCTGCTGCGATCGAGCGACTCGTTCGCGGCATCCGAGGCGACGACGAGAGACTGGTTGTCAGGAGCGGACATCTCGCCCAGTGTCACGGTGTTCGCGGTGGGAACCGTCGCGGCGTAGGCCGGGATCGCGACCGTGGCGACGAGACCGGCGACCATCGACAGGATCACGGCGCTGCGAAGCGGCTTCGCGCCGCGGCGGGGGGCGGGCAGCGAACGGGCAGGGGGCGCGGTCCGTGGGACCGGCGGTGCCGCTGCAGTTGTGGAGCGAAGGGGTCGGCGCGAGGGTCGGGCTACCGCTGCGCGCGCGCTCTTCCGGGTCTGACCCGTCGGGGAGACCTCGGATCGGTCGTCGACGGGGTCGGTGTGTTCAGCCAAATTTCCTCCGGCGCCTCTGCGTCCGTCAGGACGCTGGCTCGTCAGCACTCGATTGGGGGCACGATGTGCGGGCTTCACCCTCTGCAGACGACGAGCCGGGGAGGCAAACCGCGAGGGGTCCGACGGCGGGCTTCTCGCCTGTGGACCCTCAGAGGCTACCCGAAGATAACGAACATGTCACGCCTCGGACATCGCGCACAGGCGATGCACGGCCTGGGCGCGCGCGGTGCCCGCGGGGCGAAGCGATCGGCCGGAACACGACGTCCCCGACCCCCTCGAGGCGCCTCGCTCAGCCCTCGTCGACCAGGAAGATGTGCGACGCGACCTCGACAGGGAGCTCGAGTCCCTCGTCGGTGCCCTCCATGTGGACGAGCACGTAGCCCTCGTTGAAGCGGTAGTCTCCCCGCGCCCCCGGCAGCACCCCGGCCGCCTTGAGCTGCTGGAGGAGCTCGGGATCGACCTGAGCGGGCTCGGCGAGACGACGCACGGTGCCGCTGATCGGCTGGCCCGCGTCGTTCAGCTTGCGGACCAGGCCCACCACGCCTTCCTCGAAGGTCGAGCTGGGCACGTCGCCGAGCTGGTCGAGACCCGGGATCGGGTTGCCGTAGGGCGACTCGGTGGGGTGTCCGAGCAGCTCGACCAGGCGACGCTCGACCTGCTCGCTCATCACGTGCTCCCACCGGCACGCCTCGTCGTGCACGTAGGCCCAGTCGAGACCGATCACGTCGCTGAGCAGACGCTCGGCCAGACGGTGTTTGCGCATGACGTCGACGGCCTTCTGACGCCCGGCGTCGGTGAGCTCGAGGCGACGGTCTTCCGAGACCACGACGAGACCGTCGCGCTCCATGCGTCCGACGGTCTGCGAAACGGTCGGGCCGGAGTGGCCGAGTCGTTCGGAGATGCGCGCGCGCAGCGGCACGATGTTCTCTTCCTCGAGCTCGAGGATCGTGCGCAGGTACATCTCGGTGGTGTCGATGAGATCGGTCATTCAGGAGTCCTCGGCTTCGCGCGGCTGGTAAGGACAGCCTACCGACCCCATCCGACACAGACTCCGGATGCCACCGCCCCGCGCCCTAGAATCGAGCCCATGCCGCACGTGGACCTTCCCACCGACCTCCTGCCCACCGACGGCCGCTTCGGATGCGGCCCCTCGAAGGTGCGCGGGGCGCAGCTCGAATCTCTCGTCACCCGTGGCGCGAGCATCCTGGGCACATCGCACCGCCAAGCCCCCGTGAAGAACATCGTCGCGAGCACGCGCGAGCGCCTCGCCGAGCTGTTCCGGGTGCCCGAGGGATACGAGATCATCCTCGGCAACGGCGGATCGACGGCGTTCTGGGATGCCGCGGCCTTCGGACTGATCGAGAACCGCAGCCAGAACCTCGTGTTCGGCGAGTTCGGCGGCAAGTTCGCCTCGGCCGCCGCCGCCCCGTGGCTGGAGGCTCCCGACGTGCGCAAGGCCGAGCCCGGCACGCGCACCGTCGCCGGGGTCGTCGAGGGCGTCGATGTCTACGCCTGGCCCCACAACGAGACGTCCACGGGCGTCGCGGCGCCGATCGAGCGCGTCCACGGCGACGCCGGTGCGCTGACGGTCATCGACGCGACCAGCGCCGCCGGCGGCATCGACGTCGATGTGACCCAGGCGGATGTCTACTACTTCGCTCCGCAGAAGAACCTCGGTTCGGACGGCGGGCTCTGGTACGCCGCGGTGTCGCCCGCGGCGATCGAGCGCATCGAGCGCATCGCGGCATCCGGTCGCTACATCCCCGAGTTCCTGAGCCTGAAGAACGCGCTCGACAATTCGCGCCTGCAGCAGACCCTGAACACCCCGGCGCTCGCGACGCTGCTGCTGCTCGACGACCAGCTCGGCTGGATCCTCGACAACGGCGGCCTGGCCTGGGCCGGCGCCCGCACCGCCGAGTCCTCCTCGGCGCTGTACGAATGGGCCGAGGCGAGCACCGTGGCGAGCCCCTTCGTCGCCGATCCCGCCGACCGCTCCCCCGTCGTCGTCACGGTCGACTTCGACGACAGCATCGACGCCGCGGCGATCGCGAAGAGCCTGCGCGCCAACGGGATCGTCGACACCGAGCCGTATCGCAAGCTCGGCCGCAACCAGCTGCGGGTGGCGACCTTCGTCTCCATCGAGCCCGACGACGTGCGCCGTCTCATCGGCGCGATCGACTACACGATCGAGCACCTGCCCCGCGCCTGATCAGATGACGAAGGCCGTCCCGCATCCCGCGGGACGGCCTTCGTCATGGAAGCGTCAGTAGCTGCGCTCGCGCTCGTCTCCCTCGATGTCCTCGTCGTCCGCGTCTTCGTCGTCCGCGTCGACGTCATCGTCATCGTCGTCGGCCTCATCCGCGTCGACGCCGACCTCGGCGCTCGCGTCGCTCTCGCCCGAGTCGACCTCGTCGGAGTCGACATCGTCGGAGTCGACATCGTCGGACTCGTCGAGCTCATCGATGTCGACACCGTCGAGGTCGCCGGCGTGGAACCGCGCCTTGGGCTCGTCGTCGGTGTCTTCCTCGTCGTCGCCGTCGGCATCGTCGTCGAGGTCGTCATCGTCGATGTCGTCGTCGTCGATGTCGTCGTCATCGGACTCGCCGCTCTCGGCTGCGGCCGCCTGCGCGGCCTGGTAGTCCGCCAGGCGCGTCGCCCAGGGCACCCAGTCGGGCGCCAGCAGCGCCCCATCGCCGGGCATCAGCTCGGCTTCGAGGACCGTGGGCTCGGCGTCCTCGACCACGGCGACACTCACCGTCCAGTACCACCCGGGGTACCCGAGCAGACGCGTCTGGAAGCGCAGCGACACCACACCGTCGTCCTCCAGCAGGTAGTCCGCGGGCGGACCGACCGTGTCGGGCGGGGTGATCTCGTGGAGAGCGCTCAGCGCGAGGTCATGGGCGTGGAGCAGCCGATCGTCGACCGGCTGCTCAGGCTTCGAAGTCATCGGCGACCTTGCGCAGGACGGCGGCGATCTTGCTGGCGTGCGCGCCGCTCGGGTAGCGGCCGCGACGCAGGTCGCCGCCGATGCCATCGAGGAGCTTGACGAGGTCCTCGACAATGATCGCCATGTCGTCGGCCGGCTTACGCGAGCGCTTGGCCATGCTCACGGGGGCCTCGAGAACACGGACCGACAGAGCTTGGAGACCGCGCTTGCCGTCGGCGACACCGAACTCCAGGCGCGTGCCGGCCTTGGGCGCGGGGGTTCCGGCGGGCAGGGCGGTGGCGTGCAGGAACACGTCCTGGCCGTCATCGGTGGCGATGAAGCCGAAGCCCTTCTCTTCGTCGTAGAACCTGACCTTGCCGGTGGGCATGGACACCTCGCTGAAAGACGTGCGCGAACGCGCGGTGGAACTCGGGAACCGATCGGATCCCGGCCCTTCAGCCTACGCCACGCATGCCAGGCAGTAGGCTGACAGGCGATGAGCACACGCACCCCCGACGGCGACGTTCCGATTCGCCGCGTCGATCGCATCCTGGCGTTCATGTCGCTCGGACTGCTGGTCCTCTCGGTCGTCTGCTTCTTCGCGATCATCATCGCGTCCACCGCCAAGGCCGATATGAGTACCGGTGTCTGGCCGACTGTCGGCGTCCTCCTCTACATCGCACCCCCGGTGGCCTTCGCGTGCCTGGTGGCCGTGCTCATCATGAGCTTCGTGCGAAGGGCACGGGCGAACAAGGAACGCTGATCGTGCCCGAGACCTCCGACCAACGCGCACTGGCGGTCTCGTTGAGCGCGCGAGCCGACGACGATCTGGCGCGCCTGTTCCTCGAGCGTGACGTCTCCCCCTCCGCGACATGGCGCGACACCTTCGACGCCGCCGACGCCCTGCTGGATCCCGCCTCCATCGCACGAGCGCTCCCGCCGCTGACCCGCCCGGAGGCCGCAGCCCTCGCGGCCGCCTCCGCGACGGGTGCCGCCGTCCCGTCGAACGATCGTGCCGCCCTCGTCGCCCGCGCCCTCGTGCGCGACGACGGCGTGCCCTATGCAGCGGTCGCCACCGCGGTGACGGACGCATTTCCCGAGGGTCTCGCGGATGCCGTGACCCCGCGCCACGGCCGAGCGGTGGCATCCGACACCGCCGCGGAAGCCGCGTTCACGAACGCCGCGGCCCTCGCCGACGTCATCCTGCTGACCCTCGACGTGCCTCTCGGGCGGATCGGCTCCGGCTCGCTCGGTGCGACCGAACGACGACGGCTGGTCGATGCCGGCGCCGTCGCCACGCCCGATGAGGCCGACCTCTTCGTCGGCATCGCGGCATCCGTCGGGCTCCTGGGGAGCACCGGACGCGCCTGGCTCGTCACCGCGGCCGGACGCGCCTGGCTGCGTCTGCCGACCCTCAACAGGTGGGGGAACACCGCGCGTGCTCTGCGTGGGGCGCTCCCCCGCGCGTATCGCACCGCCGAGGGCGGATGGATCCCCAGCACCGCATGGGCCGATGCCCTCCCCTTCGATCCGGCGGGCCGCGAGCGCGCCGCACGATGGCGTGAGCGGTTCCGCGCGTGGGGGCTCATCGACGCCGACGGCGAGGTCCCGCCGTGGGCGGCCGGTCTCGCGGAGGGGGGCGACGTCGATCTCTCGGCTCTGCGCGACCTCCTGCCACCTGAGGTCGATCGGGTCTATCTGCAGAACGACCTCACCGCGATCGCCCCGGGCCCGCTGGCCCCGCATCTCGACGTGCGCCTGCGCAGCATGGCGACGCGCGAGTCGCGCGCGCAGGCGTCGAGCTACCGGTTCAGCGCCGCGACGATCGGCGCGGCCATCACGGGCGGCGAGACCGCTGAGTCGCTCCGCGAGTTCCTCTCGGGACTCTCCCTCACGGGACTCCCCCAACCGCTGGCGTACGTGATCGAGCGCACCTCCGCTCAGCACGGACGCGTCAGGGTGGACAGCGACCCCGCATCGCGACTGACCCGTGTCACCACGACCGATCCGACGCTCCTGCAGGCGATGGAGGTCGATCAGTCGCTGCGGTCGGTCGCCCTGGCACGCGACGGCGAGACCCTCGTCTCGCACGTCTCCGCCGACGTGGTCTTCTGGGCGCTCACCGACGCGCACTATCCGGCCGTCGCCATCGGCGACGACGGCGTACCCCGCACCCTCGAGCGTGCACGGCTCGCCGCCGACACCGCGGCGACCGACCCGCTCGACACCTACGGCCCGCTCATCACGCGCATGCGGGCCGGAGGAGAGGACTCGGATGCCGCCTGGCTCGAGCGCGAACTCGATCAAGCCGTGCGCGCCCGCGCGGTCATCGACGTGACCGTGCGCCTGCCCGATGGGTCGACTCGCGTCTTCCGCCTCGAGGCCACCGGCCTGGGCGGGGGCCGTCTGCGCGGACGCGATCGTGGCGCCGACGTCGAACGCACGCTGCCGCTGTCGCACATCGACGGGGTCGCGCCCGTCGAGTGACACGCGTGAAGCCCGACCGCCGCGACCCCGGTAGACTCGAACGCTATGTCTGACGGCCCCCTCATCGTGCAGAGCGATCGCACCGTTCTGCTCGAGGTCGCGCACCCCGAGGCGGAGACGGCGCGGCACGAGCTCGCGGTCTTCGCTGAGCTCGAACGCGCACCCGAACACATCCACACGTACCGCATCACGCGCCTCGGCCTGTGGAACGCCCGAGCCGCCGGCCACGATGCCGATGCCATGCTCGACACGCTCGACCGATGGTCGCGCTTTCCCGTGCCGGCCTCGGTGAGCACCGACATCCGCGAGACGGTGAATCGCTACGGGCGCCTCGTCATCGAGCGCAACGACGAGAACGACCTCGTGCTCCGCTCGACCGACGCGGCCGTACTCGGCGAGGTCTCCCGCAACAAGCGCATCGCGCCGCTGCTGATCGGGCACCCGACCCCCGACACGTACCTCATCGACGCCTGGGCGCGCGGACACATCAAGCAGGAGCTGCTGAAGATCGGGTGGCCCGCCGAAGACCTCGCGGGGTACACCCCCGGCACCCCGCACCCCATCGACCTCGCCGAAGACGGGTGGAGCCTGCGCCCCTACCAGCGCCAGGCTGTGGACTCCTTCTCGGAAGGCGGCTCCGGTGTCGTCGTGCTCCCCTGCGGCGCGGGGAAAACGCTCGTGGGGGCCGGTGCCATGGCCGACACCCGCACCACCACGCTGATCCTCGTGACGAACACCGTCAGCGCGCGCCAGTGGCGCGACGAACTCCTGCGCCGCACGAGCCTGACCCCCGACGAGATCGGCGAGTACTCCGGCCAGGTCAAAGAGATCAAGCCGGTCACCATCGCGACGTACCAGATCCTCACCGCGAAGAGGAAAGGCGAGTACGCCCACCTCGCCCTCCTCGACGCGCTGGATTGGGGCCTGGTGCTCTATGACGAGGTCCACTTGCTCCCGGCACCGGTGTTCAAGCTCACCGCCGATCTGCAGGCGCGTCGCCGTCTCGGACTCACCGCCACCCTCGTGCGCGAGGACGGCCGCGAGGGCGACGTGTTCAGCCTCATCGGGCCCAAGCGTTTCGACGCCCCGTGGAAAGAGATCGAGGCGCAGGGATTCATCTCACCGGCGGCCTGCTACGAAGTGCGCATCGACCTGCCCGCGTACGAGCGGCTCGAGTACGCCGCCGCCGCAGACGAAGACCGTTACCGACTCGCCGCCACGGCTCCCGCCAAGATCGATGTCGTTCGCCGCCTCGTCGCTCGACACCCCGACGAGCGCGTCCTCGTGATCGGTCAGTACCTGGATCAGATCGATGAGCTCTCCGAGGCGCTCAACGCCCCGAAGATCACGGGCGCGACGCCGGTGGCCGAGCGTGAGGAACTGTTCCAGGCGTTCCGCGTCGGCGAGATCTCGCTCCTGATCGTGTCGAAGGTCGCGAACTTCTCGGTCGACCTGCCCGAGGCCTCTGTCGCCATCCAGGTGTCGGGCTCGTTCGGGTCGCGCCAGGAGGAGGCGCAGCGTCTGGGACGCCTGCTGCGACCGAAGCAGTCGAACCACACGGCCAGCTTCTACACCCTCATCGCCCGCGACACCGTGGACCAGGATTTCGCGCAGAACCGCCAGCGTTTCCTCGCCGAGCAGGGCTACGCGTACACGATCCTGGATGCCGACGGGATCGACGCCGCCGCCGCGTGAGCCATACCAGCGCACGGCTTTCCGTTCCATATCCAGCACATTGCTGGGTGCAGTCACGATAATGAGGGCATGACAGCTCCTCGCATCCTCGTCGTGGACGACGAACCGAACATCCGCGACCTGCTCATCACTAGCCTGCGCTTCGCCGGTTTCCAGGTGCGAGCCGTGGCCAACGGCGCGCAGACGATCTCGGCTGTGCTCGAAGAAGAACCCGATCTCATCGTGCTCGATGTGATGCTGCCCGACATGAACGGGTTCAGCGTCACGAAGCGACTGCGCGGGGCGGGTTACACGGCTCCGATCCTCTTCCTCACCGCGAAGGACGAGACCGAAGACAAGATCATGGGCTTGAACGCCGGTGGCGACGACTACGTCACCAAGCCGTTCAGCCTCGACGAGATCGTCGCGCGCATCCAGGCGATCCTTCGCCGCACGATGCAGGCCGATGAAGAATCGATCATCCGCACGGGCGAGCTCACCATGGACCAGGACACGCACGACGTCAGCGTCGGCGACGTCTCGATCGACCTGAGCCCCACCGAGTTCAAGCTCCTGCGCTACCTCATGCTCAATCCCAACCGCGTGCTGTCGAAGGCGCAGATCCTCGACCACGTATGGGAGTACGACTTCAACGGCGACGCCGGCATCGTCGAGAGCTACATCTCGTACCTGCGTCGCAAGATCGATCCGCACTCCTCCGAGCCCCTCATCCAGACCAAACGCGGCTTCGGCTACATGCTGAAGTCGGGCAAGACCGTCTGAGCGGAGCTCTCTCCTGCATACCGACGATGCCCTGACGCGCTGGTGGCGCCGGTTGAGCCTGCGGGCCAAGGTCACCGGCGTCACCGTCACGCTGCTCGCGGTCGGGTTGTTCGCGGCCGGAATCGGCACGATGGTGTTCCTTCGCACCACCCTGGTGAACAATCTCGACGAGCAGCTCGGCCAGCAGGCAGCGGGCAACATCGCCAGCAGCATCTTCACGACCTCCTCGGAAGACGGGAAGCTGACCTTCACACCCGTGGAGAACGCGCCGCAGATCGGGTCGATGGTGGTCGTCTACAACTCGGAGGGTCATCGCGAAGCGTTCTTCAACGGCACCTCGACGAAATCGACCCCGCAACTGCCGGACACCTTCACGACGCCGCAGACATACACCCAGCTCGACAAGCGCATCGAGCTCGACGACCCCGTCACCGGTCAGCACTTCATCGCCCGTGTGGGTCTGTTCGAAGTACCCAACAGCGGGTCCTACACGCAGATGGTCATCCAACCGCTCGGACCGACCGACCGGATCGTCGCGGCGTACGTCGGCATCTACGGCTTCGTCGCTCTCCTCATCCTCATCGCCAGCGCTCTGTTGACCAGGTGGCTCGTCACCCTGACCTTCCGCAGCCTGACGCAGGTGGAGACGACCGCGATGGACATCGCCGCGGGTGACTTCAGCCAGCGCCTCACCGACATCGTCCCCGACACCGAGGTCGGACGGCTGAAGACGGCGATCAACGCGATGCTCGCGCGCATCGACGGCGCGCTCGGGCAACGCGATGCCACCGTGCGGCAGATGCGACGGTTCATCGGCGACGCCAGCCATGAGCTCCGGACGCCTCTGGTCACGATGCGCGGTTACGCCGAGCTCTACCGGATGGGCGCCATCCGCTCCGACGAAGACGTGGCCCAGTCGATGGAGCGCATCGAGAAGGAGGCGATCCGCATGGGCGCCCTCGTCGAAGACCTCCTGGCCCTCGCCCGCCTCGACGAGCGTCGCGACGTGAGCATCACCGCGATCGACCTGCGTCCCATCGCGCGCGATGCCGCCCTCGACTTGCGCGTCACGTCGCCCCAGCGCGAGGTCACGGTCGACGACACCACGAGCCGCAACGAGCTCGTGCTGCCCGTGATGAGTCTCGAGGTGATTCCGGGCGAGGATGCCAACGGCACGGCGGCACGCAGGCGTGCTGTGCCGACCACCTCGGCGATGGCGATCGCGGGAGCGACCCTGTCCCGTCTGCGCCGGCGCTCGAAGGACCCCGGCGATGCCGCGGAGTCCGCAGCCCCCGAGACGACGCCGACGTCCACGCCGCCGACGGGAACCGTGCGTACCGCCGCTCCCCGCCTCGCGCCGATCGTGCTCGGCGACGAGAACAAGGTGCGCCAGGTCGTGACCAACCTCCTGGGCAACGCGCGCCGCTTCACGCCCGACGACTCACCCATCGGTTTGCGCGTGGGCGTCGACGCCGACGCCGACATGGGATGGATCGAGATCATCGACCACGGCGAGGGTGTTCCCGCGCAGATCCGCGATCAGATCTTCCAGCGCTTCTGGCGCGCCGACACGTCGCGGACGCGCGAGACGGGTGGCTCCGGTCTCGGCCTGTCGATCGTGGCATCCATCGTCGACCTTCTGCACGGGAAGGTCGAGGTCGTCGACACCCCCGGCGGAGGAGCGACCTTCCGTGTGTCGCTCCCGCTCGCCGACCGGCGGGATGCGCAGGAGCACGCCCTGATCGAGACGCAACCGCTCCAGCGCCTGCCCGAGGACTACCGCCCCGAGTGACGGGCGCCTTGACCCTCACACGGTGTCACACGGCACGATGACGACATGGCCGAGACCTCGACGCTCATGACGATCGGTCGGTTCAGTTCACTGACCCGACTCTCCGTCCGGATGCTTCGTCACTACGACACCCACGGGGTGCTCGTTCCCGCCGTCGTCGATCCGGCGACGGGATACCGGCGCTACGCCCCCCACCAGTTGGAGGACGCCGCCGCTGTCCGGAACCTCCGCGACGTGGGCTTCGGCGTCTCCGCCATCGGCACCCTCCTGGACGCCCGCGGAACTCCGGCATGGACACGCGCGCTGCAGCTGCAGTACGCGGAACTCCAGAGCGAGGTGCGGGATGCCCGGGAGCGGGTGTCGCTCATCACCCGCCTTCTCGAACACGGAGACACACCCATGTCCATCACCGTCACCCGGGCCACCGTGCCCGCCATGACCGTCGTCGCCCTCCGCGGCACGGTCCCGACCTATGCCGACGAAGGTCGCCTGTGGGAGCAGATGATGCCGCTCCTCGCTCGCCGCGCGATCGCCCCCGTCGGGCCCTGCGGCGTCATCGAGCACGATGACGAGTACGTCGAGACCGACGTGGATCTGTCGATCTTCGCCCCGGTCGCTCCGGGAACGCAGGCCGATGCGCCGCTGCGCGTCATCGAGCTCCCCGCTCGCGACTGTCTCGTCGCGCGGGTGCGGGGACCGTACGACCAGATCAGTCAGGCGCACGACCTCATCAACAGCCGGATGGCCGCGGAATCGTTGGCACCGCGCGCGGGAGACGACCTCACCGCGCGCGCCTTCAACGTCTACCTGTCGACACCCGACCGCGTCGCCGAGACCGACCTCGTCACCGACGTCTACCTCCCGCTCTCGTAGAGCGGAGAAAGACGAGTGGCCCCCTCCCGAAGGAGGGGGCCACTCGTCTCAGGCCTCGGCGTGGATCAGAAGTCCATGCCGCCGGTCGGGTCGCCCGCGGGAGCGGCGACCTTCTCGGGCTTGTCGGCGACGACGGCCTCGGTCGTGAGGAAGAGACCGGCGATCGATGCCGCGTTCTGCAGAGCCGAACGCGTCACCTTGGCGGGGTCGATGATGCCCTGTGCGAACAGGTCACCGTACTCGCCCGTCGCGGCGTTGAGGCCGTGGCCCACGGGGAGCTCCGCGACCTTGTTCGCGACGACACCGGGCTCGAGACCGGCGTTGAGCGCGATCTGCTTGAGCGGGGCCTCGATGGCGACCTTGACGATGTTGGCTCCGGTCGCCTCGTCACCGACGAGCTCGAGGTTCGCCAGCGCCGTCTTGCCGGCCTGGATCAGCGCGACGCCACCACCGGCGACGACACCCTCTTCGACGGCGGCCTTCGCGTTGCGAACGGCGTCCTCGATGCGGTGCTTGCGCTCCTTGAGCTCGACCTCGGTGGCCGCGCCCGCCTTGATGACGGCGACGCCACCGGCGAGCTTGGCGAGACGCTCCTGGAGCTTCTCGCGGTCGTAGTCGCTGTCGGTGTTCTCGATCTCGCGACGGATCTGGGTCACGCGACCCTCGATCAGCTCCGACTCACCGGCACCCTCGACGATCGTGGTCTCGTCCTTGGTGATGATGACCTTGCGCGCGCGGCCGAGCAGGTCGACGGTCGCGTTCTCGAGCTTGAGGCCCACCTCTTCGGTGATGACCTGGCCGCCGGTGAGGATCGCGATGTCCTGCAGCTGCGCCTTGCGACGGTCGCCGAAGCCGGGGGCCTTGACGGCCACCGACTTGAAGATGCCGCGGATCTTGTTGAGCACGAGCGTCGCGAGGGCTTCGCCCTCGACGTCCTCGGCGATGATGAGGAGCTCCTTGCCCTCCTGGATCACCTTGTCGACGATCGGCAGAAGGTCCTTGATGTTGGAGATCTTCTGGTTGGCGATCAGGATGTACGGGTCTTCGAAGACCGCTTCCTGGCGCTCGGGGTCGGTGACGAAGTAGGGGTTGATGTAGCCCTTGTCGAAACGCATGCCCTCGGTGAGCTCGAGCTCGGTGCCGAAGGTGTTGCTCTCCTCGACGGTGACGACGCCTTCCTTGCCCACCTTGTCGATGGCCTCGGCGATGAGCTCGCCGATGGCGGGGTCAGCAGCGGAGATCGACGCGGTCGCGGCGATCTGCTCCTTCGACTCGACCTCCTTCGCCGAGGAGAGGAGCTCGTCGGTGACGGCCTTGACGGCCTTCTCGATGCCCTTCTTGAGCGAGATGGGGTCGGCGCCGGCCGCGACGTTGCGCAGGCCCTCGCGCACGAGCGCCTGAGCGAGCACGGTAGCGGTGGTGGTGCCGTCACCCGCGACGTCGTCGGTCTTCTTGGCGACCTCCTTGACCAGCTCTGCGCCGATCTTCTCGTACGGGTCGTCGAGCTCGATCTCCTTGGCGATCGAGACGCCGTCGTTCGTGATGGTGGGGGCGCCCCACTTCTTCTCGAGCACGACGTTGCGACCGCGGGGGCCGAGCGTCACCTTGACGGCGTCGGCCAGCGTGTTGAGGCCGCGCTCGAGGCCGCGGCGGGCCTCCTCGTCGAAAGCGATGATCTTTGCCATAAGTGTGTCGTCCCTCCCGGACGGGTGACTTCCAGATTTGGCACTCGACGAAAGCGAGTGCTAACTCATTCTGGCACTCGCCCCTAGGGAGTGCAAGCCGCGTCGCCGCCCGCACAGCACGACGCCGTGGCATCCGTCGAACGGATGCCACGGCGTCGGGAAACGTGGTCTCAGGCCATCAACCGCACCGACTCGGCCTGCGGGCCCTTCTGGCCGGAACCGACGGTGAACTCCACCGCCTGCCCCTCCTCGAGGACGCGGAAGCCCGACATCTCGATGTTCGAGTAATGAACGAAAACGTCCTGGCCGTCCGTCACGGTGATGAAGCCGTAACCCTTCTCGGCGTTGAACCATTTGACGGTGCCCTGCGTCATGCGAATCTCCTGTGCTGCTGGATGACGAGGTCATCGTAAGCACGCGGATACGGCGCGAAACGGCCGTCAGCGGCATTGTTGACACGCGTGCAGCCAACTTGTTACGCCGCGGAAACACGCGGGCGCCGGGAGCCTCAGGGAGTGGGCTGAGCGGCCGCGCGGTCGAGGCCGATGACGACGATGAGGCGCTTCTCGGCGCTCTCGTCGTCGGGCGTTCCCGGGTCGTCGGTCGGCTGCAGGAAGTCGCTCTGCGCGACCTCGGCTCCCCCGATCGCGTCGGCGAGACCACGCGCGGCCGCCTCGTCGTCGGCGCGGAGGTAGTAGATCGTGGTCGACGCGAAATCGGTCGTGTCGGAGTCACCGGTCTGCACGGTGTCGGCCGCCCACCCGGCCTGGATGATCTGGTCGCGGAGGTTTCCGGCCAAGCCCTCGTCACTCGTCCCATTGAGCACGACGACCGAGTACGAGGTGTCGATGGGCGCCGGCGTCGACGGAGCGATGGTCGGGGTGGCGACGGGCTCCGAACCCAGCGAGATCCGCCCCGAGACCACGAGGGTTCCGAAGATCCCGACCACGATCAGAACGACCGTGGCCACGGCGGCCCACAGGAAGACCACCCATCCGCGCAGATGCGGGTTCTCGGCGCGATGGGCACCGACGCGGCCGGATTCGGCGGGGAGGTCGTCGAAGCGATCCCGAGGGAAGGTCGATCTGGCCATTGGACGATGCTACCGGTCGTTGCCTTTGTCCCCCGTCAGAGGGTCATCGCACGGTCACGGTGTGCGCGACCTCGGTCTGCTTCCCCATCGCGCAGACGCCGCAGGCGGCGTACGAGCATGGGATCGTGCGCGAGGGCCTCAGGCTGATCGATGAGGCGCCCGAGCAACTGGTAGTAGCGGGCGGGCGGCATGTCGAACCTGCTGCGGATCGCCTCTTCCTTCGCTCCTCCGTGCCGCCGCCATTCACCCTCGAAGGCGAGGATGTCGCGGTCTCGGTCGGAAAGGATCACGAAACCTACGCTACTGCGGCCCGCTCCAGCGCTCCGGATGCCACGCCACCCATGCCCCGAGCGGATCGGCTTCCCCCAGAACCTCGCCGTCGAGGGCGAGGGCGAAGCCGCCCCGGCGGACGGTGGGCGTCGTCGTCCATCCGGCGTGCAGCCCCGGCGCATCGAGGGTGATCCAACGCCCCGCGGCCCGCGCGGCGGCGATGATGTCGGCGCGTCCCACCCGCGGCACATGCGCGAGGACGCCGGGGGTCGTGACGACGAGGGTGGCGTCACGCGGTGCCTCCGCGGCGAGCGCGGGGATGTCGGTCGCGCCATCGCCCTCGACGAGCAGGGGCGGATCGGATGCCGCGATGTCGAGCGCACCGACGATCCGCTCGCGCCGCCCCTCCTCCCCCGGCCAGACGAGCCCCGCCAGCCAGGTCCGGTCCTCAGACGCGCGGGCATCCAGCGGATGCAGGTCGATGCCCGCGCGCCAGACGATCTGTGGCATCCGGAGGACGGGAGAGCCCTCCAGCTCGCTGTCGAGCACGACCGGGCTCGGGCCGTCCGCCGGATCGAGAGCGACCTCGCCGCCATCGCGGTGGTACCGGTACGAGTAGCGGTCGGGGAAGAGGCACAGACCGGCGCTCGCCCCGACCTCGAGCAGCGCGAGAGGACCGTCGATGAGCGAGAGGGCCGGCAGAAGCGCGGCGCAGCGGAGGGGTTCGTTCGTCTGCACGCTGCGGCGTCCGCATTCGGCCACGAGGGCATCGGCGTTGTCGACGACCCACCGGGTCCACTCATCGAGGTCCTGCTCGGGAGCCCCGAGCAGACGCATGACGGCGAAGACCAGCGGCGGCTGGCGTCGCGTCTCCGGAATGCGGGCGAGAGTCGCCGCGAGCGGTTCCTCCTCGACGACGCGTTCGGCCCAGAGCGCGTACAGGGCGGAACGGCCCGTCGCCTCCTCGCGCGCGAAGCGTCGGTAACGCTCGACGACGGCGGTCGTGGCATCCAAGTGCATCCGGGAATTATGCCGCGCCGACCTGACCGCGCTCTGGCGCGAGAGAATGGGGACCGAAAGAAGGGGACCTTCCATGACTTACGCCGTCGACAAGTCCGACGACCAGTGGCGCGAAGAGCTCACGCCCGAGCAGTACGCGGTGCTGCGCCAAGCGGGGACCGAGCGCGCCTGGACCGGTGAACTGCTCGACGAGAGCCGCGCCGGTCTCTACACCTGCGCCGCCTGCGGCGCCGAGCTCTTCCAGAGCGGAACGAAGTTCGACTCGCACTGCGGGTGGCCGAGCTTCTACGAGTCGGTGCGCCCGGAGGCGGTCGAGCTCATCGAAGACAACAGCCACGGCATGCAGCGCACCGAGGTGCGCTGCGCGAACTGCGGTTCGCACCTGGGCCACGTGTTCCCCGACGGCTTCGGCACCCCGACCGGCGACCGCTACTGCATGAACTCGCTGTCGCTCTCCTTCACCCCGGACGAGAAGGCGTGAGCGCACTCGAGGCGATGCGCGATCGCCGCTCCTGGTCGAAGGTCACCGATCTGGCTCCCACCAGTGTCGAACTCGAGGCGTTCGTCGCCGCGGCGGGGCGCGTCGCCGACCACAAGTCGCTGCGACCCTGGCGGATCATCGAGATCCGGGGTAGTGACCGCGACATCCTCGCGCGCGCGCTGAACAAGGCCGACGGCAAGAAGGGATACTCCTCCAAGCCCCGCCGCGCCCCCCTCGTCCTCGCCGTGGTCGCGAACCTCGAGTCGAAGAAGATCCCGGCGTGGGAGCAGGAGGCCGTGGCATCCGGTGTCGCCCACATGCTGAGCCTCGCGCTCGACGAGGCGGGCTTCGGCGTCTTCTGGCGCACGGACGACAAGACCCGCAGCAAGGCGCTGGCGAAGGCGCACGGCCTCTCGAAGCACGAGGTCCTGCTGGGGTGGCTCTACGTCGGCGGGAAGCCGCAGCGCTCACGACCGATCCGACGCAAGACCGTGGACGCCGCGAAGCACATCTCGCGTCTGCCCGGCGCGAAGAAGCGCAAGGCCGACTGACCCGCGAGACCGCGCGCGCTTCGCGAGAGCGCGTGCGGCCGTGTACGGCTGCGCCGAGACCGTACACGTTTGTCCGAGACCGCACTCCTTTCGCGATAAAGGCAGGCGGTCTCGACAAACGCGTGCGGTCTCGGCGGCCGGGCGGCCTCTTCGGCCGTACGCGGCCTCGCCCACCGTGCGCGGTCGCGGAGACCCGGCACGCAGCCCGGGCCGGGCCGGCCCGCCCCGTCAGCCGCGCCGTCGTCGCGGCAGGGCCGCCACGACGACCCCGGCGATGGCCACCGCCGCCGCGATGACGGCGATGAGAGTCGACGGAGCAGCGGGCGCCGGCCAGAGGGCGTCGAGCACAACCGAGGTGCTCAGCAGGCCCACGACGGACCCGAGACCCAGCAGGAGCACGCCCGTGCGCCGGACGACGACCGCCGACAGGAAGATGTACACCACGCCCACGGCGCCGCCGGCATAGAGCCACGGATCGGTCGGGACGGTGCGGGGTGCCCCCACCGCTGCGACGTGCACCGCCGCGGCGACGACGAGCACGAGGGTGCCGCCGACGAAGTTCACCAGAGTCGCCGTCAGCGGGCTCTCGACCCGCACACGCAGGCGTCCGTTCGTGCCCTGCTGCCAGGCCACCCCGGCCCCGGCGACCGCGGGCACGACGAGCATCCACCAGGGCACGCCTCCGAGCGCGTCGCCGGAGAGGCAGACGACGACGCCCGCGATCGCCAGCAGCGCGCCGATGAGGCGACGCGGCGTCACGGGCACCACCCCCGCGGGACCGTATCCGACCCGATCCAGCACGAGCCCGCCGGTGGTCTGTCCTGCGACGAAGCCGACGGTGAAGAGGGCGACTCCGATGGTCGCGACGGTCAGACCCTGACTCGCGACGGTGAACGCGCCCGCCAGGCCGCCCAGCAGCATCCAGAACGGCAGCGACCGCGACCGGACACCGTGCACGAGACGGCCGAACCCGCGTCGTCCCTCCGGCAGCAGCGCCGATAGGGCGATGAGGATGAGCAGACCGGAGCTGAACGAGATGGCCGCGGCGACGATGCCGTCTCCGAGCTCCGCGCCGAGGGTGCCGTTGATGCGCGCCTGCAGCGCCGTGAGCGCGCCGATGAGCACCGCTCCCCCGACGGCCACGCCGATCGCACCGCGCTCCGACACTCTGCTCCTCTCGCGCCCTCGGCCGAGGGTCCTCGTCGATCGTAGGGTGCCGACCGCGCGACGCGCGCCGAACCCGACCGCGCCCGCCGTGATGCGTCAAGCTGTCACCCGTGACCCAGCTCAGCCCCGGACCCCACGACGTCACGCAGCTGCTCGGCGAGCTGCATGCGGCCGACAGCGACGGCGAGTTCCTTGCCCACGGGGAGCTGCACCTGCCACGGCTGCACGACCTGTTCCACCGTCTCTACGGCGAGCGCCCCGACGGTCTGGAGCGCTTGGCATCCGTCGTCGACCTCGCCCGCCGGTCGTGGGCGCAGCGCCCGGCGGACCTGCGCGCCCTCGACCGTGAGCGCGACAGCTCACCCGACTGGTTCGAGAGCGAACGGATGCTCGGCGGGGTCTGCTACGTCGACAGATATGCGGGCGGGCTCAGTGGCATCCGGGAGCGGATCCCGTACTTCCGCGAGCTGGGACTGACCTACCTGCACCTCATGCCGCTGTTCGAGAGCCCCGAGGGCAACAGCGACGGCGGCTACGCGGTGTCGAGCTACCGTCGTGTGAACCCCGCGCTCGGCACGATGGACGAACTCGCCGCGCTCGCTGCCGACCTGCGGCGTGCGGGTATCTCGCTCGTGGTCGACTTCATCTTCAACCACACGAGCAACGAGCACGAGTGGGCGCGGAAGGCCGTCGCGGGCGTCGCCGGGTACGAAGACTTCTACTTGATCTTCCCCGACCGCGAGAAGCCGGATACCTACGAGCAGACCACGCGCGAGATCTTCCCCGACGACCACCCCGGGTCGTTCGTGCAGCTCGACGACGGCCGCTGGATCTGGGCGACGTTCTACCGCTTCCAGTGGGACCTCAACTACGCCGATCCCGCGGTCTTCGAGGCGATGGCCGGCGAGATGCTCTTCCTGGCCAACAAGGGCGTGGAGATCCTACGGATGGATGCCGTGGCCTTCATCTGGAAGCAGCTCGGCACGCCGTGCGAGTCATTGCCCGAGGCGCACCTGCTGCTGCAGGCGTTCAACGCCGTGCTGCGGATGGCCGCTCCTGGGCTCCTGTTCAAGTCGGAGGCGATCGTGCACCCCGACGAGGTGATCTCGTACATCTCGCCCGACGAATGCCAGCTCTCGTACAACCCGCTGCAGATGGCCCTCACCTGGGAGGCGCTCGCCACACGCGACGGCCGTCTGCTGCAGCAGGCCCTCGAGCGTCGACACGCGCTGCCCGAGGGCACCGCGTGGGTGAACTACGTACGCAGCCACGACGACATCGGCTGGACCTTCGCGGACGAGGATGCCGCCGAGCTCGGTATCGACGGCTATCCGCACCGTCGCTTCCTCAACGACTTCTATGTCGGTCGCGCCGAGGGGACCTTCGCGCGGGGCGTGCCGTTCCAAGAGAATCCCCGGACGGGTGATGCCCGCGTCATCGGCACCACGGCGTCCCTCGCCGGTATCGAGGCGGGCGATGCCGGTGGAGAGGACCGCGTGGTGCTCGCGCACGCTCTGGCGCTCTCGACCGGCGGCATTCCTTTGCTCTACCTGGGCGACGAGGTCGCACAGCTGAACGACTATGGGTTCCGCGACCGCCCCGACGAGGCCGGCGACAGCCGCTGGGTCCACCGGCCGCACCGCCCCGAGCGGGCGTACGCCGACCGGGGGGATGCCACGACCCCCGCGGGACGCGTTTTCGCGCGGCTGTCACGCCTCATCGACGTGCGTCGCGGCACGCCGGAGTTCGGGGGCAACGAGCTGATCGCCTTCGATGCGCACCACGATCGCGTGGTCGGATTCCTGCGCCCGGGCAGCGCGGGGAGTGCGGTGCTCGTGCTCGCGAACGTCGGCGATCACGCCGTCCACATCGCCCCGCTGACCCTGTCGGGCCTCATGCCCGACGCGGTCGACCTCGTGGCGGGCACACCCACCTCGCTCCGCGCGGGCCGTACGCTTTCCGCGCACGGTGTGGCGTGGCTGCGGGTCGCGTTGCGCTGAGTCAGGGCTTCAGCACCGCCAGGATCGCATCCGCGATCGCGCGGTGACCCGCGTCGTTGGGGTGGAAGTCGTCCCCCGCGCCGAGGAACGTCTCACGCCCCTCGGGGCCCCGGTTCGTGGTGTCGCGGAACAGCCCGCCGAGGGCCACGTAGCGTCCGCCGTGGCCGACGCACGCGCGCTCGATGAGGGTGTCGTAATCGTCGCCCCATCCGGTCCACGTGCCGAGGCAGACGATCGCGGCCTCGGGCGACGACGAACGGATGCGGTCCAGCAGGGCGCCGTATTGCGCGTCGAAGTCGCTCAGCGGAGTCTGTTCGCCGACGTCGTTGGTTCCGAGCTCGACGATGGCGAGGTCGACGTCGGCCGGGACGTCGGTGATCGCCGCGACCGTCGTGAGGGTCTGATGCGCTTGCGCGGCCTCGGTGATCGTGGCGGGACCGATCGCGTCGGTGACGAGGGGGACGAAGCCCTGGTCGGGAGTCGTGGCGAAGAAGGCCGCCGCGAGGGAGTCGCCGCTGACCAGCACCGTCGCGACCCCGTCATCGCCGCGGGACACCTCGAGGGGACCCGATCCTCCTGACAGGCGAACGGCCGCGGCTCCCGCGGCCACCAGCGCCACGGCAACGAGGACGGCACCCACCGCCCATGCGACTCGTCGCCGGTTCGTCGTCTCCCCCACCCGGCGATCCTATGCGGTGAGTGAGCCGGGTCAGCTCTCCCCCGGACCCGTGGAGTCCTCAGCGTCCGGAGTCGACGGTTTCGAGAGCCCGATCACCAAGAAAGTCAGCGCAAGGACCCCGAACGGCAATCCCAGCGCCCAATTGTTCATCGCGAGTCCCATTGTGAGCGCCAGCGTGAAAAAAGGAATCGCGACCCAGATGTACGTCGAGTTGTCGGCTTTGTCGGTCCCCATCCTGCGACGCTACGACAGGCCGACGTCCTCCCGCCTCCCCCACAAGACGGATCCGACGGTGTCGGCCTCTCAGGCGGTGTACCAGCTGAGCGAAACCTCGCGGACGTCGAAGAATCCGCGCCGGGCGCGCACCATGGTGAATCCCTGCGCGCTCAGTCCCTGCGCGTACTCGCGCGTGAGCCGTTCATGTTTGACTGCCTCCCACCCCCCGGGAAAACGATAGGCGTGCGTGACGACGCGCGTGCGAGCCATGAGTCCTCCTCTTCGGGAGGATCCCACCGCCAGCGAAAGGCGCGGCACCGGGAATGTTCCGGACGTGTGAACAGTGCATACGAATTCGCTGACACGACCGGACGCCACGAGCCCGGCCGCGCTGTGCGCTCGAACGGGTCTTCTGGTGCCGGCTACAGGACTTGAACCTGCAACCCCCGTATTACAAGTACGGTGCGCTACCAATTGCGCCAAGCCGGCAGACCACCAAGTCTAGCGATCGCGGGAACCTGCTCCCGCGCCCGGCTCAGCCGGCGGGTGTCGTCGACGGGGTCGGCGTCGGCGTGGCCGACGACGTCCCCGAGGGCGCGGGCGTCGGGGTGGGCGTCGCCGTGGAGTAGTACGCGTTGCTGTCGATCGTCAGGACGAACTGCGCGAACTCCTTCGGGTCGTCCATGTGTCCCACGTACGGCGTGCCGTTGACCAGCACCGTGGGCAGCGTCGTCAGAGCGAGCCCCTTGGTGTCGGGCAGACCCTTGATCGCGCGGTCCGTGGCGGCCTTGGCCCACCCGGTGTACGTCTCGTCTTCGATGCAGGAACGGACGGTCGCGATGTCGCTGACACCGGCGCCCTGCGCCATGTCGGCGAGCTTCTCGTCGCTGTAGCCCTCCGAGTCCACCGCGGGCTGGTTGGTGAGCAGCTCGTGGTTGAACGCGAAGAAGCGGTCCGAGGCGTGGGTCGCGACGCAGGCCGAGGCCCCGGCGGCCCGCAGGCTGTACTTCGTGCCGTTCGACTTGGAGGTCAGCATCGCGACCGGGTAGTACGTCAGGGTCGCGGCATCCTCGTCGACCCATTTGGAAAGCTGCTCGGCGTTCGCCACCTGGAACTCGCGCGCCTCGGTCGAGAGGTAGTCGACGTAGACGCGGATGTCGACGGGGGCGGCGGTCGACGTCGGCGACGGTGTCGGAGTGGTCGAGGGCTCGGGCGTCGCCGTCGCTCCGGCGGCCAGGGTCGACGCGTCTCCGTCGATCGTCTGGGCCGCCAGCGGGTCGGCGAGGCCTGTCGCGCTCGAGACGACGAATCCGTCGTCGGATGCCGCGTCGGGAAGCGCCTGCGAGCGGGAACCGTTCGACGACACCGCATAGGTCACGGCCACGGCACCGACCGCGACGACCGCCGCCGCGCCCACACCGAGCAAAGAGCGACGGACGATGCGCAGGCGAGCCTGTCGAGCCTTCACCTGCTGCGCCTTCTCACGCACCGCCTCCCGGCGATCGCGTTCGGCGGGCACATTCGGTGTCTGGTCGTTGGACATGGAACCTCTCGGGCACGGACAGTGGCCGCAACAAATCTGGGGAACGCTCGGGTTGGGGCGAACGAGCATCGATGCTAGCCAGGCTGGCTGAGAAAAGCCCAGACGCATGACATACTGACCCTTGCGTCCAACGTCGGGCGCGCGGGGTCGCCCCCGCTCATTCCATTCACTACGGATCGTCCGGCACGTACCTGCCGGTGAAGGAGAAGAGAAAATGGCGTCCGTCACATTTGACAACGCAACCCGTCTGTACCCCGGTGGCACTCGTGCCGCGGTCGACAAGCTGAACCTCGAGGTCGCCGACGGCGAGTTCCTGGTCCTGGTCGGCCCCTCCGGCTGCGGAAAGTCCACGTCGCTGCGCATGCTGGCCGGTCTCGAAGAGGTCAACTCGGGTCGCATCCTCATCGGCGACCGCGACGTCACCGACGTGCCCCCGAAGGACCGTGACATCGCCATGGTCTTCCAGAACTACGCGCTGTACCCGCACATGACCGTCGCCGAGAACATGGGCTTCGCGCTCAAGATCGCCGGCGTCGGCAAGGAGGAGCGCGCGGCTCGCGTGCTCGAGGCCGCCAAGCTCCTCGACCTCGAGGAGTACCTGACCCGCAAGCCGAAGGCCCTCTCGGGTGGTCAGCGTCAGCGCGTCGCCATGGGCCGCGCCATCGTGCGTCAGCCCCAGGTGTTCCTCATGGACGAGCCGCTGTCGAACCTCGACGCCAAGCTCCGCGTCCAGACGCGCACCCAGATCGCGTCGCTGCAGCGCCGCCTCGGTGTCACCACGGTCTACGTCACGCACGACCAGACCGAGGCGCTCACCATGGGCGACCGCATCGCCGTGCTCAAGGACGGCCTCCTCCAGCAGGTCGGCACCCCGCGCGACCTCTACGAGAAGCCGAAGAACGTCTTCGTCGCCGGCTTCATCGGCTCGCCCGCGATGAACCTGTTCGCGGTCGACCTCGCCGAGGGTGGCGTGCGCTTCGGTGACCTGGTCGTCCCCGTCGAGGCCGACGTCATCGGCAAGGCCAACGGGTCCGAGGTCACCATCGGTGTCCGTCCCGAGGACATCCAGGTCGCCCCGGCCGACGGCCGCGGCCTCTCGGTCGTCGTCGACCTCGTCGAGGAGCTCGGCGCCGACGGCTACCTCTACGGTCACACCGACATCAACGGCAAGCGCACCGACCTCGTCGCCCGTGTCGACGGCCGTCGTCACCCCAACGCCGGCGAGACCGTGGTCCTCGCCCCGGTGCCCGGACACGTTCACGTGTTCGACGCCACCTCCGGCGACCGCCTGACCGACAAGGCCATCGCCTCGGCCTGACCGACGCACCGCTGCGGCGCGTCTTCGTTCCTGACTCAGGTCACGGGACGAAGACGCGCCGCACCTGTTTTCCCCGGAGACACCGTGTCCGAATCCCTCCGCATCACCGCCAGCGCCGTCGACCCCGGGCTCCTGCAGCTCCCCTGGTCGACCTCGCTGGCCGACTGGCCGAGCAACCACATCGTGGCGCTGCCCAAAGGCATCTCTCGACACCTCGTCCGCTTCGCGAACCTGTCCGGCCGCGTCGTCGCGATCAAAGAGACCACCGAAGAGATGGCTCGCCGCGAGTACGACATGCTCGGCAACCTCGACCGGCTCGACGCGCCCTGCGTCGACCGCATCGCCGTCATCGCCGGACGCACGGATGCCTCGGGCCGCCCCCTGCCCGCGGCGCTCGTGACCGCGCACCTGCGCTTCTCGCTCCCCTACCGCGCCCTGTTCACGCAGGTGCTGCGGCCTCATACCGCCACCCGTCTGGTCGACGCTCTCGCCGTGCTCCTGGTGCGACTGCACAACGTCGGCTTCTACTGGGGCGATGTCTCTCTGTCGAACACCCTGTTCCGCCGTGACGCCGGCGAGTTCGCGGCATACCTCGTGGACGCCGAGACCGGCGAGTTGCACGGCAACCGTCTGAGCCCCGGGCAGCGGGCACACGATCTCGACATCGCGCGCACCAACATCGCCGGCGAGATCATGGACCTCGAGGCCGGCGGTCGCCTCGAGGGCGGACTGGATGCGGTGGCCATCGCTGACGGACTCGTGTCGTCCTACCACTCCCTGTGGGGCGCTCTCACCGACAAGGAATCGTTCGCTGTCGACGAGTCCTGGCGCATCACCGAACGCGTGCACCGGCTGAACGCCCTCGGGTTCGACATCGGCGAGATGTCGATCAGCACGACGAGCGACGGCACCCGCGTCTCGATCCAGCCGAAGGTCGTGGATGCCGGACACCACCAGCGCCGTCTGCTGCGGCTGACCGGACTCGACGTCGAAGAGAACCAAGCCCGGCGTCTGTTGAACGACCTCGACGAGTTCCGTGCCCGAGTCTCGCGGCTCGGCGCCGACGAGGAGATGGTCGCCCACGAGTGGCTCACCCGGGTGTTCGAGCCGATCGTGATGTCGATCCCCTTCGACCTCCGCGCCAAGCTCGAGCCCGCCGAGGTGTTCCATCAGGTGCTCGAGCACCGCTGGTACATGTCGCAGGCGCGGGGGCGCTCGGTGCCCCTGGCCGAGGTCGTCACCTCCTACATCGACGACGTGCTGCGTCACCGGCGCGACGAGGCCACGGTGATGGGCCCGCCGACGGACACGATGTCGCTGCCGACCGTCTCCGACGCCGATGCCCCCGCCACGGGCGAAGTGCCCACGACAGACACCGACGTCGTGGACTGGCGCGACCTCGTCTGAGTCGCCGCCCTCCGCGCGCACGACGCATCGCGAGATCACACGATCCCGCCGAGGTCACGCGATCGTGGCATCGCGGATCGTGTGACCTCGCGCCGATCGGGTGATCTCGCGATGCACCGCCGGCCCGGACGTCCAGCCGAAACGACGGAGGCCGTGGCATCCGGAAACGATCCGGGATGCCACGGCCTCCGTCGTGGACGAGCGGGTCAGTACCCGACGGTGAAGCGACCTCGGGTGTGCTTCGGGTTCTCGATCTCGTCGAGGACGGCGACGGCGAAGTCGGCGCCGCCGATGAACGAGTCGCCCTTCTCGTCGACGACGAGCACGTCGCCGCCGTCGCGGTAGGAGCCGGTGCGCTCCCCCGGGGCCCACGAGCCGAAGCCGCCGGCGGGGTGGATGTAGAACCAGTCGCGACCGGTGTCGTCGGCCTGGAGGTCCTCGAGGATGCCGATGGCCTCGCGGGCCTCGGGCTTGTACTCCTCGGCGAAGCCCTCGGTGTCGATGAGGCGCGGCCCACCCTCGGCCACGAGCGATCCGCCGGCGCCGCCGACGACGCCCACGCGGACGTTCTCGGGCAAGGCCGTCACGAGCTCGGCGATGGCGGGGCGCAGCTTGCCCTCCATGTCACCGCGTGGTGCGACCGCCGACACGACGACCTCGACGCCCTCGAGCTGGGCGATGAGGCCGGGCACGTCGAGGACGGTGCCTTCGAGATATGTCGCCCCCTCGATGCGCTCGGCGGGAACCGAGCGGGCGATCGAGACCACGGTGTGTCCGCGGCGGACGGCCTCGGTGACGATGTGGCTCCCGGCGTAGCCGGTGCCTCCGATGACGGCGATACGGGTCATGTCGTTCCTCTCGGGATCGGTCGGGTGGGGTCAGCGCGCCGCGCGGAGCGTCGACACCTGGTACAGGGCCACGGATGCCGCGATGCCGGCGTTCAGCGATTCGGTGGCGGTGGAGATGGGGATCGACACGACCTGGTCGCACGTCTCCGTGACCAGGCGCGACAAGCCCTTGCCCTCGGAGCCGACGACGATCACCACGGGACGATCGGCCAGCTCGAGCTCCGGCAGGGAGACATCGCCGTCACCGGCGAGACCGAGCACGAAGACGCCCTGCTTCTTGAACTCTTTCAGCGTCGCGGTGAGGTTCGCCGCGAGGGCCACCGGGATGCGCGCCGCCGCGCCCGCGCTGGTCTTCCACGCGGCCGAGTTGACGCTCGCGGAGCGGCGCTGCGGAAGGATCAGCCCCTGCCCGCCGAAGGCACCGGTCGAGCGGATGATCGCGCCGAGGTTGCGCGGGTCGGTCACCCCGTCGAGGGCGACCAGCAGCGGAACCTCTCCGCGGTCGATGATCTGCTCGAGGAGATCTTGCGGGTGCGCGTACGTGTACGGCGGCACCTTCAGCGCGACGCCCTGGTGCACGCCGTCGAACCCGGCCATACGGTCGAGCTCCGGACGCGTGACCTCGAGGACGGGGATGCCCCGGTTGGTCGCGATCGACAGCATCTCTTTGACGCGGTCGTCCATCTCGACGCGCTGCGCGATGTAGAACGCGGTGGCGGGGATCTTCGCGCGCAGCGCCTCGAGCACCGAGTTGCGGCCGGTGACGGTTTCGGTGTCGTCGGCAGCCTTGGGACTCTTGCGGGTGGAGTTGCTCCCGACCGCGCGGACACCGGGCCGGCCCTTGCCGCCGGCAGCGGCGTACCGCTCCTCTGCGGCCTTGCGCTTGCCGGCGGGGTGCCAGGCGCGGTCCTCCGCCTTGGGGGTGGGGCCGCGGCCCTCGAGCGCCTTGCGGGAGTGCCCGCCGGTCCCCTTGAGGGGGCCCTTCTTCTTGCCGGGGTTACGTGCGCCCGGGCGTCCTGGCTTAGCCATCGATACTCCAATGAGTTCCGGCCGGAGTGTCCTCCAGCGTGATTCCGGCGGCGGCGATCGCATCGCGGATGCGATCGGCTGCCGCCCAGTCCTTGTCGGCGCGCGCCTGGGCGCGCTGCGCGATCATCTCGTGCACGAGGGCATCGAGAGCGGCCTCGCTCGATCCCGTCGCGACGGCGGGCTCGCCGGCATCCAGTCCCAGGATGCCGAGCATCGCGGCGACCGCGCGATGAGCCGCGATCGCGGCCTCGAGGTCGTCCGCGTCGAGCGCGACGTTACCCGCGCGCACCGTCTCGTGCAGGACGGCGAGCGCCTGGGGCACACCGAGATCGTCGTCCATGGCCGCGGCGAACGCCGCCGGGATCTCGCCAGGAATGACGACGATCGGCTCGGCGTCGGCGGCGCGCAGGACGCGCTGCCCGAACGTCGCGATGCGCTCGAGGGCGCTGGCCGCCTCCGCGAACGCGCGGTCCGAGATGTCGAGGCTCGAGCGGTAGTGCGCCGCGGCGAGTGCATACCGCACCACCCGCGGGTCGTGCGCGTCGAGCACGTCGCCGGCGAGCGTGAAGTTGCCCAGCGACTTCGACATCTTCTGCCCGTCGACCGTCACGAGACCGTTGTGCACCCAGTAGCGCGCAAACGCATCGCCCGCCGCGGTCGACTGCGCGATCTCGTTCTCGTGGTGCGGGAAACGCAGGTCGAGACCGCCGCCGTGGATGTCGAACTCCGCGCCGAGATAGCGGCGCGACATCGCCGAGCACTCGATGTGCCAGCCGGGTCGCCCGGCCCCCCACGGCGACGCCCAGGTGGCCGACGCGGGCTCGCCCTCCTTCGTCCCCTTCCACAGGGCGAAGTCACGGGGATCGCGCTTACCGCGGGGATCCGCGTCAGCGGCGGGCTCCATGGCATCCAGGCTCTGGCGGGTCAGCTCCCCGTAGGCGGGCCACGAGCGCACGTCGAAGTAGACATCACCGGCGGCGGCGTAGGCGTGACCCCGCTCGATGAGCTCGCCGATCAGCTCCTGCATCTGCGTGACCGAGGCGGTCGCGCGGGGCTCGTACGTCGGGGGCAGGATGCCGATGGCCGAGTAGGCCCGCGTGAACTCGAGCTCCATGCGATAGGCCAAGGCCCACCACGGCTCGGCGTCGGTGGCGTTCGCGAGCACCTTGTCGTCGATGTCGGTGACGTTGCGCACGAAGGTGACCCGGCCGAAACGGTGGGAGAGCCATCGACGGAGCAGGTCGAAGGCGAGAGCGGCGCGCACGTGACCGATGTGCGGTCCGGACTGCACCGTGGGACCGCAGACGTAGACCGTGACGTTCGAGGGGTCGAGAGGGACGAAGTCGCGCAGGGCTTGCGCTTTCGTGTCATACAGCCGAACAGTCACCGCCCTAGCCTACCGGCCGCCCCTGTCCGCGACCCGAGCCTGTAACACGACCTCAGTACGCTCGACAGGTGCCCCTCGAGATCCGCCCCGACGACCTCTCCGGTGTCGCCACGCGCACCCTTGTCACCGCCCACCTCAGCGGCATGCTCGAGAACACCCCGCCCGAGAGCATGCATGCGCTCGACCTGGACGGGCTCAGCGGCGCCGGCATCCAGCTGTGGTCAGCCTGGGTGGACGGGGAGCTGGCGGGGATCGGTGCCCTGTCGGTCCTCGACGACGATCGGGCCGAGCTCAAATCGATGCGGGTCGAGGACCGGTTCCTCGGCCAGGGGATCGGACGGGCACTCCTGCGCCACCTCGTGACCGAGGCGCGAGAGCGTGGCATCCGGAGTCTGTGGCTGGAGACCGGGAGCACCGACGATTTCGTCGCCGCCCGCCGGCTGTACGCCAGCGAGGGCTTCGTCGAGTGCCCTCCGTTCCCGCCGTATGAGCCGGATCCTCTGTCGACCTTCATGACGCGCGAGCTCTAGAGCGCGATCACCATCGCCGTCGCGAACGCGGCAACCCCCTCGGTGCGGCCAGTGAAGCCGAGACCGTCGGTGGTGGTGGCGCTGACCGAGACGGGCGCTCCGCCGAGAGCGCTCGACAGCACCTGTTCCGCCTCGAGACGGCGACCGGCGAAGCGTGGGCGGTTCGCCTGCACCTGGACGGAGACGTTGCCGACGCGCCACCCGGCCGCCTCCAGCAGCCCCAGCGTGTGCGACAGGAACGCGGGGGCATGGGCGCCGGCGAACTCGGGGCGATCCGTGCCGAAGTGCGTCCCGATGTCGCCCAGGCCGGCCGCGGCCAGCAGGGCGTCGACGATCGCGTGGGCCACGGCGTCTCCGTCGGAGTGACCGGAGAGGGCCTGCTCACCCGGCCACTCGAGGCCTGCGAGCCAGAGGGATCCCTCGCCGCCGAACCCGTGGACGTCGGTACCGATACCGACACGCGGCGCGAGCAGGGCCGAGCGGTCGGCGCGAACGAGACCCCGCGCGCGCTCGAGGTCGGGGGTGGTCGTGATCTTGAAGGAGTTCGCATCCCCGGCGACCGTCACGACCGTGTGGCCGGCGGCAGCCACCAGGGCCGCGTCGTCGGTGTGGTCGGCGTCTGCGGCCGAGACCGCCGCCGCGAGCACCTCGCGCCGGAAGCCCTGCGGCGTCTGCGCGGCCGCGAGCTCGGCGCGATCGACAGCGGCGACGATCACGCCGTCGGTGTCCACGCGTTTGATGGTGTCGACCACGGGGAGCGCGGGGATGACGGCCGGGGCTCCGTGCTGGAGGGAGTCGATGACCCGCTCGAACACGGCGACGGGAGTCAGGGCGCGCGCCGCGTCGTGCACGAGGACCCATTCGACCTCGTCGCCCAGGGCCGCGAGGCCGGCAGCCACCGACTCCTGACGGGTCCGACCGCCGACGACGATGCTCAGAAGATCGTCGCGATCATCTGCCACGGCGAGAGCATCAGCGCGGGCGGCGTCCTCGAAGCCGGAAGGGACCACCACGACCACCTGCGCCGGGGGCGCGGCGAACACCCCCGCGAGCGCGTGCCGCAGAATCGTCCACTCATCGAGGGCGACGAACGCCTTGGGCGCCCCGCCGTTCAGGCGAGTGCCGGAACCGGCGGCGACGACGACGACTGCGAGGCGCGGAGGGGGCACGGGGATCACTCCCCCACGCTAGCGCGACGACGCCCGCCACTCGGAGGGAGCGGCGGGCGTCGGAAGCGTCTCAGGACGCGAGGACCTCGTCGAGCACGACGCTCGCACGGTCTTCGTCGGTCTTCTCGGCCAGAGCAAGCTCCGACACGAGGATCTGGCGCGCCTTCGCGAGCATGCGCTTCTCGCCCGCGGAGAGGCCACGATCCTGATCACGGCGCCAGAGGTCACGCACGACCTCGCTCACCTTGATGACGTCGCCCGAAGCCAACTTCTCGAGGTTCGCCTTGTAGCGACGCGACCAGTTGGTGGGCTCTTCGGTGAACGGTGCGCGCAGCACGTCGAAGACGCGATCGAGACCCTCTTTGCCGATCACGTCACGCACGCCGACCAGGTCGACGTTGTCGGCGGGAACCTCGATCACGAGGTCGCCTTGCGTGACGTTGAGCTTCAGATACTTCTTCGTCTCGCCCTTGATGACGCGTTCTTTGACCTCGATGATCGTGGCCGCGCCATGGTGCGGGTAAACGACGGTCTCGCCAACCTCAAAAAGCATGGAGTTATGTCCTTTCGGCAACATCCAGGATACCACAGGCCCTCATGCGCTAAGGTTCCGCCCTCCCCGCCGAGGGGCAACGCACGCGCGCGAGAGGGCGCCCACGAGCGGACCGCGGTGCAACGACCCCGTAGGATGATGTCGTGCCGTCTGTCGTCCTGGGAGGATCCGTGAAATCGCGCCTGATCGCGTCCATCGCCGTGGGTGCCGCCGTCGTGCTGGGCACGACGGGTTGCAACATCCTTGCGCCCCAGGCGACGACGATCGACTATTCCGCCTCTGACGGCGTCAACGTCCCCGCGGCGTCCGGCCCCCTCGATGTGCGCAACGCCCTCATCGTGGCGAACGACGAGGGCGACCTCGGCAACTTCGTCGCCGCAGTGGTCAACTCGACCAACGATCCGCAGACGCTGCGCCTCGAGGTCGGCGAGGGGTCGACGGCCGTGCGGGCCTCGGTCACCGTCCCCGCCAATCGCACCCTGAGCCTCGGCGACCTCGCCAACGGCGTCGAGCCGCTCCTGCTCGAGGGGATCGACGCGGCCCCGGGTTCGACCGTCCCCGTCTACTTCCAGTCCGGCGACGGAGAGGGGGCCCTCATCCAGGTGCCCGTCCTCGACGACGCCGTCCAGTACCTGAGCACCCTCGCGCCGACCCCGGTGCCGACCTCGCTCACGCCGGCACCGATGCCGAGCTCGTCCTCGACGCCCATCACGTCGACCCCGACGCCCACTCCCTCTTCCTGAGACACGAGGAAGACCACGAAGGCGCCGACGGATCTCCGTCGGCGCCTTCGTCATTGCTGTCGGGCTTCAGGACTCGAAGCGGTACCCGAGCCCCCGGACCGTGACGAGCATGGTCGGCTCGCTCGGGCTCTGCTCGATACGTGAGCGGATGCGCTTGATGTGCACGTCGAGGGTCTTCGTGTCGCCGAAGTAGTCGGTCCCCCAGACACGGTCGATCAGCTGGCCGCGGGTGAGGACGCGACCGGCGTTGCGCATCAGCACCTCGAGCAGCTCGAACTCCTTCAGCGGCATGTTGATCTCGCTGCCGTCGACCGACACGGTGTGCCGATCGATGTCGAGGGTCACGCGACCCCCGCTGAGCACCCGATCGTCGAGGTCGGTGTCATCCGGCGTCCGCCGCCGCAGCACCGCGCGCATGCGGGCGAGCAGCTCCCGCGTGGAGTACGGCTTCGTGACGTAGTCGTCGGCCCCGAGCTCGAGACCCACGACGATGTCGACCTCGGAGTCCTTCGCGGTGAGCATGATGATCGGCACGTGCGACGACAGTCGCATCTGGCGGCACACCTCGGTGCCCGGCATCCCCGGGAGCATGAGGTCGAGCAGCACGATGTCCGCACCGCGGTCGTGGAAAGCGGCGAGCGCCACGGCGCCGTCTTCGGCGATCTCGACCTCGTACCCCTCTCTGCGCAGCAGATAGGCCAGCGGGTCGGCGAGGTCGGGCTCGTCCTCGACGATCAGAACGCGGGTCATGCGGTGTCTCCGTTCTTGGGGGCGGTGCGCGATGCGGACGCGGCCTTGCGGCCCTTGCGCCCGGACTTGGGTCGTGCGGGTTCGAGTTCGGGCGGTTCGGACATGGGCAGCCGAATGGTGAAGGTCGACCCGCGATCGGGGCGCGACCACAGACGCACTTCGCCGCCGTGACGCTGCACGGCGTGCTTGACGATCGACAGGCCGAGTCCGGTGCCGCCCGTGCGCCGCGACCGCGCCTGATCGGCACGGTAGAAACGCTCGAACACCCGATGCTGGTCGGCTTCGGGGATGCCGATCCCCCGGTCAGTGACGGCGATCTCGACGACGGTGTCGTCGAGCTTCACGCCCACGCCCACCTTCGACCCGCTCGGCGAGTAGGCGATCGCGTTGGCGACGAGGTTGCCGAGAGCCTCGGTGAGGATCTGCGGCTCACCGCGCACCCACAGTCCTTTCGTCCCGCCGCGCACGACCGTGACCTGGGCGGAGTCGGCGGCGATCGCGTACGCCTCGACGGCGGAAGTGACGACCTCGTCGATGGACACGTCACGGACGTCGCGCAGTTCGTCCGACGCCTGAAGGCGCGACAGGCTCAGGATGCGATTGACCAGGCCGGCCAGTCGCGTGACCTCCGCCTGCAGACGCGTCGAGAAGTACCGCACCTGCTCGGGATCGTCGGACGCCGACTCGATCGCCTCGGCGAGCAGGCTCACCGCACCGACGGGCGTCTTCAGCTCGTGGCTGGTGTTGGCCACGAAGTCTCGGCGCATCTCTTCCACGCGCTCGCGCTCGGTGATGTCGCGGAGCACCAGGAGCACCAGCCGCGGAGAGATCGGCGTGGCCCGCACGGCCACCAGGCGCGGTTCCGCGGGAGCGGCGCCCCGGCGAAGGCGGAGGTTCTCGCTGACGGCCACCCCGGTGTCGCGCGACGCGCGAGCGACCCGTCGCAGCTCGTCGCTCGCGATCACTTCACCGGCGACGAGTCCGAACACCCCGGCGGTCGACGACAGCGCGAGCACCGTCGACGACATGTCGCAGACGAACGCCGGGTCGTCCATGGCACCGAGCATCGCCTCCACGCCCTCGGGCAGATCGACGGTGGTCTGCGCCAGCGAACGATGCCGCGCTCGCAGGGCTCCGACGACGAGGGCGACGATGCCGCCTCCCAGCAGGAGGCCGACGAGGAGCGCGAGCAGCGAGAGCTGCGGTGGTTCCATGCCTCCAGCGTAAAGGCGAGGTCACGACGTCACCGGCCGTTCAGGCACGGGATGCCGAAGCCGAACGTTACTATTCACTGTTACGGCACCGTTCGTTCATCTTCGCTGGAAACAATCCCCGGAGGTAGCGGGACGCGACTGTGCCGTGCCGCCGACGGAAGGTACCGCGATGCGCGAAGTATTCCACCAGTCCCTCGAGGACGTCCAGAGCCGCCTGGTCGAGATCGCCGAACTCGTCACGGTCGCCATCGACCGCGCCACCCGCGCGTTCGGATCGAGCGATGTCACCCTGGCCGAAGAGGTCATCGAGGCCGACGCCATCATCGATGAGAAGGCCTTCGAGCTCGACGAGCTCGCCATCGAGATCCTCGCGCGCCAGCAGCCGGTCGCCCGCGACCTGCGCATCGTCGTGACCGCGCTTCGCGTGAGCGCCTCGCTCGAGCGCATGGGCGACATGGCCGAGCACATCGCGCAGCTCGCCCGCTCGCGCTTCCCCGAGCGCGCCATCCCCCGCGGGCTGAAGACCACCTTCACGCGCATGGGCGAGTACGACGTCGAGGTCGCCCGCAAGCTCACCGAGCTGCTGCGCACGCAGGACCTGCGCATCGCCGACGAGATCCGCAACGCCGACGACTCCATCGACGAACTCCACATCAGCGTGTTCGAGAAGGTCCTCGGCGACACGTGGAAGGGCGAGGCGACGGCCACGGTCGACGCGACCCTCGCGAGCCGCTACCACGAGCGGTTCGCCGACCACGCGGTCTCAGTCGCCAAGAAGGTCGTCTACCTCGCCACCGGCGACTGGGCCGGCGCCGACGACGAGACCGAGCCTTCGCCGGTCATCTGATCGCAGAACGGAAAGGGGGTGGATGCCGACTGGCATCCACCCCCTTTCCGTTCTCCGCGTCAGTGCTTGTTGCCCTGTGCGGCCACGGCCGCGGCGCCGGCCGCAGCGGCCTCGGGGTCGAGGTACTCGCCCGGGCCGAGGGGCTTCAGCTCGTCGTCGAGGCGATAGACCAGCGGAATGCCGGTGGGGATGTTCAGCTCCGCGATGTCAGCGTCGCTGATGCCCTCGAGGTGCTTCACGAGACCGCGCAGCGAGTTGCCGTGGGCGGTGACGAGCACGGTCTTGCCGGCCTGCAGGTCGGGGACGATGTCGCTGTGCCAGTACGGCAGCATGCGGTCGATGACGATCTTCAGCGACTCGGTGTCGGGCACCTCGCCGTCGATGCCGACGTAGCGGGGGTCGCCGACCTGGCTGTACTCGTCGTCCGCGGGCAGCGGCGGCGGCGGCACGTCGAACGAGCGTCGCCAGAGCATGAACTGCTCGTTGCCGAACTCCTCGAGCGTCTGCGCCTTGTCCTTGCCCTGCAGCGCGCCATAGTGACGCTCGTTGAGGCGCCACGACCGCTTGACGGGGATCCAGAGGCGGTCGGCGGCATCGAGGGCGATGTTCGCCGTCTGGATCGCACGACTGAGCACCGAGGTGTGCAACACGTCGGGCAGGATGCCGGACTCGGCGAGCAGCTCGCCGCCGCGCTTCGCCTCGGCCTTGCCCTGGTCGGTGAGTCGCACGTCGACCCAGCCGGTGAACTGGTTGGTCTTGTTCCACTCGCTCTGCCCGTGGCGGAGGAGGATCAGCGTGTGAGGCATGAGTCCATGCTATCGACGCGCGGAGGCTGACCCCGAGCCGAACTGGCATCATGTGGGACGTGAGTTCCTCGCCCGTCGGCCGCCCCACGCGGGGCACGACGGGAGTCAACCGCCTCCGCCGCGTCGATCGCTGGATCGCCCGGCATCCGGTGCTTCGACGCGCGGAGGATCCGCTGGTCGTCGACCTCGGCTTCGGCGCGAGCGCCGTGACGCCCGTCGAGATGCTCGCGAGACTGCGGTGCGAACGCCCCGACGTACGCGTGGTGGGTCTCGAGATCGATCCGGAGCGCGTCGAGCGGGCGCGAGCACAGGCGGTGGGGATCGACGGCGTGAGTTTCGCGCGCGGCGGGTTCGAGGTCCCCCTCCCGCGCGGGGAGCGCCCGGCCGTCATCCGCGCCATGAACGTGCTGCGCCAGTACGACGAAGCCGATGTCGCTCACGCCTGGGCTCTCATGACCCGGCGGCTGGCTCCGGACGGGATCCTCGTCGAGGGAACGTGCGACGAGATCGGTCGGGTCGCCACGTGGATCGAGGTGGGACCGGATGCCGCGCCCCGAAGCCTCACCATCTCGCTCCGTCTTGCCGAGCTCGACGCGCCCTCGATCGCGGCGGAACGTCTCCCGAAGGCGCTCATCCACCGCAACGTCGCGGGCGAACGCGTCCACGACCTCGTGGCATCCCTCGATCGGGAGTGGACGCGCGCGGCGGTCGTCGCCCCCTTCGGCGCGGTGCACCGATGGCGGACGGCGATGATCGCGCTCGCCGATGCCGGCTGGCCTCTTCTCCGCCGCGAGCGCTGGCGTCTCGGCGAGGTCGGCGTGGCCTGGGATGCGGTGGCGCCGCGCTGAGACGGACCCAGCGCGGGCAGTTCCCGCCGTCGTCCACCCGTCGGGGCGCTTCGCGCCCTGTCAGATGCGGGGCAGCAGCGCCCGCGCCTCGGCCGAGGGGAGACCTGCGGCGACCAGGAGATCGACGGCGAGGGGGCGCATCGCCGCGATGAGGTTCAGTTCGCCCACGCCGCCGTGCGGCAACAGCGCCGCCGGGTCGAGACGCCGGGTCACGGCGACGAGGGCCGATCGCGCGGCCGGTTCGAGCGAGATGTCGTCCAGGCTGTCTCGGACGAGTGATGCCCCACGGGCCAGCTCCGCCAGCAGGTCGGCGGGCACCGGACGCGTCTCACCATCGGCGCACAGGTACGCGGAGCGGCGCGCGACGACGCGGAGGTTGCGGGTTGCCAGATCGAGCGCTTCGCGCACCCGGGCGTGCCGCTGCAGCTCGGTGCGCTGCCGACGGAGGAAGGGCGAGATGCGCGCGACCTCCTGCCCCGACTCGAGCGAGCCGCTCCACGCGTCGACATAGGTCTGCAGCGAGCGCGCGCGCTCGAGACCGCGCTCGGCCCGCGCCCGGTCGCCCTTGCGCAGCGCCCGCACGATCGTCGCCATGGCCACGTCGAGAGCGTCGAACAGCTCGTCCGCGTCACGCAGCTCGGTGCGCCGGAGCGTCCTCGGGATGAGTGCCGTCACGATCAGGGCGGCAACTCCCCCGACGGCGCCGTCGACGAGGCGGAGGAACGGCACACCCGAGACGAGGACCAGGGCGATCAGCGACTGCACGACGGCCGCGAGGGCGAAGCCGGGCTGGGGCGACAGGAAGCGCGCGGCGATGAGAGTGATGGTCATCGCGATCGCGATCTGCCACCACCCCGCACCGGCGATGAGCAGGACGAGTTCGGCGATGAGGATGCCGACGAGCATTCCCGCGACGGTCTCGGCGACGCGCCACGGCCGCGCGTCGCGCACGAGCCCGAGGCTCGAGACCGTCACGGTGGCCGCCAGCAGCGGGACCGGGTGCCCGAGCACGAAGTGGGCGAAGCAGTAGGCGGCGGTCGCTGCGACGACGATCTGCGAAATCGCCGGGAGCGACTCGCGGACCCGGGTGCCGCGACGCGTCAGCGCCGTGCGCCACGGCGAACGCGAGACCACCACCCCGACGGTGGTGGTCGACGAGTCGTCCGACGTCATTCCGCGGCGCGACGACGCCCGAGGCGCGGGAGCCGCGGAATCGCGGCGGTGGCGCCCGCGTCAGCAGGGACGACGGTCTCCTGCGCGGCAGCGAGGGGACCGTCGGCGGTGTCGACGACGAGCGGAACGCCCTCGGGCGCGGTGCGCTTGATCAGCGCCAGGGCGATGGGGCCCTCCTCGTGATGCACGGCGACCGAGGTGATGGTCCCGACCACCGCATCTCCTGCGCGCACCTGGTCCCCGCGGGCGGGCAGGAGATTGTCACTGCCGTCCAGCTGCAGCGCGACCACACGGCGCGGCGGGTGGCCGAGGTTGTGGACCTTCGCCACCGTCTCCTGGCCGCGGTAGCACCCTTTCGACAGGTGGACGGCAGTGCGCAACCAGTCCACCTCGTGCGGGAGCAGCCGCTCGTCGGCGTCGACCCCGACGCGGGGACGCCAGGCGGCGACACGCAGGGCCTCGACGGCATCCAGACCCGCCAGCGCCATCTCACCGCGGGCGGCTCCCTCGATCACCCGGTCCAACTCGGCGGCATCCACGATCGCCTCAGCCCAGTCGCGGTCGGAACCGGGGTGCGGCTCGACGCGGGCGTACGCCCACCCACCCGGAGACACGTCCGGCCAGGGGTCGATCCACACCGGCGCCACCGTCGCCAGAGAGCCGACGGCGTCGCGGGTTCCGCCGACCACGAACAGGTCGTCGGAGCGATCGGTCACCTCGACGCGCAGGCGGAACCGCATGCGCGTCAACCACGCGGCGAGCGCCTCGACGTCGCTCGCGTCGACGATGAGCCACACCGTCTCGCCGTCGTCGACCACGGAGGCGGCGTGCTCGACCCGACCCTGCGGGTCGAGGATCAGCATCTCGGTGGAGACGCCGGGCGCCAGGTGCGTCAGCGCCTGCGACGACAGCGAATCGAGCCACCCGCGCCGGTCTTCGCCACCCACCGAGATGACACGGCGGTCGCCGAGCGGCGCGAGGGCGGCCCCGGATGCCAAGCGTCGCTGTTCCGCGACGGGCGAGCCCACATGGCGCAGTCCACGCTCGTCGATCACGGCGCCGGGGACGTCGGTGAGAACCGCCATGCTCACTCCGCTCGAGCCAGACGCGCCGACGCGTGCGAGCCGAGCTCGCGTCCGAACGCCGCGATGTCCCACGCCCACAGCAGGTGGTTGTCGACGAGACCGTACAGACGTGTCGCCGCTGTGTAGGGCTTCGCGCCCGCGGTGCGAACCACCGCGTCGGTGGCGAGGTCGATGCGCGGACCCTTCACCTGACCGACGTACAGCTCGAGCACCCCGTCGGAGTGCACGAGGCTCACCTCGAGGTCGAATCCACCGTCGCCGTTGCGAAGAGCCTCCACGTCGTCCGCCGAGCGGACGGCCGCAGGCTCGGTGGGCGGAAGGAGGGCCGGGCCGGCATCGGCCGCGGAGGACGGCCGGGCGAGGCGCCAGTAGCCGATCTCGGACACGAGCGCACGCCGCTCCTCGCCGTCGAGAAGCCACGCGTCCGCGGAGTAGTTGAGGAAACCGCCGCCATCGTGGCTGAAGCTGACGCGATGCGCGAACTCGCCCGAGAACGTGCGTCCGTCCGCCTCGTAGTCGATGACCCCCGTGCCCTCCCAAACCCCGAGGAGCCACGAGAGCGGAACAAGGTCGGCGGGAAGGTCCGTCGGGATCTCGATCACGAGATGCCGATCAGCGCTGGCCGCGGTAGAGGTTCCAGATGACCGTTCCGGACACGAAGGCGATCGCCAGCGAAGCCAGGCCGAGAAGTCCCACGAAGAACAGTTCGAGCGCGAGGAGGTTCATAGCCCGATTCTAGCCGGGAACGATGGATGCCAGACCGAACCCGGCCGTGATGAGTCCCAGCACGACGAGCGCACCCAGGACGCTGGCGGCCATCCGCTGGATGAAGGCCTGCGAACGGCCGTACCAGAGCTGGATCGCGAACGCCACGATCACGCACGCGCCCAGCGACACGGTGATCCACTGCGCCCGCCAGGGCGAGGGCACGACGATGCCGATGACGATCCCGGCCACAGCGGCCAGAACCCACACGGCGACGACGCCACCGTAGGTGCGGCGCGGCACGAGGTCGGGGGTCGACATGCCCCCATCATTGCCCACACGGCGCCGAGGCGCACGTGACGCGGCCGGTGCGGCGCGGTGGCGCGGCTGACCCTAAGATGGGCGGGTGTGCGGCAGCCCGCACTGGGAGGTCCGTGTGGCTCAACTTCTCGTTCTCAGCTCCGCCCCCGGCGGCGGCGCGGTGTTGCCTGCGCTCGAACTGCTGAGCCATCGCGTGCGGCAGATCCCCGCCGAACCCGCGCAGCTGGTCAACGCGCCCAGCGCCGACATCGTCTTCGTCGACGCACGCTTCGACCTGGTCGGCGCGAAGTCGCTGTGCAAGATCCTGACGACCACCGGGATCGAGGCCCCCCTGGTCCTCGTCATCACCGAGGGCGGGCTCACCGCGGTGTCGACCGACTGGGGCGTCGACGACGTCGTCCTCGTGGGGGCCGGCCCCGCCGAGATCGACGCGCGTATCCGTCTCGCGATGGGTCGCCGCAGTGCCGATCAGGTGTCGACGCGCATCCAGACCTCGGGCATCACGATCGACGAGTCGTCGTACTCGGCCAAGGTCCACGGCAAGCCCCTCGACCTCACGTACAAGGAGTTCCAGCTGCTGCACTTCTTCGCGACGCACCCGTCGCGGGTGTTCACACGCGAGCAGCTGCTGAGCGAAGTGTGGGGCTACGACTACTTCGGTGGCACGCGCACCGTCGACGTGCACGTGCGACGCCTGCGCGCCAAGCTCGGTGATCTCGAGCAGCTCATCGGCACGGTGCGCAACGTCGGCTACCGCTTCAACGTCTACGAAGACGAGCAGCCGCCCGTGGCATCCGCCCCCGCCTGACGACCCCCGCCACCGTACGCGCGTACCGCGTGTTCACTCGCGTGTCACCGACCCCTGCAATGATGTGGGAATGATGGAACACGACGCGCTCGACACCGGCCTTGGCGACGCGGACGACGACGACTTCGACGAGGCGATCGAGGTCGCGGACGATCAGCTCCCCGACCACCGTTACCTCGACCGCGAGATCAGCTGGCTGGCGTTCAACCAACGGGTCCTCGAGCTCGCCGAAGACCCGACGGTGCCGGTCCTCGAGCGTGCGAACTTCCTCGCGATCTTCGCGAGCAACCTCGACGAGTTCTTCATGGTGCGCGTCGCGGGTCTGAAGCGCCGCATCATCACCGGGCTCGCCGTGCCGACCAACGTCGGCCGCGCCCCGCAAGACGTGCTGGCGGACATCTCCGCCGACGCCCATCGCCTGCAACTGCGGCACGCCGCGGCGTGGACCGAGAAGGTCCGCCCCGCCCTCGCGGAGGCCGGGATCGAGGTCGTCACGTGGGACTCGCTCGACGAGGCGACCGCGGAGCGCCTGACGGAGTACTTCCAGCGCAACGTCTTCCCCGTCCTCATGCCGCTCGCGGTCGACCCGGCACACCCGTTCCCCTACATCTCGGGACTGTCGCTGAACCTCGCGATCCGTATCCGCAACGCGCGGACGGGGCGCCAGGAGTTCGCGCGCCTGAAGGTGCCTCCGATGCTCCCCCGCTTCGTCGAGGTTCCCGGCGACGGGCCCGGGGTGCGGTATCTGCCCCTCGAGGAGCTCATTTCCAACCACCTGGGAGATCTCTTCCCGGGTATGGAGGTGCTCGATCACCACGCCTTCCGCCTCACGCGCAACGAGGACATGACGATTGAGGAGGACGAGACCGAGAACCTCATCCAGGCGCTCGAGGCCGAGCTGCTGCGTCGCCGCTTCGGTCCGCCGATCCGCCTCGAGATCACCGAGGACATGGACGATGTGACCCGCTCCCTGCTGCTGAGCGAGCTCGACATCACCGAGCAGGAGGTCTACCGCCTGCCCGGCACCCTCGACCTGCGCGGGCTGTTCGACCTCTCCCGCATCGACCGGCCCGACCTGCACTATCCCCCGCACGTTCCGAGGACCGCCCTGGCTTTCCAGCCGCCCGAGCAGAACGGCCGCGCCGACCTCTTCGGCGCGATCCGCAAGGCCGACGTCCTCGTCCATCACCCCTACGAGTCGTTCGCGACGAGCGTGCAGGCGTTCCTCGAGCAGGCCGCCCGCGACCCGCACGTGCTCGCCATCAAGCAGACGCTGTACCGCACGTCGGGTGACAGCCCCATCGTGCAGGCGCTCATCGACGCCGCCGAGGCCGGCAAGCAGGTTCTCGCCCTGGTCGAGGTGAAGGCGCGTTTCGACGAGGCGAACAACATCGTCTGGGCCCGCAAGCTCGAGAAGGCGGGCGTCCACGTCGTCTACGGCCTCGTGGGGCTCAAGACCCACTGCAAGCTGGCGCTCGTCATCCGCGAGGAAGAGGGACGGCTCCGTCACTACAGCCACGTCGGCACGGGCAACTACAACCCCAAGACGAGCCGCATCTACGAGGACTTCGGCCTCTTCACGATCGACGACCAGGTCGGGCGCGACCTCACCCGCCTGTTCAACGAGCTGAGCGGCTACGCGATCGAGAAGAAGTTCAAGCGCCTTCTCGTGGCCCCTCTGCACCTGCGCAAGGGGCTCCTTCGTCAGATCGACAAGGAGCGCCGCAACGCCCTGGAGGGCAAACCCGCGAAGGTGCGCATCAAGGTCAACTCGATGGTCGACGAAGAGATCATCGACGCGTTGTACCGCGCGAGCCAGGCAGGCGTCCCGGTGGAGGTCTGGGTCCGCGGCATCTGCTCGATCAAGCCGGGCGTCCCGGGGATGAGCGAGAACATCACGGTGCGCTCGATCCTCGGCCGCTACCTGGAGCACTCGCGCATCTTCGCCTTCGCGAACGACGGCGACGAGCAGATCTACATCGGCAGCGCCGACATGATGCACCGCAACCTCGACCGCCGGGTCGAAGCGCTCGTGCGGGTCGTCGACCCGAATCAGCTGCAGGAGCTGTCGACGCTGTTCGACCTCGCGATGGACGACGGCACGATGTCGTGGCACCTGGGTGCGGACGGCGAGTGGACGCGTCACAGTGTCGACGCCGACGGCGCGCCGCTCATCGATCTGCAGGAGCACACGATGGCACGCGTGCAGCGCAAACGACGCGTCCGGGCGACACGGTGAGTGAAACCGCCGTCTACGCGGCGGGTGGTGTGGTCTGGCGCGAAGTCGAGGGAAAGCTGCGTGTGCTGCTGATCCATCGCACGAAGTACCGCGACGTGACACTGCCCAAGGGCAAGGTCGATCCCGGCGAGACCCTCGCGGAGACCGCCGTGCGCGAGATCCGTGAGGAGACCGGCATCCGGGTCGCCCTCGGAGTCCCGGTCGGCGTCTCGCGGTATCGGATGCCGAGCTCGCGGACGAAGATCGTGCACTACTGGGCGGCTGAAGCGTCGGACGCGGCCGTGCGCACCTCGACCTTCGTGCCGAACAAGGAGGTCGCCGCGATCGAATGGGTGAGCGTGAAGAAGGCGCGAAAGCACCTGAGCTACCCGGTCGACCTCGAGATCCTCGACGAGTTCATCCGGCTCGTCGATGAGAACGCGCTCCCGACCTTCCCGATCATCGCGCTGCGGCATGCCAAGGCGCGTCCGCGCGATGAGTGGGACGGACCGGATGCCGCACGCCCGCTGACTCCGCGCGGGCGTCGGCAGGCGAACGCCATCGTGGGGCCGCTCCTCGCCTTCGGAGTTCGGCGCATCGTGTCGAGCCCCGCCGAGCGCTGCATCCGCACGGCGACTCCCCTCTCGCAGGCACTGGCTCAGCATGTCCACACCTCCGCCGCGATCAGCCAGGACGCGTGGGAAGAGGGGCGCGCAGACGTCCGTCGCGTCGTCGGCGAGCGGGTACGGGCGCGCAAGCCTGTCGTTCTCGTGAGCCACGGGCCGGTGCTCCCCGACATCATGAACGAGCTGGCGCTGGCCACCGGCACGATGCGAGGGTCCTACCTCGGCAGCTCGTCGGCGCTGGACACGGCGGCGTTCTCGGTCGCGCACATCCCCGTCGCCCACCCCGGTTCGGGCATCGTCGCCATCGAGACGCACGAGCCGCAGGTGTGACCCTCCCCCGTGGCGTGCGCGTCGCGTGGCGCGAGGTCGCCGGCGCCGCCTCGCGCCGCGAGGTGTCGCGGGCCTTGGTGACGGAACTCCTTCCCGGAGCGCGGCTGTCCTCGCGCTGCGTGCGGTGCGGGGGTGACCATGGCCGCCCGCGTGTCTCGGGCGTGGAGGCCGCGACATCCGTGTCCTATGCCGCGGGCTGGGCAGTGGTCGCAACGCTCGAGGGCAGCGGACGCGTGGGCCTCGATGCCGTGCCCGCCGGTGCGTCAGACCTGGACCGCGTGGTGCCCGGCGCGGATGCGCGGACATGGGCACGCGTGGAGGCGGTACTGAAAGCCGACGGGCGTGGTCTCGAGATCGATCCTGCGCGCGTGCGCGTCGCGGAACGACAAGACGGCACCTGGGACGGCGCGATCGACGACGGCCCCGCGTTCGACGGATTCGACGTCGAGGGGCCGGATGGTGTCGTCATCGCGCTCGCGGTACTGACACGGCATCCGTGACGTACGTGTGATGGGCGGAGGATCAGGGACGAGCGGAGGGCCGAAACCCGCACCCGGGAGCTCCCCTCGTCCCTGATCCTCCGCTCGCCGCGCGTCAGCGCACGGCGACGGGGAGCTCGGTCCGATCGATCCACGCCGACAGCAGCGTCGCGGCATCCGCTCCCCCGGCCTGCTCCACGACGCCGCGGAAATCCGCGGTCGTCACGAGACCGTGACGGTGGGTGGCGGTCCAGGTCCGCAGTAGCGTGAAGAAGGAGTCGTCGCCGAGGGCGCGGCGCAGCGCATGCAGGGTCAGCGCGCCGCGCTTGTAGACCCGGTCGTCGAACATGTCGTCGGGCCCGGGGTCCACGAGCAGGAGGTCCCGGGGCTTCGCGGCGAGCCGCGCGTAGTGCTCGGCAGCACAGGTGTCGACGGACGGGCCCCCCGAGGCATCCGACCACAGCCACTCGGCATAGCAGGCGAAGCCCTCGTTGAGCCAGATGTCGCTCCACCGCGCGATGCCGACGCTGTTGCCGAACCATTGGTGGGCCAGCTCGTGGGCGACGAGACGCTGGGCGGCGGGGACGAGGTGGTTCATGCCGAACACCGCGAGCCCCTGCGCCTCCAGCGGAATCTCGAGCTCGTCCGCGGTGACCACGAGGGTGCACGCTTCTTGCGGGTAGGGACCGAAGAGCCGGTCGAAGACGCGGAGCATCTCGGGGACGCGCGCGAACGCACGGTCGGCGGCCGCGGCGAGCGCCGGCGGGGCCGTCACCGTGACCGGGGGAACGACGTCGATGCCGCTCCCCGCCAGGAAACGGGTGCGATACCGCCCCACGTGGACGGCCGCCAGATACGTCGCCGTCGGAACGTCGGAGGTGAAGGTGGTCGTCACCCGTCCGCCCCGGCGCGAACTGGCCCCGGCGACTCCGGTCGCGGCGACCGCGTACCCGTCGTCGACCGCGATCTCCATGCGCATCCGCGCGCGGTTGTCGGGGCGGTCGTTGCAGGGGAACCACGTGGGCGCCCCGGTCGGCTGACCGGCCACCAGTGCGCCGTCGGTGAGCTCCTCCCACCCGACGGCGCCCCACCGCGAGCGCCGCGGCGCGGGCGAACCGGCGTAGACCACCTCGACCTCGAACGACGCTCCAGCCGGCAGGCGCTGCGGCAGGGTCACGCGCAGGGCCCGCGGCCCCGCCGCGAAGCGCGCGACAGCGCCACCCACGCGCACGCGCGAGGTGCGTAGACCCACCAGGTCGAGCGAGAAGGAACTCAGCGGCATCCGGGCGACAGCGGTGATGCGCGCCGTACCCTCGAGCCGGTTGGTGCGGACGCGGTACCCGAGCGTGAGGTCGTACGCCTCGACGTCGTACGAGGCGTCACCGCTCTGGGGGGCGTACGGGTCGGCGCCGCTCACGTCGTCGACTGGTACGCGCGCACCTTCACCGCACGCCACGGTCCGATGGGGTTTCCACTCCAACGGGAGCCCACCGGCACCGTCTCCCCGCGCATGACGAGCGAGGCCGGACCCACGGTGGCGTGGGCTCCGAGGGTGGATGCCGGCAGCACCACGCTGTGCGGACCGAGGGTCGCCCCGGGTTCCAGCTCGACGGTGTCCATACTCATGATTCGATCATGGAACAGATGCGTCTGAACGACACATCCGCGGTTGACCGTTGACGCGGCCCCCAACCTCACCAGGTCGGGCTCGGGCAGCCAGTAGCTCTCGCACCAGACGCCCGCGCCGATTCTCGCGCCCAGACTGCGCAGCCACACGGCCAGGGCGGGGGTTCCCGTCGCCGCGCGAGCGAACCACGGCGCCGCGACCATCTCGGTGAAGGTGTCGGACACCTCGGTACGCCACACGAAGCTCGACCACAGCGGCTGCTCACCCGCCCGGATGACGCCCACGATCGCCCACTTCGCTGCGGTCGAGACCCCCGCCGCGACCGCGCCCGCGGCCAGGAGCACGACGCCCGACAGCAGGAGGGTCCAGACCGGTCCGACCGCGTCCCAGAGTCCGGCGAGAGCGAAGAGCACCCCGAGACCGATGCCGCACGTCACCACGACCGGCACGAACCGGCAGAGTTCCCACAGCGTGCGCGCGAGACGGAGGGCTGCGGTGGGCTGATAGGTTCGCGACTCGTCGCCCTCGGCGGACAGGCGTCGCAAGCGCACGGCCGGCGACCCCAGCCACGACGATCCCGCCTTGGCCTTCAGCGGAGCTGCCGACAGCACGGCGACCAGACCGTCGCGCGGTACGCGGTGCCCGGGCGCCGCCATGCCCGAGTTGCCGAGGAACGCCCGCTTCCCGATGCGAACGGGGCCGAGACGCAGCCATCCCGCGCGCAGCTCGTAGGAGGCGACCATGGTGTCGTCGGCGAGGAAGGCCCCGTCTTCGATGCGCGCCATCGAGGGGATCAGCAGAACCGTGGATGCCTCGACGTCTCGGCCGACGCGGGCGCCGAGCATTCGCAGCCACACGGGGGTGAAGAGCGAGGAGTACAACGGGAAGAGGATCGTGCGCGCGGCATCCAGGAGTCTCTCGATGCTCCACGCCTGCCACGCCACGCGGCTGCGCACGGGGAAGGTCCCCTCCACGAGCCCGATCGACAGCAGACGGACGAGCAGCACCACGGATGCCGCGAACACGACGCCGGTGACCGCGACCGCCGGCACGAGCCAGGCGAAGGCTCGTGCCGTGGCCTCCCCGAGCGTCTCCGCCCCCTGGATGCCCTGGGCGATCACGAGACCGCCGACGGTGAACGCCGCGAGCGGCAGCAGGGCGAGCACGACCGCCGACGCGGCGTACGCCCAGAGCCACCGCGTGAGGGCGGGCGGGCGCTCGGTCGGCCATCCCTTCGCCGTCCCTCCCACGCGCACGGCCGGGGATCCCGCCCACGACTGGTCGGCCTTGACCCGGCCGAACACGGCCGAGCCGGGGGCGATCTCGGCGCGGCGACCGATGCGTGTGCCGGGGGCGAGGGTCGAGCGGGCACCGACCGTGGCCTCCGCGCCGATGCGTACCTCGCCGATACGGACGAGGTCGCCGTCGATCCAATACCCGGTCAGGTCGACCTCGGGCTCGATCGAGGCCCCGTCTCCGACCACGAGCATTCCGGTGACCGGCGGGAGCGCATGCAGATCGACGTTGCGGCCGATACATGCGCCCAGCGCGCGGGCGTAGTACGACACCCACGGAGCTCCGGCCAGGCCCACGGCATCCACCTGATCGGCGATCTGCTCCGCGAGCCACAGGCGGATGTGCACCCAGCCTCCGCGCGGATAGTCCCCCGGCCGCAGGCCCGAGAGAAGCAGACGAGCGGATGCCACGGCGATCCCCATGCGTCCGAACGGCGTCGCGAAGACCAGCAGGCCGATGAGGAGAACCGGCCATGGCACCGACGGCAGGACCTCGAAGCCCGGCAGGAGCTGCAGGATCGCCGAGGCGGTCAGCAGGTACAGCAGCCAGCGGACCCCCGACAGGATGAACAGCGGGGCCCCGAGCAGGGTCTGCGCCCACTGGGTGGTTCGAGGGGTGGGCACCGCGCGGTGGAACTCGGTGGGGGTCTCGTCGCCGAGCTGCGGTCCGAGGGCCTTCGCCATCGCCCCCAGGCGCGGGACGTCGTAGATGTCGGCGACGGAGAACTCGGGCACGCGGGCGCGGATCCGCGAGACCAGCTGCGCGGCGGCGAGGGAGCCACCCCCGAGATCGAAGAAGTCGGCCTTGCGCTCGGTGACGGGAAGGCCCAGGACCGCCTGCCACTGCTCGGCGAGCCAGGCCTCGTCGGCCGAGAAGTCCGTCGCCGCGGGCGCGTCGACGCCGGGAAGCGGCCACGGGAGCGCCGCCCTGTCGACCTTTCCCGACGTGCGGACGGGCAGTTCGTCGACCACGCCGAGCAGCGGAATGGTCGAGGCGGGAAGACGCTCGGCCAGCGCGGCGCGCGCGGCACCGCGGTCGAGGTCGACGCCGGGCTCGATCACGAGGTATCCGACGAGGACGGGGACTCCGGCCTCGGTCGTACGCACCGCGACGGTCGCCGCGCTCACACCCTCGAGGTCCTGGAGGGCCGACTCGACCTCGCCCAGCTCGATGCGGCGCCCGCCCACCTTCACCTGGTCGTCGGCGCGCCCCTGGAAGACGAGGCCTTCCGGGTCGAAGCGCACGAGGTCGCCGGAGCGATAGGCCCGCTCCCATCCGAGAGTCGGCATCGGCGCGTACTTCTCGGCATCCTTCGCCGGATCGAGGTACCGCGCGAGACCGACGCCGCCGATGATGAGCTCACCGACCTGCCCGTCGGCCACGGGGAGACCCTCGGCGTCGACGACGGCCAGAGCCCAGCCGTCCAGCGGCAGACCGATGCGCACCGGGAGCGAGCCGTCGAGAGGGGCGGCGCACGCGACGACCGTCGCCTCGGTGGGACCGTAGGTGTTCCAGACCTCGCGGCCGTCGGCGACCAGGCGTGCCGCGAGCTCGGGAGGGCACGCCTCCCCGCCGAAGATCAGCAGACGCACGTTCTCGATCGAATCCGCCGGCCACATCGCGGCGAGCGTCGGGACGGTAGACACCACCGTGATGCCCTGCCGCAAGAGCCACGGGGCGAGGTCTTCGCCCGAGCGCACGAGCGAGCGCGGCGCGGGCACCAGGCATGCCCCGTGGCCCCACGCGAGCCACATCTCCTCGCACGACGCGTCGAAGGCGACCGAGAGCCCGGCCAGGACCCGGTCGCCCGGTCCGAGCGGCTCCTGCTGCAGGAACAGGCGCGCCTCCGCCTCGACGAAGGCCGCCGCCGAGCGGTGTGTCACCGCGACGCCCTTGGGCACGCCGGTCGACCCGGAGGTGAAGATGATCCAGGCGTCGTCGTCCACCGTGGGTGGCGCGACGACCGGGACCGCGTTGGTGCTCGGGTGCGGGGCGTCGCCGTCGTACAGGCGCACGAGATCCTCGTCGTCGGCGACGAACTCGCCGTCGCCCGCGATGATCCCCTTCACCGCGGCTTCGCCGAACACCAGGCGGGCACGCTCGTCCGGGTCGTCGGCATCCACCGGCACGTACGCGGCTCCCGCCGCCATCACCGCAAGGATCGACACGTACAGTTCCTTCGACCCCGACGGCATCCGCACCCCCACGCGGTCGCCGCGACGGACCCCCGCCGCGTGCAGCGCCCCGGCCGTGCGCCACACCCGCGCGAGCAGTTCCCGGTAGCTGAGGGCTCCGGATCCGTCGTCGATCGCGGACGCCTCCGGATGCCGTGCCGCGACGTCGGCGAGGAGGTCGATGAGCGTGCGGGCAGGCGGGGCTGCGCTTACACGGTCGAGCGGCGCTTGCGCGGCGGAGGCGGAGGTCGTCACGGGGGTGAAGCGTATACCGCCCGGGAAAACGCCCCGGGAGGGCCAGACCGGTTCACCTTCCGTTCACCCGCACAACGCACTCTCGTAAGAGTCGGTGTTTACCGTGCGGGAGAACCCTGCACCGGGTTCGTGTCCCCGACATGCGAAGGATTCACACCGTGAAGCTCTCCCGATTCGTCCAGCTGGGCGCTGTGGCGGCCGTTGCCTCCCTGGCTCTCGCCGGTTGCTCCTCCCCCTCCGGCTCCGGCGACGCCGCCGGCTCGTCGCCGTCGGCCTCCTCGGCTGACGTGGCGTTCACGATCGACCCCAACCTCAGCGGCACGATCACCGCCGGTGGTTCCAGCGCCCAGTCCAACGCGCAGGCCGCGTGGACCGCTGCGTACAACGCTCAGGCCAAGGGCGTCACCATCAACTACGACAAGTCGCAGGGCTCCGGCGGCGGTGTCACCAACTTCCTCAGCGGCGCGTACGACTTCGCCGGTTCCGACGCTCCCCTGAACGCAGACCAGACCGCGCAGTCGAAGGCGCTCTGCACCGAGGGTGGCGTGAACATCCCCATCTACCTCGACGGTGTGGCGATCATCTTCAACATCCCCGGCGTGACCGACCTCAAGCTCTCGGGCGAGACGATCGCGAAGATCTTCGCTCTGCAGATCACCGACTGGTCCGACCCGGCCATCACCGCCGACAACGGCACCGCGCTCCCCGCCGGCGCCATCACGACCGTCGCCCGTTCGGACGGCTCGGGCACCACGCAGAACCTGACCAACTACCTCGCCGCGACCCAGTCGTCGGTCTGGACCGCTCCCGCGGGCAAGGACTGGCCGATCGAGGGCAACGTGTCGAAGCAGAAGGGTGGCTCCGGTGTCGTCGAGGCCGTCAAGGCCGGCTCGGGCACCATCGGCTACGCCGACCACTCCGCCATCGGCGACCTCAACGCCGCCGCCATCATCCAGGACGGCACCGCGATCCCCTACAGCGCCGAGGCCGTCACCGCGACGTTCGAGGCTGCGGCCGTCGACGCCAGCAACGGCGTCGCGGGCGACCTGTCGAAGAAGTTCGACTACTCGAAGCTGACCGCCGAGACCTACCCGATCCCGCTGGTGTCGTACGCGATCGCCTGCACCACCTTCAAGGACACCAAGCAGTCCGAGCTCGTGAAGTCGTACCTCGGCTTCGTCACGAGCACCACGGGCCAGGCGGTCGCCGCGAAGAACGCCGGCTCCGCGCCGCTGCCCGACTCGGTTCTCTCGGCTGCCGCCGAGACCCTCGCGGCCATCAAGTAACACCTCTCGGACTCGGCCCGGTCCGCACCTCGCGTGCGGACCGGGCCGGGCTGATCGGAGGGGTCGATTCAGCATCGACCGTTCCGCTGAGCCGAACATCCTCAGAGAGAACCCGACCGAGGAGCACCCCTTGATCCGTGCCGAGCGTGAGGTCCCCCGTGACTGACACCGTGAGTGACGCCACGACTGACACTGCGACCCCGAAATCCCCGAGAGCCAGCATCGTGGGGAAGCGTCGCGTCGGCGACACCGTCTTCCTCGGCCTGTCCACCACGGCCGCCGTGTCGATCATGGTGATCCTCGCCGGTGTCGCGATCTTCCTGATCATCCGCGGCCTGCCCGCGATCACGGCGAACTGGAGCGAGGGAGATCTCGCCGGGTATCAGAACCGCAACTGGTCCAGCTTCTGGGAGTACGTCGGCCCGCTGCTCTTCGGCAGCATCTGGGCCGCACTGATCGCCATGGTGATCGGCACCCCGGTCGCGATCGGTATCGCGCTGTTCATCTCGCACTACGCGCCCCGCAAGGTCGCCGGTGCCCTCGGGTACGTCGTCGATCTTCTCGCCGCGGTCCCCTCCATCGTCTTCGGCCTCTGGGGCATCATCGTGATGCGTCCGCTCCTGCTGCCGGTGAGCCAGTTCCTCAACGACTACCTCGGATGGATCCCGCTCTTCCAGGGGCCCGTCTCCACGACCGGCTCCACGATGTTCACCGGTGGCGTCGTGCTCGCGGTGATGATCCTGCCGATCGTGACCTCGATCACGCGCGAGATCTTCCTGCAGACCCCGCGCCTGCACGAAGAGGCCGCCCTCGCCCTCGGCGCCACACGCTGGGAGATGATCCGCCTCGCGGTCTTCCCCTACGCCCGCAGCGGCATGGTGTCCGCCACGCTCCTGGGTCTCGGTCGTGCCCTGGGCGAGACGATGGCGATCGCGCTCATCATCTCGCCGAGCCTCATCTACTCGGTGCTGTTGCTCACCGATGGCTACAACTCGCAGACCATCGCCGCGAACATCGCGCTGAACTTCCCGATCGCGACCGATCTGCAGCGCTCGGCGCTGATCGGAACGGGCCTGATGCTCTTCGTGGTCTCGCTCGCGGTCAACATGCTCGCGCGCTACATCATCTCCGCGACGGGCCCGGGTGCCAAGGGCCGCAAGAAAGGAAAGCGCTCGTGACCGCCACCGCCGTCCCGGCCTCTTCCCCGCTGGCGCTCACCAGCGGACAGCTCCCCCGCTTCATCGAACCCGCGCTCCTGGTCGGCGTCGCGATCGTCATCGCGGGCGTGCAGTTCCTCTTCGGCGGCTTCAACCTCGCCATCTGGCTCGTGCTGACCGCCGTCGTCTACCTGATCGCGATCGGCGTCGGCTCCTCGATCGTGGAGAACCGCCGCAAGGCCGTCGACCGCGTCGTGCGCGGCCTCGTGACCGCGGCCTTCCTGCTGGCCCTCGCCCCGCTCGTCTCGACGCTGTGGACCGTGGTCTCCAAGGGCCTCGCGGTGGTCAACTGGCAGTTCATCTCGCAGGTGGGCGGAACGACCTTCGATCCGAACACCCTCGAGGTCGTCGGAACGGCCGGCGCGTGGCAGGCCATCACCGGAACCCTGATCATCACGGGTATCGCAGCGCTCATCTCGGTGCCCGTCGGCGTCCTCGCGGCGGTCTACCTGGTCGAGTACGCCCTGCCGACCAACCCGCTGCGTCGCACGATCACCTTCCTCGTCGACGTGATGACGGGTATCCCCTCGATCGTCGCGGGTCTGTTCGCGTTCTCGCTGTTCAGCCTCATCGTCGGACCGAAGGCGTTCAGCGGGTTCTCGGCATCCATCGCCCTGTGCGTGCTGATGATCCCCATCGTCATCCGCTCCACCGAGGAGATGCTGCGCCTGGTGCCGGCCGACCTGCGCGAGGCCTCCCTCGCGCTCGGCGTGCCCCGCTCGGCCACGATCGTCAAGGTCGTGCTGCGCACGGCGGCCTCGGGCATCATCACCGGTGTCGTCCTCGCGGTTGCCCGCGTCGTGGGTGAGACCGCGCCGATCTTCATCGCGGCGAGCTTCACCGACAACTTCAACGCGAACCCCTTCGAGGGCCCGATGCAGACCCTCCCGGTCATGGCGTACACCGCCTACAGCTTCCCCGGCCAGGACATCGACGCCTCCCAAGCCAACGCCTGGGGCGCGGCGTTCCTCCTCGTCGTCCTCGTCGTCATCTTCAACCTGATCGCCCGGATCGTCGCGGCCCTGTTCGCGCCGAAGACCCGCTGAACGCGGAAAGGCACTCCCCCATGTCCAAGAGCATCGAGGTCCAGGACCTCAACGTCTACTACAGCGACTTCCTCGCGGTCGAGGGCGTCTCGATCGACATCGAGCCGCGTTCGGTCACCGCGTTCATCGGCCCCTCGGGCTGCGGGAAGTCCACGTTCCTGCGCACGCTGAACCGCATGCACGAAGTCATCCCCGGTGGTCACGTCAAGGGCCGCGTGCTCATCGACGGCGACGACCTCTACGGTCCCGGCGTCGACCCGGTGCTCGTGCGCCGCCACGTCGGAATGGTCTTCCAGCGGCCGAACCCCTTCCCCACGATGTCGATCCGCGAGAACGTGCTGGCCGGAGCGAAGCTCAACGACAAGCGCATGTCGAAGAGCGACGCCGACGCCCTCGTCGAGAAGTCGCTGCAGGGAGCGAACCTCTGGAACGAGGTCAAGGATCGCCTCGACAAGCCGGGCGGGGGCCTGTCCGGCGGTCAGCAGCAGCGCCTGTGCATCGCGCGCGCGATCGCGGTGTCGCCCGATGTGCTCCTGATGGACGAGCCGTGCTCGGCTCTCGACCCCATCTCGACGTTCGCGATCGAGGAGCTCATCTCTGAGCTGAAGAACGAGTACACGATCGTCATCGTCACGCACAACATGCAGCAGGCGTCGCGCGTGAGCGACAAGACGGCGTTCTTCAACATCGCCGGCACGGGCAAGCCCGGCAAGCTCATCGAGTACAACGACACCTCGACGATCTTCACCGCCCCCACCGTGCAGGCGACCGAGGACTACGTCTCGGGTCGCTTCGGGTGAGCCCCATCGCGCGAAGGCCCCGCTTCGGCGGTGCCTTCGTCGTTCCCGACCGGATCCGGATGCCGTGCACCGGAGCCGTGACGGAGATATCGGTCGCGAAGGGGTCAGTTCCGGGGCGAGAGCAGGTACGCGTTCAGCTCGTCGGTGAGGACGCGGTCCACGGTCTTGGCCACACCGTCGACCGCCGAGATCGGCGCGGCCAGTCGCACGCTCGACAGCAACCACGCGGCATCCGCGCTCGCCAGGTCGCTCAGGAGCACGGCCTCGTACGCGGTCGTGAAGCCGCGCGCCTCGAGATGGGCGAAGAGGCTCAGCTGGGTCGTGCCGTGCAGGATGCCGGCGTTCGGTGTCGGGGTGACGAACCGATCCCCGAGGCGAAGGACGACGGATGCCGTGGGCGCCTCGAGCACGTATCCGTCACTCGTGACGAAGACAGCGTCGTCGGCGCCGCGTCGCTTGGCCTCGCGGATCGCGGCCATGTTCATCGCATACGACAGCGTTTTGGCGCCGAGAAGCAGCCACGCCGCGCGGCCCGGCACGTCGCGGGCGTACCCCCGGTCGAGGGTCGCGACGCGCACTCCCTCTGAGCGCGCTCGGGTGTTGTCGGGCGCGTCGGCGAGGGTGATCCACGCGGTGGGTGTCGGACCGTCTTCCACGCCGCGGCTGAGGATGAGCTTGATGACGCTCTCCCCCGGCGGGGCCTCGGCGGCGACGCGGTCGATCGCCGCGCGCCACTGGTCGGGATTCGGCGTCGGCAGGTCGCACAGCTGGGCAGAATGGGCGAGACGCTGCAGGTGGGGCCCCACCTCCTGTGCGTGAGCGTCGACGACCCCGATCGACTCGAAGATGCCGTCGCCACGCTGGGCGCTCAGCTCCCCGAGGGGGAGCACGGGACCGGCGGGATCGACGACCGTGAAAGTGTCGGCGTAGCTTTCTCGTCGATCATCGGATGCCACGGGGTCGATCACGAGCGAGAAGCGCACTGCCATGGATCGAGCCTACGCCCGGCTTCTCGACACGCCCGGGTCTTGTCAACGGGGCCGTCGGAGGGAATGTCCGCAGCCGACGCTTGTTACACTTTTCATGCCGGGCCGCAGTAACCCCGGGCTCCATCTTCTGCCGCTTTGAGCGGCCATGCGCCGAGAGGCGTTCTGCGGTCCGGCACTTATCTTTTCTCCGGCCGTTCGCGCGCCTCGTCTCGCTCCTGCGCGCCGCTCCCTTTGCGGGACGCCTTGTCCGCGGGGGCGGTCTCGACCTCGCGCGCAACCTCACGCCGCGCGGTCGTCCCCCACTCCGTCGAGTGCGCGGCGCCCGCGCCGCTTCAGGTCAGTGCGTCGCGGCGCCAGAGCGCGGCGGCGGCGGCGAGGTCTTCCGCATACGTCGACAGCCGCAACGCCCGGGTGGTGAGAGCTGAGGCCCGGTCGGACTCGGTGTTCTCGTAATCGTCGGCCAGGTGCGTGGACCCCGATGCCTGCACGCGACAGAACGCGGCCGCGCGGTCCAAGGCCACGGCGAAGTCCCCCTCGAACAGTCCGCGCAGGATCGTGTCGATCACCTGCACGAGTTCCTCGGGACCCGCCGGAGCCGGGGCGCCGACCACGACGGGATCGACCGTCGCCATCTGTACGCGGCCGCGTTCGTACAACAGCGCCGCGGTCGGGGCGTCGTCGTGGATCATCAACTGCAGCAGGTAAAGGCGCCAGAGGGCGCCGGGCAGCGATCGGGCGGGAGAGCGCGACCACAGCTCGGCGATGTCGTCGATCCCATGGTCGTCGGTGAAGGCCACGAGACGCTCGACGACGTCGACGCTCGGGTCGGCGCGCACGCGCGAGAGCAAGGCATGGGCGGTGCTGTGCGCGACGCGCGACACCTCGGCAGGGTCATCGGCGGCGAACAGGCGGTCGAAGAGCTCGGCGGGACGTCGGATCGGCTTGTGGAACTCGCGCGGCGAATCGCTCATCATTCCAGGCTAGGCGGTCCGCTCGCGGACGGGGCCTGGTCCCTTCGACGGGCTCAGAGACCTCTCACCGACTCAGGGATGGGCCCCGGTCCTTTCGACAGGCTCAGGCTCCTCATCCAGGGGCCGGGCCTGTCCCCTCGACGGGCTCAGGGACCCCTCGAGCTGGGGACACCTCTCGGCCGGGTGAGGGCGGAGGTTCTCAGGCGGTCGCGACCGCGACCACGGGAGCTGAGCTGGGGGTGCCATCGGGCGAGCCCCCCGCGGGCTCGACCGTCACCGCGATGATGTCTCCCGAGTGGAACTCCCCGTCGAGGATCGCGGTCGCGCGGCCCTCGGCATCCGTGTCGAAGATCCCCGCGGCGATCGGCGTCTCACCGCGCACGAACCAGAGCTCGTAGGTCTGATCGTCACTGAGGGCGGGCATGCCGTCGGTCACGAGGACGCTCTGACCGGTCGAAGCCGACCAGTGCGCGGTCGCCGAGCCGCCGTCAGGCATCGACACCGAGGCCGATTGGGCATCGGGGGCCTTCTCGATCTGCTCGAGGGCAACGACCGCAGCGGGCCGCGTGAGGTACTGCCCCACCGAGACGGCACCGAATCCGAGAACGAGCACGGCGACGATGGATGCCGCGAGCGTGAACCACCGTCGAGGACCCCAGACCATGGCGCGTGGCGCGGCCAGCGGAACATCCGCGACCGGGAGAGAACCGGCGGCGGCGTAATCCTCGTCGTCGGGCGCGTCCGGCTCGGGGGTGTGCTGCGGGACGTCCGCGATGCGGGCCATCAACGAGGCGCGCACCGAAGCCGGCGGCTCGACGGACTCGACGACACCGCTCAGGGCGGCGACCGCGTCGGCCGCGTCGCGCACGTGCGTCTCCCAATGGGGATTGCTCGCAAGCGCCTCCTGGTACGCGCGTTCATCAGCCTCCGATAGCGCGTTCAGCGCGTGACCGGCTGCGAGGTCGGCGAAATCCCTCTCGTTCACTTGTCCACCCCCATCTCCATCCTCAAGCGTGACAGACCGTCGCGCATCCTCGTCTTGATCGTTCCGAGGGGCGCCCCGACGAGAGTAGCGATCTCACTTTGGCTGTATCCACCGAAGTAGGCCAACGTGAGGGCTTCTTTCTGCGCTTCGGGGAGCGCCGCCAGTGCATCGACGACGCGTCGTCCCTCGATCTTCATCTCGACTTTTTCAGAGACGTTGTCATAGGCAACGTCCATATCGCGGAATCCTGCGCGCACATCACGATCGACACTGGATTGCGAGGACCGCACGCGGTCCACCGCTCGCCGGTGTGCGATCGTGAGGACCCACGATCTTCCCTGTCCTCTTTTCGGAGTGAACCGCTCAGCGGATTGCCACACCTCGAGGAAGACTTCCTGGAGGACCTCTTCGCTCTGCGACCGATCGACGAGCACGCGAACGATGAGACCGAACGCGCGGGCCGACAGCGCGTCGTACAACTCGGCGAACGCCTCCCGGTCTCCCGTGGCAACGCGTTGGATCAGATCGCCCACGTGGTCGACGCGATCTGACCCTTCCTCGGGCAGGTCGAATCCATCGATCACCATGGCATCCATCATCGCCTACGTCGAAACCCCCACCCCGTCCTTTGCCCGCGCGTCGAGACATCGGGTAGCGAACCGTTACGAACGCTCCCCGGCGCCAGATTCCACTCACCCGGAAAATATTCTCCAGAATGTTTCCTGCCGCGTGACCTGGCATTTTTCATCCTGGGCACAGCGCTTTGACGGTGGATTCCGCGTTCTCGCCAATCCGTTCCCGAGGGAGCCCCGAAGACCTCGTGTAAGCCGCTCCACGGCGAACCACCCCTCGCACCGGGGTGTCCCTGACGGATCGCACCCGCGGTTCGAACGATTTCGGAGGAATGTCATGCTCACCAACAAGAAGCCCGTCGTCGCCGGTCTCGCCCTCGTTCTGGGCTCGGCCTTCGCTCTCACCGCATGTTCGGGTGGCACCACCTCGGGCGGCTCGACCGCTGAGGAGTCCAGCAGCGCCCCCTCGATGGCGGCGTCGCCCTCGGCCTCCTCGTCGATGATGGACCCGGCCGCCAACCTCGTGGGCCCCGGTTGCGCCGACTACGCCGCCGCCGTCCCCTCCGGTGATGGCTCCGTCGCCGGCATGGCCGCCGACCCGGTCGCCGTCGCCGCCTCGAACAACCCGCTGCTGAAGACGCTCACCGCAGCCGTGAGCGGTCAGCTCAACCCCGACGTCAACCTGGTCGACACCCTCAACGGTGGACAGTTCACCGTCTTCGCTCCGGTCGACGACGCGTTCGCCAAGCTCCCCGCCGATGCCGTTGAGGGCCTCAAGACCGACAGCGCCAGCCTGACCAAGATCCTCACGTACCACGTGGTCCCCGGCCAGATCGCTCCCGACGAGATCGACGGCACGCACGCCACGGTCGAGGGCCAGGACGTCACGGTCGCCGGCTCGGGCGACTCGATCACGGTCAACGGCACCGCCAACGTCATCTGCGGTGGCGTTCAGACCGCCAACGCCACGGTGTACCTCATCGACTCGGTGCTGATGCCCCCGGCGTAAGTCCTCGAGTGCGCGGTCACCGCGCATCCGACCGGTCGATGATCGACCGGACCTGACGGCGAGAGCCGGACCCCAGGCGAGGGGGTCCGGCTCTCGCTCTTTTGCGTCGCCTCAGTTCCCGTCGACCGCCTGCTCCATCTCGTCCTGTACGAGCCGCGCGGCGACGGGGCCTGCGTTCGTGAACCACGGGTCGTAGTCGACGGCCTGAGCACGACCGTCGGTGACCGCGCCGAGCGTCGACCACAACGGCGCGTCCTCGATGAAGGCGAGGCCCCCGCCGATCCCGGCGTAGAACACCCGATCGGCATCCGCGAGGTCGATCTGCTCCGCACTGATGTCCTGCGAGGTGTCATCGAACTGCTGAGATGCCGGGCGACCGAGCCCCAGGTCTTCGGCGATGCCGCCCGCGAACGACGGCACACCCATGATCCGCGTCCGGTCTCCCGTGGATTGCAGGAACGACACGGTCGGCTCCCCCGCCGCGTGCGTCTGAGAAAACGCCGCGCTGTCGGCGTGGAGAGAATCCAGGATGCCGCGAGCAGCCCCCTCATCGCCGAGCGCGTCCGCGATCAGGAGGAAGTCGCTCTTCCAGTTCACGCCGTTGCCCTTGGTGAGCACCGTCGGGGCGATGGCGGAGAGGGCGTCGTACAGCTCGGTTCCGCGCGTGGAGTTGATGAGGATGAGGTCGGGGTCGGCCTGCGCGATCGCCTCGAGATCGGGTTCGGTGCGGGTGCCGATGTCGGCCATCGCCCCCAGCGCGGATGCCTCACCGGGGAACGCATCGCTCAGGTACTGGGGAACGAGGCCGCTGTTCTCCGCCCGGGTGGCGGCCACGGGCACGACGTCGAGAGCCAGCAGAGCATCGAGCTGGCCGGTGGAGACGACGACGACGCGGGTCGGCTTCGCGGGGATCTCGGTGACGCCCCCGAAGTGGGTCACGTCGCGCGGGAAGACCCCGTCGGCGTCGTCGGAGCCCATGCCGGGCTCGAGGTCGCGGGACACCACCCAATCGCCGCTCGCGCCGGCTTCGGCATCGACGGTCGATGTGGGAGCCGCGGAGCCCGCGCAGCCCGTGAGAGCGAGAAGGAGGGCAGCACCGAGGGCGACGGCCGCACCGCGAGGACGAGAAAGGGCGCGAGGGGACGGAAAGCGAAAGACGTTCACATGGTTAGGATAACCTTACCTTCGTGCTCGACTCGTCCCCCGTCGCCTCAACGGCCGTCGCCGCACACCTCTCCTCCCGACGTCGCAGGGCTGCGCTCCGAGCGACCACTCTCACCCTCGCCCTGACCGCTGCCCTCGTCGGTCTCGTCATCCTCAGCCTGGCTGTCGGCTCGCGCGCTCTCGCTCCCGCCGACGTCGTGTCGGCGCTGTTCTCGGACCGACGGGATGCCGTGGGCGTCATCGTCCACGAGCTTCGCGTCCCGCGCACCCTGACAGCGCTCCTCGCCGGCTCCTGCCTGGGAGTGGCCGGTGTCCTGATGCAGGCGCTCACACGCAATCCGCTGGCCGACCCCGGACTCCTCGGCGTGAACGCGGGCGCCGCGGTGGGCGTGGTCGTCGCGATCGCCTTCTTCGGGGTCGGCACCGCGAGCGGGTACGTCTGGTTCGCGTTCGCGGGCGCCGCCGGCGCGGCCCTGCTCGTGAACACCGCCGCGCGACCCGATCGACGCGACGACACCGTCGGTCTGATCCTGGCGGGGGTGGCGCTCAGCGCCTGCCTCAGCGCCATCGTCGGCATCATCACGCTGGCCGACGACACCACCTTCGATTCCTTCCGGTTCTGGGCCGTCGGATCGTTCGAGCGGAGGGATGCCGACGTCGCCACGCAGCTTTTCCCGTTCGCCGTCACGGGGTTGGTGCTCGCCGTGCTCGTCGCGCGGGGCGTGGACCGCCTACAGCTCGGCAGCGACCTGGCGCGTTCCCTCGGGGTGTCCCCCGCACTGGTGACGATCGCGACGGGTGCCGCCATCACTCTCCTCTGCGCCACGGCGACGTCGGCGGCGGGTCCCCTCGCCTTCATCGGTCTACTCGTCGCGCACGGTGTCCGCGGCGCCGTCGGTCGCTCCGTTCCGGTCTCCTTGCCGCTCGCGACGGTCGGCGGCGCCGCGCTGACCCTCGCGAGCGACATCGTGGGGCGCGTGATCGCGATCCCCGGCGAAGTGGAGGCCGGAATCGTCGCCGCCTTCCTCGGTGCCCCCGTCCTCCTCTGGCTGATCCTGCGGAAACGAGCATGAGCACGTCCCTCTCGACTCGCGGACGACCCCGCTCGTCCCGACGTCGACGCACCGTCGTCGTCACCGCGATCACGCTCGCGATCGCGGTGCTCGCCGTCTTCATCGGCCTCACGACGGGGTCCTTCCACGCGTCGCTCGGCGAGGTGGCATCCGCGTTCACCGGCGGAGCCGACGGACGCACCACCGTCATCGTGATGGGCATGCGCGTGCCGCGCCTCGCCGCCGCGCTCCTGATCGGAGCGGCGCTCGGCATGGCCGGCGCGGTGTTCCAGACCCTCGCCCGCAATCCACTCGCCAGCCCCGACATCGTCGGGTTCAGCGCCGGGTCGGCCACCGGAGCGCTCATCGGCCTGACACTCATCAGTCCGCCGCCCTCCCCCGCCGTCGGCGCGTGGACGGGAGGCTTGCTCATGGTCGTCGTGGTCATGGCGATCGCCCGCAGTGCGGGCATCTCGCGCGAGCGCACGATTCTCGCGGGCATCGCACTGACGACCCTGCTGGCAGCCGTCAACGACTACCTGCTCACCCGCGCTCCGCTCGACGTCGCGCGAAACGCGGCGCAATGGCTGCACGGCAGCCTGTCTGCGACCTCAGCAAACGATGTCACGCTCCTCCTGGCATCCCTCGGCGTGCTCGGCTTCGTCTTGATCGCCGTCCACCGCGACTATCGAGCCCTCGAGCTCGACGACGACACCGCTCGTTCGCTCGGGGTGCGCACCGGACGGGTGCGCATGCTCCTCGTGATCGTCGCCGCTCTGTTGACAGGTACCGCCACGGCGGTCGCTGGCCCCATCGGCTTCATCGCCCTCGCCGCCCCGCAACTCGCCCACCGCGCGCTGGGGACGAGTGGCATCCCCATCGTGGGCTCGGCTCTGACCGGCGCCACCGTTCTGGTGGTGGCCGACGTGATCGCGCAGCGCGCCCTCTCACCCCTACAGATCCCGGTCGGCCTCGTCACCGCCGCGGTCGGCGGCGCCTACCTGTTCTGGATCGTCGCCCGCTCCCGCCGATGAGCGCGACGCGCCCGCCGCGCCCGCTAGGCTGGACGTCGAGGGCCTGTAGCTCAGTTGGCAGAGCATCGGACTTTTAATCCGCGGGTCGAGGGTTCGAGCCCCTCCGGGCCCACCACGTCAGCGTTACTCGAAATATCACCAAGAGCGATGTTTACGAGACTCGCTGCCTCGGCAGATACATCCCCGCCCCTGTTCTCAGGGGCGGTTTTCGTTGGGCTCTCGTACAACTCCCCCGCCGCTATCAGCATGTCGAACGGCTCGTTGAACTCGACGTCCGTGATCTCATCCGCGTATACGTAGATGCGCGAGAAGACCGCCTGATTCAGCATGCGCCGCTGCTCATCCGTCGCATTCGCATACAACTCGCCCGGGCGCTCGAGAAGCGACAGCGCCGCGTCCAGGTAGTCCACGACGACTGCCAACTTTTGCTCCGTCTTCTCGAGGCGTGCGCTCATCGCGGCTCGGTTTCGCAGGATGGCGTTCATCCGCTTCTGGATCGTCTCTCGTGGAAGCATGCCATCGGCGGCCAGGTCCAACAGGTTCTCTTCCTGCTGATCGAGCTTGCGCAGATTCTCCGTCAACTGCGCGTGCAGCGAGCGTGCCGCCGCCTGCCCCTTCTCGACAGTCTTACGGAGTCCCACACGAGCCGCAGCGATGAATCCCGGGCTCACCCGCAGCTGGTCCCAGTACCGTTCAACGGCGTCTTCGACACGGGCCATTTGCATGTACGGTGCGTCGCAAAGCTTGTCCTGACTCCGGCGACAGAAGAAGTAGTCGTACGTTCCGCCGCGCCCGTTCACGTGAGCCACGATGATCCGTCCGTGCGCATCATCTGTTGAGTGGCAGTTGCCGCAGTAGAGCGTGCTCTTCAAGTAGTGGTGATGAATGCGCTGCCGCTCGCCCGTGGCACGAACAGAGATGACTTCCTGAACACGGCCGAACAGATCTCCATCAACGAGCGGGTCATGGCGGCCGGGGTAGATGTTGCCCTTGAACCGCGTGAAGCCCAGATAGTACGGGTCTTGGAGGAGTCGAAGTAGCTGATTGTCGGAGAGCTGCTTGGACGGCCAGCGCGCCGAGGCGCGCGTCTTCAGCCCGCGAAGGTAAAGCTCATCTGAGAGCGCTGGGATGCTATACGCGCCCGTCGCGTACAGCTCAAACGCCAGCCTCACCAGATGAGCCCGGTCCGGGTCAGGCTTGACCACCCGAACCTCACGGTCTTGGATCCGCTCACCGGTGTTGATGTAACCGAGCGGCGCCATGAAGACGGTGCCGCCCTTCTTCGCCTTCTCGCCGAGCTTGTATGCGATGTCCGCGCCGTCCTCGGCCGAACGATACTGATTGAACGCGGAGAGGATGCCCTGCATGAGCTGGCCCACAGGACTTCCGTCGATGCTCTCTGTTGCTGAGACGAGCGTGACTCCCCGCTGCTGGAGCTGCATCATGGTGAACGCTTCGTCGTAGCGGTTCCGGTGGAGTCGCGAGAGTTTATAGACGATGACGTAGTCGACGTTGCGTTTCGCTCGAATCCGCTCAAGCATGTCCTGGAACTGCGGCCGCCCTGCGACGTCAGTACCAGAGAAGCCCGCGTCAACGTACTCATCGACGATCTGGAGCCCCATCTGCTCAGCCTTCTTCTCGCAGGCGAGGCGTTGGGCAGGGAGCGAGATTCCTTCTGGGTCGTAGTCAGTGTCGACTTGCTTCTTACTACTCACGCGGAGATAGATGACGGCGCGAGTCCTCTTGTCGTCAGGGTTGCCGTCGTGGGCCGGATCAGTAGCTTGCCGACCGCGAAGCACCTGTGGCGAATGAGCGAACTGCTCGACATCGATGACTGCCTGCCCGTCGCTCATTGACTCGACCACGGCTGGATGCGTTGACGAGTTGATGGTCATGGTTCCTCCTTTCTGCCCGCCTTCTGGGCGGACGTAGCTCCTTGATTTACGCTCACTTCACCTCTTAAGTCGAGATGTTTGGCGTTGTGCTTTTGTCTTCGTTGATCTGGGGAAAAATCGTGCTCGCTACTTGTTGAAGACGTGCCACCAGCCATCGAGGTGGACGATGTCGTAGGTGTCGAGGATCTGCTTATCGATGGCGGCGTGGTTCCAGGTGAGGTGGTCATCAGGGATGCCCTGCTCGCTCATCACCTTCTCCAGCGCATGCAGCCAGCCGAGTCCTTCGAGGACGTCGTGTCGGAACTGGGCAAAGTACTCCCAGGCATCGGCGTAGCTTTCGTGGAACCGGTCGATGATCTCCGGATCGGCCAGGTTGGTGTCGGCGAGCAGGAGGAAGGCGGCGAAAGCGGCACCGTTCTCCTTCACCCCTTGGAGGATGCGCAGCGCGTCGTCGGGGTCGCGCAGGGCGGACAGCGACCGTTCTACCGACGCCGCCGACTCGGGGCCGAAGCGGGCGTTGCCGTTGGAGTACGACGGCTCGCGTTCTGGCGGGGGCGGTAGTTCGGGGGTCATGGGTTCCTCCTCTCTTGGGTGTCTGTTGTTGATGCCGCGGAGCCGTCTGGGTCTGCCAGGACGCCCAGCAGCCCGTCCGAGGTGGTGCAGGCGAAGAGCCGGCCATCGAGGTCCGCAGTGGCGTGGATGGCGGCGCGCAGGCGGGCTGTGCGGGCGGCCGTGGGCAGGATCCAGAGCACACGCGGGAACACCCCGTGTTCGGCCTGCGCGCGGCCGGTGGCCTTGTAGGCGGCGTAGGTGCGGCACTTGGCGAGCAGCACGGGGATGCTTTCGGTGCCGAGGTCGATCTCGAGGTACCAGTGGTCGTCGTAGTCCGGGGTGGCAAGGTGGACGTAGAGGTCGGGCTTGAGGATCCCGGCCATGCCGGGCCTGGTGACGAAGGACCGCCAGGTGTCGGGCTCGAGGTCGACGCGCTCGACTTGGAACGCCCCGGTGCGGGCGTGCTGCATCAGGGCGACGTGGGTGTCGGTGACGGCCATAGTGTGCGCGAGGAAGGGTGTGGAGACGGAGGCGAAGCGTCGTCGCCTCGCACCTTCGGGTCGGGTGAGGCGTTCGCCGGCGGCGTCGAGGTACCAGATGGTGGCCGCAGAGCCGCGGGCGGTGCCGCCGACGCGTCGCTCGAGTCGGGCGATGAGCCGGTTGTGCATGAGCCGGTGCAGGACTCGGATGCAGGCGCGGGTTCCGGCGGTGAGGGTGGCGTGGTCGGCGAAGAAGACATCACGCAGGTGCGTGGTCGCGGCGTACCGGTGCCGGTTGAGGAACGTCAGGATCTCTTCGTCGCGGACAGACAGCTCCGTCCGCAGCACCACCAGCCGGGACGGTCCGGCACCTGTGCGGGGCAGGCGCATCGTCATGGGCGTCCCCTCTCTGGTTGCGAGCGATGCTGATGGCGTCGGGTGAGTTCGCGGGCGGCCTGCAACTCCGCCAGAGGCGGAGTAGTCCGCTCCCAACTGAGGCCAGGAGCCGCAGAAACACGCCGGAAAGCGGGCGTGGAAGTTTCAGCGATCGGACGGGCGAACGGACGAGCGACCGGACACCAGTCCCCTCTTCTCAGGCGAACGAGTTGGGTGGTCATGGACGGGCCTTTCGGCGACGTCCGATGGGCTCGACGTCACCCCCGTCACCCACTCCGTCACCCTCACGGGTGATGCCCACGTCACCCTGCTTCGAGGTTGGGACGGACGAGTCGGTCGCGGTCGGGTTTTGCCCCTCGACCTGGGATCCGTAGCGGAGGCGGCTCTCCGCGAGGACGGCGTCGGGGTCGGAGAGGGTGACGGGCGGCGGCAGCGTCACCGCAGAAAACCAGCCGGACTGCACCCCACCCGACATCAGGTCGACGTAGACGTGGTACGGCGGCAGCTTCATGACGTCCTCCGGCGTGAGCGCGGAGTGCTTCGTGACGGAGGCGGCGTCGACGGGGTCAGCTTGGAACTGGATCTTGTTCCGCGCGTTCGCGGCGATACCGGCGAGCAGGCTGGCGGGCATCTGGGCGCGGTGTTGGTGGGCCAAGCACCACGCGACATTCATCGACCGAGACTGCTCTAAAGCTTCACCGAGATCGGACTCGTGCTTCACGAACATCTGCGCCTCGTCGAGGTAGATCGAGACGGGGCTACGCTGCTCCTTCGGCACGCCTGCCCGGGCGAGGGTCAGCTGCCAGAGCTGGCTCACCAGCAGCGACCCGACCAGCTCGGCGGCGACGGGTCCGAGCAGGCCGCGGTTGAGGGGGACGACGAGGATGCGGGGCTTGTCGAACAGGTCGCGGAGGTTGAAGCGCGGCGTCGGCTGGTCGAGCAGGGCACGGATGGAGGGGCGGAGCAGAAACTGGCGGAGCCGGGTGAGGACGGGGCCGATCATGGCCGAGCGCGCTCCGGCGCTCATCGCGTCGTACTGCGCCCAGAACTCGCTGAGCGAGGGGTCGGTGAGGAACTTCGTGAAGCTGCGCCGGTACGGGTCCTCGGTAAGCAAGCGCGGAAGGTCCGCCAGCGTCGAACCCTCCTTCCCCGCGAGCGTCAGGAGCGACGCATGAACGGCGTCGCTCGTGCGCGGCCCGAACGCCGACGGGAAGAGGCTGCGGAAGACGGCCAGTAGCCGGTCAGCAACGAGGGGCGCTTGATCGCCTGCCCCGGCGAAGGGGTTCAGCCCGACTGGGTTGGGGCTGATCGGGTCGAGGACGACGACGTCGCCCGCGCGGGCCTCCGGGATGACGGTGAGGACATCCATGGCGAGGTCGCGCTTGGCGTCAATGACGACCACGCTGCGGCCTGCGGCGATGTCGGCGGCGATGAGGTTAAGGAGCACTGTGCTCTTACCAACTCCATTTGGTCCCATGACGTGGGTGTGGCGGACAGCGTCCTTCACCGAGATCCCCACAGGCCGACTCGGGCCGGGTGCGCTGGTGCGCGCGAACACCCGCTCCCCGCTCGACTTGTAGCCCGTAGGCGGCGCGACCAGCCGCGGGTAGATCGGCGGCATGCCAGGGAGAGCAGTTTCGCCGGTCGGCCAGCCGACGAGGCAAAGCGCTTCGGCGGCGGTAAGACGCAGCGGCTTCTTCGCCGGGATAACGGCCTCGTCGACGAGTTCGGGGCGGTCAGAGACGAGGTCGATGCGGGTGGAGCCGGTCTGGAGTTGGCGGAGGGCTGCGAGGACGGCGTGGACGAGGAGACGGCGGCGGACGGGGCTCGCGGCGGTGACGCCGATGCGGATGGTGGCGCGGAACCGGTACTGGGCGAGCTTGTCGCGCAGGTCCGCCCGGATCTCGAGCGGCGCGGCACGGGTGCCTTTCGTGATGAGGTCGAACAGGCTGAGGTTGGGATCCGGTGTCGAGGCCGGCAAGGGCTGGGGCGGGACGCTGGCACCGAGGATGACCTGTAGCACCAATACATCCCCCTTCCCCACCGCGCCGGACAGAGCGGCGTACAGGGCGCGGAGGGCAGCACCGTTCGTGTCGAGGCTGAGGCCGAGGTTCCGCTGGCGGATGCGCACGCGCCCGGCCCGCTCCACCGGCTCGCGGCCCTCGTCGAGATCCGTGACAGTGACCCCTGGAAGGAGTCGGCGCAGGCTGCTGCTGATGCCCGAGAGCGTGGTGCGGTGTCCGCCCATAAGGTGTCGAATGGTGCCGCCCTCGGCGCGGGCTTCGAACACGACCGGCCCACGGGACTCGTCGGCAGCGAGCGTCTCAAGGAATCCGAGGGCACTGACCGCGTCGAAGGGGCGCGGCCAGTGCAGCTGACGCCAGGAGTCACTCATCGGCGTCCCCATTGACCTCAGTGTCCACCGACGAGATGTCGCCGCCGTCGATCTTGGTGCCCGACGTCGCCGTGGTATCGGTCGTGTCGGTGAGGTTGGTGCGGCGCGTGGCTTCTTCCATGGCGGCGTGCTCGAGGAGGGCGCGGGCGAGCTTGTCGTAGTCCGGGTGCTCGCGGCGTTCGCCGCGGACGCGGATGCGGTACTCGCGGCGGGGACGACCCCGCCCCCGCTTCGGCGAGGATGAGCGGCTCATCGGCGGACCTCCTTCACCAGCGGTCGCGGCGCACGCGCAGCCACCACACCAGCCCGCCCGTGACCAGGACGACGGCGAGGATGACGAGCAACCACACCCACACCTGCTGGATGAGCCAGACGGCTCCGGAGAGCAGCACGGCGACGAGGAATACGGTCCAGGCGAAGGCCTTCGCGGCCTCCAGCGGGCCACGGTCGGAAGAGGACATGAAGCACTCCAGTCAGATGGTCGAAGAGGCGGGTGAAGAACGGGGCGAGGTGGCTAGGCATCGGTGGCCTCCTCGTCGATGACGACGGCGGTGTTGCTCGAGACCTTCGTCGTGATGTCGCTGGGCACGGGGTAGCCCGGGATCGAGATGTCGGAGGCGACCTGGTTGCCCCAGACGTCCCAGCCCGGCATCGGGCGTCGGGCAAAAAGCTCAAGGTAGGGACCGGGGCTGAGACGCTGGATCATGACGTGGCACTCCTCCGGCTTGTGGGAGTGGTCCTGGCGGGGCAGCATCGCGAACGACCGCTGCCCGCGGAACTTCACCGGCAGCTGCCCCTTCACGCCCAGCAGCAGCGTCTCGTGCGCGTGGCGGAAGTACTGGCCCAGGCCCATCTGGTCCTTGCCCCAGACGAACTCGTCCTTGAACTCGAACCCCCAGCCGCGCATGATGTCCTCCGCGATGTAGCGGGTAGCCGGGTAGCACCAGAGGTAGAGGTGGGCGTTGTCGGCGGCGAGGTCGCCGACCGGCATCGCCTTGATGCGCTCGAGGGTCATCAAGCTGTAGTGGTGCTCCGCGCCGTACTTTCCCTGCTGGCCGGTCGGCCAGGGCGGGTCGACGAGAATCGCCTTGTACTTGGCCAGGCAGTCCGGGGTCCCCGCGGCGGTGCCGTCGGTGTCCGTCGACGCGGGCGTGGTGTTGGTGTTGGTGGTGTGCATGAGAATGTGCTCCTTCCCGCAGCGGTCTTAACCCGCTGGGAATGACGGCCGAGTATGAGGGGCCGTGCGGGGCTGCCCCCTGGTTATGCGCTCTCAGCTGCGTTTCAGCAACCGTCCGATCGCGCCAGACGACAGCCCCCTCGACGGGCCGTCAGGGGTGAGGGTGTGGATAACCGTGAGCGTGTTGCACAAAGCACACGCCCTCATCCACAGGAAGAGGACGCCGCCCGCACCGTGAGTCGGTGCGGGCGGCGAGAGGAGGAAGGCCGGGGCGGTGCAATCCACGCACACGTTTGTGATGTCGCCGCCCCGACCGGCCATGGGGATCTACTCCTTCGGCACCTCGCCGCGGGCCAGGAACGACTCGCGGATGAGGGCCTTGCGGGCTTCCAGCGCGTCGCCGTTTAGGGCGGCGGCGAGCTGGAGGATCGTCTGGCGGAATTCGGCCTGAGTACGGTCGAGCTCCGCCTCGATACGGGCGCGCTTGCGATCCTGGCGGCGGCGGAACCAGTCCTCCACGGAGCCGAGGACGCCACGCTCGATCACGACCGCCACCGCGCACGCCCCGAGGACGACCGTGAGCCAGACACCAAACACAGCGAGGAGCGACACGGGATCACCAGCGCGTCAGCTTCGCGGCCGCGCCCATGGCGTAGGCGTCGACGATGTGCTTGTAGCGGGCTTCGCCGAGCGGGGCGACCTGGATGAGGTGCTGCTCCAGCGACGTCAGGGCACCGACGTTCTGCAGCATCGTGTGCGCGATGAAGCCGCGGGCCTGCTCGTGCACCTCGGCCACGATCGCCTGACCCTGCACGCGCTCCACCTCGCGGCTCGTCTGACGCTGCGCACCAGCGCCCATCCGAGCCAACCCGGTGGAGCTGAACGCGCCGCCGAGCGGTGCCAGCTCCTTCTTGTTATCGAACATGGTGTGTTCGTCCTTTCTCCTGAGACACTCCCGGCGAGTGTCGGTGAGATGACGGTAAGAGCGGACGTGGCCCGTAGCTGAAAGTGGGAATAAAGTAGGAGTTGCAGCCCATCCGAAGGACGAGGTGCCGCTATGGGCGACGAGATCAGCCCCGCCGACCTTTACGCCGACCTGGAACTGCTGCGCAAGAACGAGGGTTTCGTTGCCCATCGTCTCGACCGTGTTGATACTGTTGCTGAACTTCTCCGCGGCGCTGACATCGACTCCTTTGATCGCATGCGGCATCGCTTTGCCTCGGCGATTTACGCGTTATCCGAGAACGATGCGAGTCTCCTTCTCGACGTCTTCGCGCTCAGCGGCGACACTGTCGGTGTAAACACCCTGCGAGAACGACGGCGAATCCATGGAGAGAAGATTGGGCGAAAAATCGACACGGTCGCTGACCGCGAACCGGCCGCACTGAACCAGCTCGCATCGCGTCTGATCCGCGGGACCTACCCTCAGTCCCCGCTCAGGCTCGACGTCGCCGAGATGCACAACGGCATCATCTACGAGAGCATCAGCACCCTGGTCGTCGTCGAGGACCGCCGATGGAAGAGAACCTTCGAACACTACAGATTCATCGCGACGTTCGATGAGATGGATTACCTCACTGTCACCCGTTCGTACGACGGAACGGTGTATCCCGACCCGCGCGGTGCTTTCAAGGTCAATACCCGTCGCGTAGAGGGCGCTGGGTGGAATGACCACTTCTGGCACCTCAACAGCGCGCGCACCGCCACGGCACCTATGAGGCGCAACGAAACCTACGATCTGAAGTTTGCGATCCACGCCCCCGCTGCCGATGAGCTTCCTCCGATGACCTTGGCGAGCAGGGCTTTTCATGAGCGCGCGTTGCTCGCGAACATCCAGGTTCAGTTCGTAGGTGAGGTACCAGTGGACGTTTGGAAGTTCGAGCGCGTGAGCGGGTACGCCAGACCATCAGTCCCGGCCGACGACGATCGTGTTCCGTGTGATGACCGAGGGTGTGTCGGCGTTCGGCTTCGCGACGTGCACGGCGGGCTGTTCAGTGGATTCGGGTGGAAATGGGAACCGCGGGACTGATCTGACTACCTCGGAGAGTTTGCGCGAGAGCCATATCGCGGGGCGTTCGCCATGCCCGGCGTTGGCGTGGACTCCAACTTTGTTCCGACTTTCTAAGTGAGCCGTTGGCCGTTCCTAACGTCGAATCATCCCGACGAAAGGACCACCATGGCAACCTCAAACCTGAGAGTCCCCAACGCTGACGTCATTCCCGCGGTCCGTGCGCAGCCGTTTTCTCAGAGCCCCGACAGCCGTTTCGCGATCATTGCTCTCGGGCGCGGTCTGCGAGCTAATCCGCTCTACACGGCATATCTCGAGCTCCGTACGCGTGTGTACACCACTCAGACCGGCATGCTCGACGCGGATGCACTTGAGTACGGGGTCGACATTGACGATGATGACGACCGGTCCGTGGCGTTCCTCGTCGTGAAGAACCGTTTCCCTGAGTCGGTGGCGGTCGCTTGCGTGCGTGTCATCGAAAGGCTCGGTTCTGATAACCGGCCGCTGCCTGCCGATGTCCTTTATGGCCTGGATACTGGAGGCGGCAGCGTCGAGGTGTCGCGCTACATCGGGCGTCTAGATGATGCCAAGGAGCAGGCGCGTGCGTTGGCAGAGCTCCTGCGCTCGACGATCGCTCACATCCGACAGGTTGGTGCCGACGACAACGTCTACGCGATTGTCGAACGCCCGCTGGAACGCGTCCTGCGCATTATGGGCGTGGGAGTCGCGCGTATCGCTGAGCCGGCCTGGTTGGAGGAGTACCAGGGAGTTAATGTGGCCATCCAACTTGATCCCGTCGCATCGTCCCAGAGCCTCGGCGGGCTTGACGAGATCGACGAGCTCGACGTCTCCGAAGGCGCTGTCCGCTTCTGGGGAACGGCGAAGTGATGGTGCGTGAGCAGAGTGCGGATCGGGAGCCGATGCCCGCGGAGTTCAGTAGGAACCTTGGTTTTTGGCGACGCAGTGAACAAGAGCTCCTTCGGGAGTCGACGATTGCGATTGCTGGCGCAGGCGGAGACGGCTTCGACCTGGCGGTCGCGTTGGCCATGATGACCGGGGCTGCCGAGGTGCGCATCGCCGATCCGGAGACCTTCGTGCCCGAGAACTCCAATCGGGTCGCCTGGGCGAATGCGGACACATACGGACGACTGAAGATCGATGCCCTGCGGGAAACGATTGGGAAGATTCGCCCGGAGACGCGAGTGGTGTCGTTCGCCGAGGGGGTCATGACCGAGAATGCGGACGAGTTCGTCGCGGGGGCTGATCTTGTGCTCGACGAGTCAGAGTTGCGTTACCTTCACGTCGGAACGGCCCTGGCTCGCGCTGCTCGTCGACACGGCGTTCCCAATCTCCTTGTGATGAACATCGGGTTCGGCGCGATCGCCACCTCTTTCGCACCGCGAAGCCCCTTCACGTTCGAGCGGATGATGGGACTGCCTGCCGACATCACGCTGGACGATGCCGCAGCTCGTGAAGTGGATTTGACGCGCTGCGTGCCATACATCCCGAGGTACGGCGACTTGGGAACATTCCGGGCGACGGTCGCAGGCTCACCCCTGCCGTCTGTCGTCCAGGGCGTGAAGGCCGCCGTCAGCCTCGGCACGACGGAGGCGCTCCTTCACCTCACTCGAACAGACCAAAATCGGCGGCGCTCACCCGTCTTCGCTCCCCGATGGGCGTACACCGACCCAATGGCCCTCGTGTCGGGGCGCATCCGTTACGCGCGAGCTCGTCATCGGATCGGCGCAACCGTCTTGGCGACCCGATCGGTCCTCGGCTGGAACCCCCAGGCCTCTTACGCCGAGGAGCTCGCGGCCGACCCAGAGTGACCAGTCGCGGCACGACAGATGCGCCGGGGTTCAGTCTGCTGAATCTCGGCGCATCTCCAGGTCGACAAGCGCCTCGAGGATCCCCCAGAACCCAAGCGAAGCGGGATGCCATTCGACGAGCTCACCGTCAATACCCGGCTTCATGATGATCGTGTCGACGAGGTCAGGGTTTACGAGACGCCGCTGCGCGAGACCCTCGACCACAGCGGCGCCGAGTCCTGCGAGGAGCTCCGCCGAGGCCCCCGGGTAGAACGAAAACCCCAAGCCCGCAAGAGCAGTCCCATAGAACCCGGCAGTTCGCTCGATAAAACGGCGCTCCGTCTCCTGCAGCGCAGCAGCCACGCGGTCTCGATGTTCCGCGTCAGCAAGACTGTTTGCGGTGGCAACGAGAGTTACGTGACTCCTCCACGACACGGACTCGCTGAAGTGCTCGAAGTTGACGCGGGTAGCCACTCGCGCCACCTCACGCAGCACAGCCACACGCCCATCGTGCGTTGCGAGAAGACGCTCGTACTTCTCGATGACCCCGTAGGCGACATCCTGTGTCCCCGGATAGAACATCGCGTCGTTCGACTCGGACGTGGTGGCCAACTCGACCAGCAAGTCCGCAAAGAACCGGTCCTTCGCTGGCCACAGCCTGTAGAAAGCACTGCGAGGCACATCCGCCGCACGGATCAGATCCTCCAGATTCAGATGCTCCAAGCTGACCGTCAGGCCAGTGCGCTCCAGCATCCCAACTGCGGTGCCCATCACGCGTCGCCTGGATTCCTCACTCGAGAGCCTTGGGGCCCGGGCGACGGAACCCCAGGTCTTGTCTTCAGAGTGCTCCGGCATGAAAACCATCCTCGCTTCTCCTGGCGGGCATGTCGCTACGAGACACGCACACCCTTAGCGATCGATACGCGCCGCTGGCTACTTGCGACTGCAAGTTGCATGTAGCTAGTCTCGATCTATAGGCAACCCGAAGCGTGCGCGCAGGTCGTGCACGGTGCCGGGTCACGGACGACGGCGGCCACATCGCTGAGACCTCGCCTAGATGGTGCGCGCAGCGCTGAAGGAGGAGTAACCGTGATCGGGCAGGAACTGGGCATTCGACGTATTGACACGCTCTATATCCAACTGCTGTATCGATGCAACTTCAGTTGTGGCCACTGCTTCCACGGCGAGAAGCTTCAGGACCCATCAACAATCGGCCGCGAGGACGTTCGAGAGGTGATGGACCATTTTCGCGAGAACTATGCCACGTCGCACGTCGTTCTCCTTGGTGGGGAGCCGTTTCTCCATCCAGATCTTCACGACACGCTGCAGTACGCGCGAGAAAATGGAATGACCACAGAGATTTGCACGAATGGTCATCGCTTCACTCAGGCGAAGATCCGAAGTATGAGCCAGAACATCGACGACTTGCGCGTATCGATCGACGGTTTGGAAGATGTTCACGATCGGCTCCGGCGACGGGGATCGTTTCGGCACGCGCTCGAAACCGTACAAATCAGTGCGCGAGAAGGTATCCGAACGGGCGTGACCTCGACCGTGACGAGCGAGAACATACGTGAGATTCCTGAGCTCGCGCGCACCGCTGCGGAGAACGGGGCGACCTTGATGAAGCTTCACCAGCTTCGGGCCGTTGGGAATGCCGCAGGTCGGCCTGGTCTCGTATGCGACGATCTGGGTCTGTTGGAATCCCTCGTTGCATGGGCACGTGAAACCGAGATCATCCAGGTTGCGTTCGACGACGATCTCGATCCGAGCAAAACTGTGGGCTGCGCCCCGCGTGGTGCGTCGTCGATCGACCGGATCGAGATGGACCCAGAGTTCGGTCTCACCATGTCGTGTAAGGCCGTAGGCACCGGAGCTCAGGCCTTCCGTTGGAGCCGTGTAAACAACAACGTTGTCCGCGTTTCAAACGATCGGAACGAGGTCGTTCTGGGCATTCCGGATGTTCGCTATGAAAACTGAGGTTCATCCGTCACGATTCCTAGTCGTCGAAGGAATGTCCGCGACCGGGAAAACAACCGTTGCTCCGCTGTTAGCAAATCGAATCCGCGCAAAGTTCATGCCGTCAATCCCATCTGAATTCACGCCAGCAAGGAGGGTTGCGGAGGCCGCGAAGGACGTCAACGTGAGGCATTTAGTGTACTTAGCCGCCTTGGGCGTGTCGCAACTGAGAGTCAAAGACGAGCTACAGCAAGGATATTCTGTGGTGCTAGAAAGCTACTTCGATCGCGCCAACGCGTATCACCGAGCGATGGGCTCGACTCTGGAAGATTCCTCGAATCTGTTTCTCCGACCTGACGTCGTCGTGGTACTACATTGCGACCAAGACGCTCGGCTCCGTCGAATGCGCGGACGAGGTCGAACCGACTCGCACTGGATGAAAAAATCGGAGGAAGTGTACGAGAAGATTGAAGCGTACTACGAGCAACTTCCTGGGATCCATATCGATACGAGTCATCTTGCCCCTGCCGAGGTCGTTGAAGCGATTGCGAGCCGACTATCATGAGGATGAACGCCGATAATAGAACATCATGGGCCGGAACAAGGACATTTTTCCCGCTCGTACGAGAACTCGCGTTATCAAACGGCGTTCGCAACGCGTTAGTTGCAGGCGCATCGGATGGAAAGTTTGTATACCCACTCCTTGAGGCCGGCATGAACGTCACCGCCCTCGATATCGATGCAGAAGCCCTGGCCCGCATCCGGCCTGAGCTGGAAGCCTCCGGCACCCTAACAATTCTTGTTTCAGACATCGCGGATCTACATCAGGATGGACGGTTCGACCTCGCTTGGACAAGTTGCTCGTGGCACTATTCACGAAATTTTGCTACTCCTCTTTCGACAATCATCGGAAATCTAGCAAATTCCGTGACACCCCGGGGAATCTTCGCTGCCGAGTACATGATGCCCGTAGACGTGAAGCATGTAGATCACGAGCATTACCTTGAGCCCGGCGAGGTCTGGGCGCATCTGCCGGGCTGGAAAAAAGTGTGGGAAGCATACACACCTACGTTCGTCGAAGACCCGCATCCCGGCCAGCCGTACCGACATGTCCACCGGATGGGCTTAGCCATCGCAGCAAGGGACGAGAGTTAGATCGTGTCACAAGTTTTTTTCTTAGCGAAGATCTCGTGGCCCTCGACGAAGCGATCCGAGACGCAGACGAGAAATACCGAGCGGCCCTATCTGGAACGCACGAATCTACGACGCAGACGTCGGAGACTTGGCACGATAATCCTGCTTTTGATGCCGTCCAGCAAGACGCGAAGATGTGGTATCGACAGAAGATGGAACTCGAAGAGATCCGGAAAAACGCGATCAGAATCCTGCCCGGAGCGACGGAAGGCGAAGTACAGATTGGATCAACGGTCGTTATCGAATGGGAGAAGTCAGAAGAGCAAGAAACGGTAGTGATCGGTAGCTACATAGTGCTCGGCGCGAGAGAGGGACGCATCTCCTATGTTTCACCTCTCGCATCTGTGCTGCTCGGCGCAAACGTCGGCTCTCGGCGCGAAGTTGGCGAGCGACGGACCCGTATAAAGGTGATTTCGATAGCATGAATCCACTGGAGTTGATCCGCATGTCCGAGCCAGCAAGCGGAACGCTAACCATCGAAGTGCCCGACGATCCGCTCGCGCGAGCACTCCGGGCCTGGCCTGACCGCCCAGCTCTCGCGCTACTCCGCGCGATCGAGGCGGCGCTTTACGACGCTCCCCCTGAGGGTGTGCTTGACATTGGGTGTGGCAATGGAAAGTTCGCCGCCGTTATCAATTTGAGCAAAGCAGTGGGAGTGGATCTCCTAGCGCGAGACATAGCTTTAGCACGTGACACGGGACTCTACCGGGATCTTTTGCACACCGACGCACGACGCATGCCATTTGCGGATAACTCGATACAGTACGCAATCTGCAACTCGACGCTTGAGCACATTGCCTGCGACGGAGATGTTGTCAAGGAGGTGTCTCGAGTACTGAGGCCGGGAGGTACGTTTGCTTTCACTGTTCCATCTGAGAACAAGGAGAAGACGCTTCTTTATGGTCGTGAAAGCGTATCAGTAACCGCCGATGAAGCTCGACGCTACAGGGAGTGGTTCACTGACCGCTGGCATCATTGTCATTACCGCGCTCAAAGCGAGTGGAAGAATCTCCTGCGCGACAACCGTCTTGAGGTGGTTGAGCTGCGACGATACGAGACACTCCGATCAGGTTTTATAGGCGACGCACTGGGTTACACGCGGATCGTTCGAGAACCAATACCTGAGCTGCGAAAAGAACAGTCAACGGCGGACGAGGTCCGTTTGGCAATCTTGTATCAAGCGCTTGTCGACTATTGGCGGGATGATGTTGCTTCGCCTGACGATGGTGTGGGCGGATACTACGTGCGTGCTCGCAGAATGTAGAAGTGAACTTTGGTGTTGACCTCGTCTGAGATTGCGACCCAAGCCCTCCGCGATATTTTAATCGGAACCAGTGTCACCTCGGCGCCGACGGAATCGGTGCGCAACGCGGCGGCGCGTCCGAGGAATGAACCGGTCGGCTACCTGCCATTTGGTCGCTCGTTATCGGCGGGATAGCGGCATACGCTCCGAACAAGTCACTCGCCCTCGAAGACGCTCGCGGGACCGGATGGCCCGCGCACGAGAGCCGAGAACGGAGTGTTTCCCTCGACTGAGACACTCAGCTGGACCCATCAGGCCTCCCGGTCTGGGAGAATCAACGGACGAGACATCTCACAAATTTCGGCGAATTTCTGGGGTACCGAACCTTCGCGGCAGGTCAGCGCACCGACGTATGGAAATCCAGGTTCGATATTGCCAGAACGTCAACTCCAACAACGTCATCATATAATTGTACGACACCTTTGTCTGAAAAGCGATCTACAGGCACTCCCAACTCCGATATAACGTCGTGAACGCGAGTCAAGCTAAGAGTTGACTCTACTTCTACGATAGTTCCCAAGAGAGGCCAGGTGTCGAACGTTACAACAACCTCGTCGAGACTCCACTTTTCTCGCAGAGTCAGTTGGTGACGCTCAGTGGGTAAACCAGCGCGATTGAGAAGTTCGACGGCGGAGCTAGCGTCCGACACCTTCACACTCACTTCGGTCGATTCTCCAGGCGCGGCGTCAGATTTCAATGTCATCTCATCGCCGTCTGGGTTCGATCTTATCCTTAACCATTGATTGTTTGCCTTCTCAAGACTTGAGTCGCGGGTCTTCAAGATCCAACGCTCGATGCGCGCCTCGTCGTGAATTTTCCGAGCATGCAAATTAATTAGAGATAATCTAACTTCCTCGATCTCGTCTTCTGATAGAACGGTCCGCAATTCGTATTCGATAGTCATTCTCTCATTAAATCATGCAACAATTGTTTCATCAAGCGAAAGCCATCTGTTACGTTTCTATCCGCGCAATTGTTCAGAGAGTGATCGACTCCACTCATGCTGGATCGCGTGAGATGTTCTGAGGTCGCATCTCCATGCTAGTCGCGGACTCCTGCGCGGCTTATGGTTTCATGCGAAGTTCAGCTACTAGCCCTCCGCAGGCGAAACTCTGCGAGTTTCTCGCGCGACCGGCTTGTCAACCTAATCCCAGATGGATGATCTTCGCGCGCTCGATAAATGCGCGAAGACGTCGCCGACCTGAATAGAGAATTTGAGGACGATCGTCGCTTCAGTGCTCTCGGCTCAGAACGCGCATTTCTCCTCCATGACCCGTTCTGTGGCGCAGGGCTCACTTCTACTGCGAATGAAGCCGCAGCGCTGAAGGTAGGAGGTCCTGGATAGACACATCCAGCACGCCGCAGATCACCATTACCGTCGCCAAACGCGGATTCGTCGCGGCTCCGCCGCGCGTAACCGCCCCGCGCTCATACTGCTGGTACGCGTACAGCGAGATGCCCGCCCTTTCAGCGACCGCCTCCTGCGTCAGACCAAGCGCGTTCCGTCGACGTCTGAGATTCATCCCGAGCTCCCGCGCGAACTCGGCCCACTCGGGCGTGCTCGCGGGGTTGGTACTCACTACTCAACCCTGAAACCAAGAAGAGTTGGCTGTAACCAATAGAAATTGGTAATCTGCGAACGTACCCTGCCTGCCGTCCTAAGCAGGCGCTCGCCGGCCAGCCCGCCCGGCGCTCACTCACACCCTGGGAGAACCGCCTTGACCCGACCCGCACTCACTCGCCGCGCCAGACGGGCAGGCCACGCATTGGCCGCCGTCCTCATCACGTCTGGGCTGGTCGTCCTCGGCCTGGGGGGAGCTGCCCAGGCATCGACAACCTCGACAACCAACGCCGAGGCGCAGTCGCAAGACCAGGCTCGCCTACCGAACGGAACCCCGTGGTCGTCCATCTCCCGCGTGGGAGTCGACATCGACACGCCACTGACGGCCACGATCAGCTTCGACTACGAGATCACACCGGGCGTGGACGAGACCAACCTGTTCGTTCAAATCCCCACGGCTGACGGCCCGCCCCTGAAGTCCTGGGATGTCCACTTCGCGAAGGACGGCACCTTCTCCGAAACAGTGTCCCTGCCCGCCGGAACGTACCCCTTGAAGATTGAGGGTTCGTTTGAATGTGGCGTGGACTGCTCCGACGTCCTGCCCCTCTACGAAGGGGCTTTCACAGTCATCGCCGTACCTTACGGCGACACGTTCGTCATGATCACGAGCGGTCCCGAGCAGACCGTGAACGACAACGGCGACGTCACCCTCACCCTTGGATACGACCTCCGGCCCGACGTTGAACAAACGGGAGCCAGCGCGCTCCTGGAGTCCTACGTCGATGACGAAGCCGGTAACCGCACCTGGTTCCACCCGCCGAGCGGTTCGCAGTGGACGAACGTCGACGGCCCCGGAATCTTCACGGACACCATCACCCTCGCCCCCGGCACCTACACGCGCCACATCACCAGCTCGTTCGTCCAGCACTGCGACTGCTTCGGCACCAAAGACATCATCGAGCCGTACACCTTCACGGTGCCCGAGAAGGTCGACCCCACCCCCACCCCGACACCAACGGTGACTCCGACACCTGAGCCCACGGCCACGCCGACAGCAACACCGACACCGCAGCCGACTGACGCCCCTTCCCCCTCGCCCACCGCTACCTCGACGCCGATCGCTATCTCGCTCTCGCCGAGTACGGTCGTGCGGGGGAATCAGGTCACGGTCAACGCAGCTGGCCTCGCGCCCGGCGAGTCCGTCGAAATCTGGCTGCATTCCACGCCGGTCAAGCTGCTGTCGACTGCGGCCAGCGCAGAAGGCACGATCTCAAAGACCGTGACCATCCCATCCGCGACGACAGTCGGTGCACACAATGTCGAGGTACGCGGCGCGACAAGCGGTTCCGCGTACGCGGCACTGACCGTCAGCGACGGTCTGGCAATCACCGGCTTCGACAACACCAGTACCGCGGCTACCGGGGTCGGAGCGAGCATCCTTATCCTCGGTGGCATCGCTGCACTCATCATCGCCCGTCGAACGCATCGACAGCAGGTCTGACGCTCTTTACCGCGCGAAAGGCCAGCCCCTTCCTAAGGGAGGGGCTGGCCTTTCGTTCTGCCAGGTTTTCAGCGCCTCATGGGGAGTGGGACTGGCACCGTAATACTCCCGTTCGCCGGGACGGGCGCGCGTATGTCTCGTGCCGCCCCCAGACGCTGGTAAGCACCTCGCGCCGGGTCGCCCCCACCTCCGGTCTGAGGTGAGGGCGTCCTCCGTCTCAGCGCACCGACTGCACGAGAACAGAAGACGCGCAATATTTCGGTTTCGCTCCCGAACGAAAGACCTGGTACTCGATCGGTATGAGCTAACGCGTGCGCAACTAACGATGTGGGTCATAGCGGTACAGCGTTTCCTACATGGCAATTCGACGCGTTACACAATTGGTCGACGATCTCGACGGCACCGTCCTCGACACCGGAGAGGGCAAGCAGATCACCTTCTGCGTCGAGGGACGTGCATACGAAATTGACCTTTCCGAAGAAAATGCCGACACGTTCTACAAGGCACTCGCCCCGTTCGTGAATGTTGCCCGCTCCGCCGGATCCGCCGCCGCGCCGCGCACGGGGCGTCGGGCCACCCGGGTCAAGAGCGACGTGGATCTCGGAGCGGTCCGGCAATGGGCCCGCGAGAACGGACACACCGTGAGCGACCGGGGACGCGTGCCTGTCTCCATCGTAGAAAAGTACAAGGCCGAGACTGCGTAACATCTGTATGCGAAGAGGTCGACGTTACCGCTCGAGTGCGGGGACACCGACCTCTTTCTTTCACAGTGTGACTTACGACTTAGATGCCGAGCTCGCGGCTCGATCCCGTCTCGGATCGTCGCTGTTGCAACTGGCGGCGCCGACACCGCATCACTTTTCGAGGCCCAGTTCGGTGCGAAGTTTTTCGACGGTGGTCTCGTGCGCTGGATGGACGTAGAGGGCGTGAGGTCGCTGGAAGTAGCTGTCCACCGTGACGGCTGTGCTGTAGTGGATCTGTGTGTGCGGTGCGGTTTGCAGGGTGCGGCGGATGACTGCGTCGACGCGTTCGGGCATGGTCTCCTCACCGCCTCGTGGTTGGCCTCGGATTACACGTTGTCGCGCAGGTCACGAATGAGGACGTCGACGTGCGGATGATCCTTTGTGCTGACCCACAGCACGCCGCGCTGCACCGAATACTCACCCGGACGAATGGCGCTACTCCCCCGCGCGACGAGTCCCCGGTTTACTTTCAGCAGTCGCTGCACTGCGGTCGCAAATTCTCGCGAGATTCCCACATCGCTCCCGTCTGACCACACCTCGCTCTTTCACAGGCGTACGCTCGGAGTGAGGCTCTCACATCTCCCCGCGCACGCGCAGTATTCAGTCCGAGGTGGACATTCCACTCCTGGTATGCGTCCGGCCCCAATGCCGTCGTTCCTAACTCGCGTCGGGGAGCTAGTGAGGAAAGCTACGGCGGGTGGCGCAAACCTCGTAGCAGGTAACGACGAACAGAGTGGAGTTGGTGGTGTGCGATAGGGAGACGCTGCAGGGCTGGGTCGATGAATTCCTCTCAGCGGGGTATGTCGTGGCGGGGTCGATCCGCGTGCTTCCCCACGACGCCGAAGACGGTGACACGGGACTCATCAAGCTGGAACTCCGCAACGCCCACACCACCACCGTGCTGCATCCGTCGGATGACGATTCCGGCCGATGGCACGTTGTTTTCGAGGCCCGGGAGACGGACCTTTCTCTCACCGCCGCGCAGGCCCTACAGCTCGGTTGCGAACTCACGATTGCAGGCGTGCTGTGCACCTTCCTAGAGACCAAAGCCGTCGTCAAACTCAGCCTCGACGCCCAGAAGTAGTCTCTTTCTCGAACGTCCGTAGCAAGGTCTACTTCCTCGACGCCCCCGACGAAGAGACCGCATCGGCTATCGCCGCCACCAACCCCGCCAGCAAGAGAGCGGGTGGCGTCGAAGTGCACCTTGTCCACAGCCGCGGAACTGTTGAGTGAAACAGAGGCCGCCGGGGGTGTTCGTCCCCACGTCGATACCCGTTAGAACAAGCCCGATACGTCTGGCCTCGGACTGTGGCCTGCGTCGGGATGGTGCTCAGGGGTAGGAGCGGTGCTCTGACAACGCGATCTCGACCTGATGCGCGGGTGTTGTCCGAACTATCTGGGGTGCTGGTGGCAGCACCCTCTCGCCGCGCCTTCGGACAGCGATGCGCACCGCGGCCGCAATGGCACATAGCGCGAACACAACCAGCAACGCCGCGACCGTCACCCCAACGACCGGGACCACCACCCCTCCAGGGCGTTCCGCGTAGTTGTACGAGGCGAACTCAGGATCCCACTCGAGAGACTCCACCCCGTATGTCGTGGCTCCCCAACAAATCATCGGGGCGACCATGAGAGCGACCGCTGCTGCGCAACCCCATCTCCACGCGGTATTCATGCGGGCAGGATAGCCGTCCTGGAAGACGAGAAGATGAACAGCCCCGGCTACGCCCGGCCTCTGGGGCCGCTGCGGCGTAACGCTAATCAGACGTCGTCAGTCGCTCGCCGCCACTGCCTCGCCCGTTCCACCGGTCTCGACCAATGGTTGTTCCATCAAACGCACGCCGTGGTCGCAATACGATAGCGGCGTGGGCCAACTCCAGTACGAAACCAAGACAACCTTCGACATCGACGACCGTGAGCTCGCGCACCTCCGCGTCGTCGTCATGAACAAATTACGCCGCGGCGAATCATTCATGCTGCAAGTCCCAGACCCCGGCCACGGATACCGCTCCGTCTGGCTACACCCAGCCGTCCCCCTCATGTTCAGGTTCTACGGCAGCCGTCCCGCAAAGCTAGAGCACGCCATCATTGAAGAATGGCTCACCCAAGCCAGCAGCCCTGACGGACTGTCCCTCACAACCCGTCACTAGACGGAATGCCTCGACGCGAGAAAGTCGCATCGCTGAAAGACACGCCTGAGCCGATCCCCGTCCACCGAGCGAGGCCCAGTCACTCAATCGGGTCGCCGAGGCGTCCTCTCCTATGTCTTGGCACCCCCTCGATTAGGTAAGATCCTTCTGTTCATGAACGCTGCGGCGGAGTTCTTGCAACGTCCAGATGAGCTGCGCTGACTGGAATATCAGCACAATTCCAAAGCCGATAGCAAGCGCCGTCTGTCCCGCGACAACTGACATGACGATTGCCAGAATCGATGTAGCAGCAGCTACCCCAAGGACGATTGCCGATCGCCGGCGCGTGCGGGCTTTGGCCATTCACGACGTTTATCGTGGAGCTGACCGCCGGATAAGTGGACTGAGGTTTCACGCCTTCATTCCCATCCGCCCCGCTGACAGACTTTCAGCCGGGCCCACCGCCGTCTGGTGCGGAATATCGCCGCAGCCGAGAGGGCCAGATGCGGAAGGCTAGGCTGATACCGTGGCCAACCAGCTCTACGGGATGACGAAGCGAAGGCATGAAGTGTTCGTGGCCTTCTACAGCGTTCTCCTCTTGCTCTTTATTGCTCTCGGTGTGGTCAGTGTGTTCGTCGCGGATTACACACCGGGGCAGTGGGCTGTCGCGGGGTTTCTCATCCTCACGACAGCGCTAAGTCTCGTGTGGGAGATACACGTCGTCCGACTGTTTCGCAGACGCCACAAGTCGGTCGACGAGCCAGGAGAATCACCGAAGGGATCGGAGTGACCCCAAATTGCCGTAGGAGGGCACGGTCAGGCGAACGCGGACATAGGCGATCGTCGCCCTGGCCCCCATCATCAGCAGATCGGGTATACAGCTTGAGCGACGCGACTACGGCAGGGGTCGTTCGAGGTGGGCTCGCGCTTCGCGCTCGATGAAGAGGGGCACGAAGTCCTTGATCCTTGCACGGGAGAAGTGATCCCTGGCCGCGTCAACCGCGGCTCGTACGGTCTGCGGCGAGATACCAGGGAACTGCTCTTTGAGGCGTTCCACTATTTCGCTGATGGCCGATTCCTGGCCGCTCGACGCGTTCATCATGCGCCGATCATATTCTGCTGCACGAACCGCGCAGTGCCTTCACGTCGGCGTCGCCTACGCAGGGCTGAGACCATCGCGGCGGTCATCAGGACGAAGGCGGCAGCGGCCGTACTCGTGGCGACGACCGTCTCCGTGTGCGGGGTGGTGTCGTAGGACTGCGTGCCGATCACGGCGGGAGCGACACCCATGGACGCGAAGAGGTACCCCGGCACAGTGGTGATCAGCAGCAGGATGCAGGCGAGAGCCGTGAGCGGTGATGATCGGGCGTACACCAATGCGGTACCGAGAAGCGCGACGGGCCCGACAACGGCGGACAGAGCGAGAGGTCCCTGCAGGAATGTCGGCTGACCCAGCACTCCTGACAGAAACGCATGCACACCGATCAGACCGGAAGACATGGCCGCCACCACGGCGGACACTTTCGAAAGCTGGTTCCCGGACCCGCCTCCAGTGCCTGCGAGAGCCAGGACCCCCAGCGCGAGCATGACGTACCCCACTCCGAACCACTGGGCGGCAGCTCCGATGTTCTCCCAGGGGTCAGCTGGGTAGGAGTAGTCGAACAGATGGTCCTCCACCCACCGGTCGGAGCGCGTCCACGACGCCGGAGCGACCAGCCACCTCTCAGCCGCCGCAACATACTGCAGGATTGCGGATCCCAGAAGAAGCGCGGCTGCGACTACCTGTCGACGCGGGCTGACGGCCGGTGACGTGTGAAGAGTGGGCATGAGGTCAGGCTACGAGCCGCAACCCACCACGCAATGAACATTGAGGGACGCTTCAGCCGTGCTCACGCGCGTCGCACACCGGCCTGCAGCATATAGATCGTCCGCGCACCAGACCGACGTTTGTAAACTGTGGTTTACTAACGACATGGTTCGTCCTCGCCGTTTCGCCGACGAAGAGCTACTAGCGCGCATCGTGACCGCGTTGGAGCAGCGCACCGAACTGACGCCCTGGACGTTGGCCGAGGTGGCACCAGCTGCGGGTATCAGTCCGGCTGGTCTCATCAAGCGCTTCGGGTCGAAGGCCGGTCTGCTGCAGTCTCTGGTGCAGCGTTGGGTTGAGCGCGCCTCGAAGGAGTTGCTCGATGTCAGCGACGACGCCGGGTGGGCCCTCGCTGAGTACGTCGGTCGCGAGTTTGGTGCCAGTTCAGCAGCTGGTGCGGTCTACGCGTTGTCGGAGGTGCTCAGCGAATTGGAGGATCCTGCACTCGCTTCGCTTCTGGCTAAAGGATGGACTCTGCAGGCTCAGAGGATCACGCAGTTACTCCAAGCGATGGACCTCCCCCGACTTCACGACCCGACGGTGGGCGGCATGCTGCTCCTCGACGCCTTGCACGGGTCGTTGTTTCGGTCAGCGGTCGGTCTCGATAACACGTCGCCGCTGATCACCCTCGAACGATTCCTGGAGATGTGGAAATGACAATGAGAACCTGGCGCGGACGCGTGTTCATCGGCACGAGTGTCGACGGCAAGATTGCCCGCGAGGACGGCACCCTCGACTGGTTGACCAACCTACCCACAACCGGTCACACAGTCGACGAGTCGAACGCTCATCCCGCGCTCATCTGGGAAACGTTCTACGACACAGTCGACGCAATTGTGATGGGTCGCGCCACCTACGACACCGTCCTTCGCTTCGACACGTGGCCGTTCGACGGCACACACGTCATCGTCCTCACCACCGGTGGCACCATCGACGACCCGCGCGTTCGCGCCGCGGCATCAGTCGACGATGCCTCTCGACTCCTCGGTTCTCTCGACGTTCGCGAGGTGTACATCGACGGCGGGCAAACCATTCAGGCATTCCTTCGGGCGGATCTCGTCGACGAGCTCACGATCTCCACCGCGCCGATTGTGCTCGGATCGGGGCGCTCACTCTTCGGCACGCTCGACACCGAGTTGCGCCTCACGGTGCGAGGCAACCACGCAACAGACAACGGACTCATCCGCACCACCTACGACGTCGTCCGTGCGTAAGGCTGGCCCATCACGGCTCAAGGCATGTTGCGTCGGCACCGTGATCGAGGACCACCCACAGCCGGACAAGTGGGGACGAGGGCTTGCTGTCACGACGGAGGACCTGCAGTCATACGGGGCGAAGGCCGCCGTCTAAACTCACCGGGTGAACGCACTTCCTGGGAGACAGCCCCATGCCCCGTTGTATTGCAATCAGAAGTGAACTGGCGCGCGTTGATCGGCCCGGAGTGGCTTTCGCACTGGGATGTGCGTCAGGCAGTATCGTGTCCCCGGAGCGGTGTCACCCCTGCTCCTCGCCGGCCACTGCCTCCCCTCAATCGCAGTGGTCGGCGATTCCCTCTTCGCAAACCCAGCGACAGCAATTTGAGCCGGTGCGCGAACAGAAGATGCCCGGCGCGATAGCACTTGTTCCTGCGCGCGGTAACGCCGATGGTGCGCGTCGGGTGGGTCTGGTTGACTGCTGCGCAAGCCCATCTCGGCGCTGGATCTTCGCAGTGCTGAGTTTGTTCGCGACGCGTTGCGTCTTGCGAGATCACAACGTAGCCAGACTACGAGCACGGGGATTCACAATGGTGAGAGCTGGACGCGGACCTTTGACACCCACCAAATTTTTCTGAGATGGTCTTTGCCGAACGCATGATCTTCCGAGCGTGAGGAAGAGGCCCCGACGACAACCAACCAGCTGAAGGCACCGTGACGAATACGACGACGGAACTCTCCCTCCGCCTGTTCGCTCGACAGGACTGGGCCTGGGTCCAGGCATGGTTTGGTGACGAGACGTTGAGCGCGACGCTCGGCCCGCTCGAGGAGGAGTGGTTGCACGCCGCTGTCAGCGGCATAGACGGGCCGCAGCTCGTGGTGCACGACCACAACGGCCCGGTCGGTCTGGTCGGTGTGGTGTGGGATCCGGACGGCCGACGACACGTCGTCACGGACCTTGCTGTCGACCCTCGTCGTCGCCGGACCGGTCTTGGACACAGGGTGCTGACCGCGGCGCTCAGCTGGTCGGGGCATCCGCCGGCCCGGGGGTGGGCTGCGTTCGTTGACGTGGACAACCGTCCCGCCAAAGCCTTCTTCCAGTCTGCGGGGTGGCGCAACAACGGACTCGACGACGGAATGAACCGCTACACGCGCCCCTGCGCGACGAACACCTCACCCCACAGCAAGCGGCGAAACACCCACACCGGATCCCCTGCACCCGACGAGGCCGAGTCGAGCGAACTACGGGGAAGACCGCGGCGCAAAATTTCACCGGAACAGATGGCGCACATTCGGGAGCTGATCCGCAAACAGGGCCGGACAGCACGAGAAGTGGCAGCGCAGTACGGGGTTACTGAGAAGACAATCCACCGCCGGATGCGGCAGGGGGATTGAACGTGACGCGCGTCGTCCGCAACGTCGTCACAATAGCTGGTTACCCGAGCAGACGTCAGAAGCCATCACGATGGTGGAAGCGCGAAGACGACTGCTCTAAGGGCTTTCGTGAGTGAGGTCACGGTCGTCACGTGCATTCCCGCTAGTCCCGAACGCGCATTCCTCCTCGCGACGGACATCGGATTGCACCAGCGGTCGATGGTCGGTACCGAAGAGCGAGCTGTGTCGGGCGTGACGTCGGGGAGTATTGCCCTCGGTGAGCATGTGCAGTGGAAGGCGAAGCACTTCGGCATCTGGTGGGCGCTGACAAGCGAGATTACCGAGATGGTCGAACCCGTCTTCTCCCAAGACGAGCAGACCTCTGGCCCGTTGGCCTACTTCCGGCACTGGCACATCTTCGAACCCTGCGAGGGCGTCACGCGTATGACGGATGTCGTATCTTTGTCCGCACTGGTCTGCGGTTTCATCGTCGACCGTGTCCTGCTCGTTCCCTGCATAAAGCGTCTCCTCACCCGTCGTGGTCTAGCCCTCGCACAGATGTGCAACGAGCCTGACGTGACACCGGAGTGAACACCTGCAGGCTCAAGGACCGGTGTCGTCTCGATACGCGGCGGATGCGATCTGCGACGGAACGGCGTCTGGTGCCGCTGGACGAGCAGCAGGTACGTCCCGACATACTGGATCGGTGGGGAGTGAGTTCGTTCTTGTTGGGGCCGATCACCGTCTGATTCTGCTGGGTGATGTCGATGCTGCGGAGTGGCCCGAACTGACACTTGCGCGGGAGGTGCTCGAACCCCACCCGCCGCTCGGGTTATGGCTCAGCACCGGGACACACACCGGACTTGTCGGGATCTGCCTCCGGTACCGCTCAACGGAGCCGCCGCTCGACTCTTTGGTGTGGCCCCACCACGATGTGGTCCGCGTGTACCTTGCGAGCACGACGCTGCAAGCGATTCCACCCGGCGGGCTCGGGGACGTTGCCGGAGTGACCTTGCCGCGACCGGGTGAATACGTCGTCCGCGCTGCGTGGTCACGGCGGCCGCGCGAAGACCACAACGACTCCGCCGACGACGGCGAAGAGCGGTACCTCATCGACGTCTGGCCCGCCTAGGCGCGATCCCCACGCGCCGAACGAACGGCGCCGCCTGTCCTCTTGCGTCTGCCGCACATCACGGGCCTGAGACCCGTTGGAACTTCCTCGACACCAACGCGACACGATCACAGGTTCGGCTGGATTATCCCCGAGTGTCGGCCGCGGTTCGTCAGATCACGGCAACATCATCGCCGTTGCCGCCAATGAGCGCGTCACGGCCTCGAGAGAGCCCCAAGTTCAACGCCGACATCATCGAAGAAGACGAGTCGATCGCCATCTACTTTGGCTGTGCGCGCGGAGCCAAGCCATTGGGGAGGTCCGCCCAGGCATCCCACCAGGGTGGTGGATACCTCGGAGAACACCGCCACGTCGCCCTCGTCCTCCCACGTGCCGGAGAACGAATTGCACCCGTCATAGCCGACCAGCTGACCGCCGACGCGCAGATCCACGTACGGTTCATCTCTTTGCTCGCTGCCCCACCGCCCGGAAGCTGCCGGGGCGGCACAGCCGCTGAGAAACAGCGCCCCCGCCAGAACAGTGACCACTCCCGCGCGTCCAGCTCTCCCTACGCAGGGAGCGCAACTCGTGCCCCCGCGCACCTGTCCGCCGCCGCTCACCAGCGTTGAGCGGGTGGTGCGATGAACTCGTTGAACTCACGTGCCAGTTGTTCGCAGTCGCCCGCGGTGACATCCACGTCGTAGGCGACGGTAAGAAGCGAATGAAGATCCGCACGCAGGTCTGAGAGGGTGGCGCCGTGCAGGAGTGCGGTGACGACGCACCCGCTCATCTCATCTGCGACACGTATCCGGGCATCCGCAGGGAGATCACCGAGCACCCGCGCGTTGACAAGAACGCGTCGAACATCGTCCAGCCTCGCAACAGATCGATTGGCGTCGAAGTGCATACGCGCAGTATGCCCGACTCGGATGGACAGGAGGTTTCATAATGACGGTAGCTGGCCGCACGTCTCCCCAGCCAAGGCATGCCGAGAGATGATGGCCTTCAGCCACTCGGGCGGAGGTATCAACCCAGCGACTGCGTCCAGACGTGTCGACGCAACTGGGCTTCACACGACAGCCGCGGCCCTCCTGAACGCGACGCTGTTGAATGCGACTTGTGAATGGTCAGTCATTGACGCCGCGCCCGCGCATCCCTCCAGAGACACTGAGGCCGGTACAACTGAGGTGACAGCACCGTATGGGCAGTCATGCGACGCTGTGTATGACGAAACATGCCTCGGGTCTTTAAAAAGCGGAGTTCTGAGGCTCAGGTGTCAACGGGGTTGACATTCGCGAAATCCACCCGTTTGGGGGACAGACGCATGTTGGTGCGGCCGATAATGTCGAATCAACTCCCGCAGGATCACCGCATCATCCCGAGCCGGAACCCGGGAGCCAGTCAACGGGGGTGACTATGGTCAGGGCTACCCCGCGCAAAATTTCAAGGCGCGCAGCTCTGCAATTGCTGGGTATAGGCGCTGCGGTGCCGACACTGCAGGTGTCCGAAGCTGCGATGGCTGCGAGCGATTCGCCGACGGCTGCGCCCTCACCCTCCCCGTCAGTGCGTATCGACGTTTTGGAACGTGTTACTGCCACCGTCTTCGGCACGGCCGGCGACTCTAGGTCAGACGTTGACTTTCCATGCTTGATCAAGATTGACGCAACGGGAGGACCCACGACCCTCACGGTGTCCTGGGATGGACGGATCTGGACCGCTTCCGACCGAGCAGTGATCGAAGACCGGAATGGCCAACTAAGCGTGCTGACTGCTTCCAACAGCACTGCCTCATCCGTGACCTTCACGATCCCCGCCGAAACAGTCCGACTCGCGCCTCAGGCACGGGTGGCGGCCATCTATCCCTCGGACACGTTCGACGACCCAGTGGCAACACGCATCGAATTTGGAACAGTCGAGACGACGCTGGAGGTCCGCGCGGTCTCGGTCCAGGCATGGGGAGCGGAACTGGTCGTTGCATGGACGCTTCTTGATAGCCAGTACGTACCTTCGATCGTTCAGCTTCGGAACGTCGGGCCCGGCAGTGTCCCAGAAGGGGTAGAGGTTGAATACTCTCTGACTCCGTCGGGCGCAGACCTTGTCGAAGCCACGCCTGACATCACCTCTGACGCAAAACAAGGCGTTGGAGCCTCCGAACGACGATCATGCCGCTTCGGCGTCCCGTCGTCGACGCCCGTAGGCGATGTTTACGAAGTGAGCTTCGCGCTCGCTGACGTCGATTCGACACGGCCGAGCCTCACCCAAAGTCCGACAGTGACCGTGGTGATCCCCGACAATGGCTTGCCTGGGTGTCGAGCAACTGGTCTCTACTCTTCCGCTCCGGTCAGCAGCTCCGGTACGGCTCTCTCCGACTTCTCTGAACCCGAAACTGCGTAACTATGGCGAATCCGAAAGTCCTTGAGTTTCAGAAATGGCTGAATGCCACATACAAGACGAACTCACAGTGGATCAAGGTCCCGGAGAACGAGCAACCGGGATGGCCGACGATGTACGCGGCTACAAGGGCGCTGCAGATAGAACTCGGCATCACCTCCCTCTCGGATAGCTTCGGCCCCGCAACCCAAGCGCGTTTCACGTCTCAGTTTGGATCCCTCAGCCCAACCACAACGGCAGGGAAGACACGGGTCATACGAATCCTCCAGGGTGCGCTGTGGACGAAGGGGTATACCGGCGGTTGGGAGAACGGAAAGTTCGACGCCGCCGTTAGCTCAAGCATCTCTACCGTCAACGCCGACCTCGGCTTGTCATCCGCGGTGATGACAGTGAACGCGAAGCTCATGAAGTCGCTGCTCACCATGGACGCGTACATCTTGATCGGCGCAGGTACGGAGGCAAAGCGAGCCGCTCAGCAGTGGCTCAATGCGCGATACTCGTCGCGGGCTGACTTTCCGTTACTACCCACGGACGGTCTGTATTCGCGCAACACCCAGATCGGCCTCATGTACGGCATCCAGTACGAACTGGACATGAAAGACGGCGTCGCGAACGGAAACTTCGGACCTGGAACACAGTCCGGCCTGAAGGCAAACGCTACCGTTCAGCTCAACTCTGTGGATAGCGGCAAACGATGGGTGCGGTTGTTCCAATGCGCCTTACGATTCAACGATTATCCAGCGCCGCTGTCGGGAAAATTTGACAGTGCGACCCAGGAATTCACCAAGTCATTTCAGAGGTACGCAGAGCTTCCGCAAACCGGCGTAGGCAACTACACCACGTGGGCTGGTCTCCTTGTGAGCACTGGAGATGAAAATCGCGCTGGCGCGGCAAGCGATATGAGCACGCAACTCAGCGCGGCACAGTGCGCGCTCATATACCAAAAGGGGTACCGCACTGTTGGGCGTTACCTGACCGTCGACGGCAAGAGATACGCGCCCGGAGAGTTGGAGCGGATTTTCGCGGCGGGACTGAAGACGTTCCCCATCATGCAGGAAGACAACACGAACGAGAATGAGTTCAGTCGTCCCAAAGGGCTCGACCATGGATTCCAAGCCGCGAGACGACTTCGACAACTCGGCTTCAAGGAAGGGACAACGGTATTCTTCGCCGTTGATTTCGACGCAATCGATGATCAAATAACCTCGCGTATCCTCCCGTACTTCCGCGGCGTGAAGTACTACCTCGACCGACTGTCCGTGAAGTACAAGATTGGCGTCTACGGAACAAGGAACGTCTGCACGAGAGTCATCAAAGAAGGTCTTGCGTCAGAGGCCTTCATTGCCTCAATGTCCTGGGGGTGGAGCGGAAATCTCGGCTTCAGCCTCCCTCCATCTTGGTCATATGACCAGATCGCTGGGTTAACGTTGAGCGATTCCTCCGCTTCGGTGGAGATTGACAAGAACGTTCAGTCAAGTCGAGCCACACCAGCTGGGAGCGACAGCGTGTACCCGACGGCGTTGCGGACCACGTCAGCCGGTACACAGTTCGACGAAGACTACCTCTGGTACTTTGCGGAGAACATCGTCAAAGCCGAGGCAGCCGATCCCGACGGTTTCCCCGTCGACTACGTTCTTCGCTACATACAGAGGCTCGAGCCAAACTACCAAGCTCCGGTCTGGACGTTGTACGCCCCGGCGTCAGAGAACGACCCCATCTACCTAGACCGGCCGGTTGGCTGGGCGCAAGCGCGACGAGACGCCCGCGCTGCATTTGAGGCGATCGCCACTGCGCCCGCCGACTCGCAGATCCCGCGTATGACACATTTCGCAGCATCCCTGCGTGGCTACCTACGGTGGGTCTGGGAAGAACCCACAGTGTGGGCCCGAACAGCAGACCTCGCCGGGTGGGCAGGTGACCTCGTCAACGCGTGGAACGACTATTACGCAAACTATAGAGCGTCGTCGCCCTCTATTCGCGATTGGTTCAAGAAGAACGTTGGGGGTCCATCCTCGGGGCGGTTCTCTCAGGAGGATCTACTCTGCGATGTCGACGCTTACTTGACGCGGTCGCTGATGGCGTCAGGGATGAGTTTCTTAGAGAGTGTTCGTCAAATTGAGTATGAGTGCTCTCGGGACTCGACGTGGCGCTACCGAGAGTTTGCGGCCCGTCGCTTCGGTGGTTCGAAGGCGAACGCAGCAGAGGGCGGGGCGAGCCTGTTCGTGCACTGGATTTGGGTCGAACGTGCCTTGAAGGAGTTTTTGGACGAAGGGGTTCCTGCGCCGTCGGATGCTGAGTCGAAACAAATCGGTCTGGGTTTCGCAGATGCACTTTTCGCTCGATTCAAGTGAGAGTAGCGCCATGAGCCCTCGCAACTCTGATGTGCAGGGCAGAGCCTCGAAGGCGCTGGGATGGCTCTTCACCGCACTATCGCTCCCGATATCAGTGGCAGTGTGGTGGAGCGGACTAGTTTTTTGGCAACAGCTTCACTCTTGCCCGAGCGGGCTGGCAGCGAGCGTCTTGCTGATTGGTGCGATTCTGGCGTCAATCGCGGTATCAGCTATCAGTCTGTTTGCGTACGTCGACTTGCGTACTTCTGCACTATCACGCGTCGTAGCCACTATCCTGCCCGGCGTCGTCTTGCTCCTGTATGCGTTCGTGCTGACCGCTTCGCTTGCGTACCCGGCGATACCACCCGGAACCCGCCTACCCGGGGCGATAGTGGAGTCAGTCCTCACGTTGTTGCCATCCGTCGCGCTCTTTGGAGCTACATGCATTGTCGCGTGGTTCTCTCATACTCGCACGGCGCGGCTAACCATGCTCGGTGTGTGGTCCGGCGTAGTCGCGCTAGCCGGCCTCGTATCACTCGCGCTTTATTACCGGATTATTTGTTGACCTGGATGTTTGCAACAATCAATGACCATCCACTTCACGTCATGGAGGAAAGTATGCACAACAAGCGAGGGCGTGCCGTTTCTCGACGCACGCTGATGATAGGCGTCGCTAGTGGTGTCGGGATGCTCGGTTTGTCGACCGGATCCGCATTCGCGGCTGACGCGAACACCAGTGCCGAGCCCGAGCTTCGAAGCTCTGAGGAGTTCCTTCGGGCGATGCCCAGTGCCGGAGTGACAGATCTGGAGGGCATCCACGCGGAGTATGTTGAGGCGGTGGCAGCATTCCCCTTCCCGCTCCCGCCCGGATTTGCATTTTCCTGCAAAATCTGGCCTGGAAAACATCGCGCCGAATTTCATGCCGAACGATGTTCCCGTGGTGTGGCGCCGAGGGAATGGGTACGCCGAAGTCTTCATGTACTGGCAGAGTGCCATGGCGACGGCAGCGCTGAATGCGCATTCGCGGGATGACGAAGAGGAGGTGCGTCGGATCCTTGACTCTCTTGAGAATGGATGCAATTCTGCGGTTCGGCGTGCTGTTCTTGAGGATCCGGACAACGCGTTCATAAAGAACCACCTTGCTCCTGCTCGCGGCGGTGACTTCAGTGAGCTCGAAAGTTTTCGCCTGGCGTAACTGTTCGAATCTCAGGCAAAAGCGGATCATCTAGAAAGGCAATATAATGGCGTGGACTACGTACCGTGTTCCAGCACAGAACGAGCAGTGGCAAGGCAGTGGGTACGAAGAGGGCTTCGATACGTACCGCTATATGAAGGGGAACGTCCAGGCTCGGCTCATAAGCGTGACTTTGCCAGGAGATGCGTATTGGGAGCACGCCCAGTTGTTCGTGCGGCTGCTCGACGCTGGTGGCACCCAGTACGGCGCCCACTGGATCAACAAGACCTACGGGGTCATGCCGGGGTTCGCCCGCATTGGGGTCGTGACGGGGGGCAGGAATATCCGATTGCGGACGCAGGCCAACTTTGTTGCTCCGTCGTGGTGGGTCATGGAGTTGCGCTATGACGGTCTCAATGTCTCCTAAGCTTCGTCACACCAGAGTGACACCGACCCTCCTGGTTATCCTCTTCAGCGTCGGCGCACTCGCAGGCTGTACATCGTCGGATGGCGTTGACGTCACGGAGTCGGTGGTGCCTACGCAGTCGAGTCCGCCGACTCATTCCGCTTCTCCGTCGAGTGAAGGCTCGTCGACCACGCAGGGTCGAGACCGCTGTGATCCTGATAGCACCATGGTGGCTCACGCGAACCCCGGACGGATCGAGGCCGAATCGTTTGTAGGTATGCGAGATCTCGGTCCGCGGCCGGGCGCGATGGGAACGGCTGCGTCGGGCGAGGAGGGCAGACCCGCTGCCTACGTCGTCGCAGCGAATGACTCCCAGATCGCGGTTGCCGAACGTTTCTGCCTGATTTCCGGCGAACTGTCGCTGCTCAACGAAGTGCGGCGGTTCGACCCGACCGCATTGGAGCCAGACGTCCTTTATGCCGGTGACACGCTCAACCTCGATCCATGCACCATCGCCACGGTGGGCGATGTGAACGGGAAAATCAACGACAACGAACCAGCGTTCCCTCTGCCGCAAGACTGCTGAGCGGGTCTTTCGCGGCAATCGCGCCGGTCGGTCGGGCAACACGGGCTCTTCCGCAGCTTGCTGGCACAATGCGGCCTAGGTGGCGGCCGACTCATATCGGCCGCGCCGCGCCTGGTCTTCGATAGAAAGTCCGCTCGATCGGACGGTTGGCCTCGGGCATGTTCTGTCGTTCACTGGGGACAGCGGGTGTTGCAGTTCAGTCCTGGCACCCGCTCCATAGCTTCGTTGCCGGTATGCGGTCTTGGAGAGAACCATCCGAGTTCTCGGGCCGCACCCGTCAAGGAAGGTGACCCGCCCATGAGCGAGTCCAACACCACCGCCCCGCCCGCCTCGGTCTCGTCCGCTAACGGACTCGGCTACGGCCCTATCAAACCCCTCGCGGTCAGACTCAACGAGTCCACCCGCATCCAGCTGGACATCATCGCCCAGCTCAACGACCGGACTGTCACCGACGAAGTCCGCCTCGCCATCGAAGCCTGGATCGACAAGGCCCGAACTGATCCGCACATCCAACGCCGCGCAGAAGACGTCCGCGATGAGATCGAACGCGAGGCAGCGGGCAAACGCGACGCCATCGCCGCTATCTTCGACGCGACACCGGCGCCGAAGACGCCGCGGACGCCGCCGAAGCCCCAGGGCACCTGACGGCTCCACCTCACCCGGGCGGTCGGCTCGAGCTTTCGTTCATCCGGACGCTTGCTCGCCGGCCGCCCGCCTCACCCTCGCCGCGAGCGATGAACGTGCCTCGTTGGTGCTCTGCGATTCCACGAGAACCATCCCGGTTCCCGGTCGCACGCACAAAGGAGGAACACCACCATGGTGCAGGGCATCATCATCCCGGCAGACAACACCGCATCGCTCAGAGCCGTCAGGTTGGATTCGCTTGAGGACTTTCAGCGGGCCGTCGGCGGCTGGATTGAAGCGGTCGACATCCCCGACCTCGGCGTCACGATGTACGTCAACGAGGAGGGGCTCATCCGCGACTTACCGTTCAACCGGCGCGCCACGTTTCTATGGCGATTCCACGTCCCGCAGGCCAGCGACGCCCGCCTCGTCGGCGACGTCGCAGTGGTCGGACTTACCGACGATGAGGGCGAGAACGGCGAGCTACCCGAGGAGCTCCGGAGCAGGCTGATCGAACCGGGGATCTATCGAGTCCGCACGCGCGAGCAAGGCAAAACCCGGTGGCACGAGGAGCCGATCGACCGAGACGATTACGTCGAAACGATGGTCTGGGCGGCGCTTCTGCAAGAGATGTCACCCGCGCTGGAGGTGCGGATCGAGCGCGTTGACGGCAGCGGTGACGTGAATAGTCGACCTTGACGAAGGGCGGTGGTCATCCGAACCACCGCCCTTCTTCCGTCGGCGTTCTTGGCTCTTGCGAGCGAGACGAGTAGGTCTCGCTGAGGCCCTGGCGATGCCGCCAGACGGCCTAACTTGCGGTGGACAGCTTGGCAGGGGGATGGTTGTACGACGACGGTCGCCCTCATCAAATGGTGCGCCACGTCCGGCATAGCAAGCGCCCGATGCCTGTCGGATGATGCAGGAGGAGTTAGCACGATGAGCGTGACAGCGGACGTCAACGAACCTGACACCATGCAAGTGGTCGCTGAGGGCCTGGTGCCGTACGTGACGCGGTTCATCCTCAATGACTGGGACTGGCGGCGATGGATGACAGAGCCGCCAACCATTCGCCCAGGCGTCGATGAGCCAAGGGCGTTGCCGCCAGGCTACGTGTCGAATTCAGCTTGGTCGATCGCCTTCGAGGGTGCGTATCCTTGGGCTATATCTTTCGCTGCCCTCCAGTTCGAAGATGGCCCAATTAAGGACTACGTGGGTCCCCATCAGGTGTTCCTCGAATGCGAAACGGGGTACGCAATTAGCGTTCATTACGACAGTCGCGAGTAACGGGGCTGTGCCCGTCTCTTTCGGCGGCGGTGTCCGGGGGAGCAAGCTGCTATGGCTACGGGTAGCCCTTCTTGGGCGAGTGCTAGCCCTTCGCGCTTGTCTATTTTTTGCGGTCTACGGTGGTCACTGAGCGAGGTTACCCGTTATCTATAAGGGGAAGAAGTCCCCGGGGGAGGTGAATGCCGTGGCGGAGTCGCGTGTATCCGTTCAACCAAGGCCACTGTCAGTGCGTCGACTGGAAGCAAGGGTAAAAGCAGTCCTACGGTGTCGGATCGAAGATCTCCCGGCAACCCCCGCAACGCAATTGGCGGTGGGCTGGTTGCGTGCCCTGCACCACCAGATCCTTGCTCTGCTTTGCCTCGCTCGCACCGGTCTCGACGGATCTGCATCACCAAACGCGCGAACCCTGGCCGAGCTTTCCGGGCGCCTGGTGTGGCTGCACGAGCTAGAGGATCGCTCCGCCGCGATGCCCAGCCTCGTGGCGGAAGCAAAGCGGCTCGACACGCGCCGCGTATCGCATCTGGCCGCGATGGGAGCCGACGCTGAGCTTGACCCACTTCTCGCAACCTTGGATGTATCGATGCTTGGCGTCGTCGATTCCTCGATCGACAACGAAGCTCGGGCGTTCGTCGCCGCTTTGAAGAGGACGAAAGGCCCTGCGCTCTATGAGATGTGGCAGGAGGCATCTCAGTTCACTCATGCCACCGCCCGACTGGCCATCGACTGGGCACCGATCGAGAACGGCGGATTTTCCGAGTCCAAGCCTTCCTACGACTGGACCAGCGTTCTCCATATCACCTCGCTCTACCTGTGCGGCATTACAGGGAGCATTGTGCGAGACGAGGGTGCAGAGCTAAAGGATGCGATGCGCTTTGCCCGGGCGATGCGGTGCAGGCAACGAGGAACTGGATTGCTCTTATGAACTGCCGGCGGCGTCACGGTCTCGCGGACGAGTGGCGAGCTTCGCCCGGCGCCTGTCCTGCCACACGGCCCTGCCGTAACGCCACGCGGTGTCAGCCGCTATGTTGGCCCCGATCGCGATAAACGGCACAGTCAGCTCCGCGGCAAGGGAGGCCTGACCACCCGTGCGGCTCAAGGCAATCCGGCCACCAGCTATACCGAGACCGCCCTGACGTTTCGGTCCACCCCCGAGGTTCGAATAGATTGCGTTGGTACGCGGAGGACCGTGGAGGGTGGGAATCGGGGTGCCGGTGCTCGCGAAGCCCTTGGCCGCACGGTCGAACATCCACTGCTGCGCAGCGCGGTTGGCGGCGTCGCCCGTACCCGCAGCTGCAGCTACCGATGGAAGGCAGCCGACCAACGACTCCTTGAAGGCTGCGACCAGGCGGGGATCCAACATGGCGCAAAACATACCAGTTCGACGTCGGATCTACTTAGACAGTGCGAGATGTCTATCGCTCTTCGATCCGAACGTCCGCAAACTCGTCTGACCACCACGCTGTGTACTTGATGCCGTTTTGGTCTCGCCACCGCACCCCATGCTCGGCAGCGCCGGGAATGGGTAGGCGCGCGTGATCTGCAGGCAACGAGCAAGCGAAGTCGCCGTTACGAGCGCCACATGCCGGTGTCGATGTGCTCATGCGAGCAACTCTGCCAAACCCTTGGACATAGGGCCACCCTGCTGGGGCGACAGCACGTATCAGCCGCACTTCGCGACCCCCGTGACGACTGCTTGCGCCGAGAGTGCTGCTTGGGGCGGGCTGCATCGACCTGAGTCGTAACGCCGACCCTTCAGCTAGCGAAAACTGCAACCAAGCGCTCTTGCAGAGCGGCCTCCGCAGCGGCGCCTGCAGCTTGCTTGGAGGGGAAGGCCTGATCGAGCTTGATCACAGTCACGCCGAATAACGTCACCCTGACGCGCCAGCGTTCGGGGGTCAACGAATCGAGGGTGGCGATGATTTCGAACTTCGGGGTTGCAGAGTTGTGTTGGATTGTCCGCCGTACCCCCGGTTCCAGTCTGCCGTGCTCGTCATAGAACTCCTGGATCATGCGTCCAGGGTACGTCGGCACCCCGATCGTGAGGGAGTTCTACCGTAACTATGTTCGATTCGGCGTGCCGACTCGATCAACGTCCGAGGCCCCCCGTAGAGTGTCCAGCGTGGACCTCCTACCCGGCGACAGCGCGACTTTGCGCAAGGCTCGTGGGGCGTTCTTCACACCAGAACCGATCGCCGAGCATCTTGCTGCATGGGCGATCCAGGACGATCCCAACGCTAGGGTCATGGACCCCACGTGTGGTGACGGCGTCTTCTTGCTCGCCGCGGGTCGGAGGCTTCGTGCACTCGGCCAGGCAGATGACCTGGATAGCCAGCTATTCGGTGTCGATCTCCACGCGGCATCCCTCGGCGAGGCGGAGCGTCTCCTTGCGGAAGAGTCCCTCGAAGCACATCTGATTGCCTCGGACTTCTTTGAGTTGCAGACGCCCGATGTGCTGGATGCGCCAGTGCCCTACCTCGACGCGGTGATTGGCAACCCGCCATTCATCCGGTACCAAGAGCACACTGGAACGTCCCGGCGTCTCAGCGCCGAGGCCGCGCTTAAGCAGGGCGTTCGCCTGAGTGGGCTCGCGTCGTCGTGGGCGGCGAGCCTTGCTCATGCGGCGGGCTTCCTGAAGCCCGAGGGTCGCTTAGCGATGGTGTTGCCTGCGGAACTTCTTACTGTTGGGTACGCTGAGCCAATTCGCGCCTGGCTGCGATCGCGCTTCGAGCGCGTGAACCTCGTTCTGTTTGAGCGACTGCAGTTTCAGGACGCCCTCGCGGACGTGGTGCTTTTGCTCGCAGAGGGGCGCGGAGGCTGCGACTCCTTCTCGCTGTGGCATGTCGAGACTGCCGATGACCTTGCCAAGGTGCGGCCTTACATGCAACTCAACGTCACACCGCCCGAGTCGGGTAAGTGGACGGACATTCTCGTGCCGAAGGCTGCGCGCGGTCTCTACCGCGAGGTGCTGGCGCGTTCATTCAGCCCGCTGAGTGAGTACGGAACATCCGAACTTGGTGCGGTGACGGGCGCTAACAAGTTCTTCGTCATTTCAGAGTCGACGCGTCTGCAGTACAAGCTGTCTGAATCGCAGCTTGTTGCGGTCAGCCCGCCAGGTACGCGGCATCTTAGGAACCCGGCGTTCACTCGTGCGCAGTGGAACCAGCTTCGTGATGCCGATGAGCCTGTGTGGCTCTTCAGGCCTGAGGCGACTGACACATCAGAGGGTCGGATTGCGTACACCGCTTACGGTGAATCGCTTTCTATCGACCAAGGGTACAAGTGCCAGATTCGCACGCCCTGGTGGAGGCCGCCTGCGCCAGCAACGCCCGATCTCTTCTTTACCTACATGAGTCACAACTACCCGCGGCTAATCACGAACTCCGCCAAGGTTGGTTTCCTCAACTCGATGCACGGCGTCCGCTTGCACGCGTCGGCGCCGACCATCGCCGCCGCCGCACTCCCTTACATGTGCCTCAACTCGGTCACCATGCTTGGCGCTGAAATCAACGGACGTTCCTACGGTGGAGGAATCCTCAAAATGGAGCCCAGGGAGGCGGCTCTGCTTCCGTTGCCGTCACCGGAGGTGATGGCGAAGGCATGGCAAGCGCTCGAGCCGCAGCGACGCTCGCTCGATACTCAGCTTCGCAACGGCCAATGGACCGAAGTCGCCAAGCGAGTCGACGAGGCTGTACTCGGTGCTGGGGCGGGTCTGTCTACAGATGAGATTGCGCTACTGCTCGATGCGGCACGTCAACGGAGAGAACGGCGACTCCGTCGGGCAGAATGAGGCCATGGCTTCATCTGCTGATCCCAATGATCAAGCGCGCGTAGAAGCGCTCGTGGGCAATCCTTGGGACAAGGTGGAAACGCTCCGGGACCGTATCCAGGATCAGCTCGTCAAGAGCTTCCGGGAGGTCGAGTCTGACTTTCTAGATCTGCTCTGGACGATCGATACGTACCGCGTCGAGCAGGTCACGCCGCGCGCGGCGTCAGGGAGCAAGCTCAAGAAAGGTTCTGAGGGTGGCGAGGGAATCTATCGGAGCAAAGGCAACTTCTTCTCGGAAATCATCACTCTGATCTTGAGCAACAAGACCTCGAGCCCACTCGCATCTCGAAGCAACGTTCAGGGTTTCTCCCAGCTGCATCAGATCGACATCGCTTGGCCGGCGCGCCCGGGCAAGGCGCTGCAAGACCCCCTCATCTGCTGCGAAGCCAAATTGACCGGTGCGCCAGGCTTTGGTTCCACACCGGATCGCAAGGGACGTGCAGATTGGAGCAACCGTCGCAAGGAATTGAAGTTTCAGGCCACTGACCTGAAGCTCTATCGACAGCAGGAGAATACTCGCATCCAGCACTGGGATCAGTGGCGTCGTAAGGCTCCTCCTCTTGTCTACACGCTCTGGGCTGCGCGGCTATCGACACCCGAAGAATTTGCGAAGATGATCCAAGATGCGCAGGCCCTGACAGCCACATACCTCGACGGCGTTGGCATCTACGGCTTTATGAAGAACTCGGCGGGTGATGGGTACGTCGCCGCCTCAATATCGCGGGGTGTCTCGGAGCGGGTGACGAGCCTAGACAACGTGCTCGACCTGATCGCTGCCGAGATCTCCGACGTCATGGAGTCGCATAACAATCGAGTGCCTGAGCCAGTGATCCCCAGCTCCTTCGCGGCGGAAGCTTCCAAGATCGACGACATCGATGCGTCCAAACTCTTCTAAGGAGATCCGTGAGGCTAACGAAGACAGATCCTGATCTTGAGTCGCTTGTGCGCCGAATCCGCGAGGGCGAGCTTGATCTCCAGCCTGACTTTCAGCGCGATGAGATTTGGGACACTCCGCGCCGGCAACGTCTGATCGACACCATCCTGCGCGCGTGGTATGTACCTGCGATTCACGTGGTCGTGGATTCGGAAGGCGAGGATGTTGTGTTGGACGGACAGCAGCGGCTAGCTGCTATCCGCGACTTCTTCGCGAACAAGATCAGGGTGAATGGGTCGACGGAGCCTCCCGACGAGCGAATACGGCGGCTCGACGGCTTGACGTACGAGAAGCTCCCCGCCGAAGTTCGCCGCGCCGTGAACGGCTTCTCGATCTCTGTGATCAAGCTGGATGACTACGAGCCACAAGAGCCGAATGAGCTCTTCTTTCGACTCAACCAGTCTTACAACCTCACACCCCCGGAGAAGCGCAACGCTCTGCACGGAGAAGCTCGCGACCAAGTCAAGGAGTTGGTCGAGGACCTCAAACAGAGCGGACTTCTGACCAAGGAGCGGATCGGCTTCAGCAACAGTCGACTTGCCTACGATGACGTCATCGCGCGTGCGTGCGTGGCTCTCGAGATCGACGACATGCGCCGCCATATTAACAACAACGTGGTCGAGGCCCAGTACAGGAGCGGCGCGTTCGCGGAGACAACTATATCTGGGGTCCGATCTGCGGCGGCGCAACTACTTAGGTTGATCGACACGACGAAGAATCGCGTCCGATTCAACAAGGGCACGTTGCAGACCTGGTTGGTCTATTGTGCGTGGGCTCCCATTGATACGGGATTGATTCCCGATGATCTCCTTGCTCGGTTCGAGGAGCTCCGTTTCGAGGCGCGTGCCGACCGCAGTACCGACTTCCTCGGCCCACTTGTTGCGCTTTACGATGATCGTGCGTCGTATCGAGTGACCGACGTCTCCTCTGTTCTGATTCGAGACCTCGTGATCCATCTCGTTTCTGTGCACGAGTTTGATACGCGGCCGAAGCGAATGTCGGACAGCTTGATCCAGCAGCTTGAGGAGAGCCCGTCCAACTTTGTTCAAGGATCTGTGTCGGCCTTTATTGAGCAGGAGGACTGGGGGAACCCGATCATTGATGGGGATACGTCAGTATGAGGCGAGCCGACGAGCTCCGAGTTTGGCGCGATCTTCAAGCTGCATACACCAACGCGGCCCCGAACCTCTTCCCGATCGGGGCCGCCAGCGCCATTGATCTATCGCGCCCTTGTACTGTCCTTGGCGGACGAAACGGTTCCGGTAAGTCACGTTTGCTTCGTTCTATCGCTGTAAGCCTCGGCGAGGCGGCAGTTTATCTGGACCTTCATCACTTGTGTGAGCAGGCTCTCATCGTGCTCAGGTCGCTCAACAACCTCGACGAGATGAAAGACGAGCTGGGCTTGATCGGCCCAGACGACAAACGGCTAGACGACGTGCGACGGGTAGTAGGCCGCGGCTATGACTCGGTCGAATGGTACGCGCTTGACGTCGGGCCCGAGGGGGAGGAAATCGCAGCGAAATTCCGATGGGGCCGCGACCCCGATGACGATCCGCTGACGCCGTACTTCACGGTGAGCTATGCCGGCGTCACATACGATGCGTTGGAGATGGGGCTTGGCGAGTTCTCGGTTCACTTCCTCCTCTGGATTCTCGAGCAGTTCAAGGACCAAAAGAATCTCACTCTGCTGCTCGACGAGCCAGACGCATATCTCCCCCCAGTCGGTGTCGAAGCTCTTCTATCGCGACTTCTGGCGATCTGCCAGAAACGCGGTTGGCGGATGGTGATCTCAACGCACTCGGAAGAGATGATCGCTTCGGCCGTCGACCACGGCGCCTTCCTCCTCCTACGCATGGGTGAGAGCGGCTCGACTGACGCTTATCATTCCCGTGACGACCTGGCGGTTGCCGATACTCTGCTCGCCCGACCGCCTATCGAGCGCGTTCTGTTTGTCGAGGACGAGTCGGCCTGGTATCTATGCCGTGCCCTGCTCGATCAGGGTGACCGATCGCTGTCCAAAACCACCTCGCTTGTCTGGGGCGACGGCAATGGGTTCATGACGCGTCTACGCAGTAGTCTTCCCCGGCCCCCTAAGGCCGAGTTGGTGTTCGCTGTTGTGCCTGACGGTGATCAACGAGGGAAGATGTCTGACCGCCCGATTGACGGTCAGTGGCCGCTTCATTTCCTGCCTGAAACAGATGATCCCGATGAACTCTTCAGGACGCTCAAGAACGATCCCGTCGCACTGGCTGGAGCTCTGCACGTCGATTCTGCGGAGCTTCAGCGAAAGCTCGACGAACTAGAGGGCGAGGACGCGCACGACTGGGTCAACCGTCTCGGTGACGCGTACGGCAGACCACACGTTCTGACTGTTCTCGCTGCGTGTTGGGCCCAGGCGCACCCTGACGAGTCTGTTCGATTCGCCCTGATGGTTCGAGCCGGGGAATGACCGGAATGGGCGGAGCTAGCTGGATCTTCCTGTCATTTGTGCAAGAAGGCAGTTTGGGCTTCCGCGGCTAGCAACCACGTATGACAGAGGAGGATGCAATGAAGAAGCCGGAACTCGTTTGGCACTATACGGACGCGGAGGGCCTTCGGAGTATTGTCACTAACCGCGTCTTCTGGGCAACTTCTCACCGATTCATGAACGACTCCCAGGAGCCAAAGCACGCAACCGCGACGTTGAAGCAGGCGGGCCTCGTCGCGCGCGAGACGCTCGACCATGACCAGGCGCTTCGTTTCGACCAACTAATGCAATACGCCGAGCGCAACGGACTTGAGGCGTTCCTCCTCTGCGCTGCGCTGCAACCTGATCTGTTGACGGTGTGGAGGGGCTACGGATCGTCTGTCTCTTATGCGATCGAGTTAGACGCCAGTGTGAATTTTTTGCCAGTCGCGCAAGCTTCGGCTGACCGTCATCCCTTCCCGCCCGCATCTTGGAAGCGTGATGAGATCGATGAGGACGATGAGGGTGAACCCATCTATGGCCCTGATCCTGACGAGGTGAGGATTGAGTCTGACGGCTGGTGGCCAGTCCAGTACGACTCAACTACCGCGTTGAAGCGTGTCGAGCGTATCGCCGACCTAGCCCGCCGAGAGCCACATCCTCTCTCCGATACGCTGCTTCCTTGGGCAAATCTCGGAGGCATTGATTTGTTGCAACTCAAGAATCCGGCTTTTGTCGACGAGCGTGAAGCTCGCTTGGTGTTCGAGGTCAATCCCAGGTGGAAGTTCGTGAAACACCGATCGACGCGGTTCGGGCTCACTCCCTACATCGAAGTTTCGCCAGCAGACGGCGAGAACCAACGTGCGGCTAACGATCGATTTGTCACACACCCTGCCCGCAGGCTGCCAATACGCGCAGTACATATTGGACCGAGTCCTCTCGGCGACGAATCGGTGGACGCTCTACGCGAGTTCCTTGAGTTCAACGGCTACCCCGATCTTCCAGTTCTCAAGAGTGAGACCCCGTTTCGCTGAAGTGCACGCGGCGAACCAAATCTCGTCGTAGGGCGAAACGGCCAACACTCTGTTCCTTCAATCCTCTTGAGCCGTTACGAGACCGCCGCGGAGTCCGTGGAGAAGCTGACCTTTAGTTGTTTGTCGTGGTCGGTGGGTCCTAGACAACGATGATCTCACGATGCCTTACTAGGGCAGCGATTGTGTCACCGTTCGAGCGCTGCGAACAATCTTCGCGATAGTCGCTGGGTTGCGGCGGAGGACCTTGGCGATGTCCTTGATGTACGCGCCTGAGTCGTAGAGTTCCCTCGCCCGCTGCCGCTCCGCGTTCGTGATGGTTCGGCGGAGCGTGACGCCGGCTTCAACCAGATGGTTGGTGACTGTCTGGCGGTGGATCCCATACTTGTCCGCGATGGCGTAGACGCTGAGGCCTGTGCGGTAGTCCGCCATCACTTGTTCGAGCAGCACGGGGGTCATCTGGCGGAGGGAACGCGTTCCGGGCACATGCTCACGGATTCGTCCTCGCAGAGCACGACGAATCTCACCGTTTCGCAGTGCCTCGCGGAGCGCCGACAGGGGTCGTGAATTGTTCGCGAACGCTTCCATTGGGGCCACCAAACTTGCCTTACTCGAACAAATTACCGACATAGTAGTTACTCGGGGCGGAGTCCAGAGCGTCAGCGGTATCGCTGGCGCTCTTTGCGTTTGTGGCTGCCCATTCGGCTGCTGCAGCTTGGATCCGAGCGATGGGCTCGTGGACCTGGCCCTGAGCGCGCACCTGATGAGACTCATCCTCGATCCAAAGGACTGAGAAGAAGGCCTCGAGGATGCGCCGCTTGATCGGTTCGGATGCGGAGACGTAGAAGCTGTAAGGGCGCTCGAGCAGGTCGAGGTACGCCAAGACCACGTCCGCGTGACGCTGGATCTGTTCATCTGAGCGAGCGAGTTTGTCGACGATAGTCCGGCGTTGCACTGCGAGACTACGCAGCCGAGCTTCGACTGCACCCGCGGCGAGTGCTCCATCAGTAGCGATGTCGAGCAGATTCGACTCCTGCACTTCGAGCTTCTTCAGCTATGCAGCCAGCCGGGCTCGCGCCCTCCGCTCCCCCTGCTCCTGCACGGTGAGCGCATCACGCACGTGGCGCCTCATATCGGCGGCGAAGCCAAAATCAAGCGCCAGCCCGCGCACTTCCCGAGCAACGGCGCGCTCGAGCTCCGTGACTGGAAGGTGCGGAAGGTCGCATGGCGCGTCCTGACGACCGCGACACAGCGAGGGCGAGACGTTTCATCGAAGAACACAATGCAGGGCGGAGCCGGCAAGCGGAACGATGAGGGCTCGAGGAGATCCCCATTTTTTGATTGACCTGATAATGGCTTACGCATACGCTGTGCATGCCACTTTTTAACCGGCGTATTTCATCGATGAAATCAAGTGCCCCTCAAGGAACCCAATGAAGCAACGTTCGAGGATGAACCTCCTGGCATCGATCGGCACGGTCGCGGTGATCGCGGCCGCTAGCCTGACTGCCATCTCAACTCCCGCGTGGGCTGCTGTCTCCACGCCCTACACCCTGCAATCCGACAAGTTGAAGGTCGGTTTCGGTGCTGATGGCAGCATCCAGTCGCTGAAGCTGGCTGGTGACTTGTTTGACACCGAGTACGTGATGAACCCGGATGTCGCACCCGATCAGGGCAACGAGCCGAACAGCAAGTACAAGCAGTGGCTTGGGAATCTGATGTTCTCCTACGCGAACGGCACGGGTGCTGTATCGCAGGCGGGCGTTGGGAGCAATCCGTGGAAGACCGCATGGACGACTCAGTCCGCCGACTCGCGCACGGTCACGGCCACGGCGAACGAGGTGAAGGTCGTTTACGGCACCTCAACCAACGCGGAGGGAGTGAATGGGTTCACTGTGACCCAGACGTTCTCCCTCGCCGAGGACGGATCGCTCCTCTGGAAACAGGATGTCAAGAACACTTCCGGCACCCGGCTGGTCATCGGCGACTGGGGCGTTCCCATCCCCGGTAATGAGCTGTGGAACAGCGGCGGCGAGATCTACGAACAGCGCGCCGTGACTCACTCGTACGTTGGGAAGAACGGCTCGTACGTCACCCTCGAGCGTCCCAGCGGTCAGGGGCCGTTTGTGATGCTGGCGCCTGACACCGATTCCGGCATGGGCTTCGAGTACCAGGACCGGTGGCGGACCGAAGAGGTCGGCAACACAAGCTGGGCGTGGAACCAGGCGCAGGAAGGCTCCAACATCAAGGGCCTTAACGTCTACTACGCGCACTCCGCGGCCATTCAGAAGACAAACCGCGGGTATCTCGGGTCCACGAGCACCGCGATCGAGCCGAACGCGACGAAGAGTTACTCCATGCGCATCGCGAAGGTGAACGATGACCAGCAGCTGAAGGACACGCTCTTCGCGCAAAACAGCTTGGACTCCACGGTCGTTCCCGGAATGATCGTGCCCTTCGATCAGACCGCAGACGTCGCCCTACGCGTCAAGGGCACGATCACGTCGGTGACAGCTCGCAACCTCAACGATCTGAAGGGTGCGTCGCCTACCAATCCGTCTGTCGCGGCGGACCGCACGAACGGCGATTACAAGATTTACCGAGTCGGCTTCGATCGCACACAACTCGGTGCTAACCATCTGACTGTGAAGTGGAACACGCCCTCGGGCCAGCCTAGGGAAGGCGTCCTGCAGTTCTACGTCGTCGACAAGGTCGCCGACCTCCTGGACGCTCACGCCAACTTCATGACAACGAAGACCCAGTGGACACCCGCGGATAACCTCCCCGCCGGTGACGTGCGTCTTTACACGTTCGACGACTGGATGATGAACGCCTCTGACGGGGCCGTCCCCACGTCTTCCAACCCGCCGCAGGGTCGGCGGAACTCCTACGGCGGCTACTGGGGTCTGGGCGATGACTGGGGTCTCCCCCACGGCGAGTTCCTGGCCGAGAAGCTCGTTGCCCTTCCCGTCGCATCACAGGTCGAAGCCCTGAACAAGTACCTCGACGTCGCTGTATGGCAGACGCTCATGGGAAACACCGACGCAAATGCCGCCCCGAAGTACACCGTGTACGACTTCTGGGAACAGGGAAAGCCTGGCAGCGCCAACACCACGCCGGCGTACCGCGGATACGCGTACCCGCACGTCTACAACACCTTCTTCAGCATGTACAAGATCGCCAAGCAGAACCCCAACTTGATCTCGTACGCGCACACCCCTAAGTGGTACCTGCAGACCACCTACGGCATCTTCAAAGAGCTCTACGACGGCCCCGTCGCCTACAACTGGCACACGGGCTTGATGGGCGAACTGACGACACCGGATCTCATCCGCGCCCTCCGCGCAGAGGGGCTGAATACGGAGGCCAACGACGTCGAAGCGAAAATGGCGACGAAGTACTCCAACTTCTCCTCGAACAAGTACCCCTACGGGTCGGAATACAGCTATGACAACACCGGCGAGGAGGCCGTCTATACCCTCGCGAAGCTGAATCTGAACGGGGACACCGCCAACGGCCTCCGGATGATGCGTGACATCGTCGCAAAGACCGAGGCAGCCCGTGGACGCCAGCCGGTCTGGTTCGGCTACAGCAACCCCGTCACGATCACCGGTGAGAATTGGTGGCAGTTCCAGTACAGCGCCTCACTGGCCGGATACACCCTGGACGATTACATCAACAACACCGCAGCCCTCGAGACGGGGAGCAACGCCGTCTCGGCCGCGCGCCGTGCTGAGATGCAGCGACTGAACTACGGAGGAAAGGTCGCCATGTTGGCGACCATCAACTCCGGTCAGATCAGCGACCACCCCGCCAACATCGGCGCCTCCGCATGGACGTATCAAGCCGAACGAGGCAACCTCGGCACCCTGGGTGTGGGGGGCGGACAGAACGTGCAGCTGCTGAACGGCTGGCGCGGAATGACCGGTGAAAGCGACCTCGGGATCTGGGGAGCGCTGCAGACTCTCAGCGCTGACGTGATCACCGATGACCCGATCTTCGGGAAGGTCGCATATTCCGCAAACACCACGGAGGATCAGTACTCGACGACGGTCATCCCGCGTGATGGCCTCCAGCGACGGCTGAACATGGTGACCCAGCAACTGTCGGTTGACCTCAACAACGACCAGTACACCGAGGCAATCGTTGCGAAGAACAACAGTGACCTGCGTCTGACGATGCGCAACGTCACGGGCGCCGCTCACTCGGGCAGCGTCGAGGTCAAGGGACTCGCTCAGGGCTCCTACGCCGTAGTGGTGAATGGTCAGGCTCAAGGCAAGGTCAACAACTACACGCCCGCCGGTACCGCTCTGGCGTCACCGCTGACGGTGAACTTCCAGGCCCCGGCTGGGCAGTCGTACATCGTCCAGCTCGTCTCGGCAGCGCCCGACGCGAACAAGGCACCGACGGTGGACGCCGGCCCGGACCAGTCAGGACTCAAGCTGGGTCTGGACGCCATCAACCTGAACGGCACTCTCTCGGATGATGGTCTCGGCTCCCCCAACGGGACGCTGGCAGCGCGTTGGACGGCGACGACCGTGCCCTCGGGCGCAAATGTCACCTTCACGAATGCTGATTCGGCACGTACCGGCGTCAGCGTGAATGTCGCGGGAACCTACGTCTTTACGCTGACGGGGTCGGACGGATCGTTGTCCTCGACGGACACTGTCAAGGTGACGGTTGACCCGCTTCAGCCGCTTCCGGCGGACTGGGTGACCTATACCTTCGACTCGTCCTCGAATGGAAGCGTTCCTGACACGTCGGGCAACAACAACGCGCTTGCGTTGAAGGGCACGGCGGCGACCGCAAAGGACGGCAACGCCACGATCCTTCGCCTGGACGGATCCAACGGTTCGTACGCGCAGTTGCCGGCCGACATTCTCTCGCGATCGCAGGACGCCCTGGCAATCTCCATGCGAGTCAGGCTGGGCCGGACGGGCATGTTCGATCGCATCTTCGATTTCGGAAGCGACACGCAGAAGTACATGTTCCTGACGCCGAAGCTGCCGAACGGCAACCTTGGCTTCGCGATCTCGAAGAACGGCAACGGTGCGGAAACACAGATCACCACCGACTACGTGTTCCCCGCCAACACGTGGGTCGATGTGAAGTTGACCTTCCAGCGCAATCAGGACGGCACGACGACCGGAACCATTTTCGCGAACGGTGCTCAAGTGGGCCAGAACGCGGCGATGTCGCTGGCTCCGAAGGATCTGGGCCGTACAACATCCAACTATCTCGGCAAGTCGCAGTTCCCCGATCCCTACCTTCTCGGCGACTTCGACTCCTTCGAGATCGACGGAACCCTGTCGCCGCTGCGACTGGAGGCGACCGCATCCACCCGCAAGGTAGGCGGCAAGGCGTACGTCACGGTGAACACGGTCAACCGCTCGACAGTTCCGGTCAAGGTGGACGTCGTCACCGCGTACGGCAAGAAGTCGTTCACAACGGTTCAGCCGGGGCAGAAGGTGAGCGTGTCCATCAACTCGACGCGCTCCTCTATCCCGGCCGGCACAGCAACGGTGACGGCGACGGCGACCGTCGACGGTAAAACGGTCACCTCGAGCGCCGAGGTCTCCTACAACGCACAGAACTGACTAGGAGAGGGGTGGGGGCGAGGCCATTCGCTCTCACCCTTCTCTCCCTACCCGAAAGAAGAATATGAAGAACACCACCCGTCTTGGACTTGCGGTCTTGGCCGCAGCGATCATGACGACAGGCGGAGCGGCCGTCGCCGCCGTCGCTGCCGACCCCGTTGACGAAGGCCAGATCGGCGTAGACGTCGTGGTAGAGGCCCAAGAAGGGCCGGGCACCCTTGTCATGACCGTCGCGCCAGGCCGTGCAACATTGACCGAGCAAGGCTCAACCGGCGACGCTCGGCAGTTCACGGGGGTGCTACCGCAGGTAACGGTGACCGACACCCGTAGTGCTGACCAGATCCCCGACGGGTCTCACTGGTCGGTGTTGGGCTCGGCGAGTGACTTCGCCGCGAGCAACGGAGGGGTCATCGAAGCGAAATACCTCGGGTGGAGCCCCCGCCTCGTGACCGGCGACGACGAGGCCATCTCCATCGGCGGTGATGTTGACGGGGTCCTGCAAGGGACGGATGGGAGCGAGCCGGGGCGCGGGCTGAAAGATCAAGAGCTGCTGTACCTCAACGATGCCAACGCCCTACCTGCCGGCGGCGCCACCTCAACCGCAACAGCTGACCTGACCCTGCGCGTGCCCGCAACGGTCACCGCGGGTCAGTACTCCTCCACGATCACCTTGTCCCTGTTCGAGTGACTCTCCCCCGTCCGTCCCGGCTACCCGAACAGCCGGGACGGATGCCTCGGATCCTCATGACTTTCCATCGCCTTTGCACCGCCAGTGTTGTCACGCTGCTCGCTCTCCTGATCAGTGTCATCTGTGTGCCCGACGCTGCGCAAGCGGCCGCGCCGAGCAACCCGGCCAACGACGTTTCATGGTCAGTAGAGCCCTCCAGCGAAACCGGTGCGACAGGGCAAGCATGGATGGAGTTGACACTGGATGCCGGGCAGTCAGTGACCGAGTACATGCTCATCACCAATCGCGGCGCCACCGACATTACTTTTCACCTCAGCGCTGCGGACGGGTACTTCACTGCCACGGGACGCTTCAATATGCTGCGCGCCGATGAACAGTCGGTGGATGCGGGCACATGGATCACCTTGCCCAACACCGCTGAAATTGCAGCCGGGAAGAGCATCATCGTGCCCTTCCACATCGAGGTTCCCGCCAACGCGACCCCCGGTGACCACGCAGCCGGTGTCGCCGCGGGTATCCGCACGGGTGATGACACAATCGGCGTGGAGTCACGGGTCGGTTTCCGGGTCATGACCCGCATACGCGGCGACCTCACCCCCGCCCTAACGATCACCGATCGGACCGCGGTCTATGCTCCCTCCTGGAACCCATTTCTACCCGGTTCCCTCACCGTGACTGCCACCGTGGTGAACTCCGGCAATACCCGACTCGGAGCGGTCCCGTATGTGGCATCGGTCGGACCACTTGGAACCTTTGCCGCCAGCACGACACTGGGCGGACTGTCCGAGTTCGCACCCGGCGAGTCGCGAACGATCACCGCACACATCGCTGACGTCTGGCCGTCCTTCGTCACCACCGTGCACACGCGCGCCACGCCCGTGACAGTCGACCAAACCGGACCCGTGCCCGCCGCCACCGCCGACATTGTCGTCGCAACTGTTCCGTGGAGTCACATGGCGCTCGCTTTGCTCTTCGCCTCCGCCGCAGCACTGCTGACGTGGCGCAATAGAGCAAGAAGGAAGGCGCTGGCACGCATGATAGAGGATGCTCGAGAGGAAGGCCGGCGGCAATCGGCGGCGACGAACGCCGGCCTCGTTGTCCTGCTGATCTCGGCCATGGCCTCTGGGCTCATTCTGGCTCACCCATCGCCGAGCTTCGCGGACGAGCGCTTAGGCGCAATCTCTGTCGACGTCGAAATCGCACCGACGGAATCCGTGTCGACTCCGTCGCCCACCCCGGTAGCAACCTTTTCCCCGTCCCCCACCCACGTGGATGGCCCCGCTGACGGGGGGCTGGCACTGACGGGCATGCTTTGGAATCCCGTGCTTTTCGTGGGAGCTCTTGCACTTATCGTCGGAGGTGCAGCGATAATCACGCTCTGTAGAAGCAGCCGGAAGTGACCCGTGGCAACCCGAGGGAACTCGCGGCGTTTCCCGAGAGATCGTGGCCGCCTCATGGAGGGCTCAAGATCGCCACCTGCCGCTGCCGGAGGCTTCGCAGAGGCACGTCGTGGAGCAGATGACTGGTGCCCATCACACGATGGCCATCGCCAAGACCGCCCGCAGATTGCCGCCTACGCTCCGCTCAGGCTATAGACGGACAAAGGAGTTGCGGAACCTTTCCTGCACTTTGGCCCAGACGGACACAGTTCGAGCCACATTCCTGAAGGAGAATTCTCATCGAATCGCGCGGAAGGGATGACCTGCGATGGAGGTAACCGCGATGCCGGGTCCGCTTCGGTAGTTGCCGCCTGATCAACGCTTACGCGATGTCTTCGATGCCACCCCCGCGAGGGATAGACTCGCCCACCCCATCGCCCACAAAGAGGTCCAGGAAACGCTTGCGCACCGCGTCGAAGCGATCTCCACGAGCCGCGCCGCAACCCTCTCACCCGAGGCCAGGGCTGCTTCCGCCAGCGCCAGCCTAAGCCCCAAGCTGGTCCTCGTGCTTATCCGCACGCGATCTGAACTGTTCTTGCTCGTGACGGTAAACCTTCAAGCACGCTTTCAAGGCAAGGCGTAGGCAACGCCGAGAGCCGTCTCTTATGGCATGTCAATCGCTGACAAAAGTAGTCACAGCCCGCTGCCACCAAAGAACACGGCTAGGGCGGGAGCGGTGTCCGCCACCGTGGACAGATTAGCCAGCAACAGCAGTCCCAATGCCGGCAGTAGCATCGGTGCCACCAACGCGCCGGTCAGCAGGATCCGCCGCGTCTCCCTGTCTTCCCGAGGCAGGCGCGCGCGCCGCACGAACATGACCACCGTGGCGGCGACCACTCCCAGGATGGCGATCGTCAGACACGCGACGAGCGCTGCATGGTAGGTGCGGAAGTCCTCCATCAGGGCCGTCGTGACAGAATCGGGTGCACCCGCGGCCAGCTGGGCCTCCACCTGCGCGACCGCGGGGGTGGGGTCACCGGGAAGGAACGTGAGCACCGACGACAACGGTGACGCTGCACCCTGAATGTTCGCGATCACGACCAGAAGCACCAGCATCGGCAGCCACGCGCCAAGAATCCCGACAGTGCCCCAACCGAATCGGGCCGCGCCCGACGGGGACCGGGCCACGTGCGACCAGATACGCACTCCCACCATGACCAGCGCGACGAGCAGCAGGGTCGCAAGTGCTGCCTTGACGACGTGGAACACCGCCCAGAACGTCACCGCGCCCGACAGGGCAGGACTAGACGTGCCGGTCAGGACCCATTGCTCGAATCCTGCCTGGACTTGCCCACCCAGATTCGACATGAGCACCTGATCACCCGATGACCATCCCGCCACCACGCCGGGAGCTACCGAAACCGCAGCTACGAGGCCGGCCGCAGCCAGCGCCCACGCCGCCGTCCTTCGCCTCGACACCACCGGCCCGAGAGTCACTACAGACATGCGCGGATCCCTTCCAGAATAGGAGGCCGAACACCGGCATTACAGGAAGGCTAAAGAAAATCTCGCGCCCCGCGCGTCATCCAGCAAGACCACTACGGGGCTATCCCGTCATACCTGAGAACGATATGTCGCGACCGTGCTGGCTAGCCTCAAGAGCGTTCCAGTAAGCGAACCCCAAACGGCTACCTCTCGCACCGGCTTTTACGTCAAACGATCGCACCGGAACTGAAGCGGCCTTTGGCCTCGCTTGCCCTGTCTCGTATTCAGAGCTATGAGCAACACGACAACAGCACTGAACGCAACGCCTATGGCGAGGGAGCTTGAACCGTATTGCCGGACACCTGAGTCGGAGCGATGATCGTCTCGGAAGGAGTCCGTGAGATGTCTGCTATCCACCCGCCGGAGTTCCGGCGTCGCGCCCTCGATTTCGTCGTGCAGGGCAAGCCATCGCCCATACCGCGCGTGAGCTCGGGATCAGCAAGTCCTGTCTTGGCAACTGGTTGAACCGCAACGCGACCGATGGCGGCCGAAAGCCAGGTCTGACGACCAATGGGCACAAGGAGCTCGTCGAGCTGTGCCGTCGCCTGCGGGTCTTGTAGATGGAGAACGAGATCCTGTCCTTGTCTCAGTGCGCCCCGTAGAGCCGAGCCACCCTCGCTGGCTGTTCGGACTATGGACGCAAGGTCCCGAAATGCGGTTCGGCTTGGGAACCCTCGTATGGGCTGCGGAACTCTTGAGGTGGGCACCGAACGTTCTTTCCTCCTCTTTCGCCCTGACATGACATGCTGTGGGCCTCCGTCGAGAAATCGGCGGAGGCCCACAGCATGTTCGTTGCTGGTGCTATTTGACAGCACCCAGGGTCAGCCCGGTACGCAACAGCCTGTAGCTGAAGACGTATACGGCGAAGACGGGTAGCGAGGACACAACGGCGAAGGCCATCATCCGCGGCCAGTCGATTCCGAATGCTCCTGCCTGTTGTGCGATCAGAGCACTCATGGGGTACTTGTCAGGAGTCAGCATGAACGTAATTCCGTAAAGGAACTCTCCCCAGGAGACCAAGAAGATGATTGAGCTGACGGTCAGAATCCCGTTTCGCGCGAGCGGAAGGGCGATGGAAAAGAACGCTCGGAAACTGCGCGCGCCGTCGATAAGCCCTGCCTCTTCGATGGCGATGGGAACTGCCGAGAAGAAGGGGCGAAGGAGCAACACCGCCCATGGGAGGAACATTGTGGCGTCCGCGAGGATGAGTCCGACGTTCGTGTTCAACAGACCCCATTGGGACAGGACCCAGAACAACGGAATCAAGTTGGCAGTTTGCGGGATCATTTGAAGTACGACGAGCAGGGCGAGTGCCGGTACGACGATGCGGTTGTTCACTCGAGCCAACGCATATGCAGCGGGGATTGCGAACGCCAAGCATAGGACGGTCGTGCCGACAGCGATGATGGCGGACTGGCTGAGTGAAGCACCAAGCTGTCGATCTGCGAGCGCCGAGGCGTAGGCGTCCCACGTGGGCGCGAAGAAGAGTGACGCTTGGGACGAAAGAACCTCGTTTTGACTCTTGAAAGACGTCAACACGATCCACAACAGCGGCAGACCGTACAGACCGTAGAGCAGGACCCTGAATGAGAACGCGACGGGTTCGCGGCGTTTGCGGATTGCCATGGTGGTCAGTCCTCATTTCGGCGCACGTCGCGTGCATAGATCAGGGCGAAGATGATGACGACGACGAGCGACAGGAGCGCTGTGGCGGCGCCGTTGCCGTAGTTCAAGGTCGCAAATGCTTGAACGTAGGCGAGGTACGGGAGCGTGGTCGACGCGGTGCCCGGTCCTCCAGCGGTCATGACGTAAATGAAGTCGAAGCTGCGGAAGGCGTACACGATCGTGAGAACCGTGAGGACGGTCGCGGCGGAGCGAGCGTGAGGCGCGAGGATATAGCGGGTGCGGTGCCAGGGGCGCGCCCCGTCCACCTCGGCCGCTTCGAGGACGGACTCGTCGACGCTCAGCAACGTGGCGCGGAAGATGAGGGCGTTGAAAGGGATGACCGCCCAGGCGTTCACGAGCGCAACAGACCACAAAGCCAGCGCCGGGTCATACAGGAATCCGACGCTGCTGTGGGTGAGTCCCAGCCCTCGCAGAATCTCGTTGACGAGTCCGCTTTCGCCGAGGAGGAACTTCCAGATGGAGCCGTTGATGACGGGGGGAAGGGCCCAGACGAAGACCATGATGGCCAGGAGGATGGACCCTCCACGTGTGTTGGACCAAAGAGAGACCGCGACTGCGAAGCCACCCACCATCCCCAAGATGGTGACGGCGATGACGAACGTCAGGGTATTGAGAACGACCTTGCCGAATTCAGGATCGGAGAAGAGCGCTACGTAATTGTCGAATCCGACAAAGTCCCACGCCCTGTTGAGCGTTGCACCGCGCACATCATGCACGCTCATCCGCAGTAGCTGAATGAGCGGCCAAACGGCTAGTGCGGCGAGAAGCGCAGCTGCGGGGAGCGCGAAAGCGAGACGTGAGGAGTTGGCGGGGCGACGTCCACGACGGGGTTTCCCCGGCGAGCGGGTGCTCGCCGGGGAAATGGGGGACGATGCCGGGCCGCGACTCACGTGAACATGTGTAATCGACGAACCCATGGGTGTTAGCCCTTCAGCAGCGGCTGGAGTTCCGTCATGAGATTCTGCGAAAGCAGGTCGGGCGATCCCTCGCCGGCGATGGCCTTGCTCCAGTAGTCGCCCATGAGCGTCTCAACGGCGTTGACGTTCTTCGAGGGCACGGCCGGGCTCGGCGACGGGCGCCCCTGCTTCTGCACGATGTCAGCGAACACGCTCAGGATGGGGTCACTGCTGATCTCAGACGAGGATGCAGCGTCCGCGCGAGTGGGAATGGCACCGAAGCCGGACAGCAGGGCCAGCTCGCCGTCAGTGGAGAAGAACGTCTCTTCCAGGAACTCCTGAGCGAGCTCCTTGTGAGCGGAGAATGCGCCGACGTTCTGCACTTCTCCACCGAGCAGGACACCTCCCTCGGACGACAGCGGCAAGGGTGCCACTCCGTACTTGAAGGACGCCTCTTTGGCGGCCGAGACCTGCCAGTTGCCATTCACGGCGAACAGAGACGACCCAGCGGCGAACTGCTGGAACGGGATTGTCTGATCCCACGTGGTCGCTTCCTTGGACAGGTAGCCCTTGTTCACCCAGTCGCTCAGCATGGAATAGGTAGCGGCCATCGGCTTCGCCTGGGCGTCGGCGTAGTCGAAGCCGTTCGAGGTGAACCAGGGGAATCCCTGCCACTGGCTTTCGAGACCGGGCTTGCCGGTGAGCGTGATGCCCTGCTTGCCGGCCGCCGCAGCGAGGGCCATGTCGTCCTGCAGTTCGGACATGGTCTTCGGCGGTGCGTCGATGCCGAGTTGCGTCATCATGTCCTTGTTGTACCAAAGGCCCAGCAGGTTCACGAAGCCCTGCACGCCGTACAGCTCGCCATCGATGTTCTGTCGAGCCCCGTCCGGAAACTGGCTCGCGTCGGCGAAGTCGTTGAACCAGTTCATCGGTTCGATCGCGCCAGCCTGCGACAGATCGTAGGTGCCGGAAGCACCGAAGACGAGCACATCGGGACCCGTCTTGGCCCCGGCGGCCGTGACAGCCTTGGTGGTCATTTGGTCCACGGGCACGTACTGGAAGTCCACCGTGACGTTCGGGTGCTTCGCCTCAAAGCTATCGGCAAGCTTCTGGAGGGTGGCCAGCTGGCCGTCGGTGTTGTAGTAGTGCCAGACGGTCAAGGTCACGGGACCGTCCGAGGCGTTTGCATCGCCGCTCCCGGCTGAGCAGCCGGTGAGCGCCAGCGTTGCAGCTACGGGGATGGCGATGAGTCCGGCGACGGCGCGCCAGCGAGGAGTGAGCTTCATTGCGTGATTGCCTCTCAGATCTACGGGTAAGCTAATTTCATCGATGAACATACATCGTGAACACCAGCTCGACGCATACTGCAACAAGAACCACGCTCGCGTCAAGTCGCCCCAAAGCGGTTTCACGGCGCCACCCCTTGAACTTGCCCAAATTTGACAGGACGCGGACGCGGCTCATATGTTCTCCCTGTCTTTCACCGATGAAATGGAGCCTCCCATGACCAATGGTCACCTTCTCGCCGGGCCGGCTGCGGTGTTGGTGCACATCAACGCTGACGATGTGTTGGGGGTCGCGGAACCGACTCTCTTTGGCTCCTTCGTCGAACACCTCGGTCGCGGTGTATACGGCGGTGTCTACGACCCAGAGCACCCCAGCGCTGATGAGAACGGCTTCCGTAAAGACGTTCTCGGACTCGTTCGCGAGCTCGGCGTGACGACGGTGCGCTACCCCGGCGGCAATTTCGTTTCCGGATACAACTGGCGCGACGGAATCGGGCCACGTTCTGAGCGGCCCCGGCGGTTGGACCTCGCATGGAAGTCGATCGAGACCAATCAGTTCGGCACGGATGAGTTCATCGACTGGTGTCGCGCCGCGAACGTCGAGCCGATGCTGGCGCTCAACCTCGGTCTCGGGAACATTCGAGAAGCGTTGGAACTCCTCGAGTACGTGAATCATCCTGAGGGAACCGATCTCTCAGACCAACGGGCCGCCAATGGACACCCCTCGCCGCACGATGTGAAGTTGTGGTGTCTGGGCAACGAACTGGATGGACCATGGCAGCTCGGAGCGAAGTCCTCTACGGAGTACGCCGCGCTCGCCGCTTCGACCGCCAACGCAATGCGGATGTTTGATCCAGACCTCAAGCTCATCGCTGTCGGAAGCTCCAACGCGGAGATGCCGACGTTCGGCTCGTGGGAGCGCGACGTCCTGGAGAAGAACGTCGCGCTGGTGGACTACCTGTCCTGTCACATCTACTTCTATGACGCCGGCGACACCACCGATTTCCTCAAGTCGAACGACAAGCTGGACGCATTCTTATCCGAGATCGAGGACATCATCGCGGACGCCAAAGCGGCAAACCCGGATGCAAGGGATGTGAAGATCAGCCTGGATGAATGGAACGTGTGGAACTACCACGCGTACGACGAACAGGCGCCGTCTCGCTCGTTCGAGGTAGCCCCTCGCATCCTCGAAGACGAGTACACGCTGCTGGACGCCGTTGTAGTGGGATCCCTTCTGCAGACCATCCTCAGCCACGCGGACACTGTCGCCATCGCAGCGATCGCACAACTCGTGAACGTCATCGGCCCCATCCGGACCGAAGCCGATGGACAAGCTTGGCGCCAAACCACGTTTTACCCCTTCTCCGCAGCCGCCCTCTCCAGTGGCTGGAGCGTCCTCCGAACAAGAAGCTCGGATCCTGACGTTCAGGTGACCGTCACGCAATCGCCGGACTCCTCGGCGTACAACATTTACGCCACCAACAAGGACGAAGTGCACGAGAGGACTGTCGAGGTGCACTTGCCTCCCACCCAGTTGGTGGAGGCCTGGGTTCTATTTGATGAGGATCTCCATGCGACAAACACGCAAGCTGACCCCAGCAGAGTCGTCCCGCGCGCTCTGAAGACCGAAGCCGTCGATGGCGGTGTCCGTATCCACCTACCCGCCGTATCATGGGCTTTCGTGCAGCTGCGGGCACTGGAGGGGGAAGCGGCGTGAACCAGACGGGCGCCGTGACCATGGCGGATGTCGGAGCGCTAGCCGGTGTGACGGCCCGCACCGTATCCAACGTCTTGTCGGGCAACACCCACGTACGACCCGAAACACGAGACCGTGTCCTTCGGGCAGTAGACGAACTGGGATACCGAATCAACACCGCAGCTCGGAGCCTGAAAACTGGGCGAACCGGCACGATCACCCTTGCCATCCCGGACCTCGGCATCGAGTACTTCTCCGCGCTCGCGCGCCGGATCATGATCCAGGCTGAACGACATGATTGGGCCGTCGTCATCGAACAGACTGGCGCCAGACGGGACCACGAGCTCAGCATCCTCTCAGGTGCTCAGCGTCAACACTCGGACGGCCTCATCTTCCAACCCCATGCTCTAGGGCCTGGCGACGAGCGGCACCTCGTCGGCAATGACCGCCTCGTCATCCTCGGCGACCGGATCTTCAACGGGCCCGTCGATCACGTCACAATGGCGAACACGTCCGCCGCTCGCATGGCGACGCAGTATCTGATCGACCGGGGATACCAGCGCATCGCTGCGATCGGTTCCAACCCACGCGTGCGCACGGTCAGCGCCGCATCGCTGCGACTCGACGGATACGTTGACGCTCTCGCGGCAGCCGGAATGCCTTACCGGCCCGACTACGTCATCCCGGCCGAGGAATGGCACCTCCGAGACGGAGCCGTCGGAATGGCCCAACTCCTCGCACTGCCCGAACGCCCAGACGCGGTGTTCTGCTTCAACGACACCCTCGCCTTCGGAGCCCTCCAAGCCGCCTACGCCGCTGGCCTCCACGCCCCCCGAGATCTCGCGGTAGTCGGCTTCGACAACGTACCAATGGCGGAATTCTCCATCCCGCCCCTCACCACCATCGAACCGGGCACCGAGGAAATCGCAAAACTCGCGGTAGACCTCCTCGCCGCTCGTGTAGAAGGCCGCGCCAGCACGCCCGTAGAGCTCGTAGCAAGCTCGTCGCTCGTAGCCCGCCAGTCTGCCTAACACCAGCGCCACCGAACCCGCACCGCGCTGGCCCTTCGGGCATCGCCACTACAGCGTTGACTCAACCAGATCCCGTCGCGCTGACGTGGAAAGTCCCGTTCCTCATCCTTCGATGTCACTCTGTGCAGCCTTGAGCTCCGCTCTTTCCAAGGGATAACAAATGACCGTCACCACTCCCCCACTGGCTCAGCCTTTGGCGCCTGTGGTGCCCAGCAAGGGCATCCTCACGCCGCTTGGCCTCAACGAAGTCCGCATCACCGGCGGATTCTGGGGCGAACGCCAAGACACTAACGCCCGAAACACCCTCACCCACATCTTCGGACGCCTGGAGTCGGAAGGCTGGCTTCCCAACTTCGACCGAGGTTCCGCTGGAACCCTCCCAACTGGGCGACGCGGGCGAGAATTCTCCGACTCCGAGGTCTTCAAGTATCTCGAAGCCGTCGCCTGGGAAATCGGACGAAGCGACGACCCCGCTCTCGAGCGCACTTTCCGCGGGGTCGTAGCCCGCGTAGCTGCCGCGCAGGAAGCGGACGGCTATCTCAACACTAAGTTTGGTCGACTCGGTCAGGAGCCCAGGTGGTCCGACCTCGAATGGGGACACGAGCTATATTGCCTCGGTCACCTCTTCCAAGCAGCGGTCGCACGCGAACGCACCCGCCCCAACAGTGACGACGGGCTTCTCGACGTCGCACGACGAGCCGCAGACCTCGTCTACACCGTCTTCGGCCCGGATGGACGCAACGCGGTTTGCGGACACCCTGAGATCGAAGTCGGCCTCGCCGAGCTGGCCCGCGTGACGGGCGAGGAACGATACCTCGAACAGGCCCGTCTCTTCATTGATCGTCGAGGACATCGCACCCTCAACGACATCGAATGGGGACGCTCGTACTTCCAAGACGAGATTCCTGTCCGCGACACCACCGTCTTGCACGGCCACGCAGTCCGAGCAAACTATCTCGCCGCAGGCGCAGTGGACATAGCAGTCGAGAACGACGACGCAAGCCTGCTCGACACGTTGCGTCAGCAATGGGGAAACACTGTCGCTCGTCGTACGTACATTACAGGCGGACAGGGATCACACCATCAGGACGAAGCATTCGGCGAGGATTGGGAGCTCCCCCCGGATCGCGCCTACTCGGAAACATGTGCAGGAATCGGCTCCATCATGTTCTCGTGGCGCCTGCTTCTCGCCGAGGGGGACGCGAGGTACGCCGACCTCATCGAGCGAACCCTCTACAACGTCGTCGCCACCTCCCCCAGCGAAGACGGACGAGCGTTCTACTACTCCAACACGCTCCACCAGCGCGTACCCGGAGCGCCCGCAGATCCGGAAGAAACATCCCTCCGGGCCTCGTCGTCTCTCCGCGCTCCCTGGTTCGAGGTCTCCTGCTGCCCCCCTTACGTCGCGCGCACCTTCGCCACTCTCGGGACCTACATCGCCACCGCGGACGACAATGGCGTACAGATTCACCAGTACGCACCGTCTGAAATACGAACCACCCTGAGCAACGGGCAAGACATCGCGCTCAACATCGAAACGGACTATCCTCGCAGCGGCACCGTTCGAATCCGTGTGATGAAAGACTCCGCGCGACCATGGACCCTGTCACTGCGAGTACCCGCGTGGGCTGAGGGAACGAGTATCAAGGTCAACGGACACGAACAGACCGCGAATCCTGGAATGGCGGCCGTCCGTAGGGCTTTTAACGCGGGTGACATCGTCGAACTGAGCTTGCCGATGATCCCTCAGATTCGTTCAGCTGACTCTCGCATCGACGCCATACGCGGCTGCGTAGCAATCGAGCGCGGCCCTGAGGTTTACGCACTCGAGTCCATCGACACGGGCGATGCAGACTTCACATCGATACACATCGACCTGACTGGCGGAATTCATGAACGCGATGGCAAGCTCTGGATCACCGCGGCTGAACAGCCCGCCAAGGACTCTCCCTGGCCGTACAAGCTATCCGGGGCTCAGGCAAAAGAACAGGTCGGAGAAGTGGCCCTGATCCAGTACCACAACTGGGCTCAACGAGGACCGACGAGAATGCGTGTGTGGATTCCAACCGAATAGTGCGACATCTGTCGAGACGACACGAGGTCGACGCAATGACTCCCCCTGCCTTGAAGGTGGCGTCAACCCTGGCAGCGAAGGTTGCGTTGCCGCGAGTTGCGGCGATGCGGAACGCACCGAGCGGCCGTAGATGGTGTTGTCGGCTGCCAAGTGACGCGCTCACCGTCGCGGCCGAACAAGCGACCCTGGCCAGTTGACCGCACCAGCGCCTGCTCCAACGAGCCGGTCGGACGAGTACCGCCAGACCCCCTCCTCGCGGATCGGCGGTACTCCGTGTTGACAGACGAATCGGAGACAACGCGCGCCTCACTTCGTCCGCAGCAAGGAGCCAGCGGAGTGACGTCGTGGGCTATGCGCTGTCCCGTGCCCAGCGCGCTGCGCCCTCGGCCGCGAACGACGAAGTATCATCGACGATGCGAAGGCGCTCAACGATGCGTAGGTCTCGCAGGAAAGATGATGAAGCGGCCTGGTCTTCGATGATCGCGCATACCCGCGGCATGAACGCCTCTCTCGAGGCGAAGACGCCGCCGCCCATGGCAACGGTTTCGACGTCGTAGGCCTGGACCACGATGCGGAGTCCGAGTGCGAGAGCCGCGCAGAATGCTTCTACCGCGGCCGCGCTGGACGCGTCCCCGGCGGCGGCGTCGACGAAGAGTTGAGGGACGGTACGAGCTCCTGCTGCCCGCGCCAGAGCACCTCCCGAGGCCGAGAGCTCTAGACAGCCGATCAGCCCGCATCCGCACCGGCTTCCCTTCGGGTCGAAGGGGAGGTGACCGATCTCGCCGGCGGCCCCTCGATGACCGCGCAGAGCCGCGCCGTCGATGACAACGCCGACGCCGAAGCCCGTTCCGAGGTTCACGAGCGCGAGCGAGGACGTTTGCTCGACACTGCGGGCGAGGCCCCGTGCGGCCAGGGTCACGTCGTTGTCGACGCGCACGGGGACGCCCAGCGCGGCCGTTGCGGCATCGGCAAGCGCGAAGCCATCGAGAGCGATGTTGACGGCACGTCCGACGTAGCCACGAACGGGGTCGACGGCGCCCGGCACGCCGACGGCCGCGGCGCGTAGCGGCGACAAGATGCGTGCGGCCTGGCGTGCGTCGGCTATCGCTTCGACGACGGACACCACGACGCCCGTCTCACCCAACCGGGTGGGACTCTGAGATCGACCGATGACCTCTCCCTCCTCGTCGACGAGGACCGCCGCCGTTTTCGTCCCTCCCACATCGACTCCGGCGTAGATGCCTCGCTCAGTTGCTCGGTCGATCATCGGTACCCCCTTTAGCCTTGTTTAATCATTGTTATCCATATCAATTTGTGTCATCATCATGCCACTGATGGAAGGACGATGATGCCCCACCTCGTAACGCCCCCTCGCCGCGTTCGCTTTCCAACCCGTCTCACCCTGGCTGTCACGCTTGTTGTCGCGGGCACCCTCGCCGGAATCGGCGGCGTCATCGTGAGCGTCGCGGCAGCGCATGCTGCCCCTCGAATCGACGACGTGCGTCTATCCGACGAGGAGCTCGCACTTGGGGCTGCGCGGGCCGAGCGGGCCGGTGCCATCGACCAAGACGCGCGTCTTGAGGTGCTCCGCGACGACTTTGCGCTGTTCTTCGTCGCCCGCTCCGTCGGCGCAACAGACGTGACTCGCCCGGACGACATCCTCGACATACGAGACGACGTCAACATGCAGCGCTCGTCGACCGCAACGGCGGGCGGCGTGCTCTACGGACCCGTCACCTACGAGGCAGCGTCGTTCTACGGCAAGGCCCTCAGCGACATCCGCCAAGCCGCGCTCTCCCGGCTTGAGTCGGGGGCGGCCGGGGTGAGTGTCGGCGACGCCGAGGTCCGCTCGCGGTTCGATGCCGATCCCGCGCAGTGGGCCGATGCCGCCACGAGCTACCGCCTCACCCGCATCACCGTCCCCACCGCCGTCGATGGCGGCCCCGACCCCGCCGTCGTCGCGGCTCTCGGCACCGCCGGTGCCGCGGGCGTCTTGGACGCGTGCCCCAGGGAGGCCGTGACCCTGACCCCCGACGAACGGGCGGCTGCGACGCTCGGCCCCGAGGCCACCGCGGCCGTGGTCGCCGCCCCCGACGGAGCGTTCCTCGGCCCGTTCCCGGAACGCGGCACCTGGGTCGCCTACCGCCTCGACGGGCGCTCCGTCGACGCCGAGGAAGCCTTCACGCACTACGCCACGCGTATCCGCACGGTGCTCTTCAACGAGCGTCTCGACGCCCTCATCGCCGAAGCCCGCTCCGCCCAGACCGTCGTCGGCCCCTGACCTGCTCCCCCATCTGCACCCCCTCACCGAAGGAGATTCCCGTGACACACGCACGACGACGGAGCCGCTGGCTCCGCTACGCCGTCGCCACCGCCGCCGCCTCAGCGCTGGCCTGGGGCGCTGCCGTCCCCGCCGCCGGCGCCGTCGGCAAAGACGATGCGGCCACGTGGGCCGGCAACGTCGCCAACCCCTACGGTGGCACCGACTATTTCGTCGACGCCACCGCCGGAGTCGACACCGCCGCGGGAACCTCGCGTGATGGCGCGTGGAAGACCCTCGCCCGGGTGAACTCGACGACGTTCCAGCCCGGCGACCGGATCCTGCTCAAGGGCGGCGAGACGTGGGCGGACCAACAGCTCTGGCCGAAGGGGTCGGGCGTCGAGGGCAAGCCCATCGTCATCGACGCGTACGGCGACACCACCGCCGGTCTCCCCTACATCCGCACCAACGGTAAGGTGGCGTCGCCCTTCTCGTCGAACGGCCAGAAGAACCCGGACACGGTGGGTTTGACGGGCGCCGTGAACCTGCGCAACCAGGAGTACGTGCATATCGCGAACCTCGAGCTGTCCAACGACGACGATTTCGCCACCGACATCACGAGCGGGAGTTACGTGCGTGATGGCGTCTCCGTGTCCATCAACGCCGACAAGCTGCCCGCCGGCGCCGACACGGTGATGGACGACATCCGTATCTCGAATCTCGATGTACACAACATCGACGGTCCGAGTACCTGGCAGAAGATCCACTACGGCGGCGTCAACTTCCAGGTCTTCGGATCGAAGCAGTGGACGGAGTACGGCAAGGGCGGCTACCACTTCGAGGACATCCGGATCGAGAACAACACCTTCACGGACGTCGAGCTGCACGCCGTGCAGTTCGCCTTCAACTGGTTCGGCGACGCGCAGGGGCGTGTCGATGAGACCGGGAAGTTCCACGAGGGATGGGAACAACTGTGGGTCCGAGACCAGGACTTCTACAGCCGTGACGTGTACATCGGTCACAACTACGCCGAGAGCATCGGCCAAGGCCCCTTCCAGTTCGCGAACACGCAGCGCCTGCTGGCTGAGTACAACGAGGCGAACGGCTGGCTGGAGCGGTACAACCAGGTCTCGGCCGGCCTGTATCTCTGGGCGGGCGCGGACTCGATCATGCGCTTCAACGAGATCTACGGGGGCCCGGCGAACGAGTACGACGCCACCCCGTGGGACCTGGAGTTCACCAACTTCAACGTCACCTACGAGTACAACTACTCGCACGACAACAAGGGCGGCTGGATGGCCTACATGGGCAACAGCAGCAACTCGATCGCGCGCTACAACCTGTCGGTCAACGACAACGGCGTGATCTGGAAGAACATGCTCTCCACGAACTACTCGCCCACCTATGTCTCGAACAATGTGTTCGTCTACGACGGAAGTCAGCTCGAGTCATTCCACGACGAGGTGTTGAAGAGCCGCGTGTACTTCTTCAACAACGTCTTCTACAACACGTCGACGACGCCCACCAACTGGTACCGCAAAGACGGCGCGCTCGACCTCGGCGTCTTCTCGAACAACGCGTACTACGAGGCCGGAGGCACGCCGTCCCCGAAGCAGCCGAAGGACGACGCAGCCATCACCGCCGACCCGCAGTTCACGGGGAACGTGGCCGATTACGCCCGCAACGCCGGAGTGGAGAACATCCGTCAGTCCGCCAGCCTGTTCGAGCTGAGGGACACGTCGCCGCTCATCGACAAGGGGCGCTACAACGAGCGCATCGGGACCACGGACTTCTTCGGCAACCCGAACTACCGCGGCTCCGCGCCGGACATCGGCCTGTTCGAGGCGGCGCGCGGCGACGTCGTCACCTCGCCGAAGGACACCGACCCGATCGAGAACGAGGGCGTCGACACGCGCACGAACCTCGCCCTCGGCAAGCCCGCGGTGGCCAGCTCCACCCACCCGCACAACAACTTCTCACTCAAGGCCGCCAACCTCGTCGACGGCGATGCGAGCACGCGGTGGGCGGCGGCGGACAACGCCACCTACCCCCTCACGATCGACATCGACTTCGGAGCTTCCACACGCTTCGATGAGGTCGACCTGTCCGAGTACACCGACTCCGGCACCGATGCCCGCATCGCCGCCTTCTCCCTGCAGCGATGGGACGCATCGACCGGCTCGTGGGTCACGTTCACGTCGGGCGACGGTGTCGGCGCCGAAAAGGTGGTGCGCTTCGATCCGCAGACCAGCAGCAAGCTGCGCCTGTCGATCGCGGGCATCAAGACCGGTCAGATCTACGCCCCGACCATGCGGGAGATCGCGGTCTACGACAACGGCACCGCGCAGACCAACCCCGTGGTGACCCCCGCCGCGGGCTTCTACGACCGCAACCCGTCGCAGGCCTCGTCGGCGAAGAACACGGTGTCGTACCGGGTCGACCTCGGCGGAGACACGGTGCGCTCGCTCGGTTACGTCACGACATCCGGAGCCCTGGTGGGCAGCCTGGATGCCGCGGACTTCACCGTCAGCGACGACGCCGGGGTGAAGGTCTACACCCTGACCCCCGCGTTCTTCGCCGACAAGGACCTCGGCACCTCCGGCATCGTGTTCGACTTCGCCTCGAACAAGACCGCTCGGGTGTCGATCGAGATCGGCGACACCACCGCACTCGAGAAGGCGCTGGCGACGGCGTCCTCCATCGCGCCGGGCACCTCCGCCGCGCACGCCACGCTCCAACGGGAGAAGCAGACGGCTCAGGGCGTCCTCGACGCCGCGAATCGCACGCGCGTCGGCTCGGGCAACGACACCGTCACACAGACGGCCATCACCACGACGGTGACCGCTCTGAACGCGGCCATCACGGCGGTGAATCCGCTGCCCGTCGACGCAACGGCATCTACGCGCAAGCTCGGAGGCAAGGCATACGTCACGGTCACCGCTGTGAACCGGTCGACGGTGCCGGTGCGGATCGACGTCGTGACCGTGTCCGGCAAGAAGTCGTTCGCTGACGTGCAGCCGGGGAAGAAGGTCAGCGTGTCGATCAACTCGACCAAGGCCTCGCTCCCGGCGGGTGCGGCGACGGTGACGGCCACCGCCACCGTGGACGGCAAGAAGCTCACCTCGAGCGTTCGCGCCTCCTACGCCGCGCAGAACTGACAGAACGGGCGGGGGCCGTGGCGCCTCCGCCCGTTCGCTCCGGACGGGCGCCGCGCCCCTTCGAAATCCCAGCCGAAAGAGAGAGAAATGAAGAACACGACTCGCGTCGGCGTCGCCATGCTGGCCGCCGCGCTGATGACGACCGGCGGCGCCGCCGTCGCGGCCGTCGCGGCCGACCCCGTGGACGACAGCCAGATCGGCGTCGACGTCGAGGTCTCCCCGCAGGAAGGCCCCGGAACCCTGGTCCTCACCGTGGCGGCGGGACGGGCCACCCTCGCCGAACAGGGCTCGACGGGAGACATCCGACAGTTCACCGGCACCCTCCCCGAGGTCACGGTGACCGACACACGCGACAGCGACGAGACGGCCGACGGCGCTCGATGGTCGGTGCTGGGCTCCGCCAGCGACTTCACCGCCGCCGACGGCTCCGTCATCGAAGCGAAGTACCTGGGGTGGAGTCCTCGCCTGGTGAGCGGGGACGAGGATGCCATCTCCGTCGGCGGCGACGTCGACGGCGTCTTGCAGGGCGAGCTCGGTAGCGAGCAGAGCCGAGGCCTGAAGGACCAGGAGCTGCTGTACCTCAGCGATGCGGACGCCCTTCCCGATGGCGGGGCCACCTCGGCCGCGACGGCGGACCTGACTCTCCGTGTGCCCGCCACCGTCGCCGCCGGTCGATACTCGTCCACCATCACGCTCTCACTCTTCGAGTGACTTTCCGTGTCCGGCCCGGTCGACGAATCGACCGGGCCGGACTGTTGGGACCCCCATGCCTTCCTCACGTCATTCGCGCGTGACTGCGGTGATCGTCGGCGCCATGATGCTGGCATCCTCGTCCATCGCCCTCTCGAGCCCAGCGCGGGCCGATACTCCCACGGACGCGCCTGAGACGGTCACCTGGTCGGTCGAGCCCGCCGACGAGCACGGCCCCACGGGAGAAGCCTGGACAGAGCTGACCCTGGACGCCGGGCAGTCCGTGACCGAACACATGCTCGTCACCAACCGCGGCCGGGGCGATGTCGTCTTCCACCTGAGCGCCGCCGACGGGTACTTCACCGAGTCAGGCCGGTTCAACATGCTCCCGGCCGACCAGGCATCCACCGACGCCGGCACCTGGATCACGATCCAAGACTCGATCGAAGTCGGTGCCGGGCAGAGCGTCTTGGTGCCGTTCCGCGTCGCTGTCCCCGCCAACGCGACCCCCGGCGACCACCCCGCCGGCGTCGCCGCAGGCATCCGCACCGGAGACAGCACGATCGGCGTGGAATCGCGGGTCGGCTTCCGAGTGATGACGCGCGTGAGCGGTGACCTCGCTCCCGCACTGACCGTCACCGATCAGACGGTGGCGTACACCCCGTCGTGGAACCCCTTCCTCCCCGGCTCCCTCGCCGTGACCGCGACCATCGTGAACTCGGGCAACACTCGACTCGGCGCTCTCCCTCGCGCCTCCTCATCCGGCCCCCTCGGCCTCTTCGCCGCCGACACGACGCTCGCGCAGATCCCGGAGTTCGCCCCGGGCGAGTCCCGTACGGTCAGCGTCGCCATCCCGGACGTGTGGCCCGTCTTCGTGACCGAGGCGCGCACGATCGTGGACTCCGTCCCGCTCGACGGAGCCGAACCGCTCCCCGCCGTCTCCGCTTCGACGCAGACCACCCTCTGGACGATCCCGTGGAGCCATCTCCTCCTCATCGCGGTGCTCGCTCTCGCGATCGTCCTGTTGCGCTGGCGAGGCACTGCACGACGCGCGGCGGTCTCCCGGATGATCGACGACGCGCGTGAGGAAGGGCGGCGGGATGGGGCTCTCACCAAGACGGGACTCCTCGCCGTGCTCATCGCCGTGATCGTTGCCGGCATCGTGACGAGCGAAGCCGTACCGAGCTTCGCGTCGGCGGAACCGGGCACCGTCTCCATCGACGTCGAGGTGACGTCACGTCCCCCCGATGCCCCCGGGCCGACGACAGCGACGCCGACCGCGGTGCCCGCGCGGGGAGATCTGGCGCTCACCGGACCGACTCTCGATCCGGGGGTCGCGCTCGTCGCCGGCGCCCTCGTCGCGGCCGGCGCCGCGGCCATCCATGTGTCGACGCGCCACCGACGAGCGGGCGCGTCCGCACGGCGCTCGCGACGCTGATGCCCTTCCCTCACCCGCGCGCCGGCTTTCGGCATCTCCGCGCCCGCACCGGCAGCCCCGATGGAGACGGCGGGATGCCGGAGTGTGCCAGCCGAACCCGCCCGTCAGGAGCGCGCGGACGTGCCGTCGTTTCCGTTGCATAACGGTCTTGATACATCGAATGGGAGCAGTTGTCATCGATGCCAATTGCCGCCATCATGATGTCACCCGAGCACCAGAGGGCATCAGACGAAGAAGTTGATCGCTGCAACGCAGCACTCGCGTCGGCCGCCACCCGAGGGCGTGCCCGGCCTAGCCGAAAGGAAACTCGTGAAGAAGACCACACTTGCCGGATCGATGGCGATACTCGTCACCGTCAGCCTGCTCGCCGGATGCGCCGGCGGACAGACCGGTGACTCCAGCGGAGACTCCGGCACCCTGAAGGTCGCGGCATTCGAGGGCGGCTACGGATCCGAGATGTACCAGCAGGTCGTCGACGCTTACAAAGAGGTCGCCCCCAACGTGACCATCGAGCTGACGACAAGCAAGACCCTCGCGCAGGAGCTCACCCCCCAGGTCGCCGCCGGGGATTTCCCCGACGTCGTGATCCTGGGTCAGGGAGCCAAGGAGGGCTTCACCGAAGGCTTCATCCGCGACCGAGGACTCGAGGACCTCACGAGTGTCCTCAGCGAGACCGTCCCCGGCGAGAACAAAACCGTCGGCGAGAAGCTAACCGAGGGAATCGTCGGAAACCTCAACACCAACCCCTACGGTGACGACCAGGTCTACCTGATGCCGATGTACGCCTCGCCGACGGGCCTGGTCTACAACAAGGGCCTGTTCGAGCAGAAGGGGTGGGAGGTGCCGACCACCTGGGACGACTTGTTCGCTCTGGGCGACAAGGCCAAAGCCGAGGGGATGTCGCTGTTCACCTACCCCACGGCGGGCTACCTCGACTCTTACTTCTTCGCCCTGCTGTCCTCGATCGGCGGTGACGACTTCTACCGCGACGTCGTCACCTACAAAGAGAACGTCTGGGAGCAGCCCGACGCGCGCGAAGCGCTCGAGCTGACCACGAAGCTGCTCACCGAGTACACCGCCCCCTCGACCGTCGGATACGCCAACGGCCAGGACTTCACCAAGAATCAGCAGACGATCCTCGACGACACCACGCTCTTCATGCCGAACGGCACCTGGATCGCGAACGAGATGAAGGACGCACCCCGCGCCGATGGCTTCGCCTGGGGCCTCGCTCCCGTCCCCGCCGTCAAGGCCGCCGGCCAGCGGTACCTGACGACGTTCGTCGAGAACGCCTGGGTTCCCAGCGGAGCGAGCAACAAGGATGCGGCAAAGGCGTTCATCGCGTTCTTGTACTCCGACAAGGCGGCGGCGATCTTCGCCAAGACCGGCGCGATCCAGCCGATCACCGGGCTCGCGAACACTCTGTCGGGCGACTCCGCCGAGTTCTACGCGGCGTACAGCGAGCCCGACGTCAAGGCCCTCGTCGGAGGCTTCGCCGCCACCGAGCCGGTGCCCGGCGTCGACCTGAAGGCGACGCTGTTCGACACCGCGAACAGCATCATCAACGGTACGGTCACGCTCGATCAGTGGCAGAGCCAGGTCAACGAGGCGAGCAACCGCCTCGGTGCCGCCGCGAAGTAGTCTCCCGAACATCTGTCGCCCGCCGCGCATACCGGCGGGCGACAGATGTTCACCGTTCGAGAGGTCCCCATGTCACGTCGCTCTTCCGCCCTGACCCGTGGCCGAGGTCGCTTCATCTTCTTCTGCCTGACCCCGGCATTCGTCCTCTACGTCGTCTTCATGGTGATTCCCACCGTCGACGTCTTCCGGATGTCGCTGTTCCAATGGACGGGCTTCACCGGGACCGCGCGGTTCATCGGCTTCGACAATTTCATCGCCCTGGCCGGCGACACGCAGTTCCTGCGATCAATGCAGAACACGCTGCTCCTGCTGGTCGTCGTCACGATCGTCACGATGGCTGCGGCGCTCGTCATCGCGGCTCTCCTGATGAACCCGCGCGTGAAGGCGCGCAACTTCTACCGTTTCGTGCTGTACCTGCCCAGCGTGCTGTCGATCGTCGTGGTCGCCGCCATCTTCTCGGCGGTCTACGACCAGCAGAGTGGTCTCCTCAACAACTTCCTCTCCACGATCGGACTCGGCCACCTGACGCAGGTGTGGCTCGGCAACGAGAGCATCATCATGTACAGCATCGCCATCGCGATGCTGTGGCAATCCATCGGCTACTACGTGCTGCTCTACCTCGCGGGCATGAGCTCGATCCCCGCGGACGTCTACGAAGCCGCCTCCATCGACGGCTCCGGACCCGTACGCACCTTCTTCACCATCACGCTGCCGTTGGTGTGGAGCACGTTGCGCACGACGCTGACCTTCTTCATCATCTCGTCGATCAACCTGGCCTTCGTGCTGGTCCGGGCGCTCACCGACGGCGGCCCGAACGGCTCGTCCGACGTGCTGCTGAACTACATGTACCGCCAGGCCTACACGAACTCCAGCTACGGATACGGCATGGCGATCGGCGTCGTGATCTTCGTGTTCTCGTTCGTGCTCGCCCTCATCATCAACCGCGCCACCAAGCGAGAGGTCTACCAGTTCTGATGGCTCTGAACCTCACCCCCCTGCGCCCCGAAGCGCGAAATCCGGATGCTCGACGATTGGTACCCGCGCGTCCCGGATCGACCCGCACCTCCGGCCGCCTCAACCACACCGTGATCAACGTCGTGATGGTCGCGCTCTGCGCGGCGATCATCGTTCCCACGGCGTGGGTGTTCATGGCCTCGATCAAGACCCGCCCCGAGTTCTACGGCGATCCATGGGCTTTGCCCCTCGGCGTGCACGTGCAGAACTTCGTCGACGCGTTCGTCAAGGCCCGCATGGGCGACTACTTCCTCAACTCCATCGTGGTCACCGCGCTCGCCCTGGCGATCTCGCTCGTCGTGGCGGTGCCGGCAGCATATGTGCTGGCACGCTTCGACTTCCGCGGGAAAACCGTGCTCGAGGTCGCGATCCTGGCGGGACTGTTCATCAATGTGAACTACATCGTGGTGCCGATCTTCCTCCAGTTGCTGGGCTGGGACCGCGCTTTGCGCGGGCTCTTCCCCCAGGGCGTCTTCATCGACAACCTCGCCGTTCTGGCTCTGGTGTACGCGGCGACGTCGTTGCCGTTCACTATCTACCTGCTCTCGACCTTCTTCCGCACCATCCCGATCGAGTACGAGGAGGCCGCGATGCTCGACGGCAGCTCGCGCTTGCGCACCATGGTGTCGGTGATGCTGCCGCTCGCCCTCCCCGCGATCAGCACCGCGCTGCTGTTCAACTTCTTGGCGTACTGGAACGACTTCATCATCTCGCTGACCCTCGTGCCGGGCGACTCGAAGACCCTCCAAGTGGGCCTGCTCAACCTCTTCCAGGCCCAGCGCGCCGCCGCCGATTACGGCGTGCTGTACGCCGGAATGGTCATCGTGATGGTCCCCGTCATCGTCTTCTACGCCGTCATCCAGCGCCGACTGCTGCAGTCGGTCGGAGGAGGAGGAATCAAGTGAACACCCCCCGCCACCGCCGCACCGTCGACGTACGCGAGATCGTGACGGCCACGGCCGCCCTGCTGGTCTTCCTGGTCTGCGTGACGGTCGTGATCGTGAACCAGCAGACGGTCGGCTGGGTCAACTTCCTCGCGATGCTGGCCGGCCTGGGCGGTCTCATCGTGATGCTCGCGCTCTACAACCGGAGATTCCGTTGACCTCACCTCTGTCGCCGCGCGTCCTCGAGGCCGCGGCCGTCGTCCCGTCCCCTCGCCAACTCGCGTGGCAGCAGCGCGAGTTCAGCGCGTTCTTGCACGTCGGGATGAACACCATAACCGACCGGGAGTGGGGCGCAGGCCACGAGGATCCCGCACTGTTCGACCCCTCCGGGATCGACACCGACCAGTGGATGCGAGCGGTCGCCGCCGCCGGGGCGCGGGGGGTCATCCTCACCGCCAAGCACCACGACGGCTTCTGCTTGTGGCCCAGTGCGCAGACCGCGCACACCGTCGCCGCCAGCCCCTGGCGCGACGGGCGGGGCGACCTCGTGCGCGAAACCGCCGAAGCCGCGGCCCGTCACGGTCTGGCCTTCGGTGTCTACCTCTCGCCGTGGGACCGGACCGAGGCGTGCTACGGCAGCGGTCGGGCCTATGACGACTTCTTCGTCGCCCAGCTCACCGAGCTGCTGAGCGACTACGGCGCCATCTCCACCGTCTGGCTGGACGGCGCCAACGGCGAAGGCCCCGACGGGCGCGTGCAGCTCTACGACTGGGACCGCTACTACGAGGTCGTGCGCCGCCTACAGCCCGACGCGGTCATCAGCGTCTGCGGACCCGACGTGCGGTGGTGCGGCAACGAAGCCGGCCACACCCGGGCCGACGAGTGGAGCGTCGTCCCCGCCTCGCTGCGCGACGCCGAGCGGGTGGCATCCCGCTCCCAGCAGCAGGACGACGCAGCGTTCTCGCGTCTCGTACGCTCCGATGAAGAGGACCTCGGTTCGCGCACCGCGTTGGAGACCTCCGACGACGAGCTGATCTGGTACCCGGCCGAGGTGAACACCTCCATCCGGCCCGGCTGGTTCCATCACCCCGCCGAGGACGACCAGGTGCGCTCCGCCGAGGAGCTGTTCGACATCTATCGACGCAGTGTCGGCGGCAACAGCGGCTTCCTTCTGAACGTGCCGCCGGATGCCACGGGCGTCGTGCACGCGGCCGACGTCGAGGCGCTCCGCGGCCTCGGGGCACTCGTCGCTGAACTCTCCGCCCGCGACCTCATCGGTCGCGCGACGGTTGCTCACGACGGACATCCGGTCGCGGCGGTCACCCGCGCACAGCCGCTCGACGTTGTCGAGGGTGATTCCGTCGTGGTGCGCTGGGATGAGCCGGTCGAGATCGACGGACTGATCCTCGACGAGGACATCGCCCGCGGCCAGATGATCGATCGCCTCGACGTCGATGTCGAGGATGCCGACGGCACCACCCGCACGGTGCTGACCGTCGGCGCCGTCGGGTACCGGCGAATCGCGGAGCTGCCCCGGATGCACACCCGCGAGGTGCGCATCCGGATCGTCGGCGCACGCGGTACAGTGCGCCTCTCTCGCCTCTCCCTCCTGGCACCCTCGACACTTCTCGCGACCGGCAGCGGCCCGCGGCTAGCATGAGAGTTCTGGTCGCGGGATCGCGCTCGATCGCGGAGAGGAACGTCGGGTCAATGGTCATGGAGCACAGCGGCGCCAAACGCCTGCGGGCACCCACGATGGCCGATGTCGCATCAGTGGCCGGCGTCTCGCCGCAGACCGTCTCGCGCGTGCTGCGCGGGCACCCCAATGTCTCCGACGTCACCCGGCTGCAGGTCGAAGAGGCCGTCGAGCGCACGGGCTACCGCCGCACAGGACTCGCGCGCGCGCTCGTCACCGGACGCAGCATGACCCTCGGCGTCCTCACGCACGAATCCGACCAGTACGCTCCGGCGGCCATCATGCTGGGCGTCAATCGCGCCGCGCGCGAGCGCGGATACTTCGTGAGCGCGGCGGGGACGACGTCTGTGTCACCCGCGGCGATCACCGACGGCGTGGAGCATCTGCGCGACCAAGGCGTCGACGGCCTGATCGTGGCCGTTCCGATTTGGGACGAGCTGGCACTCGGCCGGGTGACGAACGGACTCCCCACCGCCGTCATCGATGGATCCAGCTCCGCCGAAGACGACGTCGTCGCGCTCGATCAAGAGCAGTCGGGCCGTCTGGCCACCCAGCATCTGCTCGAACTCGGCCACGAGACGGTGTGGCACCTCGCCGGTCCCGCATCGTGGCGCGACGCCTCGGGACGCACGACCGGGTGGGAGTCCGCTCTGCGTGAGGCGGGCCGCTCCGTACCGCCGATCCTGCACGGCGACTGGACGGCGGAATCCGGCTACCGCAATGGCCTCATCGTCGCCCGGATGCCAGATGCCACGGCCGTGTTCACCTCATCCGATGAGATGGCCTTCGGACTCCTCCGTGCTCTCGCAGAGCAGGGCCGGCGGGTGCCGGAGGACGTCTCGGTCGTGTCGATGGACGACATCCCCCTCGCGCAGTTCGCCCATCCCCCGCTGACCACGATCCGTCAGCCGTTCGAGCAGATGGGGCGCATCGCGGTCGAGCACGTCCTCGCGGCGATCGATGATCCGAGCGTCGAGCGCACGCGCGTCACGGTGGCTCCCGAGCTGGTCATCCGCTCGAGCACCGCCCGTCGCTGATCCGGGGTCGTCGAGGCCGGTCTCACGTCTCGTTCCGGACGGATCCCGCCCCGGGCACCGCGTCCGCGCACTCAGCCGGCCCCGCTCAGAACTGCTCGATGTATTCCTCTTCGGGTCCGAGTTCGGCACGATCGCGCAGATCGATGCTCGTCCCTCGACGCTCCAACTCGAGCACGACGACCGTGTTCTCTCCGGCGCGCAGTAGCGGGGCCGGAACGTAAAGGGTCTGCTGGGGGCCGATCTCCCAGTACCGACCCAGCAAGAAGCCGTTCACCCAGACGAATCCGCGCACGAACCCGGGAAGAGCCAGGTGCGCGTCGGCCGGCTCCGGCAGGGAGAACACCGCCGAAGCGCCACCCGCGGCATCCGGAGTCCCCGGAACAGCCAGGAGCGCGAGCGCGGTTTCGCCGGCGGCCGCGATGTCGATCGACGTCGCCTGCCAGCCCTGCACCATGCGCCGCTCCACCAAGACGGGAGCGAGGAGCCCCTTCCGCTCTCCGAGCGACCACCCGTAGTTGACCCGGCCCAGATTCTCGATGACGATCTCGACGCGGGCGGGCGAACCCGTTCCGGTGATCGTGACCGCGCCGGACTCGGTGACCGTTCCCCGCGGGAGGCCATCGACGCGCACCATCGCGCGGTCGGCAACCCGGGGAAAGACGAGGTCGATCTCCCCCGGCGGAAGCAGCACATCAGCGCTGAGCAGCACCATCCCGGAGTCCTGTCCCAGCTCCTCGAAGGAGACCGTGGATGCCACGGGCCGTGCGGACGTCGAAAGGATCGCCAGAGCCTCTCCCAGACTGGCACCGGAGACGACCGCGACCCGCTGCGGACTCACGAAGCGCGGCGCCGTCGACACGAGGGGTGCGGTCACTCCCAGGACCGCTCGCATCGCGTGGAACTTCTCGGTGAGCGTGCCGTCCTCGGCGATCGGTGCGTCGGAGTCGTAGCTGGTCACCGTGCCGCGCAACTCGCCATCGACGCGATTGGCCCCCGCCCAGAGCCCGAAGTTCGTGCCGCCGTGCGCCATGTATAGGGCCACGCTCCCGCCGTCGCTCACGATGCCGGCAAGCGTCTCGGCGGCGTTGGCCGCCCCCCGTACGTGGTGGGGGTGGCCCCAGTGGTCGAACCAACCGTTCCAGTACTCGGCCACCAGGAGGGGCTCGTCGGGACGATGGGTGCGTGCGAGGTCGCGCGCAGCATCGACTCGCGAGCCCAGGGTCAGTCCCTGCAGCACACCGTCCACCGCGCCGGTGGCGAGCATGAGCTCGGTCGGCCCGTCGGCGGTGAAGAGCAGCTCGGTGATGCCGTGAGCGCGCAGTTCGCGAGCGAGCATCGCCGGATACGCGCGGTCGTCACCGAAGCTGCCGAACTCATTCTCGACCTGCACCGCCACGACCGGTCCGCCCGCGTTGGCCTGCAGGGCGGCTATGCGCGGGAGCAGGTGCGAGAACCACTCACGCACGGGTCCGAGGAAGCGCTCGTCCGAGGACCGCAGCGGGATGCCACGGCCGGTGAGCCACACGGGCAGCCCGCCATTGGACCATTCGGCGCAGATGTACGGACCAGGTCGTACCGTGGCATCCAGTCCGATCTCCGCCGCGATGCGGAGGAAGCTCTCGAAATCGCGCCAGCCGGTGAAGTCGGGCGCTCGGTCGGCCTCCGGCTGATGGAAGTTCCACGGCACGTAGGTATCGACCGTGTTCAGGCCGAGGTCCTTCACCCGCTGCAGACGATCCCGCCACTGGTCGGGGTGGACGCGGAAGTAATGCACCGATCCGGACAGGATTCGCGTGGGAACGCCGTTGCGCAGGAACCGGTTCTCGGCCCACGTGAGCGTGGACGGCGGCGCGGCGTCCGGGGCCGCCTCAGCGGCGAGGGAACGAGGGAGAGTGTCAGTCACGGTGGGCCAATCCTGTCGAAGCGCCCTCAGTCTGACATATGATTGGCATCGATGCCATGAACCGCCAGACCGCACCATAGTTGACCATGCACTGCGCCGTGCGCGCACAGGAGGGGAACAATGCAGGTCGTCATCACGACGAACGAGGTCGCCGCCGGCGAGTTCGCGGCCGACATGATCGAGCGACGGACAGAAACTGAAACGCTGCGGGTGCTGGGTGTCGCGACGGGCTCGTCGCCGCTCCCTCTCTACGAAGCCCTCGCCCGACGCGACCTCCCTGCCGTCCGCGCCGCCCGTGCATTTGCGCTCGACGAGTACGTCGGCCTCCGCCCAGGGCACCCAGAGAGCTATCGCTCGGTCATCGATCGTGAGGTGACCGTCCGCCTCGGGCTGGATCCCGACCGCGTCGAGGTGCCCGACGGGTCGATCGACGGCCTATCCACCGCCGGCGAGCGTTATGAGCGCCTGATCGCCCACGCCGGAGGAATCGATGTTCAAATCCTTGGCATTGGCACCACCGGTCACATCGGCTTCAACGAGCCGACATCGTCCTTGGCATCGCGCACCCGGGTCAAGACCCTAACCGAGCAGACACGCCGCGACAACGCCCGCTTCTTCTCGTCCCTCGAGGACGTTCCGCGCCATTGCGTCACGCAGGGACTCGGCACAATCCTCGACGCGCGTGAGGTCATCCTCATCGCAGTCGGCGCTCGTAAGGCCGCGGCCGTCGCAGCGGCCGTCGAAGGCCCTCTCGCGAGCAGGTGTCCGGCATCGGTGCTGCAGCTGCACCCTCGCACAACCGTCGTGGTTGACGAGGCCGCAGCCCGAGAACTGCGCATGCGGTCGTACTACATGGAAGCGTTCAAGCATCGACCGAGCTGGCAGATCTAACGTCGGCCCGGTCGCGGGTTCTCGCCCCTCGGTCTCGCCATCGACGGCGTAGCGAAGGCGTTCGGGGTCCACCTCGCGGCGCCCGCGTCGACACGGATGGGGGCGTCACCGAACCGCACCCGCGGCCTCACCTTCCGTCGAGGCCGCGGGGTCGATCGTCAGCGGCACCTCGTTCACGCGGAGCTCGGCGGCGGTGACGGTTTGCAGCGGCCCTCCGTGCGACACGGCGAGGAGAACCTTCTCGTCCATGCGCCGGTCGATCGCGTCGGCATAGCGGCTGTTCGTTCCCGCGGGTACCGGGGTGTCCTTTCGAAACCCCGCGTTGGGGTCTTACGGAGAGCTCCTCGACCATGCGAGGCTGACGAAGCCGACAACACAGCTCGGCTATCTGGAACATCGACGAACGGGAGCAGTCTGATGCAGAAGAAAAAGATCCTCTCCGCCCTCGGAGCCCTGGCCCTCGCCGGTGGAATTGTCGCAGCCGGTGCCGCGCCCGCCAACGCGGTGCCAGTGAAGGACTGGGGTCCCTACCCCAACTCGGGCACCTGCAACGCGGATCGAACCAACTACATCCAGCAGCATCCCGGCCAGAGGGTCACCTCATGCCAGAACTCGATGGGCACGGGCAACTGGTGGTTCACGGTCTACCTTTGAGCGTCAGATTGGGGTTCTCACCCTGAAAGCATCGGCGCCGTTCAGCTTGGGGCTGGGCGGCGCGGTTCTCTGTCATCCACACTCCCGGTCCGGGAGCTGAGCGCAATCGTGCAGCGGGTCGCACGTGCCTCCGGCTACTTGCGAATGCGGCTACCTCTCAATCCTCCGACTATGCCCGCGATTAACAACAGCGGACCGCCGACGAGGAAGAGAAATTCCCAGCGTGCTTCTTGATAGCCCCCGTCAAAACGGAGCAGCACGAGCCCGATCGCGAAGACGACGGCGCCTACGGGGACGAGCCACCATGCCGATGGAGCCGCGTGCCTCTTGCTGTTGAAGACCACGATCGGAACGCCTAGTCGCGGATCAGCCAGATGCGTGCGCTGACGGCCGTGTCGTCGACGGGCGGATCTGAGACGTCGGTGTCGTACTGGAATTTCACGGCGTAGTAGACGCCGGCCCGGGGCAGGTTGTCGACGGTGAGTGGCCAGAGACGCTTGGCGGTGTCGCCGGGGTAGATCTCTTTGTAGAGTCGCTCGGACCGTCTCGTGTAGGGGTGGTTCCGATCGGGGTCGGGGTCCCAGGTTGGCACGCCGATCGCGGCCGCCCAGGTGCCGTTCCCTATTCCGTCCACGTAGGTGCTGCTCCCCGGGGTCTTGAAGACGTCGTAGCCGAGGGCGGTGAAATCTCCTCCGAATGTCCAGTAGTGGCACGTCCCGGAGTTGGTGATGCGTGTGGGGATGTGGAGCACCTGGCCGATCTTGACCCGGTAGACCGGTTCCCGCTTGCCCGCAACGGTTCGATACTCGGTCGGCTTTTCTGCCGGGTAGGCGGCTATCTTGGCGTCGATCGCCGCGCCCGCCTTCCCGGGAACAGTAAGGCAGTGAGGCGCCGCCGCGGCATACGCGGTCGAGGGTGCGGCCAGGAGTGAAATCGCGAGCACGGTTACAGCGAGAGCGCCGAGAGTCCTCGTTCGCATGGCACCCCTTCGGATCGGATGACCTCAAAGTACGAGGCGTGTGCATGTCGGGGGTATGTCTTGCTCCGAGGCTGCGGTATCCAGTAAGGACCGCGAGCGACGCGAGACCTCAGTCCCGTGCAGAGGATCGTCGTCCGGGCGTGATGGTCAGCCCGTCGGGTCCGCTGGCGTCGGTCATCATCTCCTCAATGAGGTCACGGTCTAATGAGGGTGGTCGGCTGCCGTAGAACTGCATCACGATGGGTGTCGACGGGTGCATCCATATGCTGAGTTGACCGTGGTCGGGGTGCGGCATGCTCCGCATGAACGGCTCTTGACGGCGGAGTTTGTTCATCACCACGATCCGAAGGTGCGAGAGAAGGCGATCCTCGATGTCGACGATCGTTCGTTCTTGGTAGATCAGGCGTCCCACAGTGTCTCCTCAGACGATGTTGGCGCTGGTGTCATCTGCGCGTCACGGTGAGGCTGCTCGGCGGTGACACTGTGCGGAAGCATCTTGACAAGGGGTCCTAGGCGCGGCGGCCGCTCTCGCGATCCCATTCGAGCGAGCGCCACTGCAGGTAAGCGCAGAGGTTGCCGGCGACGACGATCTCGGCCGCGAGACCGGCGAGCTCATACGCGGTGAGTGTCTGTTCGTCAGGCCGCGCGGTCAACGTTGCTTCCCAAAGCGGTTGATCGTAACCGGTGGGCTCCATGTAAATGGACACGTTCTTGCCGAGCAACTCGACGACGACAAGCCCGGTGTCTCGCGCATCATCATCGTCTTGCGCTGCGACACGAACGGCACCCGCGATCAGGTGCCCTTGCCCTCGGAAGTCGTCCACCCACTGCTGCAGCAACGCTCGGGGTCGACGAGGTGGAAAGCCCTCGAGATCGCTGGCAGTCATGCGCGAAGCTTACTGAAACTCGGCGGGCCCGAATTGCCGCGGCCGTCCGCGGGTGCATCTCGCCCGGGCGCTACTTTGTCAGCTTGTTCGCCGTGCGGAAGAAGGATTGCGAAGACGCACATCTGCTCGCGCCAACCTGGTGACGGTGATGCCTGCCGAGATGAGAGAGAACAAGACCAGTCCGGCGCACAGCGACAACGAGGCGACAACGACAGCAAAACCACCCGGTCGCTCCTCATAGGTGTACGTCGAGTAATACGGATCCCACACAGGCGTCTCTACCCCGTAGAACATCGCGATTGCGTACAGCACGGGCACCCAGAGCAGAGCAAGCACTGCCGCCACCGCCCACAGAACCGTCTCTCTCACAACGAAGACGATATCTACGACACTGGAACTCGCGGTGAACGGTTTACACATCTCCCCGGAGGGGGTCAGATCGTCGGTTCCTAGTCCGGTGAGCCCGCGCCGTTCATGACACGGCGGATCTCGATCCGCTGCGCATTGGAGGTGGATGAGGCGAGTGGGTGGTGGTTGCGTAATCGGAATCGGAGTGTGTCACGGAGACTTGAACGCATCCAGGACTCACTGCTGGGATGAGCGGTGTCGCAACTGTTACGACGCGCGGCTGAGCAGCTCGCTGGTGACCTCAAGAAGCTCGGGGCGGCGAAAGGGTTTTGCGACAACCGCTGCGAATCCGGCGTTTCGGGCCACTTCGACATCTTCTGGCGAGTTTCGAGCACTGACCATGAGCAGTGCGGTCTGGTCGAGGGTAGGTTCGTCTCGCACGGCCCGTGCTACCTCGATACCGTCTAGCTCGGGCATCATCCAGTCCACGACCGCCAACGCGGGCCGGATCTCACGGATTGCAGCGAGTCCGTCGGATCCGGAGTGGGCGACGTGAAGGTCGTGCCCGTCACGTCGCAGGTACGCCGCGACGAGACTGGCGATGTCGCGGTCATCATCTATCACTACGATCGAGGCCATCGTCCGCGCCACCCTTCCGAATGGGCCGAGTGTACCGCGCTGAGAGGGAAGACCGTGCCGCTGAACAACCTGGCGTACCGCCTGCGAGGCTCTTCTCCGTGGAGGCGGCTGACAGTCGTCGCCGCGTTGCTGACGGCAGCCGTGATTCTTGCGTTTGTGTTCACGCAGATCAGTAGTGGCGAGCAAAGACTGGCCTCGTGGTGGCCAGCGGCTGGCTTTGCCGCCGGTGCCGCGATCATCGCGAAGCGTCGTGAGCTCCCTCTCGTCCTCGCCGTCGTGCTCGTCTCGACGGGTCTGGCGTCGCTACTCGCTCATCGGCCGGTGGTCGTGGCGGTTGCGGGCGCGGTCGGCATCACCGCTCAGTGTTGGTTGGTTCGCCGTTTTGCCGTAGATCGAGAGGATCGGCCCCGACTCTTCACACTGGGTGATGCGGCGCGACTGACTGTCGGCATAGCGCTCGGCGGCGTGGTAATCGGTGCGACCGTGTTCGCAGCGCGATTGACGACCTCGAGCGTCGACACTGCTTTCACCGGGGCGTTCCAGGTCGCCGCGGGCACCACCAGTGCCATTGTTCTCATCGTCCCATTCTTCGTCATCAGCCGCCGACGCCGGTCCACCCAGAATGTTCGTGTCGTCGCGCTGAGCTGTTCGGTGACGACTGCAGCGGCTGTTCTGGCGTTCTGGCCTTCTCAGGAACAGGCATTCGCTTTCCTGCCGCTTCCCTTTCTCGCCTGGGCGTCGCTCTCCTTGACTATGCCGGCCGCGCTCGTCCAGGTCATCATCGTCAACGCGATCGCTCTCACCTCCACAGGGGTAGATGGAGGGCCGTTCTCCGCGGTGAACGGCCCCATCAGCGCTGTCGCAATGATCGAGATCTACGTCATCGCCAGTACGGCGATGTGCGTGTTCATCGCCGCTGTGCGAAACGAGCGTGACAGCAACGCCGAGCAACACGCAGCTTCGACCGCACTCATGCGGCAGGGCTTTGCGCGAGCAGGGACCGGGTACCTCGTACTCCGCGACACCGAGCACGACACGTTCGGCATCCTTGACGTAAACGACACCGCTCTTGCCTTGATGCCCGAATCATTTCGAGGCAACGGCGGTCAGCATCTCCTCATCGAAGGGTCCCACCTTCACCGGTTGTGTCTCGAAGCTCTCGGATCGCACACTAAAGTCGATCGCTCGTGGACTGACGCCGCGCCGTTGAGCGTGGTGGCCGAAGAACTGCCCGACACGACGAACGACCGGGTTCTCCTCGTGACGGTCATGGATCTCAGCGCGGTCGAAGCCGCGCGGCGAGCGGCAAACGAACAGTTACGGCAAGAACGCGAAACGAGCGAGCGCCTCAGGCAAACCAACGAGAAGCACGATCTGTTTGTCGCCTCAGTGACTCATGAGCTGCGCACCCCCTTGACGTCGATCGTCGGTTACACAGAGGAAGCGCTCGAAGCTGCAATCGATGACGAGCAACGCGGATACCTCAAGGTTGTGCAGCGCAACGCGGATCGCCTGTTCACGCTGGTCCAAGACGTACTGAACACCACTCACCCCCACTCCAGTAGGGAGACGCACGCAAAACTCAACCTCAACAAGATCATCGAAGACACCGTCGACGACCTGCAGCATGAAGCGACCAGCCGAGGGGTGACCCTCACAGCCTCTGCACCGCTCGAAATGAGAACGAGGGGCTCGGAGTTGGAGATACGGCGTGGCTTGGTCAATTTGGTGGCTAACGCGGTCAAATTCACCCCGAGCGGCGGCTACGTGATGATCTCAGTCTCCTCATCTGACGATTCATTCATCATCGACGTATCCGACTCTGGCCCTGGGATGAACGACGTCGAGCTCGCTCAAGCATTCGATCGTTTTTACCGTTCGAATGATGCCGTCGCCCAAGGTATCCCCGGCACCGGTCTCGGCCTCGGGATCGCCCGCGACGTAATCGAAGCGAACGGCGGAACGCTCACCCTGCACCACAATTCTCCCCACGGTCTCACAGCGCGGATGCAGCTACCGCGACTGGACGGGGCGCCCCTACCCGCGTAGGCAGGGCCTACGACCTTAGGTCACAGCTAATCTGCCTTCCTGGTCTTGGCTTTCCGGTGAGTGGCCCTCGTCCAGTTTTTCGTCAGGTGAGCCGGTCGGTTCTGATGAGGTGTAAGAGTCGAATCTGTGCCGGACATAGACGATCGTGGAAGATGTGTCATCAGTGTCAGCTCGCGCGCAGTTTGAGCAAACGGTGCGGCTGGTGGCCGATCCTGTGCGTCGGTATCTGTGGCGGCGTACCAACACCGATACCGCCGACGATGTGCTCGCCGAGACCCTGCTGGCGCTTTGGCGACGTCGCGAACAAATGCCGCTTGAGGCTGAAACCATTGCCTGGGCGATCGGGGTGGCCCGGCTCCAGCTTGCCAATGCGCAGCGTGCGCAACGACGTCGCGATCGTCTCGCCGCACGAGTTGCCGCCATCGATCCGCCCGCGACTGTCACCTTCGAACCGGGTGGACCAGCCGACGAGGATGTGCGAGCGACGCTGGCCGGTATGCGCGCTGCGGATTCGGAGATTCTTCGACTGTGGGCTTGGGATGATCTCGCTCCGCGCGAACTCGCGGCCGTGCTGGGCATAACTGTTAACGCCGCGACGGTCCGGCTACACCGTGCCCGCCGGCGATTCGAAGCCGCCTGGAGTAAGACGCGACGCGTTGACGGACATGTTAAAGCGAGTGAAGGGAACCGACCGTGAACGACGCAGATCAATACCACACACGCCGTCTGCTGCGATCGGGTGACCCCGCCTCATCGCTCCCTCGCCTGCGGAGCGATCAGATCGACCGACTCGTAGAGGACGCCATGAGTATGCAAGTCAAATCGACCCGCGCCCAGACCAACAGGAGAGGGCTGCTCGTCGCCAGCGTCAGCACTGGGATCGCGGCCGTCGCCGCTGTCTCCCTCGCCGTGCCTGCCATGATGGGCATCTCCACGCCGGCCACTGAACTGACCCAACCGAGCGCGAGCGGTCCGGCGGCCATGTGCGCAGAGGTGACACCCGAGGCGGTCGCAGCCTCACAGACATCCGTCCGTGCCGAAGTCACCGGGATTGAGAGCGGCGTCGTAACGCTTGCAGTGCAAGAGCGATTCAAAGGTGAAATCGAAAACACCATAACGGTCACACAAGGTGTCGGTGCGGGCGTCGATGGCGAACCCATCCTCTTCGCCGACGGACAGAGCTACCTTCTCAGCGCGAACAGTGACGGCATGATCGTCACTTGCGGCGTAAGCGGAATCGCCGACGCGGGTCTGACCGCAGTGTACGACGCCGCGTTCGGATGAACGCCTAGAAGGAGCTTGCGGGTAGCACCGCAGTTCCATACGGCGCGGACGAAAATGGCTTTACCACGCTGCACAGAGAATCTCCTCGGCGAGCGCGAATCCTAGGTTTGGCGGAACCCAAGGCCAGCCGACCTCGGCCTGCACCGCGTTGCCGCGCGCGGCGAACTGAAGCAAGCTTACCCTCGTCGCCTCGCGGTTCGATGAGCTGTTCGAGATCCTCCTCGGTCTGCAATTTTGGATCAAACCCATCGCCGCGAACTGACGTGCTCTCGACACTCGAGTTCCCTTGCCGTTCCTTGTGGGAGTCGCGTTCGGACGACAGTCCGGATTCTTCGGCCCTTCGCGTCCGCTCAATTCGATCGATCGCAAGCACGGATTGGAGTACGGCTCCACGCATACGCCGGCACCCCTTTCCGCGGCAACAAACGTATGCCTGCAATATTACGACCGACTCGACTTCGAGTACATCCACCATCGCTGAATTATGCGAGCTGCCGAACCTCGGGTGTCCACTCTTGACGGACTGCGGTGACCACGTCCGATTCTCGCAATTAGCCGTCTTGTATATCCTCCGATTCCGCAGGTGCTTCCAGATGGAAGCCCGCGCGGCTGAAGCGCTTGACGAGATCGTGGACGTCATAAGCCAACTCGATGACCGGAACATTGACTTGATCACTATCGTCGTGATCAAGTTTCCCTATCAAAACAGGCAGAAGAAGCTCTGCCAGCGCGCCCTTCTCAAGTGACCAGCCCATCCGATCGAACACAACCTTGATGTCCAGCTTCCGCTCGCGCACGTGCGCGATGGCATCGCGTAGCTCAGCGGCGTCCACGTCATAGCCGCCCGACACGGCCACCGTCACGAGGGCGTCATTCAACTCTTGGTCTGTGAAGTTGGCCAGTTCGTACTTGAACTGACCCCACGTCCGCACGTGGACAAGCGCATCGAGTTCGGACTGCGTGAGCATCCCACCCTGGGCCTGCACGCCCAATTGGACGACATTTTGAAGTTTGCGCAGGTAGAGCGCCCTACTCTCGGTCGTTCCCCAGTATCTGCCTTCTGCGTCCATGGCGACAACCAAGGCAGTTGTCCCTGAGTCCACGTCGTAGTGACCTCCGCGCACCCGCCCGAGTCGCGGAACGACGGATCGCGCTAACTCGTGGGGCCAATCGCTCGATGTGCCCTGCTCATCAAGACGCACCTGATGCGAAGCGCCGATCCCGAGCTCCTGCAGGAGCGCGCTTAGATGCAACATCTCCGTCTTCCCCTCGACAACGAGCAGAACCCGCGGGTGCGGGGCGAGTCCGACCCGAGCCAGGCTCCGTTCCAACCCGTCGGCATGAGGCTGCGCGCCGACCCGGTCGACCAGCGGCGTCCATACGCGAGCCGCGGATGGATCCCGTAAAGGTGCCAGCTCGCCCGCCTCTGCAAGCTCTTCGTACGCACGAAGTAGTATCTCCGCCGCGAGACGCTGCCAGACCGCTTCCAGAGCACCGCCCCGTAGCTTGAACCACCCGCTGTGATCCGAGTGCCGGATCAGTCCCCACCACTCACGCATCGGATCGTTCGTGTGCGCGCGCGACAGGAGATGCTCGGCTACCGGCAGAAGCTGCTCCGCGGGGAAGGATACGGCCCGAAGCCTGGTCTTTGAGTCGGAGCCATAACGCGCGGCGGACAAGCTCTCCCGGTCGGCGCCGTCGCTGTAGCTGATCTGCCCGATGATCTGCGGGAGCCATCGTGCGGAAAGCGCCGCCATGGCGACCTGCTCATTGCGGAGCTTCTGGGCCCACGCGGCGGCGTCGGTGACAAATTCGTAACGGACGCGCCAGTTTTCTCGACCAGTGAGCGCGTCCTTCAGCCCGAGTAACTGCCACTTGCCATACAGAAACCCGTCCCACCAATCCCGTCCCGCATTCTCAGGCCGGAGGTGCGGCCACCGCGCCGAAGAATCGTCAGTGGCCGGGTCGCGAATCATCCCCTCGCGCGCGTATCGGGCGACCCTGCTGTAGTCCTTGGGATGTGGTGCAGCGACCATCGAGGCGTCCTGCTGATCGGCGGCACGGTAAAACGGCACGAGCAGACCGAGTGTGTTCAGTTCTTGCAAGTCTCGAAGTGTCAGTCTGTAGCCCCAGAGCTTCGCCTCGGCGATGAACCTCCCGCTCTCGAGAAGCCGCTCCTGAGAGAACACGAACGGTATCTCCAACAGCTTCATCGTGTCGGCCTGCATGACTCTTACCTTTCCAATCGCCTCAACATGACGGTAGACACCGTCTACCTCAGTCACGCAGATGACTGACTAACCCGCCGCGGCGCTCGGCAATGTTGTCATTCCTACGTCTTCACAGGTCGGTCGCATGCGCATACTGACCGGTAGATAGGGGCTTAGACAACCACGTCGCAACACGTTCCCGAACCCCCAGGGGGCGCGGCGAGTGATCCAGATCTCGGGCTTCGCAGAGCTTACGCCTCGGCAGCAGCACGCCATGCTCATTGCCGTGAACATGCGCAACGCCATGGAGGACTTTCCCCACGCGCGGTGGCGCCCTCTCCCCTGGATGATCTCGCCTCAATCGAACGTAGGCAAGTTCACTAAGTTGTTGGTCCACTTTCCGTCGGCGTGGGTCCGCAGGTAGGGCTTCGTCTTCTGGGGCTTCACGACGGCAACGTTTACTCGGTAACTTCCCGTTCCGACATGTGCTGAGCCTTTCTTGACGTCGATCCAGTGGACCATCGTGGGCTTATCAGTCCGCCCGGTCTTGCCCGTCTGCTCGTTCTTCCACTTGTACTCGACGATCTCATCTTCCGTCTTCTTCGTACCACCGAATCGGACGTGGGTGATCTGAATGGACATGACGTCTCGCTTTCTGCCGCGCCGTCGCGGCGATAGGAAGGGCCTCGTCCCACAGACCTCCGACACGCTGTAGTGAGGCCGTCACGCCGCCAAGTCGAGCGCGGTCTGCGGCGCTTGGTCATGACACGAACAGCTTCGTAGACCTCAGTGAGGTCGCAGTCGCGTTCTTCGCACCTGCTACGAGCTCAGCTGAGTTCGTCTAAGCGCACTGTCGCGGTGCGGTCACGTACGAGGGAACTGGGCTAGACACGGTGCTCCGCGAAGATCCGGGTAGTCCGATGGGCTGCGAGAATTGACGGGTGGTTGACATCGAAGCTCGAGGCACCGTTGCGGTCGAGGACATACTGTCGATGTGCCCTCACCTTGTGGCTTACGTCTCGAAGAAGGACAAAGCCCCGATTACGGATGGCTACGTCGAGATCTACCGGGGTCTCGGGCGCAACAAGACGGACATCACGGGCCGCCTCGACATCCAGGTCAAGGGACAGACGGCACCTGGGCGGATAGCGCCATCGTCGTTCCGAATGACTCGGGACGAACTCACGAGCATCCGCAATCACGGCACTGTTCTCCTGTTTGTCACGTTCCTGCACCGCGACGGCGCGTTCCACGGTCGCACTCATTACGCGCTCTTGCAGCCGTACTTCATCGACCTCTTCCTGGACGATTTCCCGAAGAAGCAGAAGAGCTTTGCCGTCCCGGTGAAAGAACTACCACGAACAACGGACGAGATTGAGCGTCTCGTCGCTCTCGGTGTTCGCTCGCAGAAGCAGAGCGTGTCATTCGGGTCCGTCGATGCGCTCATCGAGCGTGGTAAGAGCTTCACGATTCACGGCGCTGATGGCTTGGACTTCTCCAAACCGCTGACGATCTCTCCTCGCCACGGTGACTTCATCATCGAGGTTGAGACGCATGACGGCCTCGTCGCGCCCCTCTCCGGCGTGATGAAGATTTACCCGCCGACGTACACCGCTCGCAACGTGCCCCTGCGTGCAAGATGCGGTGCCGTCGAATATGAGGGGGCGACCATTCGTCAGGTCGACGCGGACAGACACACTCTGAGCCTATCCGCTGGCTTGACGCTCAATCTGCGTATCTCCGACCGACTCGAATCCGCATCGGCTGTGCTCACCCTTGTCAGCAACTTCGCGGACAGAAGCCGCGATCTCGCGTTCTTCAGTGCCCTTGTCGCCAATCAACCGCTGTACATCGACGGCGAACAGCAGGACGTGGACATCACCGAGCCAGAGCGCCTATCCGACCTCGTCGCGATTCAGCGGCGCATGGACATGCTCTCAGAACTCTTCGACGAGCTACATGTCGACACCTCTCTTGTCGAGCTGGCTCGCATGACGGACGAGGAGTACGACCAGTTGTCGTACATTCACGGCTCACTTCTGCACGGGCGTAGCCTTCGGTCGTCCGGTGACGATCCACCGTTGTTCTATGCCGTGGTCGCTGACTGGAAGGTTGCCCTGTTCCTGCTCCCGGACGGCGATCAGCAGGCCCTGCAATGCGCGGATCCGTTCGCGCCCACGAACCGGGATCGTTTCAAGCTTTACTCGACGGACGAGGCTGGCGGAAGCATCGAGCGCCAGGCAACCGTCTACGACACACTCGATAGCCGACAGCTCGCTGAGTACGTCAACACAAACCTCGATCAACTGGTTCCGGCGTACGAGGCCGTCGCCGATGTGCAGGGCACTATATGGCTGGCCGTCCGCACCATGCTCAACCTCATTCGCGCGGCTGACGCGTGCGACCCACGCCGTGTGGCACTCCTCAACGCGGCCAACTCACTGAACGAATGGATTGCCGGCAAGACCGGCCCATCAACAACCGCGGTCCTGAACCGTCTTCAAATCGCGGCCCGACGACCGAACGGTCTCAGCGACGACAACAGACGTGCCGTTCGCTCACTCCGACGCACGATCATCGCTAGCGGTGACGGTGATGCTGCGGTCAATGAGACAGCATGCGCCATTCTTCTCGGCGACGTTGAGGACATCCAGGAGTGTGCACAACGACTTTCAGACGCCCAGCTCGACGAGCTGAGGGAGTATCCGATCTGGAACCTCGTCCCAACGTCACCCAGCTTCAGCCCTGACCATGGAAAGTGACGGCGTCATAGGAGCGGTGACCGTTCTCGAGACGTCGCATTCAACGCAGGCCCGAGCGTGCCTCGACGTTCCGACCAATCCATCGGAAGAACCGGTAGATGCCGATGATGATGATCGCGACGAGGGCAACCATCATGATGAGCATGCTGATCCCGCCCACAGGAGCGGAGAGCTGCTGGACAATCCAATACATGGCAATTCCCACGATAAGTCCTACCGTCCCCAGGGCGAGCACGCCGGTCCAGACGAGAAGCGGCGTAACCTTAAACCGCTTCCGTGACGCCTCTATCGCTCGGCCGGTCTCGCTCACCCCATCGCGGATGACGTCGATGTCAGGTAGGACTCGGTTGACGTGAACAGTAGGCGCTCCATCGACAATTACGCGGGCCGTCGAATGAAATTTCCTATGGATGAGCGCGGGGCGCAAGACGATCTTGTCCGGCAGGAGAACCTCTAGTTGCGCGTCGGAAGTCGGCGGAACGGGGATCTGCTCGGCGATGGGCACACCGAGGTCGAAAATCAGCGGAGTGCCAGCGTCGAAAGCGTTTGTTCCGATGTCCGCCCTTCCGGATGACCACAGACTCAGCGTCACGATCTGGGGCGCGATTACTGGATGGCCTTCCAACGCGATGGTTAAGCGATCTGTTGCTCCCGCGCCGTCCGCCAGCAGCGGCGATGCTTCTAGCCGATAGCGGAGCTGACGCTTCGGGTTCATCTTGCGATAAGTCCACACGGACACCGCGGTCGTGACGATGATGCCGATGATGCTGACAAGAACCTCGATCCCCATTGGCGCAGTATCGCAGCGCTGAGACAAACCAAGGGCGTCAAGACCAGACGAGTTGGGATTTTGTGACCCTGTCGGATCCGCCGTGCACTACTTGGTGTGAGCGACGAGCGGAGTCTGTGTCGAGAACTCTTCACTGGACGAAACGGCGTGTTCAGCGTGTGCTGGAATCACCACCGCCGTCGCGTAGTTCGACATGTCGTTTGGGATGGGGCTTGCCGCGCCGGAGGCTGAGGAAGTCCACCGCCACAGCGTTCCTCGCGGCGTGGCGGCATCTTAGGCAGGTGCGCTTCGTTGGCGGGTCACTTTTACCGTGGTCGCTGGTGACAGCGAGGAACTGCGCGCGCGACGTTGACCGGTCACAGTGACGCCGGCCCTCAGCCGTAGTACCGACTATCCACGTCGAGAAACACCTGCGGAGTCTCGACCTCCTCAAGGAACACGGCCGTGCCGTGGGTGACCGGGGCGTGCTTCTCATGAACGGTCCAGACGTCGACGATCCGGTACCACTTACCCCCGAACTCAAATCCATGTCCGATAACCGGGGGAATCTTGGCGTACTCGTCTTGATGGATGTTCTCGCCGTTCGCGTAGTAGTCGACGAGGTATCGCGAATAGTCAGTGCTCACATGAGCAGTGTGCCAGTTCCGAGCTAGCAGAAGGGCGCGTGCCTCAGCCGCGCCCATCGGGACGATGTAGCCGACGTCGGTCACCACAAGAAACCGCCCGATGCATGCGAATCACATCGGGCCGTGAGGGAGTTCCGGCACCACCTACACCCTCGTCTGACATGAGCAGAGTAGGGCGAGAATGCGGCCTAGCCGTCATCGCGCTCCCCCACGCGGCCGCATCTGTACGCCTACCGCCATCAAGCATGATCTGGTCTGTGCGTAGCTGACACCAGCGGAGTCTGCGATAGCTGCGATCGCCTCGCCCTGCTCATACTGCGAGACCATCTGCTGGATCTGCTCGCTCGTAACCGCCGGCTTCTTTGGGCCACGTGAGCGGATCGGCTCACCCATCGACACGAGCAGCCGCTGCACCTTGTTTGCACTGAACCCGTGCTCTTCACCGATCGAAGCTAGGGATTCCCCTTCACGGTACTTCGCAACTAGGGAATCACGTACCTCTGCTGGCACCTCATTTGGATCGACTCGACTCAGCTTCAAACGAGCAACCAGCATGTCCAGCGTCGTGCGGTGGACTCCGAGTTGCCGAGCTAGATCAGCAACCAGCTCTCCCCGCTTGTAGCCCTCAACGAACGCCAACTTCTCCGCGTCAGTCAGACGTCGAGCTCGACGAGGTACGGGGCGGCTATCCACTGCGGCCCGGCTTGGCTTCAGATTCGCCAGCTGGCGCAGCTTCGTCACCCCCGTCGAATTGTTCGAGTACCTCTCAACAAGCCCCACCAAAATACCGAACTTCAACACAAAATGACCCCTTCACCGGGGTTATTTTTGCTTTTCGGGTGTCCAGTCACCCATCCGATCGCTTCGATGCGCAATCATCGCTGACCTCCGTCACGAATATTTCGGGTGATCCACGAGGGGTGCCGTCGGTACACCCAATCGGACGTCAAGTCACCCCTGTCAGATGTACCGATGGTGTTGTGAGTGTCACTACATAGTTGCCCTTGACGTGTCTGATGCCGCTGTCATAATCGGGGCATAGCAGCTAATCGCGTAGGGGGAACCGTGAAGAAGAAGGAAGCACTCGCACTCAAACTACCTTTCGAACCCGGAGAGTCTCTCTGTACATGGGTGGTTCCGGGTCTCGAAGGAGAGCCTGTGGAGCTATCTGGCCTGCTAACTCTAGAGGTTGGCAAGTACCCTTACGGTGTCCTTTATGGCGATATGCCAATTGAGTGGGTCGACGGGGCAGCTAGTTTTCCGCAGCGACACCGCTTCGAATCGCTGGTAGGCCGTTTATCGAGTGGTGGTTCCGTAGCGTTGATGAACGGTGAGTTGCACTATTGGTTCGAAACTCAGGGACGTGCAACGGGCGCCTTTGCGGTCCTCTCGCGTGATCAACTTGACGCCAAGAAACCTCGGAAGTACAAGGCGATTGAGTTACAAATCGATGGCATCGACGCCATAATGGGTAAGTCTCCTATATCCCAAGTGAAGATGCCGCGTAAAGCTGGGGATGAGCCAGTCTGGTCGGCTTCTATAAACCGTGACGCCAACGCGGAGTGGGAGTCGGCTGGCGATCAACTCTCTGTCTGGTTCAACGCATCGATCCGTGCGCTCGATTTCTACGAGTTTAGTATGGTCTTCGGCTCGGTTCTTAGGATCACTGTTAAAGATGCGCTGACTGTTGACGAGTGGTGGCTTGAGTGGGTGCGGCCGTTGCGTCAACTCATCTCACTTGTGACGCAAGGCTCACGCAGTATCAACGGCTTCTTGGCCGTTCAAGGCGAGAGCAACAAAGCCGGTTCTCGAGATCAGGTGTTCGGATGGGATATCTCACAGAGCCCGCGGAACACCAGCCGCGACGAGATTGAAGCGACACAGACACTTGTGAATCTGGCAGCAGATGAGGCAAATCTCCTCCTGCTACTCCAAAGTTGGCGGACCCTCTCCACCGCACATCACCCTCTCCTCGAGACGTACGGCTCGATGACGACCACTGCTGAGCAACATCCGCGGTCACGACTACTACTCCTACTGCAAGCACTTGAGGGTCTGTATGGATTTGAGACCTCCGACCAACGAGCTAAGAACGAGCAAATCTACACAGAGAAGCGTGAAGGGGTACTCAAACGGGCCGGAGAGTCTTCACTGGAAACAGCCGATGTGAAGTTTCTCAAGAAACATGTCATGAAGCGCCCATCAAGTGGACTACTTGACGCGTTAGGAGCCATCTTCAAGTCACTTCCAGTCGACATCAGACCAGAACTCGATACGACATCCCTATTTGCCACTGTCAGATCGCTCGACCCGACATTGGATAAGGAGCGCGCAGAAAGAATCCTCGTAAAGATCCGCAACGATCTTTCACACGGATCCGCAAACTACGACGTCCAGGACCTCAAGCACGTCGCAGATCTGTTAGAGCGCGTCGTACGTTCAGAAACACTGCGGGTCATCGGTGCTCCAGAGTCTTCTCGCAAGCGTGCGCTGGAAAATGCTAACGACTGAAATTATCGACATAGATGAAGTAGATGCTTCACGCCGGTCGAGCGCCATCTATACATGTGTAAGACGCCTTCGTTTGGCTATGCAACGAACGACCGGTCCGCAACTTGACCTTTGGGGAGTACCTGTCATAATCGGGTAAATGAAGATGGAGACTACAAAGGTGTCGTATCAAGGCTGGGCTCGCTTCTGGGCGGCCGATCTACATGTTCACACACCCGGCTCGCGGGACGCGCGAGAAGAAGACTTCGGCACTCCGGACGATATAGTCAAGGCGGCTATCGCGGCGGGGCTAGATGTCATTGCCGTTACAGATCACAACACCGCTAATTGGTGCGAGCCAATCGCGGCGGCAGCCGCATCGTTCCCACTTGTGGTACTACCGGGGTTCGAGCTGAGCACGCCACAAGGCCATCTATTGGGCCTATGGGAAGAGGGCACCTCACCTTCAATTCTTGAAGATGTACTCACCACGGTCGGAATCAAGCGCGCTCAACAAGGCGCATTAGACGTAGTGACGACGATGTCCATGATCGATTGCGCGAAGGAGATCGAAGAAGCTGGCGGCATGGCAATTGCGGCTCACATCGACAAGGAACGCGGGATACTGACGCAGCCCGTTCAAACGTTTGTTAATCAAATCCTCAGAGAAGAGTGTATTCGCGCGTTTGAGTACGTACTTGAAGAGACGCCTCGAACCGTTAAAAATAAACTCGGCGACGCACGCTTACCAGCTTTCGTGCAGAGCTCCGATACTTATGATGCAGCGCTTAGCCGTCACGCCCTGTCAGGGATCGGGCTGCGTCGGACATGGTTCAAAGCTGCTAGGCCCGATTTGACGGGACTCCGGCATGCAGTCGATGACCCTGAGTTGCGTATCGAGCTCACCGATCCTTGGCTGTCTGATTCACATCCCACGGTCGACGCCGTCTCCATAGATGGCGGTTTTCTTGCGGGTACGACAATTGAGTTGAGCCCGGACCTGAACAGTTTGCTCGGCGGAACAGGCGCCGGCAAGTCCCTGGTTCTTGAAGCAGTGCGCTTTGCACTAGAACAGCAGGTCGATGGAGCTGTTTTTCGCACAATATACGACGAAGTCAACGGGCGACTGCAAAAGGCGCTCGGAGAAGGGACGGAAGTTGCTGTCGAGATTCGACTAGCAAGCGGTCGTTATCGAGTTAAGCGTACTTTCACACAAAAGGGCTCTCGGGCATCCGTGGAGCAAGACGTTGACGGCGATTGGGTTCAGATCGATCGTGTCCCCTCCGACCTGATTCCCATAGCCGCATTCTCCCAGGGAGAGATCCTCGAATATGCGAGACAACCGGTCGGGCGAGTCGGACTTATTGATGTGCACCTAGACCTCTCGTCCATCGAGTCCAAAATTCAGCAATGCGAGCAGTCGCTTCGCGCGAATGCGATAAATCTCGTGAAGGCCCGAGAAGGAGTCGACCAACTCAGGATCAAGGCTGCGAGAGTTGATGAGTTGAAGGAACGCGAGCGCACACTATCTGCACTGTTTGATGAAGATCTGGTGAAAGAGCAACGTCTGTGGACTGCCGAACGGGCCAGTTTGAAAAGTCTCGCCGATGAAGCCGATGGCGTCAGGTTTACACGACCTCCGGCAACGGATGAGGTGGTGGCACGAATTACCCCTGCGCACGAGACAAAATTTGAACAGATTCAAGCAGCTCGAAACCTATATATACAGGCAATTGATGAAGCCGAGATTTCCATCAATACAGTGTTGGAGGCGTACCGTGGCTCTATCAACAGTACTCGCGAGGAGATTGATGCAGAATTCCAAGTCTTTGAGTCGCAGGTAGACCAACGGCTGGAAAAGGCCGGAAAATCATCACTGAGTGCTATCAGGCGCGAACTTGAGTCCGTCCAAGGTGATCTTACCGCAGCATCTCAAGCGGCCGAGGACTCGAGTAAAATAGCACGTCCACGCTTGCAAGCTCTTGAATCCGAAAGAGAGAATTATCTTCAATCTTTGAAAGAAAGTCGCGATGAGCGTAGGGCCTTGCGAAGAGTGCGCGTCAGGGAACTTAATAGGAAGACGGCGTCCTTCGTCAAGATTGATATCCCAGCCAAAGGAGACACCTCGGCATTCCGCACTGCCTTGGACAGTATAAAGACTGGGTCAAGAGTGCGTGACACTGTCTTGGACGTAATTGCTGAGCACATCCATCCTTATCGGTTCGCCCGAGCGCTTTGGGATGGAAAATTGTCATCACTGAACCCTCTCCCCGAAGGAGTAGACGCCGCTGACATTTCTCGACTACACACAAACATCGCCGATCGAAATTACTGGACGCAGCTTCTCGACGTTCAGCAACTGGATACGCCCGATACTTTGAATGTGAAGTTCAAGAAGCCTGAGGGCGGCGACTACGTTAGTATCGAAGACCTATCCCACGGTCAAAAATGTACGGCAATTCTCGTTATTTTGTTGGCCGACGGCGACAGTCCGGTATTGATAGATCAGCCAGAGGATGCGTTACACGCTCCGTGGATTGAAGACTATTTGGTAGACCGGCTTCGGGAATTGCGCGGTTCGAGGCAGTATGTATTTGCGACTCGCAGCGCAGGCTTGGTGGTCAGCGCAGACGCAGAACAACTGATCACGATGCACGCCTCCGCGACAAAAGGTGCAGTAGAGGCGGTCGGATCCTTGGAGCGCCATGATCTTAACAAGCTTGCGTTGCATCACTTGGAAGGTGGAAAAATTCCTTTTGGTCGCCGGACGCAGAAACTTCGCTCTTCATTGGATTCATAGTCTATTTCGGCTTAAGGTTGACATTGGCCGACAGCACGTTCATAGTCTCCGACACGTATGTCCCGCCTCACGAACACCACCTACCTGACCAATCGAAGCGCCCTCGGCGAGTATTGGAAACGTAGTGAGCTCGGCTGGTCCAGGCTCAACTTCGAAGACCAGTGCACACTGCACGAGTACTACGAACCCAGCATGGACCTCACGGACGATGAGGCCATCATGTATCGCCAGGCGGTCACGGCGAAGTGGCCGAGCCTCCCCCACCGTGCTGGCAAGGCATATGCCGAGTTCACCAAAGTAATCGCGCAGCTCGAAGCGGCACCACAGCGACCAAAAAGAGCTCTTGGCAGGAGGCGCACGAACAAGTCATACGTCATCCGCACCGACGCACTCGTTAGACGGGACGTCGACTTCGACAAGCTAGCCCGTGCCCTGCTCGCCATCGCTCGCGACAAGGCGGAGAAGAAGAAAGCCGCCTAGTCACCGCGCTCCCCCGCGCGGCCGCATCTGTACGCCCGAATCGGCCAGGCACGACCTCGTCTGCGCGTAGCTGACACCAGCGGAGTCTGCGATGGCTGCAATCGCCTCGCCCTGCTCATACCGCGAGACCATTTGCTGGATCTCCTCGCTCGTGACCGCCGGCTTCTTTGGGCCACGTGAGCGGATCGGCTCACCCATCGAAACCAACAGCCGCTGCACCTTATTTGCGCTGAACCCGTACTCCTCACCGATCGCAGCCAAGGACTCCCCCGTTCGATACATTTCGACCAGTGACTCACGTACCTTCGTCGGCACCTCATTCGGATCGACGCGGCTCAGCTTTAGGCGGGCAATCAACATGTCGAGCGTCGTGCGATGCACCCCTAGTTGCCGAGCCAGATCTGCCACCAGCTCTCCCCGCTTGTATCCCTCGACGAACACCAGCTTCTCCGAATCAGTCAGACGTCGAGCTCTGCGGGGTGCGGGGCGGTTGGCTCCTGCGACTCGGCTTGGCTTCAGATTTGCCAGCTGACGGAGCTTTGCCACCCCTGTCGAATTATTCGAGTACCTCTGAACAAGCCCCACCGAACTTGTCTACTCGAACAAATTGCCAGGCTCCGCCATGGGGGTCATGGAGTTGCGCTACGACGTCCGAGGATTTCTTCACCGCCTCAAAGCCCGACCCGCCGCGCATAGCAGGGCCGTTCGCGGGAGCCCGAAACCGCACCAGCACGTCGTGCGGTGTCAGGTCGCGCGACGACCTCGGATGAGGTCGGTGAGGGCTGCGAACGCCCCGTGTGCGTCGATGGATTCATCGAGGAGCCATTGAAGCTGCAGACCGTCCATCGCGGCGGCAAGCAGCAACGCGGCATGCTCGGGACTGAGCGCAAGGTCGCCGCCGGCTTCCACGCTCGCGGTTAGCTCCCCTGCGAACTGAGCGCGGATACGTGCATAGCGTTCGACGAAGAACGAATGTGCAGGATGATCGCGGCCGACCGCCTCGCCTGAGACGGTCGTGAAGATCTCCGTGATCGACGGGTCATCGAGGACCTGATCGAGGAGGTTGACGAGCGCATCCAGCAGGTCCGCCCCGTGGATGTCCGCCTGCTGGACGGAGTGCTCTTGATCACGTTGCTCCAGGACGGCGATGAGCAGTTCGTCCTTGGTGGCGAAGTGATGGCGCAGACCCGTGAAGGTGATCCCCGCCTCCTCCGCGATCCCCCGCATGGACGAACCGCTGTACCCCAACCGCGCGAAGACGCGGCGAGCGGCTTCGAGGATGTTGTCGCGCTGCGCGACGGATTTTGCGTAAGGTCCCCGCGGTCGCCTGGCTGCCACATCTCACACTGTACGACAGGCACATTTTTAAAAATGTTGCACGTGAGCTGTTTTAGGACTACGGTCGAGCCACCCTCTCACCGGCGCGAACGGAGTTCACAGCATCGTGACCACCTCATCCCTCGAACGGCCCATGGCCTCGCTTGCCCGACCCTGGATCGGCGTGAACTTCTGGTCGCGCGTCGGCGGGCCCTTCATGTGGCGGACGTTCGACGCGGACGTCGTGCGGGAGGAGCTGCAGACCCTCGCCGACCACGACCTCACGGTGACCCGCTCGTTCTTCTTCTGGCCCGACTTCCATCCCGAGCCCTACACGGTCGACAACGACCTCTGCGCCGCCTTCGAGCGTTTCCTGGACCTCCACGTGGAGATCGGTCTCTCCACGATCCCGACGTTCATCGTGGGTCACATGTCCGGACAGAACTGGGACCCCGCGTGGCGCAATGGCCGTGATCTCTACACCGATGTCTGGATGGTGGGACGCCAGGCGTGGTTCGTCCAACAGATGGTCCAGCGCTTCGGCGCTCACCCCGCCGTCGCGGGATGGCTGATCTCGAACGAGATGCCCCTGTATGGAGGCGGCGGGGGACTCATGGGCCCCGTCGAGCAGGTCGACAAGACGGCGGTGCGCGCGTGGTCGGAACTGATGGTGGCGGCCGTCCGAGCCGCCGGAGGGCGTCAGCCGGTCTCTCTCGGCGACGGCGCGTGGGGTCTCGAGGTCATGGGCCAGGACAACGGATATCGACTGTCCTGGTCGGCACCTCTCACCGAGTGGATCGGACCGCATTCCTACCACATGAATGACGACCCGGTGCGTCAGAATCTGATCCCCGCGTTCAATGCGGAGCTGTGCGGCCCGTACGGCAAACCCGTCGTCATGGAGGAATTCGGCGTCACCAGCGAGTTCGCCGCCGACGACAATGCCGCCGACTACTACCGACAGGTGCTGCACTCGACGGTCATGGCCGGGGTGACCGGCTGGCTCGGCTGGAACAACACGGACTTCGATCTGCCGGCACAACAGCCGTACGATCACCGCCCGTTCGAGCTGCACTTCGGTCTGACAGCACCCGACGGCACTCCCAAGCCCGCGCTGGGAGAGCTCGCATCGTTCGCGCGCGCGGTACGCGACCTCGATATCACGCGTGCCACCCGCGCCCCCAGTCGCGCCGGCCTCGTCGTCAGCGGATACTTCGATGGAGAGTTCCCGTTCTGGGGCCCGGAGGAGTCGCCGGCGCTACGCGACTCGCTGCTCGAGGGCTACATCGCCGCGCGGCTCGCCGACCTCGCTCCCGCCATCGTCCGCGATGTCGCCGAGATCCCGAGCCTGCCCCTGCTCGTGGTCCCCTCAGCGAAGGCGATCACGGCGCCCGGGGCGCAAGCGCTCCGTCGGGCCGCACGGAACGGCTCCACCGTCTGGGTCAGCTACGGCTGCGGCGAAACCCTGAATCAAAGAGGGTGGTGGTGGCCGGATGCCAACGACACCTTCGGCATCCGCCACGCTGCCCGTTATGGTCTCGCCGAGCCGGTGACGACCGACACGGTTCTCCTGCGCTTCGAAGAGGCATTCGGCGATCTGGAAGCGGGTGACGAGCTCGTCCTCCCCGTGGGCGGGCCGGGCGTGGCCCGCACCGTCTTTCCCGTGGAGCCGGCACAGGCCCGCGTCGTGGCACGAGACTCCTCGGGTCGTCCCGCGATCCTCGTGCACGAGACGGGCGAAGGTCGAATGGTCCTGTGCACGTACCCCGTTGAGTTCTTCGCCGCCCGGACCCCCTTCGTGGATCGCACCGGGCTCGTCCGGCTCTACAGCGCTCTCGGTCGCATCGCCGACGCGGCTGGGCCGGTGCAGGTGGAGGGCCTGGACGTATACGGAGACCTCCTGCGCACGCCCGACGGTCGATCGACCGCCGTCCTCCTCAGCGAAGCAGACGAGCCGCGCGAGGTCACCTTCCGCGTCGATGGCGTGGACCGGACCGCCTCGCTGCCCCCCTTCGGTGCCGCCCTCATTCCCCTGCTCTCCCCCGGCTCCGAGCACTGACCTCTCCCTCCACCTCAATGACGAGAAAGGCATGACCGAAATGACCTCACCCCGAATCCGACGAGCGCGCCGAGTCGCTGCAGCAGGTGCCGTGATCTCCCTCGCCCTGGCGACGGCGGCCTGCTCCACCGGCGATGCGACACCGAACGGCGGCGACAAGACGATCACCACTCTGAGCCTGTACTCCGCCGACAGTCCCGCCGGCGCATGGTTGACGAACATGGCCACGGAGTTCGAGCAGAAGACCGGCATCACCGTCACGAACGACTTCGTCCTGCAGACAGATCTCCCCACCACTTACGGCAAGTCGGTGGTCGCCGGTAACGAGCAGGACCTGGTCATGACGAACCTGGTCGGTGATCCGACGACGTGGCTGGCCAACGGCGCGACCGTCGACGTCTCGTCCTACCTCGACGACTGGAACCTGCGGGACGTCTTCTCGGACGAGGCACTAGCCGCGTGGACGACCAACGACGGCGCCGTCCAGGCGTTTCCCCTCGAGGGATACAACTGGCCGATGTGGTTCAACACCGACCTGCTGAAGCAAGCGGGAATCAGCTCCCCGCCGACCACATGGGACCAGCTCATCGCAGCCTCCACCGCTTTGCGTGCGATCGGCGTTCAACCCTTCGTCGTCGGCGGCGCGGACTATCCCGCCTCGGCGGTCGTCACCCTGGTCGCCCTCTCTCTCCTCAGCGAGGAGGACGTGACGCAGCTGTACGCCTCAGGCGACTGGAGCGGCGCGAACGGACAGAAGGTGATCGACGGCATCCTCCAGCTGCAGGCAGCCGGTGTCTTCGCAGACGATTCCGCAGGCCTCAGCTACTCCGATCAAATCGCTGCCTTCGGAGCGGGTAAGGCTGCGATGCTCTTCGACGGGTCCTGGGGCTACGGGAACGCCCAGAAGACATTCCCAACGGTGAACATCCAGCTCGGAGGATTCCCGCTCGCCGCATCGTCGCCGATCAGCAAGCCGGTCAGCTTCGCGGGACAGTCAACGGGCGTGTGGATCTCACCGAACGGGCAGAAGAACATCGACGCCGTCGGCCAATTCGTGTCCTTCCTCTACCAGCCGGAGAATCTGGCGAAATTCGTCGACATCGGGTACATCTCGCCGGCAAAGCCCGGCTATGTGACCCTGGACACCGCTGCGCTGCCCCCATTGAACGTCGCCTCCCAGGAGCAGCTGCCACAGACCACGACGGTGTACGCGCCGACGTACAACTCGCTGTCGCCGACGGTCACCAGCGCATTCTTCCGCGCGAGCACGCAAGCCTTCGTGCCCGGCACGACGGCGGCCCAGCTGACGCAGAGCATGGAGCAGGCGTGGCAAGCACAGTGATCTCTCCGTCGGCGCGGCGTGGCACCCCACGTCGCGCCGGCGGGACCGGTCAGGTGGCAGAGGTGACACCGGCCCTGGTCTGGTACGGGCTGTTCATGGTGGCGCCCCTGATCGCCATGGTCGTTCTCAGCTTCTTCAGCTGGAACAGCCTGGTAGCGACACCGAAGCCGAACGGACTGGACAACTACGCTTACCTGTTTCAAGACCAGATCCTGCGGGTAGCGGTCGTCAACACGATTCTTTACGTGGGCATCGGCCTCCTGCTGATCATCCCGTTCGGTTTCCTCCTCGGATTTTTTCTCTCGCGCCGGCCGCGGGGCCACGCGATCCTGTCGATCATCTTCTTCACACCGTGGATCGTGTCCGCCTCAGCGCGCGCGATGATGTTCACCGGTCTTTATCAACCCAATGGCGCAATCAACAGCATCCTGGATGCCATCGGTCTCGGTGATCTGTCGCGGGTATGGCTCGCCGACCCGGCGACCGCGCTGGCCGCGGTGATCGCCACCGAGGCGTGGGCCGGCATCGGCGCTACCGCGGTCATCTTCTCCTCCGCGCTGGGACGCATCCCGACCGAGGTCTACGAGGCGGCACGCCTGGATGGCGCAGGCATCTGGCGCGAGATCTTCTCGATCGCCGCCCCCCTGTCGAAGGACTTCATCGGGCTGATGACGATGCTGCAGTTCCTCTGGCTGTTCCTCGGCTCCGCGGGAACCGTTCTCCTGCTCACAAAAGGCGGGCCGGGCTCGACCACCATGACGCTGTCGTTCTACCTCTATGACCAAGCGTTCGTCTCGGGGCGGCTCGGGTACAGCCAGACGATCGGGGTCGTCGGACTCCTCGTCGGACTGGTCGGCATGGGCCTCATCCGCTACGCATTCCGCACGAAGGACTGACCATGCGCTCTCCCCGTCTTCGTTCCGCTCTCGGTTGGGGCGCCGCCTACGTTCCCGTGCTTCTCTACGCCGCCGCGATTCTCGTACCGCTGTACTACGTCCTCGTCAGTGCCTTCAAATCCACCGCCGATATCTCGCTGAACCCCATGGGGCTTCCGACCACGTTCGGCTTGGACCGCTTCTTCGCCGCGAACGACGCTGTCCACCTCCTCGCCGCAGAGGGAAACTCCCTCGTCGTCGCCGCCGGCTCCGTCCTCCTGACGATTGCGTTCGCCGCCCCGGCCGCCCATGGGATCGCGCGCCGAACGAACAGGTTCTCGATGGTGGCGCAGCTCGCCTTCGGCCTGGCGTTCCTCATTCCACAGTTCGCCGTGCTGGTGCCGGTGTACCTCATCGCGGTGCGTTCGGGGCTCATACAGGTCCCGCTCGTCTTCCTGATCCTGTTCTACGCGGCGATGAACATCCCCCTCGCCGTTCTTCTCCTCGTGCCGTTCTTTCGCGCCGTCCCTCGGGAGATCGAGGAGTCGGCCGAGCTCGACGGTGCCGGACTCTCCGCTCGACTGCGGCACGTGCTGCTGCCGATCGTCGTGCCCGGGCTGACGACCGTCGCGATCCTCTGCTTCCTCGCCGCGTGGAACGAGTACATCTTCGCTCAGGTCATCACGAACAGCACCTCGTACACGGTGCAGGTGGCGTTGCCCCTTCTGCGAAGCGAGGGCGCATTCCAAGGCGCCGACGTCGACCTCGGTCGCCTTGCCGCAGGAGTGGTCATCAGCGTCGTTCCGGTCTTCGTCGTCTACGCCATCCTTCGCCGCCGGCTGATCGACGCTTTCGCCGCCGGTGCGGTCAAAGGCTGAGTCCGACAGGAGTTCGACATGACGCTTCGATCGCTCATAGCGGCCACCCGCGCGCGCCTGCCCCGGCGCACCGACAAGGTCGTCGTCACGCGTGACCTCGCTGTTCCGATGCGAGATGGGACCATCCTCCGCGCCGACCTGTGGGCGCCCCGCGATGACGAGGGCGCACGCACGCTCGTGATCGTTCGCACCCCCTACGGCAGCGCCGGGATGGGGCTGATCGGCAGACTCCTCGCCGAGCGCGGGCACCTCCTCCTCGTGCAGAACTGTCGAGGGACGTTCAGCTCCGGCGGCCGGTTCGTGCCGTTCCACGACGAGTTCGACGACGGACTCGACCTCCTCGCCTGGCTCGACGATCAGGCATGGGCGCGCCGGCCGCTGGCGACGATGGGGGCGAGCTACACCGGTTACACGGCCTACACGCTTGTCGCTGCTGCCCCCGAACGCGTGACGAGCCTCGCCCTGGCGGTCACGAGCGCCGATTTCCACACGGCCGTGATGTATCCGGATCAGGTGATCGGCTCGGAGACGGCGTTGATATGGATCGGGGGCCTTCTCGCGCAAGAGCTGCCGCTGCTGCCGAAGCTTCTCGCGGTACGTCGGATCACGCGCGGCATGCGCTCCGCCCTGCTGGCATCCCCCGCGCAGGCGGACACCGTTCTCCTCGGCCGCCCCTACCCGCCGTATCAGGAGTGGATCCGCCACGACGGTGCCGAAGACCCGTGGTGGGACGCGCTCGATCGGCGCCCTCAACTGCGCCGCCTGGCACCCTCGGCGCTGGTTGCCGGCTGGTACGACCCCTTCCTGGTCGGGCAGCTCGACGACTACGCCGCCTTGAAACGGGAACGGCGCCCGGCCCGGCTGGTCGTCGGGCCGTGGACGCACGCGGCGACCGGCGTCGCCGACACCCTGGTGCGGGAGAGCCTGCGCCTGCTGGCCGATCCCGACTCTGCTGAGGGCGCATCGGTCTACGACGCGGGCGCGAAAAAATGGCAGGCACTTCCGCACTGGCCCCCTGCCACAGTCGGCACAACGCTGTTCCTCTCGGGGCGCGGCCGGCTCAGAAATCGGGTGAGCTCCCCGGTGGATGCGGCGTGGAGCGTGAGCGCCGCCGACCCGCCGCCTCCCGCCGGAGGCCGGGCGTTGAACCCCTCCTTCGCAGGACGGCGGAGGCAATCACCTCGCGAGCGACGCCCAGACGTGCGGGTTTTGACTTCCGCTCGTCCTCGACGCCCGACCATCGTGGCGGGGAGCCCGACCGTCTCCCTCCGAGTCAGGGGGACGGACCTCTCCCAGGAGTGGTTCGTACGCCTCTGCGATGTCGACCGGTTCGGCGTTTCTCGCAACATCTGCGACGGCTACCTCCTCCAGCCAGCCGGAGACGGTTCCACGACTGGCGGTCAGGAACAGAACGTGACCATCCGCTTGGCTCCGACCGCATACACATTCCGGCGCGGGCATCGCATACGCCTGCAGATCTCCGGCTCGGGCTACCCGTTTCACCCCGCGCCGCCAGGCGGGGCACCGGATCGCGGCCTGATCTCGCGCACCGATGCCCCCAGCATCCTGGAGCTTCCGGTGGTGCGCGGAGGCTGGAGAACCGCATCGAGAGGGGCACACCGATGACCCGCATCCTCAGCGAAGGAATCTGCACCACCCGTTTTCGACCGGTGCGCGACGCATTCGAGGCTTACCTGGCACAGGATCCCTCTCACAGCGCGCAGCTCTGCGTGTACGTCGACGGCTCGTGCGTCATTGATCTGGCGGGCGGACCCGATCTCGCACGCGAAGACATCACGGGGGTGTTCTCGGTGACGAAGGGTGTTGCCGCTCTCGCGCTGGCGACCCTCGTCGACAGCAATCGGCTGGACCTCGACGCACGCGTCACGGAGTACTGGCCGGAGTTCGCCCTGCAGGGCAAAGACCGCATCTCGGTCCGGCAGATGCTCTCGCATCAAGCCGGACTCCCCGCGCCGGATGGGGGTGTCACGTCAGACGACGTACTGCTGTCGAAGCAGGGCGCGGCACGGTTGGCGGCCAGCGCCCCACTCTGGCAGCCGGGCTCGCTGTTCGGATACCACGGCCTGACCATCGGCATCCTGATGGAGGAGCTCGTGCGCCGCGTCGCCGGTCGAGACCTGCAATCGATGTACGAGTCGGACATCCGTCAGGAGTACGACATCGACTTCTTCCTGGGGCTACCCGAGCACCTGGAGTACAGGTATCGCCCGCTCCGACCGCCCCGTCCCCTCTCCTCCGTCGACGCCGACCCCCTCCCCGGCGACACGATCACCGATGCGGCTTTCGGTCGCCTCGGGGCACCGACAGACACCAGTCTGTCCGCCTTCGGACCGAACACCCCCGCCGTCCGTCGCACCGGGCCAGCGGCATCCGGAGGCGTGGGCTCCGCGCACGGGCTGGCCCGGCTGTACTCGGTCGCCCTCGGACGGATCGGAGAACCTCTTCTCCGCCCGGAGACCGTGACCGAGATGTCGCGAATCCAGGTCAGCGGACATGACGTCGTCGTCGACGACGAGATGCGGTTCGCCGTGACATTCATGAAGCCGCAGCCCCGCATGCCTTTCGGCAGCTATCGGGCTTTCGGACACGACGGGGCCGGGGGCGCCCTCGCCTTCGCTGACCCCCTTTACGGCATGTCGTTCGCGTACATTCCGATGCCCATGACCAGCCCAGGCGGAGCCGATGCACGAGCGATCGAACTTTCGCGCATCCTCCGCACCTGTCTCCGCGCCGACAAGGCCGCAACCACTTCTCCGCCCACCACCTGAGAAAGCAGAAACCATGCGCGCAATCGTGTTCCCCCACGCCGGATCGGCGACGCTCGCGGACGTGGCAGAGCCCAGTCCCGGCCCCAAGGACGTCGTCATCGAAGTCGCCGCGGTCGGCATCTGCGGCACGGACACGCACGTCCACGACGGCGAGTTCGAAGGCACCGTTTACCCTCTGATTCCCGGACACGAAGCCAGCGGCCGCGTCGCGTCGATCGGTTCGCACGTGAGCCACCTCGCCGTCCGCGATCCGGTGGTGGTCAATCCCAGCACCACATGCGGCGAATGCGAGTTCTGCGTGATCGGTCGGACAAACCTTTGTCGACGGTGGAACGGACTCGGCGTCGTCGCCAGCGACGGCGCCTGCGCCCGCTTCCTCAAAGCCCCCGCCGCGAACGTGTACAAGCTGCGCGAGTCGACCGACCTGTACGAGGCGGCACTGATCGAACCGCTCGCATGCGCTTTGCGTGGCTACGACCTGCTGCCCCGCGTCATGGGCTCTCACTATCTCGTCTATGGCTCCGGCACGATGGGCCTGCTCATGGTCCAACTGGCGCCCCGGGCGGGCGCGGCGAGCGTGACGATCGTCGACACCAACCCCGCCCGGTTGGAAGCCGCGCGAGAACTCGGAATCGTCGACGCTCTCACCTCCGCCCACGACGCGGCTCGTGATCGATGGGACGTCGTGATCGACTGCACCGGGAACATCCGCGCCATCGAGGACGGACTCGCTCGGGTGAAGCCCGGCGGTCACTTCCAGCACTTCGGGGTGGCTCCCACGGAAGCACGCGCCGAGTACTCGCCGTTTCGCGTCTACCGCGACGAGATCACCATCGTCGGCACGATGGCGGTCTTGAACACCTTCGGGCGCGCGGTGGAGATGTTCGAAGCCGGCGCCATCGACCCACGTCCGATGATCAGCCACTCCTTCTCCCTGGAGGACTACGTCGAGGCGCTCGACATGTTCCGGCGTGGAACCGGGCGGAAACTCCAGATCCGTCCGGGCGATGATCGCTCTCGCGAGTTGCTTCCCTCCTCCGAACGGACTGTCGCGTGAGCTATCTCGTGAATGCACCAGAACGATTCCGTGCGGAGACGATCTCGGGGTTCGTCCGCACCCACGGGCACGAGATCACCTCTGTCGACGGAGGGGTCCTACGCCGACGGCACGAGGGACACGACAAGGTCGCCGTCATCATCGGCGGCGGTTCCGGGCACTACCCCGCCTTCGCGGGATTCGTCGGTCACGGCCTCGCCGATGGTGCGGTGATGGGCGACGTCTTCGCGTCCCCCTCCGCGACCCAGATCGCCGAGGTCGCCCGAGCAGCCGACACCGGAGCCGGAGTCGTGCTGTGCTACGGCAACTACACCGGGGACGTTCTGAACTTCTCCCTCGCCGAACAGCGTCTCAGTCGCGCAGGAATCGACTGCCGTACCGTGCGCGTCACCGACGACATCTTCAGCGCACCGCCTTCCGAGTCGAATCGCCGCCGCGGTGTCGCGGGGGATCTGGTCGTGTTCAAGATCGCCGGTGCGTCCGCCGAACGCGGAGACGTACTCGAGGCGGTGGCGTCCGTCGCTGAACGGGCGAACAGCCGCACCCGCACGATGGGGCTCGCGTTCTCCGGGTGCACCCTTCCGGGCATGACCGACCCCCTGTTCTCCATCCCACGAGGCCGCATGGCCGTGGGAATGGGCATCCACGGTGAGCCCGGGCTCCGAGAGGTGGACCGCCCACCCGCGCGTGAACTCGCCCAGATGATCGTCACCGCTCTTGCCGAGGAGGGCGAACCGCTTCGCGGGGCAAGAGTCGCCGTCGTCGTCAACGGACTCGGCTCGGTGAGCATGGAGGAGCTCTTCGTCCTCTTTCACGACGTCGCCGCGGAACTCGATGAGACCGGCGCGGTTCTCGTTGCCCCGGCCGTCGGCCAGTTCGCCACGAGCTTCGACATGGCGGGGGTGTCGGTGACGCTGACGTGGCTCGACGACGAACTCGAGCACCTCTGGTGCGCTCCGTGCGCGTCACCGGGATTCTCGCGCGCGGATTTCGCGTGGGTATCGTCGCCCGACGAAGAGCCGACGCGGAGGCGCGTTTCTCCCCTGACGACCCTGCCGACGGACGACTTCGCGCCCACGACCGGTCGTGCGGATCCTCTGGTGTGGCGAATGCTGGATGCTGCACGTCGCTCCATCGACGAGCACGCGGCGGTCTTGGGGCAGCTGGATGCCGTGGCCGGCGACGGCGACCACGGGATCGGCATGCAGCGGGGTCTGACCGCCGCCGCCACTGCTGCCCGCGGAGTCATATCGAGCCGTGAGGCGCTGCAGCGCGCCGGAGACGCCTGGGCCGACACCGCGGGGGGAACGTCCGGAGCGCTCTGGGGCATCATCCTCGGCTCGCTCGCCTCACACGTGACGACAGGTCCCCTCACGCTCACGGACGTCGCCGAGGGCTGGGCATCCGCGCGTGACGCCGTCGAACGCGCCGGCGGTGCCACGCGCGGCGACAAGACACTCGTGGATGCCCTCGCACCGTTTGCCGACGAGATCGGCTCCGACCCCTCTCGCGACCTCGTCTCATCGTGGCGCACGGCCGTGATCGCGGCGCAGAAAGGGGCCGAAAGGACCGCCGACCTCGTTGCCCGGCGAGGACGCGCGCGCACCCACGGTGAGAGCGGACGGGGACACCAGGATCCGGGGGCGGTCTCCTTCGCTCTGGTCGTGGATGCGATGCAGTCCGCGTGGGGCGAGCAGTGATGACGCCGCTTCGGGTGGTGATCGGCTCCGACGATGCCGGCTTCGAGTACAAGGAGACTCTTCGGCGCGATCTGGATCAGGACGATCGTGTCAGCGAGGTCATCGACATCGGGGTGGATGCTGACGGGCATGCGCCTTACCCACGCGTCGCCATTGCCGCCGCGGAAGAGATCGCCGCGGGCCGAGCCGACCGCGCCCTCCTGATCTGCGGAACGGGACTGGGCGTCGCTATCGCAGCCAACAAGGTTCCCGGCATCCGCGCGGTCACCGCGCACGACAGCTACTCCGTCGAGCGCGCCATCCTCAGCAATGACGCGCAGGTCCTCACCCTGGGCCAGCGCGTCATCGGGGTGGAGCTGGCCCGTCGGCTCGTGCGGGAGTGGCTCAGCTACCGGTTCGACGATTCTTCACCTTCCGCGCTCAAAGTAGAAGAGATCAGGTCCTATGAGTCGAGACGGTGACATGAGCCCCGCGCTCATCGCGGTCAGCCTGAAGATGTACTTCGACCACTCCTCGACGATCGACTGGGCTCGAGCGGTCCGACTCCACCCCGGGATCATGGCGGCGGTGGAGTCGGGAGATATCGACCTCGTCCTCTTCCCCGGCCACGTCAGCCTGGACACGGTAGGACGCATCTTCGAGGGGACGGCCGTGCGGCTGGGTGCCCAAGATCTCTCGTGGGCCTCGTCGGGCGCGTTCACCGGCGACGTGGACGGCGCAAGCATCCGTCAGGTCGGCGCATCGTTCGCCGAGGTGGGGCACGTCGAACGGCGCACGCATCACCGAGAGAATCTCGAGCGGGCGGGAGACAAGCTGGCAGCCGCACTCCGAAGCGGACTTCGCCCCCTCGTATGTGTCGGAGAGGACAACCCGACCACGCCACGACACGCTGCCGCGACCTGTGCCGCGCAGTGGGACGCCATGCTCGCTCGCTTGTCAGCGCCCGAACGCGCGACACTGGGAACCTCCGCCCCCGTGATCGCCTACGAACCGGTCTGGGCGATCGGCGCGCGCGACGCCGCGGACGCCGACTATGTCCAGACGGTCATTGCCCGTCTCCCGCACGAGACGGGCCTCCCGCACGGCACCCGACTCATCTACGGAGGGTCGGCAGGGACCGAGATCGTCGCTGCGCTCGGTGCGACCCTCGACGGCTTCTTCCTCGGACGACGTGCCCACGACCCGAGCATGCTGGCCGCAATAATTGAGGCCGCACGCGGCTCCCGCGCGTGACCTGCAGCGCGGAACGCACGACGACCATGCCATCACCGCAGACCTGAAAGCGGCGGGTACCCCTAGCGCGGCGGTACCCGCGTTCCCATCTCGATTTCCGCATCGATGCGCCTTGTATCGAAGCTCTTCGGTCCGTCAGGGTGACGACATGACGAGAACCGTTCTGTACTACATCGCCGCTGCGGGGTTCGCGGTGGCGGCGGCGGCCAGTGGCATCGGCGAGCAGTGGGTGCTGGCATCCGCCTTCGTCGCCATCGCAGCGGCGTTCCTCGTGATCGCGATCCGCTCGCAACGCGCCCGACCTCGATAGGCGACGCGCGATAACCACCGACCGTCAGGTGCTACTTGCTCGGACGACGAGCCGCGGGGTGAGAGTGAGGGATCCCAGGTGCGCATGCTCACCGTTCACCACATCGAGGATCAGCCTCATCGCCACCCGCCCCGACTCCTCGAAAGGCTGCCACACCGAGGTGATGCCGAGGATCTCCGACGTGATGCTTCCGTCGTAGCCGACGAGGGCGATCGGACGGTCACGGGACGACGCGGCGAGCACGGCGTGGATCTCGGCCGCGAGATGATCGTGGTTCGCGACGATCGCGGTGACCAGCGGATCTTCCAGGGCCACCGCGATGTGGGTCGCCAGGGCCGTCGGATCCGGCACTTCGTGCGCGACCACCTCGACGTGTCGCGACAGCCCCTCGGCCCGCAGCATGCCCGCCGACACATAGTCGGCGGATCGCTGTGCTTCGTGAACGAAAGCGACGCGGCGGTGTCCGGCATTCGCCAGGTGTCGCCCGATCAGCTCGCCGCCGCGGCGGTCGTCGATCAGCACCACCGGGATATCGGGATGAACACCCCTGCTGTCGGGGACGTCGACGAGCACGACCGGTGGGCCGGGCAACGATGCCGTCTCCGTCGCGTGCCGCGAGAGCGGCGCGCCCATCACGACGATGCCGTCGATGCCCGCCCGCACCGGCAGTGCCTCGAGAATGGGTGCCTCCGACCCCGCGGTCGAGGGCAGATCGTGCACCACGACGTCGACGCCCACCGTCGAGGCGAACGTGAGCATGCCGGTCAGTCGCGTGTAGTACGACGGGTAGGTCGAGAAGGGTGCGGCGACGGCGATCCTCTTCCCCGCGGGCACCTGGGTCTGTCCGCGGTAGCCCAGGCGGACAGCGGCATCGATGACACTCTGCCGAGTGACCTCGTTGACCTTGTGCGGACGGTTGATCGCCATCGACACCGTGGAGATGCTCACGCCGGCGGCTTTCGCGACCTCGTAGATCGTCACGCGCCCACGGTCCGCGCCCTTCTTCGCCATCTCACCGCCTAAAACGTTTGTATCGAAGTGTTTTGATCCTACAGAGTGGGGTCGGCGAAAGGACTCGACGATGAACAAGCGCCCGAAAGACGACCCGTTCGTCTCGGCGATCGCGCGCCGGATCGACACCCTGGCTCGTCGGAACGACGGCGCGCAGCAGCGCCGGCCACCGAGCGATCCGGTCGCACGACGAGAGGACGCGAGGCGACGGGATGCCATCGCCTTCGCGGCAACCGGACTCACCGTCCCGCAGGTCGCGGTCGAAGAGCACGTCGTCGCCGTCGCCGATCACCCGGACGCACGCCTCCGTGTCTACTGGCCCACCGACGAGCCGCTCGATCCTTCTGCCTCCGAGCGAGTGCCGATCCTCGTGTACTTCTTCGGCGGTTCGTTCACGATGGGGGGAATCGACTGGGTCGGACTCGATGCGATGTACCGGACGCGGGCGGCGGATGCCGGAGTCATCGTCGTCGCCGGTGAGTACTCCCTCGCTCCCGAGGTCACCTATCCCGCTCAGCCGGAACAGTGCTGGAGCGTCTTCGAATGGGCCGTCGCGCACGCCGAGTCGATCGGGGGCGATGCGAACCGCGTCGCCATCGGAGGGGCGTCGGCGGGCGGGAACCTTGCCGCGGTCGTGGCGCTCATGAATCGCAATCGCAACGCCCATCCGGTACGCCTGCAGATCCTGGAGGTGCCTGCGGTCGATCTGACCGGAGCCCACCTCGACGCGAGAGCGGTCTCCCCCTTCCTCCCCGGGTTCGTCGCGCGGCGCCTGCTCCGCCCGATCGTCGACGAGTACCTCGGAGCCGACAGCGCCCGCATCGCCGCTCTCGATCCCTACGCCTCGCCACTGCTCGCCTCGGACCATGCGGGCTTGCCGCCCGCATTGATCCTGACCGCGGAACGTGACGTGCTCCGCGGGGACGGGGAGGCATACGCGCGCGCGCTCGTGGCATCCGGTGTTCCGGCCACCTGCGTCCGCTACCTCGGTCAAGAGCACGGATCAGCCGGGTACCGCCTCCTCAACCCCGCCGCCGACCACGCCCATCGGCAGATCGTCGCCACCCTTCGCACCCTTCGCGACGACGCCGTCGACTACTCAGCGACGCTCCGGGAACCGGCCCGATGACAGACGCGACGATCGACGTCGCACCGGCGATCCTCGCATGGGCCGAGCGGATCGCTGAGCTGTCGCGCTCCCTCCCCGGTCTGGAGAGCGACGACATGAGCGCGCGTCGAAAGGCCGAGCGACGCCTCTCCGATGCCCTCGCGACCGAGTTCTGCGATCCTCTCGCGCCCGGGGTGTCCATCCGTGACGACGTGGTGGACGCGCCCGCCCGACCGCTCGCGCTGCGCCGGTATCTCCCCGACCGCCTGCCTCCCGCCGCACCCACGGAGGTCTTCCTCCACGGTGGCGGCTTCATCTCGGGATCCGCGCACGAGATCATCAACGACTCGCTGTTGACGGCTCGAGCACGACGAGCCGGCATCCAGGTGGTCTCGGTGGAGTATCGCCTCGCGCCCGAGCATCCGTATCCCGCGGCCGTTCACGACGCCGTCGCCACGGTCGACCTGCTGCGCGAGGAGCCCGAGCGTTTCGGGGTGGACGCGACGCGGATCGGCATCGCGGGCGCGTCGGCCGGGGCGGGAATCGCCGCGAGCGCGACACTGCTCCTCCGCGACCGCGGCGAAGTCGGTCTCGTCCACCAGTCACTCGAGGTTCCCGCTGTTGCGCTCGAGGCCTTCGGTCCCTCCTCGCTCCGGTTCGCGCGCGGATACGGGGTGGACGGGTACGAGAAGGTCATCGGTCTGTACCTCGGCGAGCGCCGCGGACCGAGCGTGGCCGCCGCACAACCCGTCTTCGTCTCGGATCTCTCCCGACTTCCCCCCACCTTCATCCAGGTGGCCGAGTTCGACCCGCTGCGGGACAGCGGCCTGGAGTACGGCGAGCGACTGAGAGCCGCAGGCGTCCCCACCGCTGTCCACGTCGGCGCGGGACACGTGCACGGCTCCCCCGGTCTGACGGCGACGTTCCCTCCCGCCCGCGCCTGGCAACGCCGCTCGGCAGCCGCGGCCCGACTCGCTTATCACCACGCGCCCAACCACTCCCTGTGACACCTCGAGGACGATGATGTTCCCTCCCACCCCGACCGTCGCTGCGCGCGACGACATCCCCGGCAGCGCCCAGCCGCGCGGCTTCCTCTCGCTGTTCGTCCTGGCCTGGTTCGGGGTGACGATCGCGCTCGGCACCATCGGCGGCGCATCGATCCCCAAAGCCCTCGCCTTCCTGGACGACGCGACGAAGGCGACCAATCTGTCGATCATCGCCGGGGCCGGGGGCATCGTGATCATCGTCATCACGCCGCTGTTCGGTCGACTCTCCGACCGGACGATGTCGCGTCACGGCATGCGGCGGCCCTGGCTCGTCGGTGGAGCCGTCGTGGCGGCGATCGGCGTCGTGGTCCTGTCCACGACGCAGAGTTTCGCCGGCACCCTCATCGGGTGGCTGATCGTGCAAGCGGGCTTCGGCGCGACCAACATGGTCATCCACGCGCTGCTGGCCGATCAGATCCCGCGACGCATCCGGGCGCGCGTCGCCGCAGCCGCCGGCGTCGCCACCGGGCTCGGACTCATCGTCGGCGCGCAGATCATGGCGGTGCTGCCGAACGACCAGAGATGGGCCTGGTTCGTCATCCCCGGCCTGATCGGCGTCGCACTGAGCACTCTCGTCGTGTTGCGCTTCCACGACATCGTGCGCACCGACCCGGCTCCCCCGCTGCGGCCGGCCGATGTCCTGTCGACATATTGGCTGAGCCCTCGTCGCTACCCCGACTTCTTCTGGGCGTTCTGCTCGCGCTTCCTCGTGACGATGTCGATCACCGCGATCTCGACCTTCCTCCTGTTCATCATCATCGACCGGCTCCACGTCCCCGCCACGGAAGCCTCCCCTGTTCAGGCGCTTGCCCTCGTGGTCTTCACCGTCGGCAACATCGTGACAGCGGTGCTGTTCGGTTGGATCTCGGACCGCTCGGGGCGCCGCAAGGCGATCGTGGTCATCGCGAGCGTTCTGAGCGCGGTCGGCTTGGTGGTGACGATGATCGCGTCCGATGTCGGCTCGATCCTTGTCGGCATCGCGATCGTCGGGGCCGCGCAGGGAGCATACGTGTCGGTGGACGTGGCGCTCATGACCGAGGTGCTTCCGTCCTTCGACGAGGCGGGGAAAGACCTCGGCATCGTCGCGCTGTCGTACCAGGTTCCCCAGCTCCTCATCCCGGTGATCGCCCTGCCGCTTCTCGCTGCGGGCGGCGGCGGTTACGACGCGTTCTTCGTCCTCGCCATCGCTTTCGCCCTCGTCGGCGGGCTCGCCGTCCTTCCCATCCGCTCCGTCCGCTGACCACAGGCGAAGCCGCGGCGCCCGGACGGCCATGGCCGGGTTCAGCCGTCGAGTTGGGCGATGCGTCGAGCCAACGCCAGCCGCGTCCGGGGCGAACGCAACGCCATCCCGATCCCCGTGTTCCGGATGCCACGAAGCAACGGACTGCGGAGAGTAGCCATGCGCGTCATGCGGTCGGTGAGGGCGATCACGCGACGCGCGGCGGGGCGCCGCAGCCGTTCGTAGGCCGCCAGGGAGTCCCCGCCACGTTCGCCCGTGAGGACATCGCTCAGGATGCTGCCGAGGAGGACGGCATCCTGAATCCCGAGGTTCATCCCCTGGCCCCCCGCCGGACTGTGGACGTGCGCCGCGTCACCGGCGAGGAAGACGGCACCGTCCCGGTAGGCGGAGGCCAACCGGTGCGCGACGCGGAAGCGGGAGCTCCAGACGACGGACTGCACGAGAGCATCCCCGGGGCCACGTTCGTCGAGAAGGCGCTGGACGTCCGCGATCGTGGGCTCAGCGGGGGCGTCGTCCATGGTGGCGACGATCCGATGACGTCCGCCCGGGAGTGGGGCGACCACGACCAGACCCTGTTTCGCGAGGAAGAGCTGGACCTCGTCGGGGGCCAGCGACCAGGTCATCGACACGTCGGCGAGCACGAAAGAGGCCGCGTACTCCGACCCCTCGAACGAGATCCCCCGCTGCTCCCGCACCCGGCTCCGGCTCCCGTCCGCACCGATGACGAAGCGCGGCGTCACCTTCTCGCGCGTTCCGTCGGGATGACGAAGGACGACGACCTCGGTCGTCGCGCCGGCTTCCATGCGCTCGAACGTGACGCCCCTCTCCACCTCGACCCCGAGGTGCGTCAACGCCCGGGCCACGATCTCCTCCGTGCGCGCCTGCGACAGCATGAGGGTGAACGGGTACGGGGTACGCAGCCCCCGGAAGTCGAGGTGCGCGAGCTTGGTCGCGCCGTCGCGCACGGTGAAATCGGGAACGACCACTCCCTCGTCGAGAAGAGGACCCGCCAGCTCGATGGATGCCAGGACCTCGAGGGTCCGCGCGTGGATCACGGCGGCACGGGACGTCGTGGCACCTCGCTCGGCCTCGTCGACGATTCGGACCCTGGCGCCTCGCCGCCGCAAGGAGACGGCGGCGGCGAGACCGACCGGTCCGGCCCCCACGATCAGCACATCGACGACGGGGCGCTCTGAATAAGTCATCATGCGTTGACAATCGCACCCCATCACGAGAAAGTCAACGCGTGTTGTTGAATGGAGTCATGCCCACCGAAGACGCCTCCGTCCCGACTGCGAAGGGTCGACGGTCCCGCGAGGCGATCCTGCGCGCCGCCGCCGCGCGCTTCGAATCCGATGGATTCGACCGCACAACGGTCCGGGGGATCGCCGCAGACGCGGGTATCGACGCAGCGATGATCGTCCGCTACTTCGGCGGCAAGGAGAACCTGTTCCTCGCGGCCACGTCCATCGATCTGGACCTGCCGAAGCTCGACGCCGATCCCGGACGTGGTGTGGGATACGCCCTGGCCTGTCACGCGGTCACGCTCTGGGGCAGCGAGACGCCCGGACGAGCACTGCGGATCCTGCTCCGGGCATCCACACACGACGTGGAGGCGGCGGCTCGGATACGAGACGTGTTCTCCGCCCAGGTGCTGCCGTTCCTCGCCGAGGACGGGTCACCCTCCGCCGTGCGCGCGAGCCTCGTCACCTCGCAGATCCTCGGGTATGCGTTCGGCCGCTACGTCATCGGCCTCGAGCCGCTGGTCGACGTCGATGACGACGTCATAGCGCGCGGCCTCGGAATCTCCCTCCAGGCCCTCATCGACGGCGCGTGACAGGCCGGTCGTAGGGCGCGACGCCGGTTCGTGGCCGGGAACGGCTCTCGAAAGACCGTTGGAGGCATCTCCCCCAACAGCAGATGCCTCCAACGGTGTGACCCTCACGTGCGCAGACGGAGGGAGTTCATCGGACCGCCCTGATCGGGAGGACGGCGGCGGCACCGATCAGGCCGAAGACGATCGCGGCCAGGTAGAGGGCCGTGTAGTTCTCGCCGGAGCCGATCGCCAGCAGGGGCACCGCCACGATCGGCACCAGCAACTGCGGAACCTGGTACGAGAGGGCGACGATCCCCAGGTCCTTCCCCGCGTCGACGGTGCTCGGAAGCACCTCGGTCATGAGGGCGACGTCGACGGAGACGAAGGCTCCCTGCGCCGCACCGACGATCGCGATGCCGACGAGGAAGACGGCGAGGTCGGGAGAAGCGATCGCGATGCACAGTCCCACGGCGGAGAGCACGGCGGAGAACACGACGATGGGCTTACGCCGCCCCGTACGGTCGGACACCCAGCCGAACACGAGCGCCATCACGATGTTGCCGACCGTGAACACCGCGAGCGTCAACGCCTGCACGCCCGACGCATCTTCACGCGGGATGCCGAGATGATCGATGATGAAGAACAACAGGTACGTCGACACCGAGACGATCGACATCGTGACGAGGAGGCGACACGTCCAGGCCCAGAAGAAGTCCGGATGCCGACGAGGGTTCAGCCAATAGGTGGAGAGTACGTCGGCCCACCGGAATCGCGCCGGCCGATCCGTCCGCGTGATGTCCCGCAGCACGACGAAGAGCCCGACGTTGAGCACCGCACCGATGAGACCCGGCACGACGAACCACGACCACCGGGCGTCGTTGGGCAGCACCGCGAGCACCACTGCCCCGAGGATCAAGGCAAGCCCGCCGGCAGCTCCAGCAGCGGCGGCCACCCGCGCTCGAATGCGCCGGGGAATCTGGTCCGCCAGCAGTGCGTGGACAGCGGCGTTCGCCGCACCGAATCCCGTCTGGGTCAGACACCATCCCAGGGTGATCATCACGAGCGAGTCGGCGGTGGCCAGGAGGGCGACCCCCGCCATCCCGAGGACGACTCCCCCCAGGATCCACGGTCGCCTCTTGCCGAGCCGTGACATCGTGCGGTCGCTGAGCCGGCCGAAGAGCGGCGTGATGATCATCACCACGATGCCGCCCACCCCGGCGACGATCGAGAGGTTCACCCCCTTGGTGGCGTCGTCGAGGAACGCGAACGCCTTCGGAATGGCTGCGCCCGCAATAGTCCCGGTCGCGAACGTGATGCCGAACCATGCGAGCACGAACAGCGGGAGGAAGGAGCGACGCTGTCGTGCGCCGGGCACGCTGTCGACGTCGTCGGCGTCGGCGGCGCTCTCGGTTCGCGTCACTGCAGGAGTGGGATCAAGCGACATCGTCGTCACCTTCGAGGATCGTGTTGTCAGGTGCCTTCGGCGTGGAGTACGCCGCGGCGAGGGCGAGGGAATGAGCGTTCTGAAGCCTGACCGCGGCGGGCAGGATCGCCGTGAGCCCCACCGTGCCGTGCAGGTGACCGAGGCCGCGAAGCACACGGACACGAACCCCGGCATCGCGCAGGCGCTGAGCCAGTGCCAGACCGGAGTCGCGCAGCGGGTCGTACTCGGCGACGGTGATGAGGGTCGGGGGTAGTCCGGTGAGGTCGGCGACGTCGAGCGGAGACGCCCCGACCGGAATCTCTCCCGGTCCGACATAGATCTCGACCAGCGCGGCGGCGTCGTCCAGACCGAAGCCCGACGAGTATCGGACCGCGGACTCCCCGATCGGCACCAACGCGCCGGGAACCACCTCCAGGTCGAGGTGTCTGATCGCGGGCCCGTCCCCTCCGCGGGTCGCCAGGGCGGTGCTCGCGGCGACCGCCGCACCGGCGGAGTTCCCCCCGACTCCGATCCGCTCAGCGTCCACCCCGAAGCCCGGGTCTCCCACGAGAACGCGCAGCGCCGCCAGGGTGTCGACCACGGCGGCGGGGGTACCGGTGTTCAGGAGCGAGGCGGTAGTCGAGCGAGTACAGCTGGATGCCGGCATCCTGGGCCCGACGGGCGCACAGCCGGTCGTTCAGCACCTCGTGCACGGATCCTGCGTAGAAGCCGCCCCCATGGAGGAAAAGCTGTGTGGGAGCCCTGTCAGACAGACCCTGCGGACGGTATCGACGCAGGAGCATCGTCCCACCCGGGCCTTCGATCTGATGGTCACTGATGTCGACGGTTGCCGGAGCCTCCTGCGTCGACCACGTAGCGAGAGCGTCGGACAGCTTCGCGGCCGCGGCACGGCGCCGCGGCCCGTACGGGCCGTGAAGGTCGGGAAGCTCCTGGGCGGCAGCCTCGACCCGTCTCGCCCAGTCGAGGATCGCGGGAGCGAGATCCGGGTCACGGGGAGAGTTCACCGAATCACCTCGCTCGCCCTCGGCCAGACCGCCGCCGCGTCTCGGAGGGTTCTCAAGGTCGCCACGATGTCGCGGTGCTGGTGGTCTGCTGCGGGGATCCAGCCACGCAGCCCGGCGGACGTGTGGGTCTGCCCGATGTACCGGACACCCGTCGCCGGCACCCCCGCCGCGGCGAGCGCACGGACGTACGCTTCGCCGTCACCCCGCAGCGCATCGAGCTCTGCGGTGTAGACGACGGCGGGCGGAAGCCCCCGCAGAGAGGGAGCCAGCAAGGGCGACGCGTACGGGTGCCGGCGGAGGTCGGCGTCGGGACCGAGGTAGTCGCGCACGAGACGGAGTGCCATCCGGCGCAGGATCACGCCTGGAACACGGGCATCCAGCCCCGCGGCATCCAGATGCGCCGTCGTCAGATCCAGCGCCGGGGCCTCCAGTACCTGCAGACGGATGGACCTGTCCGATCTGTCCCTGTTCATGAGAGTGACCGCCGCCGCGAGGTTCCCGCCCGACGACGTTCCCCCGATCGCAACCCGGCTCGGATCCGCCCCCAGTTCATGAGCGTGATCGACGGCCCACTCGAACGCGCTCCAGCATTGCTCCGGCTGCGCCGGGAAGCGCACCTCGGGCGCATGGGAGTAGTCGGGGGCGACGATCACGACGCCGGCGTCCCGCGCCCGCGTCCGGAAGGTGGCATCCCATCCCTCCCAGTCGATGCCGCCGATGGTGAAACCCCCGCCGTACATCGCGAGCATCAACGGACGACCATCGCCCGGCCGCCCGCGCTCCGGGGTGGGCCAGTACACGCGCACCCGGACATCGGGATAGCCATCCACCGCGACCACCTCGTCCTGCGTGGCGACGTCGGGGCGCTCGATGGCGAAGATGTCGATCGCCCGCGCATCGTTCTCGGCGGCCTGGCGTCGACGCGCCACCGGGTCTTTCAGGTCGGGTTGCGGCAGGTGCGCCGTTCGTCGCTGAGCGGCGAGGATGAAGGGATCGACCGGTGACCGTCTTGGCATCCGCAGGCTCCTTCGTCTATAGCTGATTACAGCGTGCTTCGTCGAAGTACTTCGATGCAGAGGGGATGTCCACCGATGAGAGCCGGCCCGCGAACCGTCACGATCTACGACGTCGCAGAGAAGGCGGGGGTCAGCATCTCGACGGTCTCCCTCGTCATGAACGCCCCGCACCGTGTCGCAGCGGCGACCCGCGAGCGCGTGGTCGCCGCGGCCGCCGCTCTCGGCTACCGATCCCGGTCGACGCCCTCTTCCCGCGCCACGAACACGGTCCGCGTCGCGGTCGCGGCACCGTTCGCCAGCTACCCGTCGTACCTGCGACGACTGGCGGGGATGATGGAACGAGCGCGGTCGCGCGCCGTCGATCTCGTGCCCTACGACCTGCCCTCGGCCGCGGCAGCGGAGCATCCGCTCCTGGACGCTCTTCCCACGCGGCCCGGGATCGACGCGCTCATCGTCATGGGCGTTCCCCTCGGCGGTTCCGCCTTACGCGCCAGTCGCGCAGCGCGCCTGCCGGTCGTGCTGGTCGACGTCCGACGCCGCCGTGCCGCCGCGGGCGAACCCCCACACGTCCTCGTCGACGACGTGCTCGCGGGGCGTCTTCTCGGGGAACACCTCGCCGGCCTCGGCCACCGTCGCGCGCTCTTCCTCCACGATCCGCAGCGTTCCTCCGACTACGTCTCCGCCGGGATGCTGAGATACGAAGGCCTATCGGAGTTCCTGACCCTGGACCGGCTCGCGGCCGGCACCTCCGACAGGGAAAGCCGCCTGATCGATCACCTGCGACGCGGCGCGACGGCGGTCATCGGGAGCCACGATGGGCTCTCCGCACGCGCCTGGGGCATCCTCCTCGCCGCGGGGATGCGTATCCCCGACGACGTCTCCCTCGTCGGCTTCGACGACGGCGACGTGGCCGCCGCCCTCGAGCTCACCACCGTCCATCAGCCTTTCGAGGAGACGGGCGCTGCCGCCCTCGACATCGCTCTCAGCCTCGCCTCCGGTCGAGACTCCGCGGTGGGCCACATCGAGTTGGAGCCGTCGCTGGTGGTGCGTCGAAGCGCCCGCGAACCGTCGGGCCGGTCGACCTCAGGCGGGTGACCGACGTTCGCGCGCATCACCGGATCGATGGCGCAGGATGCGCTCGTCCGCATCGATCAATCGGGGCGCCCTGACCGGCGGAGGCCCCGAAACGCGATCGCCCACCTCCTGAGGCCGGCGAGCATCAGCGATCGTGCGTCCTCGTCGGCTTCGGAGGCCTGAAACACACCGTCCACGACCTTCGACATATCCACGTGAAGCGCGCGCGGCAGACCGGCCATGCCGAGCTCCGCGGTGATCGTGCGCAGGTGCTCCACGGCGCGCACGCCGCCCGCCATGCCGTAGCCGACGAACGCCACGGGCTTGTCGTGCCATTCGGCGTAGAGGTGGTCGAGTGCGTTCTTCAGGGCCGCAGAGGTGGATGCGTTGTATTCGGGCGTGACGAGCACGACGGCGTCGAGTACGTCGATGGTGCGCGACCACGCTTTCGTCTCGGGCTCCTCGTAGCGCCCGAACGCCGCCGCGACCGGCTCCCGCAGCAGCGGCAGCCCGACGTCAACGAGGTCGAGTCGTTCGAATGCAACGCCGTCGAAGGGTGCCGCGAGGATCCAGTCCGCGATCGCCGGCGATCGACGGCTGGGGCGTGTGCTGCCCAGCACCACACCGATGCGAAGCGGGGTGTCAGGAGCCAGGGGGCGGGTGCGCGCGATGTCGTCGGGGGTATCCATGTCGGCAAGGCTCCTCGTTGAACATTGGTTGAGGTCAAGACATGATCGAGGCATGAACACCGCCGACACGACACCCTTCGGCGGCCGGCGCCTCACGATCGGCGAGGTCGCGGCGATCAGTGGCGTGGCGGCATCCGCAATCCGCTTCTATGAGAGACAAGAGCTGTTCCGTGCGGAGCGCACGGATGGCAACCAGCGTCGATACTCGGAGACCGTGCCGTGCTTGGTGCGCGTTGCGCGCGTCGCACAGCGCGTCGGTCTGTCCGTCCGCGAGATCCGGGATCTGTTCGAGGCGCTCTCAGACGATCCCCCGCTCGAGGAGTGGATGGCGATGGACGAGCAGCTCGTCCGGGAGGCGGAGCGTCGGATCGCTGACCTGCATGCTGTGCTCGATGACCTGCGCTCCGATGCACGCTTGTGCGAGCTGCCCGGCGTCGACGACGTCGCCGGAACGGACAGGCCACGCGTGGCAGCCCGCTGACGGCCTGGCACGAGGGGCGCAGCCCGCGATCCCACGTCCTCCACGGCGGAGGATCTGCTGCCCCGCGTGCAATCGCCGGCTTGACCTCAACCAATGTTCACGACCTAGCGTCACGCGTATGAACACTCCCGCAATGCAACCGGCCTCGCGACAACCCCTCGGATTCTGGACGGTCCGCGCCGGCGAGGCGATCGGCGCTCGGACGCGCGCGGCCCTCGCCGAACTCGGCGTGACTCAGCCCGAGTGGTGGGTGCTGCATCAGCTCTCGCTCCACCCCGACGGCATGGATCGGATCCGCATGGTGGACACCATCGGCCCCAACGAGACGCCCGCGGAGATCGAGGCAGCGATCGATTCCGCTCAGGCGAAGGGCTGGCTCGCGCAGCGCTCGAACATGCTCCGCTCGACAGCCGCCGGCACGGAGGTCTTCGTGCGATGCGCCGCCGCGCAAGCCGATCTGCAGGCCGAGCGCATGCAGGGCATCTCCGACGAAGACTTCACCACGACGATCCAGGTGCTGCAGCGCACGATCGAGAACGTCGGGGGGAACGCCTGGCACTGGTAGGCCCGTTCGCCGCTCCATCACGATTCCTCCTCAGGAGGGTCACGAGCGATCGAACGTCCACAGGGACAGGTGGTCCGTATCGGCGAGCACGTCGATTCTGACGATCCTCTCCGCCTCGAACCCGACGAGGTAGAAGGCCTTCACCCCGTCCGCCGTGATGTAGGCCGCCGAAGGGACGCCGCCGACCACGACGGGGCGGGTCAGCGCCGCGCGTCCCACGAACACCCGCGCGACCGCGTCGGCGCCGAGAACGCGATCGGCCAGCAGGGGCGCCCCCTGCGCCGCTCCGGCCGCGGACGTACGCACGGCGGTGGCGTCGCTTCGCACCTCGATCTCGGGGTCGAGCAGCTGCAGGAGCCTGGCGAAATCCCCCTCCCGGGCCGCGTCGAGAAAAGCGGCGATGGCGACCTCGTGTCGAGCCCGGACCGTGGTCACGTCGACGGTGCGGACGCGCGCCCGAGCGCGCGAGGCGAGCTGCCGAGCGGCCACGGGGCTGCGCTCCACGATGGGGGCGATGTCGTCGTAGGACAGCGCGAACACATCGTGCAGCACGAGAGCCAGCCGCTCGAGCGGACCCAGGGTCTCGAGGATGACCTGCATCGCCAGCGCGAGATCGTCCGACCGCATCGCGCGGTGCGCGGGGTCTGTCGCGTCGGTCGCACCGGCGACGGCACGTTCGAGCGGCGCATCGAGATCGTCGTGGTCTTCTCGTCGGCTCGCCTGCTGACGGATCATGTCGATGCAGACACGCGACACGACGGTCGTGAGCCACGCATCGAGGTTGTCGATCTCGAGGTTGTCCGCGCGCTGCAGGCGGATCCACACCTCCTGCAGAGCGTCGTCGGCGCTCCAGGGTGAGCCCAGGGTGCGGTGCGCGATCGCGAACAGCTTCGGGCGGTGGAGCGCGAACCGGCCCGCCAGTTCGCCGAGCGCCGACCCCGCCGACCCCGCCGACCCCGCCGACCCCGCCGACTGTGCGGTCATGCTTCCGCTCCCCCCGAAGATGTTCGTCACGTTTCGCCCCGATGGATCGACTCCTCATCGAAGCGACCATCCCGGTCGTCCCCATCCTCACCGTCAGGAGCCTCATGAACAGCTTGCCGCAGATCCCCCTCGCCCGATTGCGCGACGTCGTGCGTGGACGGGTCGTGCTGCCCGGAGACGCGGAGTTCGACCGCGCACGCCGACCGTGGAACCTCGCGATCGAACAGTCCCCGAGCGCGGTGGTCGAGGCCGTCGACGCCGACGACGTCGCCGCCGTCCTGCGCTTCGCCTCGACGCACGCGGTGCCGGTGACCGCGCAGCCCTCTGGCCACGGGGCGACCGGACGCGCGGACGGGGCGATCCTTCTCCGCACAGGACACCTCGACGCGATCAGCGTGGATCCGGATGCCAGGACCGCACGCATCGGTGCGGGCGTGCGCTCCGGCGAGCTTCAGCGCGCGGCCGCGGCGCACTCCCTCACCGCGCTGCCCGGGAGCTCTCCCGTCGTCACCGTCGCCGGTGCCGCGCTCGGGGGTGGACTGAGCTGGTTCAGCCGTCGATTCGGGTGGATGGCTGACGGTCTCCTCGCCGCGGACATCGTTCTCGCCGACGGCACCAGTCGCCGCGTCGACGACAGTGATCCCGAACTGCTGTGGGCGCTACGCGGTGGCGGCGGCGAGCTCGCGATCGTCACGTCTCTGGAGGTGCGCTTGCGCCCCGCCCCCACCCTGTTCGGTGGGAGGCTCCTCTGGCCTACCGCCCACTCCCGCGCGGTGGCCGAGGCGTACCGCGCCATGACACGGACCGCTCCGGACGAGCTCACCCTGTGGCTCGAGCTGCTGCACTTCCCGGGTGCGGAACCGATGATCGCCATCGACTCCACGTACCTCGGTTCCGAAGAGGACGCCCGCGAGGCGATGCGACCCGTGGAGAACCTGCCCGCGCCCCTCAGCGATACCCGCGCGATGATCAGCGCGGCCGACATCGGCGGCATCACGGGGGAACCGACCGCCCCCGGCGCAGGCCTCTCGCGGGGGGAACTGCTGTCGCACCTCGACGACACCGCACTCGATGCGCTCCTGAACGAGCCGATCGCACCTCTGATGACGGTGCAGATCCGACACCTCGAGGGTGCCCTGGCGCAGCCGACCGACAGCCCGCACGGACCACTCCGCGAGCCGTATGCCGTGTACCTCTTCGGCGTGCCCGCGTCGGCCGAGATCGCGGCTTCGATCCGAGCGACGCAGGAGCGGCTCACCGCCGCCCTTCCTGTGACGGGTCGCAAGCCGATCACCTTCCTCGCCCCCGGGGAGAAGCTTGCTGACGCGCTCCCGGCCGAGTCGCTGCGGCGACTCCGCGGGCTCAAGGAAGCGCTCGATCCCCGCGGGATCATTCGCGGCAACTTCGCTCTCTCGGACGCCGACTCGACTTCATCGAAGAGCTTCGATACGCACATGATGGAGTAGCGCGACGGAAGGATCGCCGCACCCCGCGGTTGAGAAGCTCACGACGGCGCGCCAGCACCTTCGGTGTCGCGCGAACCCTGTCGCGCACCCGTCGGCCCCGCCGCCGCGCTCAGCCGGACTCGACGGCCGGAGGCCACCCGCGGAGGATCGATGCCGAGTAAGAAGGGGAGGGTCCCCGTGAAGAGGTTCTCCATCGAGGTTCTCGTGCACGAGGCCCTGACAGGTCGCGACCTCGAACTGTTGCGTCTGCTCTTCGATCGCGAGTACCTCAAGGCGTTCGGGCCGTGGAACCCGGAGCAGCCGTACGGATACGCCGGCCACGACACCCACGTGATCGCCCGGGCAAGCGACGGCGGCATCGTCGCCCACGTCGGCTGGGCGCACCGAATGATCGGCGTGGGTGAGTCGGAGGTGAGCATCGCCGGGGTGGGCGGCGTGCTCGTGTCACAAGGAGCACGGGGAGCGGGCCTCGGCCAAAGACTGATGGCCCGGGCGGCGGAGTCGATGGCGGACGACGGCCGCATCGAGTTCGGGTACCTCGGCTGCCGGGAGGAGGTCGTCCCCTTCTATCTCTCGTGCGGGTGGCGACGGATCGCCGCGACCGAGCACTCCGTATCTCGCACCGGAACACCCGTCACGATGGAGCCCGGGCCGCCGCTCCTCGTGCTGCCTGTCGCCGATGATCGCCCCTGGCCGACGGGATCCATCGATCTTCGGGGGCGCGCATGGTGAGGCGTGCGCGCCCTGACGCCGCCCTGGTCGAGCCACGCCGATGACGGACCCCACGAACTCGTCCCCGCCGCGAAAGCGCTTCGCCCAGCGAGCCTTCGGCCTGATCTCTTTCGCCGTCGGAGGAATTCCCCTCGCGGCGTTCGTCGTCATCTGGATGCTGGCACGAAAAAATGATCCGATCGGATATCTCATCTTGCCGATCATCATCGCCGGAATGACTGCCGCGCCTCTGGGGATCGTCCTGGGAGCCATCGGCGTGATCATCGCGACGGTGCGGCGCTGCGGCTACCTGTGGCCTGTCATCGGTGGCGTCGTCTCCCTCGGTTTCGGCCTGCTGCTCCACGAGCTCTCCCTCCGCGCGTGGCGCGCCCGTGGGGACCGAGGTGTGTGAGGACACGATGACCCGGATGCCACAGCGCCGGCCGTTCCGCGTGCTCTGGGCGGCGAACGCGACGTCCAATCTCGCCGACGGCGTTGCCTTCGTCTCGATTCCGCTGCTCGCGACCTCGCTCACGGACGATCCTCGGTGGGTGGCCGGTCTCGCGACGCTGTACGCCCTCGTTCGGCTCCTCGTCGCGCTGCCGATCGGCGTGTGGGTGGACAGGCTCGACCGACGCCGGATCCTCATTGTCGCCAACATGCTTCGGGGAGTCGCCGTCCTCGGCCTCGCGGTCTGCGTTCACCTCGACGTGGGTGGACTGCTTCTTCTCTACGCGGCGTTCGCCGTGATCGGGACTCTCGAGAGCGCGGCCGACAACGCCGCGGTGTCCCTCGTCCCGAGCATCGTGGCGACCCGCGACCTCGACAGGGCGAACGGACGTCTCTCGGCTGCGCAACTCGTCGCCGACGAGTTCGCCGGCCCGCCGCTCGGCGGCCTCCTTTTCTCGGTGGCTGCGGCCGTCCCGGTCTTCGCGATGGGTGGCCTGTGGGCCGCGGCGGGCCTCGTCGCTCTCGGGCTTCCGATGCGCCGCGTCGTGGCATCCGATGTGCCGGAGACTCCGCGGCGGTCAGTGGCACGGGAGGCGGCTTCGGGCGCGTCCTGGCTCATCCGCCACCGTGTCGTCGGAGGCCTCGCCGTCGTGGGCGCCTTCGCCAGTGTCGGCTACATGCTGCCGTTCTCGATCCTCGTCGTGTTCGCCCAGGAGCAGCTCGGTCTCGACGGCACGGGATACGGCGTGATCCTCGCCGTGTCCGCGCTCGGTGGTCTCGTCGGTTCCTTTGCGACGCCGCGTGTCCGCCGCCGGCTCGGGTATCGATGGACGATCGTGGTGAGCCTGCTCATCGGGGCGGCGTCACTGCTCGTTCTCGCCGTCACGCGCGATGCCGTGGTCGCCGCCGTGCTCCTGGCTGCCTACATCCTCCACGCCGTGGCCTGGGGCATCTGCTCGACGTCTCTCCGGCAAAGCCTCGTGCCGGAGGAGCTCCGCGGTCGCGTCAACGCCGCGAGCCGAGTGGCCGGTCTGCTGGGTCTCGCCCTGGGATCGCTGCTCGGCGGCGTCCTCGCCGTGGTGCACGTCGCTCTACCGGTCGCGGTCGGCGGCGCCGTCTTCGTCGCCTGCGCAGTGATCGCGATCCCCCTGCTCCGAGCCGTCGACGATGAGTGACAGCATGCGGCATCCGAGACGACGCCGCTCGCTCGCCACTCTGGTGTTCTCGTCGCGGGCGTCGCCTCCCTCACCGATCTCGCCGTGCGCGTTCGGGAGGCGCTCGCCCGTGGCGCGGGGATCGTCGAGTTGTATGCGGGGCTGGGAATGACCGCGGCCGCGACGGCCCGAGAGGCGAGCGCCCGTCAGCTTCCTGTCGGCTTCATCGACACGTGATCCGCGCGCGGACGCGGGTCGCACGACGTCGCGCATCGCGACCTCCTCAGGTGGCGGGGAGCAGGGCGGGAACGAACGTGAACACGCCGAGGCCGATCATGACGAGACCGCTCAGCAGCTCGATCGTCCCCGTGACGCGCGGTCGGGCGAGCCAGCGGTTGGCGGCGTCGGCCACCAGCACGAGACCCGCGAGATAGACGTACACGACCGCGGCGACCGTCCCCCCGAGAACGACCACGACGAACAGGGGATGCGCGCCGGGCGGGGTGTAGCCGGGGAACAGGGCGAGGAAGAACAGTCCGGTCTTCGGGTTCGACAACGAGGTCAGGATGCCGGCGACGAAGGCGTTCGCCGCTCCCGAGCGTCGCGATGAAGCGGCCCGTGGGGAGGGTCGCCCGCGGTCGTTCACGGTGGATGCCTTGTGCCGGCGGGCCCGAAGGACCGCTCGGCCGCCGAGGAACATCAGATAGACCCCGCCGACGGCGCAGAGCACTCGATAGATCAGCTCCGATGTCTGCACCACCGCCGCGACACCGACGGCGGTCAGGCCCGCCCAGACGAAGATCGCGAGCGTCGACCCGGACGCTGCGGCGATCCCCCACGGTCGACGTGTCACGGCATATCGCAGGGACAGGAGGGTGTCGGGCCCGGGCGTGACCGCCAACACCAGGGCGACGGCGACGAAGCCGAGGTACTCGCCGATCGACACGCGTCCTCCTCTGATCGTCCGCTGCTGTCCATGCTCGACCGATCGACCCATCGGCACGAGCAGCTTTTTCTACGTGATCGTTCGCTATCTCCGTACAGTGGTGCGATGATCACTCCTCAGCGACTCGTCGTCTTGCGCGCCGTCGTCGCCGCGGGTTCGATTCGTGCGGCCGCGGCCAACCTGAACTACTCACCGGCGACGGTCAGTCAGCATCTTCAAGCCCTGGCCCGGGAGACCGGACTGGTCCTGTTCGAACGGCACGGGCGCGGCATCCTTCCCACCGCAGCCGCCCTCCACCTGGCTGACAGTGCTCGCGGCGCGATCGACGAACTGGACCGGCTCGACCGCACGATCATCGACCTCCGTCACGGACAGTCCGAGCACCTCGCGATCGCCTGCTTCTCGTCTGCCGCCCAGGCATGGATTCCGTCCGTGGCCCAGGTCCTGCGCGAACGGCACCCGCAGCTCACGCTCGAGATCAGCCTCAACGAGCCCTACGACGGTCGCGGTCGCCGAGCGCCGGACATCGACATCCGGAACGAACCGGTCGACCTGCCTCCTCGACTCATCGACGGGTACCACCGGCATGAGCTGGTCATCGAGGACTTCCTCGTCGTCCTGCCCGGGAACCATCCGCTCGCCTCGGAATTCGTCATCGAGGTGGCGCGCTTGCAGCACGAGGTCTGGATCGACCACGACATCTACGACAGCCCCACCGGGCAGATCATCGTCCGAGCCTGCCAAGCCGCCGGCTTCACGCCTCGATACTCCGCCCGACTCGACGACCACCATGCTGCCCTCAGCCTCGTCGCGGCGGGCCTCGGCATCACCGTGCTCCCCCGTCTCGCGCTGGCGGCCCTGCCACCCACCCTCACCACCCGTCCTCTCGAGCACCCGAGGGTCCGGCGCCGCATCGTGGCGCACACGCGCCGCGATCCTCGTGGGAGCCGCGTCGTCGCGACCGCGCTGAGCGCGCTTCGGGACCAGGTGCAATCTCCCGCGTGACGGTTCGACCTCGAAGATCAGCTCATCGCCCTGACCGCAGCGTCGGTGTTCATGCGTCGGGTCACACTTCAGACCACCCGGAACTCTGCGCATGGTCGGGCACCGAGGTGGCAGGTGCCGTGTGGATAACATGAGGGACGTGGTGAGCACGGTGCGTGTGGCAGTGGTGGAAGACCAGCCGCTCTACCGTCAGATGCTCACCGGGCTCCTTCACGCGGCCCCTGGGACAACCGTGCGGGCATCCGCATCCTCGGCAGCAGAAGGCCGCGCGTTACCCGCGGACGAGATCGACGTCGTGCTCATGGACCTGGATCTCGGAGACGGTGACGGCATCGACCTCGCCCGTCAACTGAGAGCACGGGCGCCGAAGCTGCACGTGGTGGTGCTGTCCGCCGCGGATGCGAGTCACCGTCTCCGTGCGCTCCCCCGGTCGGAACGTAATGCCTGGAGCTATCTTTCGAAGACGTCCGCACTGTCGGCCGCCTCTCTCCTGCACGCGTTGAACAGCGCAGCCCAGGGGCGCCCCGTCCTGGACCGGAGCCTCGCAGAGAAGCGGGCCGTCGTGCCGAACGGGCCGCTGGATGCCCTGAGCGGCCGACAGCTCGAGGTGCTGAAGCTGCTCGCCGCTGGATTCACGAATGCCGCCATCGCCACGGAGCTCGGCATCGCGGTGAGGTCGGTCGACAATCATGTGAACGCCGTCTATCTCGCGCTCGGCATCACCGCGACGGCGCACACGAACGCGCGAGTGACGGCCGCCTGCCTGTTCCTGGACAACACCCGATGATGGTTCGCTCCTCGGCGTCCTCGTCGGCGACGACCACGATGGAGGCCGCAGATGTGCTCGCGGAGCGTCGAGTACTCGCGGTAACCATCGCGGGGGTGGGGTCTCTTTTCGCCGTGGCGACCACCACCCAATCGGTGATGGCACTGGGCATCTTCTCCGTGCACCTTCGAGCCGCGGCTCCCAGTCCTGTGTCCGAGCTCGTCGCGCGCGGGCTCATCAACCTGGGAACGGTCGCGGTGCTCCTGGGGTTGGCGATACTGGTCGACCTCGGGCGGCGACGGTCGATCATGCGGGTCGTGCTCGCGGTGATGATCGCTGCCGTGTCGGGTGCGCTGCGCGCCGTGGCGCAGGTGTCCGTCGGCCTCTACACGCACCTCGATGCGCCCGTCGTCGTCGCCGAGATCGCGACCACGGCGGGAGCGACGCTCGTCACGTTGGCGATCGGGCTGGTCGTCGCCCTGCTGTGGCGTCGCCAGCGCGTCGAACAACGGCAGCGAGAACGCCATCACGCCTTGGCACTGGCTGCCCACGATGAACTGCGAGCCGAGGAGATCCGTGTGCGCCGGGAAGTCGCACAAGAGCTGCACGGCACCGTTCAGGGAACGCTCGTCATCGCAGAGGCCCACGTTCGACACTTGATCGCGAGGGCGGAAGGCACATCCGCGGCCACCCCCGCCGACCTCGCGCCGGTCGCGGAATCTCTCCGGGTCATCCGCGACGAGCACCTGCGCCATCTCACGTCGAGGCTGTTCCCGGCCGACCTCGATCGAGGCGTCGAGGCGGCGCTCGACGCGTTGGTCGCTCGGATGCCGACCTCGATACACATCGAGGATGATTACCGTGCGGGTGCGCTCGCGGTGGACGCTCGGGTGGGCGGCGCCGCGGTGGACAACGGCGATGGACTCGGGCTGCTTCTCGTCCAGGTCGTCGAAGAAGGGATCACCAACGCGTTGAAGCACGGTGACGCCTCGTGTGTGCGCATCGGGATCGATGTGACGGAGTCAGGGTGGGTCGATGTGACGATCGTCGACGACGGCTCAGGAATGGAGCTGACCTCTCGACGCTCCGGGCTGGCCCGTCTATCCCGTCGGGCCGTGCTCCTGGGGGGCACGCTGACCGCGAACGCCGGCGGAATCGGCGAACGCGGGAGCACCCTTCACGCTCGACTACCGCTCGGCTGAGCGCACCTTGCCGCCTCGACCAGAAACGGCGTCCGGGACGAAAAGATATGCGGTCACGCGGATTTTCTTATCGCCTGTGAGGACAGCACCGAGAGTCATTTCCCTAGGTAGAAGTACCTCTTTTACGTTTCCAGCACTCAGCTCTCCCTAACGTCATTTCTAGCGTTTTCCCAGGAGCAACCCGGCTCTCGCGCGACCCGTGAGGGCGGGATCTGCAAGGGGGTTCACATGCGCTTACGCGCGCTCATTTCCGCGGCCGCCGCCGCCGGCATTCTGCTGGCATCCGGCGTTCTGGCCGCTCCAGCATCCGCGGCTCAGCAGCCGTCTGGGACTCGCCCGTACAAGGTGACGCAGCTGGGTGATTCCTACTCGGCCGGGAACGGTGCCGGCGGCTACTACGGCGAGCCCGGCGCTTATCGCAGCCATAACAACTACGCAACCATCTACACGAACTGGCTGGCCTCGCAGCCGAATCTTCCGGTTCAGTACGAGTCGGTCGCGCACAGCGGCGCCGAAACCGTCGACGTCCTCGCCGATCAGATCCGTCAGGTGGACCCGGACACCGACCTGGCGATCTTCACCATCGGCGGAAACGACGTCAACTTCCAGAACATCGTCCGTTACTGCTTTGTTCTGGGTTCACGATCCGCGTCCGACTGCCGACAGAATGTCGACGTCGCCAACGCCCGCGTCCCACAGGTCGGAACAGCGACTCAGCGCATTTTCCAGAACCTGTCCTTCCGCCTGAAGCCGGGCGCCGACATCGTCCTCGTCGGATACCCGCACTTGACCACGGCCGATTCCTTCGAGATCTGCGACTATGTGCAGATCTGCTTCATGCGCAAGACGTATGACGTGTCGAAGGGCGTCCGTGCGCTGGCAGACAAAGCGCGTCAGATGCAGATTGACGCCGTGAATGCGTGGAATGCGACCAACCCGGCAAATCGCGCGATCTTCGTCGACGGCGTCGACAAGCTCTTCGCCGGGCACGAACCGTACCCCGGTCAGGGTTTCAACAACCCGAAGCGATGGATCAACCGCTTCTTCGAGACCGAGACGGTCCAGAACGGTGACAGCAACGTCGACTACTCGTACAGCGCCGACAAGATGGAGTGGTATCACCCCGGGATCACAGGTCACGCCAAACTCGGCGAGTACCTCGAGACCAAGCTCGGCGTGCTGCCGCGCGCGCAGCAGATTCAGGCGGACAACCGCGCAGTCTCGGCCTCGGCGCGTGACGCGTCGCTCTCGATCTCCGCGGACGACGAGCTCGTCGCCGCGGACGAGCCGGACGGTACCGAGAACGCGGCTCCCGAGGCGTGGCTTCAGGGCCCGTGGGTGGAGAAGGTGGGATCGACCATCGACTTCGATGCGCGCGGTTCGGTATCGGGTTCCGGTGACGGTCTGCGTTTCGACTGGGACTTCGACGACGACGGAACCTTCGACGCCCTCGACGCCGGAGCGCAGGTCAGCCACACGTTCCTGGATCTCTTCGCCGGCAACACCGCCGTGCGTGTCACCCAGGACGATGGGCAGAGCGCGGTCGCCCGCGTGTCCGTGATGATCACCGAGGACGGCGACGCCACGACCGACGGCGACAACTGCCCCGGCGTGTACAACTACAGCCAGAGCGACGAAGACGGCGACGGCGTGGGCGACGCGTGCGACGACACCCCGGGCCACCCGACCGAAGATCAGCCGGGCGTGCACACCGTCGTCGACGGCGAACTCGAACGAGCGGGCGATGACCCGTTGGGCGAGTCGGTCGTGCCGCAGAACACCGACGGCACTGCCGTGTCGCTGTCGGCCGTGGCCGCCACGGCTGGGGACACCGTGACGGTCACGGGCACCGGTTTCGTGCCGGGTGACGAAGCAGGACTGTACCGTGTCCCGAACGAAACCGAGCCCCTGGCCACCGGAACGGTGGCGGAAGACGGTACGGTCACCTTCGCCTGGGTCGTGCCGACATCGATCCCGGCGGGCCGGCTCACGATCGGCGTGGTTGCTCCCGCCATGTTCGCCTTCACCGAGTTGACCGTGGAGGCGGCACCCAGCGAGCCGGCGCCCGGCCAGCCGACGCCCACCCCGTCGCCGAGCGTCTCGCCGACGACGCAACCCCAGGGGAATGGGAGCACGCCGGACCAGAAGAAGCTCGCGCAAACGGGCAGTCCTGAGCTGCTGCCGGCAGTTCTCGCCGGTGGCGTGATGCTCCTGGGGGGCGTGCTGCTGGTCGCGAGCCGCCGACGGCGCCACGCTCAGAAGTAACGCCGAAGAGGGGGTGTCCGGTTCGCGAGAGCCGGGCACCCCCTCGTGCGTATCCCGCCGTTCGCCGCTCGGCCGGCACCCACCGACACCGCGTTCTCCACGGCGACGTGTGCGAGGTGCTCGCCCCCGGCGATGTCGGCGTTCTGCGAGGGGTAACGCGTCCCTCACATGAGGGGACCACGCCAGACGTCGTGGTGTGGTGCCGTGTCGCCGCGAACGTGCCATCTCCCCCACTCATCGCGGCGAGCCGCCCCACCGTGCCAGCGCCTCGATCGCCTCGCGCAGCGCCAGCCCGCGATCGGTGAGCGCGTAGGCGCGGGTGTTGTGATGCAGAGGGAGGCGCCGGAGCACTCCGGCGGCTTCCAGCTCGCGCAGGCGGGTGGCGAGGATGTTCGTCGGCACCCCGAGGTCGCGCTGCAGGTCGCCATAGCGCTGCGGCTCGTCGAGCAGACGTTCCACGATGAGGAGCGCCCACCGCGCTCCGACGAGGTCGAGAGCGGCGGCGAGATCGCTCACGGTGCCGCGTCGGCCGCCGGCTTCATCCAGAACGGCGAGTAGTGGTAGCCATCGGGGTCGTCGAACTGGCGCTGGTACATGAAGGGATAGTCGTCGGTGTCGCCGACCCGCCCTCCCGCGGCACGCGCGCGTTCGATCAGTTCGTCGACAGCCTCCCGACTGTCCAGGTCGAACGAGACCGTGACCTTCGAGGGGGTGTCGGGACCGCCGATCAGCTCTTCCACGCCGCCCACGCTCGCGTACATCTCGCGGCTGGACAGCATCACGTACTGCTCGGCAGCGATCGCGAAGCACGACACGTTGTGGTCGGACATCTCGGGGTTGAGGGTCCATCCGAGGGCGGTGTAGAACGCCGTCGCCCGTTCGACGTCGTCGACGGGGCAGGAGATGAAGAGGCTCATGACGACATGCTTGCAAAATACAAGTAGCCCGTCAAGGACTCGCCTCACACACATCGCGGCCCGGGGCGCAAGCATCGCGGCATCCCCAGGTTCATCCCGTTACGTAGGTCGTCCACGAACGGATCGAGGGATGCCATGGGAGTTGCACGCTGGGTGGGAACCGGGGCCGTGGGCCTCGCGGGTGCCGTACTCGCTCGGACGGCGATCGGTCGCGCAGTCGCCGCGGGAACCGTCGCGTATCGCGTCTGGACCGACCCGAAGGTGCAGAAGGTGCGCCGCAAGGTCGTCGCGAAGGTGCGCAAGGAGCGCGCGAAGCGCTGACGGTCACCGACCGGGCAGGAGGCCGAGCACCACGCACGCAATCCCCGCTGCCCCGAGCACCCCGGCGTACAGCCAGCGGTGATCCATGTCGATCGCGCGGGTGTAGTACCCGTTCACACGAGCGGCCGTCGCAGGGAAATGCAACCACGCGGTCGCCAGCAGGACGAACGGCGCGGCGAGCGCGACGAGGAAGACCGTGTACGCGAGCCAGCGCAGCACGGGGTGGTCACTGACGCCGTCAGCCACGCGCCCGGTCATGTACATGATCGGCAGCGTCGTGAAACCGACGATCGAACAGCTCACCCCGAGCACGTAGTAGCTCCACGAGCGGGCACGAGTCTTCACGGGCTTGGTCCGCGAGTGCCGCACCGGCACACGCAGTCGCCAGAGGACGATGGCCACCGCCCCCGCGAGGAACAGGGCCCCGGCACCGAGGTCGACCCGCCGGTCCAGCACGGCCTCGGTCGTGCGCCTCTCGGCCGCGGTCACGAACTCCGTGGGGTCGAAGCTCTGCAGCAGCAGGTAGAGGATCGTCGCACCGGTGGCGAGGCCTCCCACCATCCACGCCATGCGGGAGACCACGCGGACGTTCTGCGCGAGCATGTCCGCCGTCGCGCCGTACAGCGCCGGGTTCAGCCCGAGCGTCAGGCCGAGCCCGACGAGCGTCGTCAGCGCCGCCGCCCACCGGGCGAGGTCATCCACGTCAGGGCTCCTCTCGACCCGGGGCGGGTCCCGGATGCCACAGATGTCGCCATCGTATCGGCGCCGCGTGCGTTCCCCGCGTCAGCCGATCAGCCCAGCGGCAAGGGAGACACGGGCTTGGTCACCCCGAACGCGAACGTCGTATCGATCGATGCGAGAGACGGGATGCCGCGGAGGTGCTCGCGCAGCAGACGCTCGTACTCCTCGAAACTCGGCGTGACGATGCGCACGAGGTAGTCCCAGTCGCCGGCGAGGAGGTGCGCCTCGACGATGTGCGGGATGGACCGCAGTCGCTCTTCCACGGCGTCGACCGTGGACCCCTCGTGTGAGGCGAGACGGAGGCGGACGAACGCCGTGATGGTGAGGTCGACCGCTTTCGGGGAGACGACAGCGCGGTATCCCTCGATGATTCCCGACCGCTCGAGCTGCCGGACACGACGCAGGCACGGCGACGGCGAAAGACCGACGCGGTCGGCGAGATCTTGGTTCGAGAGACGGCCGTCCTGCTGCAGTTCTCGGAGGATGCGGAGATCGATGCTGTCGAGGGCGCTCACGAAGCAGATTCTGCCAAGAAAGGAGGATATGGGGCAATCTTCGCAATCGACTGCGCCACCGTCGTTCCTACGCTCGCGGTGTGACCACCTTCGCGCTCTCCCCGCGCCATGCCCTGTCCCGGCAGACCCTCGTGGGAGGGACCGCCCTGGCCGGGGTGATCGCGCTGTGGTCGGCGTTCGCCCTGTCCACGCGAGCGCTCGAGGGGGCCGGGCTGACGACGGCGGATGCCGCGATCCTCCGTTTCGCCGTCCCTGCCCTCCTGCTCGCTCCGTGGATCCCGCGGACCTTTCGTACTCTCCGAGGCGCTGGCCGCTCCGCACTCGCCCTGGTACTCCTCGCCGGCATCCCGCATTTCCTCCTCTTCGCGTGGGGCGCGCAGCTCACCTCCGCCGGATTGACGGCTCTGCTCGTACCCGGGACCGTCCCGCTGTTCGTGACGCTCCTGCTCGCCCTGCGCCACCGCACCCCCGTCTCGCGCGGGCGTCTGATCGCGCTCGCGGCGATCGTTGCGGGGGTCGGGGCCAGCGCGACCCTCCGAGGCGGATCCGCCGATCTGGGCGGCATCGCCGTGCTGGTGACCGCAGGCCTCGTGTGGGCGCTGTACACGGTGGGACTGGCATCCGTTCGGCTCGACCTGATCAGCGTGATCGTCGTGATCAGCGTCACCTCGACCGTCGCTGCACTGGCGCTCGCCGTCACCGGCGTACTGCCCTCCCACCTGCTCGCGGGCACACTCTCGTGGCCGCAGATCGGTACCTACGCGCTGGTGCAGGGGGTGGGCACCGGCCTCCTCTCCACCGCCTGCTACGTGCTCGCGGTGAAAAACCTGGGCAGCAGTCTCGCCTCGACCGCGGGTGCACTCAGTCCCGTGCTCACAGCGGTCATCGCGGTCCCGCTCCTCGGTGAGCCGGTCACCGCCGGCCTCGCCGTCGCCCTCGCACTGATCGTGTCGGGGGTGGCACTGTTTCATCTCGCGCCACGGCGACAGGGGCGCGCCGCAGCCGCCTAAGCTTCCTGGCGTGACGGTCTGGAACATCCTGCAGCTCATCGCGACCGTGGTCATCGCCGGGACCTTCGTGACCAGCGGAGTCGCCAAAACGCGCGCGAACGACGCCACCGGCGACACATTCGCCGCCCTCGGCGTCCCCTCCGCCTTTCGGCGCGAGTGGATCTACCGGTCGTACCCGTTCGCCGAGATCGCGCTCGGCATCGCGATGCTCGTCCTCCCCGCACCCGTGTGGTGGGTTGCTGCGGCGATCGCGTTCCTGCTCCTCGCCGTCCTCACCGCTCTCGTGGTCCGTGTCGTCCTCTCCGGTGATGCCGTCGCGTGCAATTGCTTCGGTTCGACGCAGCCCCTCACCAGACGCACCGTGGTGCGTAACGGTCTCCTCGTGCTCCTCAGCGTCGTCGCACTCATCGCCGACCCGATCACGGCGTCGCCCGTCTTCCACGCATCGGAGTCGCGCCCCGACGTCCTCCTCGCCGTCGCAGCGTCCGCCCTCGCCGCGGCGAGCGTCACCGCCCTCATCATGGCGGGTCCGGGACGGCCGCGCGAGAGCGTCACGCACGAGAACCGCACGCTGGAGATCCCCGACGTCGTGGTGCACGAGAGCGACGGGCGCCCCGTGCGCCTGCCCTCCTTGACCACCGACGGCGCCGTCCTCCTCGTTCACGTGAAGACCGGATGCGGGCCGTGCGCCGAGGTCATCGACGCCCTCCCCGACGGGTCCCTCCTGGGAGGCAGAGTCCGCGTACGCCTTCTCGAGAAGGTACGGGCCTCATCGCCCCGCCCCGAGGGCCGCCTCGGCGACCCGGACGGAGCGGTCGCCTCGCTCCTCGGATTCTCGGCGACGCCCTCCGCGCTGCTGCTCGCTCAGGACGGCACCATCCCCGCCGATCCCGTGCGCGGGAGTGCGCAGATCTTCGAGCTCGCCGACGCCGTGAGGCAGGCTCTCGCCGCTCGTGGGCCGATCGACGTCGACGATGTCTCCCTGTGAACTAGTCATCGTGTAGACACAGGTTTCGTCGCGAAACCCGCCTCCCTAGCGTCGCGTTACCGGTCGATGGTCGATCGGAACAACGCACTCCTGGGGGAGAAATGGTGGAGAAGAAGACCGGCGTCGACCGGCGCACGATCCTGAAGGGCGCCGCGTGGTCGGCACCCGTCGTCGCACTGGCAGTCGCCAGCCCCATCGCTGCCGCATCGGGTCCGACCTGTCCGCCGGAGCTCAAGGCCGGCGTCCTGGGCGGTATCACCACGCAAGCGGTCGTCGTGGGGAACAAGGGCGCTCTCGCTTTCGTCGGGGCTCTGGGCCTGGACGCCAGCGGCGTCGACCTGAGCCTTTTCCAGCCCGCCTACACGACGATCGTCACGAGCGCCACGCTGACGATGAGCGACGGAACCACCCACACCGGCACCGGCCTGTCGGCGGGGGCGGGAACGCTCGGCCAGATCGGCGCACTGCCGGGAACACTGCTGTTCAACAACATCACGTTCCCCAGCGGCACCTACGTGCTCAACAGCAACCCCGTGCGTCCGGTGAGCCTCACGGTGACCGCGGAGGTCATCCTCATCGGTCTGCCGACCCTGCTCGAGATCCGATGCCCGGTCACGCTGAGCTGGACGTTCTCGGTCTGGGGTGTCGGCGTGGTCACCTCGAGCTTCCTGGGTGGCGCGGGGACCATCAACTACACGGGAACCGCGACCGCGGCCTGAGGCACCTGTCACCCCGCCGCGACGTGCCGCCAGACATGGCCGTCGCGGCGGGGTGACCGCTTCTCCGGCTCGTTTCGCAACCCCGTGCGGCCCGTCCATTTCGCGCCAGTCGTCGTTCACCAGGCGTCACGACGCCCCCGAGCGATCGAAGTTGCTAGAAACGCACCACGGGCCACCCCGGGTGGGCGTACGGGTCAACCGGGGTGAACAGCCGAGAACAACTCAGCAGCAGGGGGTGATACAGCGATGAGATTCCCTGCACGCCGCTCGGACTGGCCGTCCATCCACCCGCCGTCGATCAGGCGTCGGCGCAACTCACCGCGATCGGACGCGCCCAACGCGTGTCGCGCGCGTTGCAAATTCGTCCGAACGGATGAGACCGGGAGCCCGAGCCACCGGGCCAAGTGCTTCGCCGAGGGCGCACCGTGGCTGCAGTACAAGCAAGCGAGCTGGAGCTGGCGATCAGACAGGTGCGTCGGAGGAAGCTCGACAGGGGCCTCCACCTCGGGCGGCGTGACCTCTTCCTGCAGCACTCCCAGGAGGTCGTCGAGATCGTTCTCGCGCGTCAGGACGGCTTCCGCCCGGGCTTCGCGCAAGCGTGCACGGTGGGCATCGTCGGGGTCGTCGCTGACGACGACAGGCCGCGCCCCGGCCGCGCGGAGAGCGCGGACCTTCAGCACCGTCGGCACGTGGTCGACGAGCTCGGCGCGAACGACCACGAACCGCGCGACGTCGGAGACCTCCGCCCCGTACTGCACCCAGGTGGGCGCCACCGTGCGCACGCGGATGGGTGCGTGCCGCAAGACCGTCGCGGATCGCAAAGCCGCGCCCAGCGCCAGAACATCATCGACCACGTCGACACTCGCCGTCGTCGTCCCCCCCCGAGATCATGGCGGGATCGTAACAGCCGTGCCGCCGCCGAGATCCCCCGAAAATGCGCCCATCTGGGTGGTCGGATCCCATCGAATGGCGCGGACCGCGGTCGCGGAACACCTCGCTGCCACCGTGCCCTGGCCGGTGGCCACCGGAGACCCGGAAGAACCGGAGGGGGCGATGGTCATCGTCTTCCTCGGCGCCCACGAGCCGCCCAACACCCTGCCGCGCGTGCTCCGCCGACTGAGCATCCGCGGTGCCCGGATCATCCTCGGCTACGACACGACGGCGGGCGCAGAGCTGTCGGATCTGGCGACGAGGTTCGGCGTCTGGGCCCTCTTCGACATCCGCGCAGACATCCGCGTGCTCATCGACCTCGTCCGACGGGGGCTGTCGTCGCCCGTGCGCGCGACGCCCCAGGCCTTCTCCCCCGCTCTCGCACGGTGGCACGTTCCGCCCATGCCGAACCGATCGGCGCTCACCGCGCGCGAGCGGGAGGTGGCGCGCTTGCTGTGCACAGAGACACCCCTCAGCGTCGAGGAGGCGTCGCTCGCTCTGGGGATCAGCATCCACACCGTGCACGCGCATTTGAGGAACATCCGCGCCAAGGTCGGCGCGCGGTACACGGGCAATCGGGACGCCCTGCGAGACGCCCTCCTGGACCTGGGGTGGTTGGAGTGAGGCCACCCCCCGATTGCTGGGGACCGTCGATCCACACCGATGATGAGATGACCGCGCACTCGAGAACCAGGGAGAGCGAATGCCGCCAGAGGCACACCGACGTCACTACAAAGGAAACATCGGCATCGGAATGCCTCCGGGGCAAACGCCTCGGGTGAGCCACATCGTCATCCGGCGGACGAACCTCTATCGGATCGGGGCTCTCCGGGCAGCCACCATCAGTCGCCTCGAACCGGACGACGACGAGGTCTTCCTCTTCTCCTCGCTCCGCGGCCCCCTCTCCGTCCACGTGGGCGACGCGGTGGCCCGCGTTCCCGCTCGAGGCCTGGTCGTCGTGCAGGAGCCGCGAATGCACCTGATGTCGGAATCGGAGACCGACGTCATCATCGCCGTCTCCCAGGCTTCCGTCATCCGTGAGTTGAACCTGCAGGTCTCCGCGCGCACCGGCGGCATCACCCAGGTCAGGACGAGCTCCATTCTGGGAACCTCGCTCGACCTGGCGTTGATGCGCGCGTTCGACGCCTCCGACGCCAGCGGGGGGTACCTCGATCCGCGGGTCATCGATGTGATCCACATGATGTCGCGAAGCATCATCCAACTCCCGGTCGACGTCGAGACGCCCGGTCCCGGCGCCGTGACGCCGCTCGAGCGCGCCCGAACCCTCATCACCGAGACGCACTTCGATCCCTCCACGACGCCCGACAGCATCGCCACCGCCCTGGGCGTCCCGCTTCGCACCCTGCAACGCGCCTTCTCCCGCGCGGGTTCCTCGATCGCCCTCGAACTTCGCCGGGCTCGGGCCGGCACCGCCGCGGCGCTCCTCTCCTCCCCCTCCGCCCACCGCTACACCGCGGCGCGAAGCGCCCGAGACGCGGGGTTCGGAAGTGTTGCGAGCATGCGTCGAGCCCTGCGCGAGTTCGCACAGTCGGACGACGCGAACACTCCGCCCTCGTAAGACAGCGGCGCACCATCCGTTCTCTCCGCCGCGCCGAATAGACGACAGACGGAGCGGGATTCGCGCGCCGTCGGTCGACGAAGAAGAGGGACGCCATGACCACCGACACCGCAGCCGACCCCGTCACCGCGCGCCCCGTCCGGCCTCCGCGCGCCTGGATCTGGGGGTCGCTGGCGGGCATCGTGTCGGCGCTCGCCCTCCTCGGCAGCGCTGAACTGCTCGCCGCGATCTTCGCGCGCGCCGCCAGTCCCGTCCTCGCCGTCGGGTCGTTCATCGTCGACATCGTGCCGCGCCCGCTGAAAGAACTCGCGATCACGCTGTTCGGCGAGACCGACAAGGTCGCCCTCCTGGTCGGAGTGGGTCTCGGCGCGGTCGTCGCCGCGGCGATCGCCGGCTACCTGCAGTACCGTTTCCGCCCGGTCGGCGCGGTCCTCCTCGGAGTCGGCGGGGCGCTCGCCACAGCCGCGATCGTGACGAGGGCCGGAGCCGGCGCGCTCGCCTGGCTCCCACCGGTCGTCGGCACGATCGTCGGGGTGGGCGTGTTGCTCGTGCTGAGCCGTCGGCTGCGTCGCTGGACGCAGGCGGCCGCCGCGGATGATGCGGCGGCGGCCGGCGTGAACCGGCGCGGCTTCTTCGTCCTGTCGGGCATCGTCGCTGCCGGGGCGATCGTCGTGGGTGTGGGAGCTCGTATCGTCAACGTCGCGACCGCGTCGGTCGCGGCCGCGCGCGACGCCCTCCGTATCCCCGCAGCACGCAGCACCGTCACGGTTCCCGCCGGCGCCGATCTCGGCGTTCCGGGGCTGACCCCGATCATCACGCCCAACGCGGACTTCTACCGCGTCGACACCGCGCTCACGGTCCCCAACGTCGATCCCACGACGTGGCGCCTGTCGATCGAGGGAATGGTCGACACCCCGGTCGAGCTGAGCTTCGACGACCTGGTCGGCATGGGCTTGGACGAGTACGGCGTCACCCTCACGTGCGTTTCCAACGAGGTCGGCGGCGACCTGGTCGGAAACGCCATCTGGACGGGAGTACCGATCCGCGACGTCCTGCGTATGGCCGGACCGCAGGGCGACGCCGACATGGTGCTGTCCGAGAGCGTCGACGGGTACACGGCATCCACTCCCCTCTCCTCGCTGACCGACGACAACCTCGATGCCATCTTCGCGGTGGCCATGAACGGCGAACCGCTGCCGTTCGAGCACGGCTTCCCCGTGCGGATGGTCGTCCCGGGCCTGTACGGATACGTTTCGGCGACCAAGTGGGTCACGAAGCTCACCGTGACGCGCTTCGACAAGGACGAGGCGTATTGGACCCCGCGCGGCTACTCGGCCGAGGCCCCGATCAAGATGTCGTCGCGAGTGGACACGCCGAAGATCGGCACTCCGGTCTCGGCGGGCGCCGTGGTCATCGCCGGCATGGCATGGGCGCAGCCCGTCGGCGTCGAGAAGGTCGAGGTCAGCATCGATGACGGCGAGTGGCAGCAGGCGACCCTCTCGAGCCCGATCAACGACCAGTCGTGGGTGCAGTGGAAGCTCGACTGGAACGCCGACGCCGGGTCGCACTACATCGTCGTGCGGGCCACCGACAAGGAGGGCAACCTGCAGGTGCAGGAGCAGGCCGCCATCGCGCCGAACGGATCGAGCGGCTGGCAGCGCACGCTGGTGACCGTGAGCTGACGCACGACGTGGACCGCTCACCCGTGCCGCCGTGTCAAGCTCTGGTGCCGGAAGCCCCCGCGCGCCAAGATCGGAGAATGCCTTCAGCAAGCATTCCCGAACCTTGCGACGTGCGCGGATGAGCGCCCCGGTGCAGGGGCCGCCCGATTTCCCGCCCCCGGTCGCGTCCGAGGGCGAGGAGCGTCCCCTCGCCAGCTTCCGCCGAACCCTCCCCCTCGATTGGGACGACCAGGTCGACCTCTTCGCGATCGTGAAGCTCGACGGCGGCGGAATCGTCCGCGGCTGGAACCTCGGGGCTGAACGCATCAAGGGATACGCCGAAGGGGAGATCCTCGGTTCCCACTTCTCGCGGTTCTACCGCGAGGAGGATCGGCGACGCGGTGTACCCGACCAGCTCCTCGCCGCGGCTCAACGGGACGGCCACGTCGAAGACACCGGATGGCGGGTGCGAAGCGACGGGAGCGAGTTCTGGGCGCGAGTGACGATCTCGGCCATCCGCAACGACCAGGGCCAGGTACTGGGTTTCGTCAAGCTCGTGCGCGACCTCACCGCCGAGAAGCGGGCCGCCGACGAGCACGCCGCTCGGCAACGCACATTCGCCCACGATCTCCTGTCGCCCGTCACCGCACTGCGCGGCTACCTCGACCTGCTTGAGGAAGACCTCCCCGCCGACCACCATCTGCTGCGGCTGGCCTCGGAGGCGAGCGATCATCTCGTCGCGATGGCACAGGCTCTGTTGACCGACGCTGCCGCACGCCCCGAACGTGGCCGGCATCCGGCGACGCTGGATCTCATCGCGCAGGGGGCTGTCGCCCTGGTCCTCCCCGGGGAGTGCCCCGGGCGCGTCGTCTACGGTCGCATGGATGCCGTTCCCATCGTGGGCGACGTGCTGGGTCTGCGCCGGGCTGTGGCGAACGTCCTCGAGAACGCCGCCAAGTACTCCGACGACGAGATCACGGTCGAGGTGTACGAAACGGATGAGGGAGCGGTGGTCTCGGTGAGCGACCGGGGGCGTGGCATCCATCCCGACGACCTGCGGACGATCGTCGCCGAGGGTGAACGCGGACGATTCGCCGACGCGAACGACGGTGGATCCGGTATCGGCCTCGCAAGCGTCCAGCACGTGGTGTCAGAACACCACGGCGTTCTGCGCATCGCGAGCGAACCGGGAGAAGGCACACGCGTGACCATCACGATCCCGCGCGCGGACGATCTAGACGTCTGAGGTCGTCAACACCGCACCCGCACTCTGGATCTCGTCCAGGGCAGCGGCGCTCGAGGCGGGATGCACGCCGGCCACCAGGTCGGTGAGCACGCGCACGGTGCGCCCGGCCGCGAGGGCGTCGAGAGCGGACGCGCGCACGCAGTAGTCGGTGGCGATCCCGGCGATATCGATGTCACGGATGCCGTGGGCGTCGAGGATATCGGCTGCTGTCTCGCCGTCGTCGGAGATGCCCTCGAACAGCGAGTACGCCGGCCGACCCTGCCCCTTCTTCAGGTGATGTGTCACTCGCGTCGGATCGAACACCGCGTCGTACTCGGCCCCCTCGGTGCCGGCGACGCAGTGCACCGGCCAGGTGTCGACGAAGTCCGGCGTCTCAGAGAAGTGTCCGCCGTTGTCGTCGTCGCCGTGGTGCCAGTCGCGCGACGCGACGACCACGGTGTACTCGTCGGCATGGGCGCCCAGGTAGTGGGAGATGCGGGCGGCGACCGCGTCGCCCCCGTCGACGCCGAGCGCACCGTGCTCGGTGAAGTCGTTCTGAACGTCGACGATGAACAGCGCCCGGGTCATGCCTCGAGCCTACGCGCGCTCGTGCGCGTCGACGCCCTCGACGGCCACCGGATGGGCGCATCGGCGTCGTACGCGAAGAGGGACGGAGAGCGACCGCACGACGGACGTGCCGAACAGCACGTCGGCGGCGCCCTCGTGTTCCGTTCGTCACCCGCGGGCGAACAGCAGCACGATCGAGAGAACGAAGGCGACGAGCCCGAGGCCGAGAATCCCCGCCGCGAGCAGGGAGACGAAACGCACCACCGGCGACGAGCGCGTCAGCCTCATGCGGTGAACGCTTCCGCGCCGATAGAAGATGTCGGCCATGTCGGCGGAGCCGATCTTGGCGTCATCGTGGGGCGAGAGCGGAGCCTCGTTCACCCCGCCCTGGTCGTCGAACCACCGCACTACCCGGCCCCCGTCGACGTCCTCGACCACCGCCCGCACCGGCACCCACGTGCCGTCGGCGAAGAGGAGGACGACCGCGACGAGAGCGAGAACGGCTCCGCCGCCGAGGCCCACCCACGTGAAGATCTCGATGATGGCATCGAGGGCGTTCGACACGGGCACTCCTGCGGATCGCGGACGGGACGACTCCGCCGCACGGGGCGGAACGGGTGCCGTCAGCCTATCGGGCAGCTTCGCGCGACCCCGGGCGGACACCGTCCGTCGACCGGGTAGCGTTCTCCACGCGGCGCGTCCACACGAGCGCGAGGACGAGCGGCACGGCGGCGAGGACGCCGAACGACATGTCGATGAGCTGCCATCCGAGGGGCAGCCCCCGGATGCCTCCCGCGATCGCCGCGAGCGGCAGGATGCCCGCGCACGCGATGAGGCCCCACACGATGACCCAGATGTTGCGTACCGGGTCGACTAGAGGGCCGATGAAGGCGAGGGCGATGAGGAGGTGGGCGAACGCCAGCCAATCGGTGCCGTACGCGATGAACGGGTACGCCACGGCCGTGGCATCCAGTCCCTCCGCGACCCGGTCGACCCACCACACCGCACCCGGCAGGATCGACGCGACGTTCAGGTGTGCGAGGACATCACGCGCCAGGGCCAGCTCTTCGCGCAGGGGGAAGGCGGTCACGCCGCTGACGACGAGTCCGAACACGACGACGGCCAGGCAGACCCGGATGCGACGCCGCGTGACGCGAAGAGGGGGTACGAGCGTCATGGTGCCTCCCGGGATGTGTTCCCGAGCGTACGGCGGCCCCCGCGACCGTGCCCGCCGATGCTTCGATGCCGAGCGACTCCGTGGAACGAATCCGCCGAATCCCTCTTGTCGGCGCGGGAAAGAGGCCCCTAGCGTCACCTCCAGCCGTGCGTCGCCCGGCACCCGCACCCGATGGGAGATATCGATGTCGACTCCACCTGCCCCTTCCGGCGCCGCCCTGCCGAGGCGAGCGCTGTTCACGACCGCAGTGGCAGGAGCCGCCGGAGTGGTCGCCGCCACGGCTGCCGCCTCCCCCGCGGCCGCGGCCCCCGGGACCACCGCGTGGGTGCTGGGCGGGAACTCGGGGGTCACGACGAGCGGCTCGAACTTCCTCGGGCCCACGAACGCCGGCGCGCCGCTCGTCTTCAAGACCTGCGCCACGGGCTCGACGACGACCAGCGAGCGCATGCGCATCGCACCGACGGGGAACATCGGCATCGGGACCACCGCCCCCGATGCGAAGCTGCACGTCGTCACCGGGGGCGTCGCTCTCCGAGCTTCCACGTCAGGGGGAACCACGTCGCGCGGTGTCTCGGCGACCGCCACGGCGGGGACGGCCCTCTTCGGTCAAGCGACCACGGGTGTCGGCGCCGATGTGCGCTCCACGTCCGGAACGGCCCTCCAAGCGACCTCCACGAACTACTACGGCGTCATCGCCACGGGCCCCTCGGGGGGTGTGCTCGGGACGTCGGCCAACTACGGGGTCATCGGCAACGGGAACAACACGGGCGGATACTTCTCGGGGCCCACCGGCGTGTACGGCTCCACCGCGGGCGTCACGGCGGTCTTGGGTGCGAACACGAACGTGGACTCCGGGGTCGGCGTCCGCGGGACCGGGCGCATCGGCGTCCACGCGCAAGCCTCCGTCTCCGGTACCGCGCAGGCCGTGCTCGCCGAGGGCGGTCAGTATTCCGTGTACGGCAGTGGCGGAACGACGGCCGGCGTCCGCGGCGACTCCGGTTACGTCGGGGTGTGGGGCCAGGGCACGGCCTGGGGGCTCTACGGGGCGGCTGTCGGGACGACGGGCCAGAACTACGGCGTGTACGGCACGACCTCGAGCCCCGACGGCTACGCGATGTTCGCCCAGGGACGCGTGCACGTCAACGGCACCCTCAGCAAGAGCGCCGGGTCGTTCAAGATCGATCACCCGCTCGATCCCGACAACAGATGGCTTTCGCACTCGTTCGTCGAGTCGCCCGACATGATGAACGTCTACAACGGCACGACCGTCACCGACGACGCGGGCAACGCGACCGTCGCCCTCCCCGAGTACTTCGAGGCGCTGAATCGTGACTTCCGATACCAGCTCACCGTGATCGGCGACTTCGCCCAGGTCGCCGTGTCGCGCGAGGTCGGCGGCAATTCCTTCGACATCCGCACCGACCGCGGCGGGGTGAAGGTGTCGTGGCAGGTGACCGGCATCCGTCACGATCCCTACGCCGAGGCGCACCCCATCGTCGTCGAGGAGGACAAGAGCGACGCCGACAAGGATGCCGCGGGCTCGACGCAGCGACGCGGTTCGACCGCGGGCGATCTGCGGGCGCCGACGGGGCCCGACGTCGAGATCCCGGAAGCGAAGGCACCCCCCGCACCGACGCTCCCGTGAACGGCAGAAGGCCCGGGAGAACCCGGGCCTTCTGTCGTGGAGCCGCCTAAGGGAATCGAACCCTTGACCTATTCATTACGAGTGAATCGCTCTGCCGTCTGAGCTAAGGCGGCGTGTGCGCGCTGTCGCGTGCACGATCATCGATCTTACATGCTCCAGCGCGTCACCAGGTACGCGTCAGTAGTCGCCGCTCGCGGAACGGTCGGCGAGGATGTCGCGGCTCGACGACAACCCCAGCCGCGTGGCGCCCGCGGCGATCATCTCTTCGGCGGCCGCGCGCGTGCGGATGCCCCCGGATGCCTTGACCTCGGCGCGGTCGCCCACGGTGCGCTTCATGAGCTGTACCGCGTGCACGCTGGCCCCGCCCGCGGGGTGGAATCCCGTGGAGGTCTTGACGAAGTCGGCGCCGGCGGCGACCGCGGCCTCGCACACCGCGACGATGGCCTCGTCGGAGAGCGCTGCCGACTCGATGATCACCTTCAGGACAGTGGGGGCGGGAGCGGCGAGGCGCACCGCGCGGATCTCGGCCTCGACGACCTCATAGCGCCCGTCGATGGCCGCACCGATGTCGATGACCATGTCGATCTCGTCGGCGCCCTGTGCCACCGACAGCGCCGCCTCGGCGGCCTTGACCTCAGCGTGGTGTTTCCCGCTGGGGAAGCCGCAGACCACGGCGACCTTGAGGCCGGCGGGAACCTCGACCGGGAGGAACGACGGTGACAGGCACACACTGTACGTCCCGAGCTCGGCGCCCTCAGCGATGATGCGCTCCACGTCGGCGCGCGTGGCCTCGGGCTTGAGCAGCGTGTGGTCGATGTAGCGGGCGAGGTCGGTAACGGGCGCAGTCATGGGGACTCCTTCGGGTGGGACGAGATAAAGCCTAGGCGGCGCGGAATGGTGCAGACCGACGTCATCCGCAGCGCAGGCCGTCCTCGGGCACGGTTCCCTCGACGAGATAGGCGTCGACCGCGTCGGTCACGCAGGCATTGCCCTTGTTGTAGCCGAGGTGGCCTTCGCCCACGTTGGTGATGAGCACGCCCTGCGAGAGCTGCTCGGCGAGCCGCTGGGCCCCGACGTACGGCGTAGCCGGGTCGCCGGTGGTGCCGATGACCACGATGGGCGGCGAGCCGTCCGCCGTGATCACGCCGCGGGTACCCGTGGGCGGCGCGGGCCAGGAGGCGCAGACGTCGACGCCCTCCCAGTACGGCGCCGTGGTGGGAGCGGCCTCGGCCAGTCGCTGACGGAACGCCTCGTCATCGGCCGCCGACCCTTCGTCCGGGTAGTCCATGCAGTTGTACGCGACGAACGCTTCCATCGTGTTGCTCGCGTAACGCCCGCCCACGCGGTCGTTGTAGAAGTCCGCCAGTTGGAATGCGACGTCGGGACGCCCGTTGCCCACGTCGGATAGCGCCACTCGCAGGTACTGCCAGCTGTCCTGGCTGTACAGCGCGGCGACGATGGCGGTCATGAGCGTGTCGCCCCCGAGCTGGCGGCCATCGCTCGCCGTGAGCGGACGAGCGTCGACGCGCGCGAGCGTCGCAGCCAGGTCGGACATCGCGTTGTCGACCGAGCCGCTGTAGGGACACTCGGAGGTGGTGAGGCAATCGGCCATGAAGGCGCGTAGCGACTCCTCGAACCCGACGGCTTGCCCGATGGAGGACTCGGACTGCGGTTGGCTGGGATCGATTCCGCCGTCGAGCACCATGCGCCCGACGCGCTCGGGGAAGAGTCCCGCGTAGGTCGTGCCGAGGAGCGAGCCGTACGAGAACCCGAGGTAATTGAGCTTCGTGTCGCCCAGCACTGCGCGCAGCAGGTCCATGTCGCGCGCCGAGTTCTCGGTCGTGATGTAGGGCAGGATGCCGTCGCTGTTCTCGTCGCACGCCTTCGCGAAAGCGGCGGCCCGCTCGGTGAGAGCCTGCTCGCGCTCCTCGCTGCCGCGCGCGCCCGGCGGGATGTCGTAGAAGTAGCTGTCGAGACCCGCGGCGTCGTAGCAGCTGACGGCGGTGGACTCACCGACGCCGCGAGGATCGAAACCGATCACGTCGTAGGCGTCGGACAGCTTCTGGTCGACCAGGATCGGCAGCGATGACTTCATGAGCGACACCCCGCTCGCGCCGGGACCGCCGGGATTGGTCAGCAGCGAGCCGATCGGTTGCCCCGAGGTCGCCCGGTGGCGCGCGACGGCGAGCTGCAGGTCGCCCTTCGACGGGTCGCTGTAGTCGCGCGGAGCGGTCACCGTCGTGCAGTCCAGACCGGTCCCGCACTCCTCCCACGTCAACGTCTGCGAGTAGTAGGGCAGGAGGTCTTCGGCGATGCCGTCGGTCTGCGGGGCGAGCGACGGCCCGGGAGCGGGAGCCGTCGGCGGGATCTGGGCGTAGAGGCATCCCGACAGGGCGAGCGCCGCCGTTGCGAGACCCGCGACCAGCGCGACGAGCCGTCGCCGCGCGTTCACGGAGCCGACCCGTCGGAGACGGTGATGAGGAGGCTTTCCAGCGCGAGCAGGGGTGCGGCGTTCTGCTCGAGATGACGCCGGGTGTCGGAGATGCGGTCGAGCACGCCGAGGGTGCGGGCCGTGGACCACTCCGCCGCGAGCGCACGCAGGTCGTCGAGGCGTTCGCTGTTGACCAGGTCGGTGTCGCGCCCGAACTGGAGCATCACGACGTCACGGAACAGCGACTGCAGGTCGGTCAGGACGCGGTCGATCCCGTCGCGCAAGCTGCGCGTCGCACGGCGCTTCTGGTCGTCTTCGAGGGCGTTCACCTGCCCGCGGACCGAGGGCGGAACGGCAGCGCCCTCGGCCACGCCGAGGGTGCGCAGGAGAGCGCGGCGCTCTTCTTCGTCGCGACTCGCGGTGAGCGCCTTCGCATCGTCGGTGGCCAGGCGGACGATGTGCCCGGCGACCTCGACGGCATCGCCGATGCCGCGGACACCCAGAACGGCGGAGAGGGTCTCGGCCCGACGGGCCCGCGCGTCGTCGTCGGTCGCGAGGCGCTGGGCCATACCGATGTGCCGCTGGGCGTGACGAGCGGATTCTTCGGCGACCTCGGGCGCGACCCCGGTGCGCTCGACGATGAGGGACGCCACGTCGGAGACGGACGGCTCCCGCAGGCGGAGCACCCGCACACGCGAGCGGATGGTGGGCAGGAGGTCGGCGTCGCTCGGGGCGCAGAGCACCCAGACGGTGTGCTCGGGCGGCTCTTCGAGCGCCTTGAGCAGGACGTTGGACGTGCGCTCGGCCATGCGGTCGGCGTCTTCGACGACGATCACGCGGTGCCGCCCCAGCGACGGGGCGAAGCTCGCGCGCTCGACGAGCCGGCGGGCTTCGTCGATGCGGATGACGACCTGCTCGGTGCGCAGGGCGGTGAGGTCGGGGTGGGTGCGCGCGATCACCTGACGTTGCGCGCGTTCGTCGCCGGGGTCGGCGATCAGCGCGGCCGCGAAGGCGTAGGCGAGGGTCGAGCGTCCCGATCCCGGAGGCCCGGTGATGAGCCAGGCGTGCGTGAGCGCTGCCGGGTCGGAGGCCGCGTTCTGCAGGGTCTGCACGGCATCGGGCTGGCCCCACACCGCATCCCAGGGGAACGGCGCGGGCGCGGCGACGTCGGGCGCGGAGTCGAGCACGGCGGGCATGCGTTCCACCCTAGACGGGGCTTCCGACAGGACCGCTGGCGATCCGCTGTGCGTGGCCGAGCGATCGCCTCATCCGAGTCGGGATGCCACGGCCTCCCGGACGCGGTGGGCCAGCTCCGACACCGGCTGGCGGGCGTCGAGCACGACGAAGCGATCGGGCTCGGCCTCGGCGAGGGCGAGGAATCCGGCGCGCACCCGCGCGTGGAACTCACCCTTCTCCGCCTCGAGTCTGTCGAACGGCTTCGCCTCCGCATCCAGCCGCGTCCGAGCGGCCGCGGGATCGAGGTCGAGCAGCACGGTCAGATCCGGCAGCAGGCCGCCGGTCGCCCAGAGCGAGAGGTCGCGGATGTCATCGGCATCCAGCACGCGACCGGCGCCCTGGTAGGCGACCGACGAGTCGAGGTATCGATCCTGGATGACGACGTCACCGCGCGCGATCGCGGGTCGGACGATGGTCTCGATGTGATGGGCGCGATCTGCGGCGTAGAGGAGAGCTTCGGCTCGCGGGGCGATGTGTCCTCGATGGTGCAGCACGATGTCGCGCACGAGGACGCCCACGTCGGTTCCGCCGGGTTCGCGGGTGCGCACCACCTCCCGGCCGCGCTCCCGCAGCCAGTCCTCGAGGAGAGTCGCCTGAGTGGTCTTCCCTGCGCCGTCGCCGCCTTCGAACGTGACGAACAGCCCGGGTCCCCCGGCCGCCGCGGCTCGGGGAGCGCGCGGCGGGCGGGTCGGATCCGTCGTCACGATTTCTTCGCCGGCGCCTTGCGGGTGGTCGTCGTCTTGCGCGCGGTGGTCTTCTTCGGGGCGGGGCCCTTGGCGCGCTTGTCGGCGATGAGCTCGACGGCGCGTTCGAAGGTGATGGCCATAGCGTCTTCGCCGCGCGGCACCGTGGCATTCGTCTCGCCGTCGGTGACGTACGGCCCGAATCGGCCGTCCTTCAGCTTGATCGGCTTGCCGCTGACGGGGTCGGCGTCGAACTCCTTCAGGGCGCTCGATGCCCGCCGCGCGCCGTACTTGGGCTCGGCGTACTTCGCGAGCGCCTCTTCGAGGGTGATGTCGAAGATCTGCTGCTCCGCGTCGAGCGAGCGTGAGTCGGTGCCCTTCTTGAGGTAGGGACCGAATCGGCCGTTCTGCGCCGTGATCTCGGCCCCCGTCTCGGGGTCCGCACCGACGACGCGCGGGAGGGAGAGCAGCTGCAGCGCGGTGTCGAGGTCGATGGTGTCCACCGACATCGACCGGAAGAGCGACGCGGTGCGGGGTTTGGGAGCCGCTTCCTTCTTCGCGCCGCGCTTCTTGGGCTGTTCCACGACCTCACCGGTGGCCTGGTCGACCTCTTCGGGCTCCTCGGCGTCGACCTCTTGGACGTAGGGACCGAAGCGACCGTCTTTGACGACGACGAGCTTGCCGTTCTCGGGGTTCTCCCCGAGCACTCGGTCGCCCGCGACCGGCGCCTCGATGAGCTCTCGGGCCTTCTCGGCCGTCAGCTCGTCGGGAGCGAGGTCTTCGGGGATGTTGACGATGCGCGGCTTGGCGTCCGAATCGGCGCCGGGCTCGGTGACCTCGAGATACGGGCCGTACTTGCCGAAACGGAGCGTGGCGGTGTCGGTGATCCGCGTCGAGTTGAGTTCGCGCGCGTCGATCTCGCCGAGGTTGTCGACGATGTGGCGTAGGCCCACCTGCTTGTCGGAACCGAAGTAGAAGGCCTTGAGCCACTCGGTGCGGCGCTGCTCGCCGCGGGCGATGGCGTCGAGATCGTCTTCGAGAGCGGCGGTGAAGTCATAGTCGACGAGGTCGGCGAAGTGCTCCTCGAGAAGACGCACCACGCTGAAGGCGAGCCAGCTGGGGACGAGCGCCTGACCGCGCTTGGTGACGTAGCCGCGGTCGAGGATCACACCGATGATGCTCGCGAAGGTCGACGGACGGCCGATCCCCTTCTCCTCGAGCGCCTTGACCAGGCTGGCCTCGGTGTACCGGGGCTTCGGCGAGGTGCTGTGGCCCTTCGGCTCGACGTCGCTCACCGTGAGCTCGTCGCCCACGGCGACCGGGGGAAGCGACTGGTCTTCGTCGTCGTCGCGGCCGTTGCGCTTCTCGTCGGCGCCTTCTTCGTAGGCCTCGAGGAAGCCCTTGAAGGTGTAGACGGTTCCGGATGCCGTGAACTCGGCGACCTTCTCCCCCGCCTGGACGGTGAGGGTGACGGTGGTCGTCTCGTACTTGGCATCCGCCATCTGGCTCGCGATCGTGCGCTTCCAGATGAGGTCGTACAGCTTCTGCTCGTCGCGGTCGAGGGACGACGCGACGGACGACGGCGTGCGGAACTCCTCGCCGGAGGGGCGGATGGCTTCGTGGGCCTCTTGCGCGTTCTTCGTCTTGCTCTTGTAGACGCGCGGGTTGGCCGGGACCGCCTTGTCGCCGTAGAGCTTCACCGCCTGCGCGCGGGCCGCCGAAATGGCCTGGCCCGACAGCGCGACGGAGTCGGTACGCATATAGGTGATGAAGCCCTTCTCGTAGAGACGCTGAGCGACACCCATGGCGTGCTTGGCACTCATCGAGAGCTTGCGACCGGCCTCCTGCTGCATCGTGGAGGTGGTGAACGGCGCGCGGGGGCTCCGCGTACCGGGCTTGGCCTCGACCTTCGCGACCGTCGCCCGGCCGGCGGCCGTGACAGCGTCGGCCAGGGCTCTCGCCTGCGCCTCGTCGAGGACGACGACGGCCTTCTTCAGCTTTCCGTTGTCGTCGTAGTCGCCGCCGCGGGCGATCGGTGCGCCGTCGAGGCGGTTCAGACGCGTGGTGAACGAGGACCCGGACTGCGACGCGAGGGCTTCGACGTCCCAGTACGACGCCGAGACGAAGGCCATGCGCTCACGCTCGCGCTCGACGACCATACGGGTCGCGGCGGACTGCACACGTCCGGCGCTGAGCGCGGTGCCTTCCCGGCCCGAGCCGACCTTGCGCCAGAGCACGGGTGAAACGTCCCACCCGTAAAGGCGGTCGAGAACGCGGCGGGTCTCTTGGGCGTCGACCAGCGAGACGTCGAGGTCGCGCGTGTGCTCAGCGGCTTCGCGGATCGCATCCTTTGTGATCTCGTGGAAGATCATGCGCCGGACGGGGACCTTGGGCTTGAGGACCTCGAGCAGGTGCCACGCGATGGCCTCGCCTTCGCGGTCACCATCGGTGGCCAGCAGGACTTCGTCGGCCGTCTTCAGCGCGCGCTTGAGTTCGGCGACCGTCTTCGTCTTGCGGTCGTTGACGACGTAATAGGGGTCGAAGTCGTTCTCGACGTCGATCGAGTACTTTCCGTAGGCCGCCTTCTTCTCGGCCGGGATCTCCTTCTTCGACGCGAGGTCGCGGATGTGTCCCACCGAGCTGAGGACCTCATAGTCGTCACCGAGGTATCCCTGAATCGACTTCATCTTGGTCGGGGACTCGACGATGACGAGCTTCTTGCCGTTTGCCACTGGGGTCCTTTCTTCGCTGCACACCATACACACGCATTCCTGGTGGGGTTCCCGGGGATCGCTCGGGCGGTCGTTTCGGGAGGACCGGCCCGCGAGTGTGCATCGAACGGAATCCCACCGTACGCCGTGCCGACGGTGACCGTGGCGACGAGGCCGTCGAGCACGCAGTCGGTCAGGGTCGCGCCGCCCGCCTCGGCGACGTTCGCCGCCGCCTCGCACGGGACTCCCTCGACAGCACCACTGGCGGTATCGGCAGCCGCGAGGGCGGCGGCATCCGCGGTTCCCGCCAGCTTCTGAGCCTGCACGGCAGCACCGCACGCGGCGGCGAGCGCCAGAGTGACGGCGACGGCGACGGCGGTGATGCCGACGACGGAGATCGTCCCGGCCATCACTCACCTCCGTCGAGAGCGCACGCCCGCGCGGTCACGGGAGGCAGGGGCAGGCTGAGTGCCACAGGCGCCGACGTATCGACGCACACGAGACCGTCACGACGGGAGACCGACATCGATCCGCCGATCTCCGCGAGGGCCGTGTGCGCCCGTGACTCGTCCCCGCGCCCGAGGAGCCGGGCCGATTCGCTCGACACGTGCTGGAGCCGGACGGCGGTGGCCGCCGACCCCAGCACGCCCACCCCGAGGGCGAGCACGATCACGACCGCCGGCACGGCCACGGCGAACTCCGCCGTGACCGACCCGCGCTCGTCCAGGTATGCCGGTCTCACTGGACGGTCAAGGCACGACGAACGAGGTCGGTCAGGATGCCGCGGACCTCGTCGCTTCGCATGATGACCACGAGCAAACCCGCGAAGGCCACTGCGGCGACAATTGTCGTGTTGGGGCAGACTTAACCTCGTGACCACGAAGCCAGAAACGCGTGCCGCCATTTACGCGCGGCAGTCCGTCGCTGCCGATGAACTCCTCGCCGATCAGATCGCGCGTTGTCGCGATCTCGCGTCCGCGAAAGGCTTCGACGTGGTCGAGGTCTACAGCGATAACAACGTCAGCGGATACAAGGCGCGTGAGGCCGGCACGTCGTTCTCCCGGATGCTCGACGACGCGCGCGCCGGTCGCTTCGACGTGCTCATCGTGCGCAAGCTCGACCGCCTGGGGCGCTCGCTCTCGGCTCTTGAGGCGTTCTCCGCGGCGCGCGTCGCCGTGGTGACCATCGACGAGAACATCGACCTCACGACGGTGAACGGGCGACTCATGGCGAACCTCCTGACCTCTGTCGCCCGCGCCGAGGTCGAGATCAAGGCCGAGCGCCGCGTCAACGCGAACAACGCGCGACGCGCCCGTGAGAACGGAGGTATCCCGACCTCGGGTCGTGTGCCCTACGGCTATCGGTGGGTCCCGACGAAGGACAGGGGCGACGGAGACGCCTATGTCCTGGACGGGCCGAAGGGCGAGCCAGGAACGCCGTCCGAGCGCGACAACGACCGGGCGGCTGACGTCCGTGAGGTCTACAGCGCCTTTCTGGCCGGCGTGCCGCTCGGGTCGATCGCCCGCGACCTGAATCAGCGCGGGCGCCGGACCGTCCCGACAAAGAGCCACCCCGAGGGCGTGCCGTTCACACCGACTACGCTGCGGCGGATGCTGATGTCGCCCTACTACTGCGCGCGGATGCCGCTTGAGGCGGCGGAGAAGTACGACCAGCGCGCCCTCACGCGGGGCACGACGACGCCGGGGCGCTGGAAGCCGATCGTGACCGTCGAGGAGTGGGAGGCGGCGAAGGCTCGCCTCGAGCACCCGGAGCGCAAAACGTCGCCCGGTCCCTCGCGACGATGGTTCCTGTCGGGCCTGGCGGTGTGCGGTGTATGTCGAACGCCCATCCGCGCAGGAGGCGGCGAGAAGGGCGTACATAGCTACCGCTGCGCCTCAATGGCGCACTTCATGCGACGGGGTGACCCGCTCGATAGCTTCGTCGAGCGGGTCATCGTCGCGCGGCTCGCTCGACCCGACGCGGTCGACCTCCTCAACGATCGCGAGAGGGGCGACGCCGATGCGCTTCGCGCCGAGCGGGAGCGACTGACGACCACGATCAGGCAAGCGGGCGACGATGAGATGGATGGCTTGATCGACCGCGCCGAGCGCGTGCGACTGACGAAGCGGGCGAACGCGCGCATCGCAGAGCTCGATGAGAAGCTTCGGTCGGGAGCTGATATCGACGCGCTGTCCGACGTCGTCGGCGCCGCGGACGTCGCCGCGACCTGGGACGCGCTCACGTTGGGGCGAAAGCGGGCCATCCTCGAGGCTCTAGCGGTTGTCGTCGTGCACAGCGTCGGTCAGGGCAACCGTCGCAACATGAGCGACGAGGCGATGGCCAAGACTGTTGACTTCATCTGGCATTAGACCCGTAGACGCGCCGACGGGCGGAGCGGCGTTTCTTGCCGCCAGCTTGCCGAGCCTGTTCGCCCAACGTCGCTCTTTCGTCAGGATCCTCGATCCCGTAACGCCTGAATTCCGCCGCGTTCACCTCCAACGCCGCCTCTAGCTCGATGAGCGCGGTCTTCAACCTCATGCCCTCCGGGGCGGCATCACCCCAGCCGACTTCATCAATCGCACGCTCTGTCTGGCGTGCGGTGCTGGCGAGGCGACGACGTTCGGCCCCGAGCTTCGCGAGCTCGATCGCGTCGTTTGACTTGAGCTTTCCGGTCTCTCGGCGTTGTCCGGGTACAGCGAGAATGACGAGGAGAACGCCAACGATCGCCACGGCAAAACCGACGATCACGACGACGTCGCCGACCTCCCGATTCTCGATGAGGGCCGGCAGTCCGGCGAGCGCGGCTATAGCGAGGCCGAGCGTGAGCACCGAGAGAGCGACCGTCATCCGCGTAGTCATGTCGCGAGCATAGCGACGACCTCGGCAGCGGCTTCGGATGCCGCCTACGCTGGCGACATGGAGCTCAGCCCCGGCGACACAGTCAGCACCCACGACGGCCAGATCGGCACGGTTCTCGAGGCGTACGGCAGCGGTTCGGGACGTCTCGAGTACCGCTACCCGGGGCCGACAGGTCGAAGCCGAATCGTCATTGCCTACCCCGTCCTCCTCGACGGTGGAGAGGTCCGCATCTTTGCCGCGTTCGGACTTGAGGCCCTTCGGGGTCCGCTCCAATAGCGACAGCGGGCGCGGTTGCTTATCCGGCGTACCCGACCGATCTAACTAAGTGGCTGGCGACGGCCGACTTTAGCTCGCGCTCTCGGCCGAGATTGCGACGAGACGCGGCGGGGTCGCCACAATTTGCGTCGTGCGCGAGACATAGGCGACGGACGGCGTCTCGGTGCGAAGTTCGTCCAGATTTGCGACCTGGACACAACGCCGCGCGAAACCCTCGTCCCGATCGTCTCGATCGACATGCGACGGATGAGAACCGCGTATTTACGCGGCAGATCGAGGGTTCGTCCAGATCGTCTCGATTGTCCCAACCGTCCATCCCGGACAGGCCCCCCTATAAGGGGCCTGGGACCTGGACCAAGACGTAGGAAGCTGGGTTGAAAGTCGACGGTAGGGGCGCCGGGGTGTTCGCGGGATCACCCCGCCTCAGCTTCCGTCACCTTCGACAGCGCCTCCTCTGTCCAACGCTCGACTTTGCCGCTCGCGAGGATCACCGTGTAGACGCGCGCCGACGGTGCTTGTCCACCAAATCCGAAGAGCTCGGCGCGCTGCCCCGTCTGCGGTGACGCGATGCGCCCGCTCTGGCCGTCGGGGGTCCGTAGGGTGTCGCCATCGTTGAACATGGCGCGAGCCTAGCGCTATTTCGCTACTCACTAAATACCAGGTCAGCGGCACTTCTAGACAACCCCTATCGCATGTGTCATAGTGATGAGGTCAGCTAATCGAACGGCGCTAGGGGATCGCCCCCGACGCACCGCGCAGTGGTCGAAAGGACCAGCTGTGGCTGACAAGACGGACGAAGAGACGTCGAAATCGCGTGTTGGCGTCGCGCAAGCGATCGCTGCGCAGGCCCCGCCATTGTCTGACGCGGCTCGTGCTCGTCTCGCGCTCCTTCTCAAGCCTTCGACGGCTGTCCGATGAACGAGCAGGAGCGACGCGCTCGCGCCGAGCAGGGGCGGCGCGGCATGGAGTCCCGCTGGGCCGCGCATCGCGCCGCTCGCGTCGCCGCTGGTCTGCCGCCAACCGTACGCGAGGAGCTCGGTCGCAAGCCCGACCGATTCACCGACCCCGACGTTGAGGCCCACTGGCTCGCCGCAGCCGATGCGGCAGGCGTGATCCCGGCGAAGGCGACGAGCACAGAGCGGCGCCGGATCGCGTTCCGCTATGCGCAGGCCGTCACCGCGGAGACCGCCCAGCGCGCCGCGAGCAAGCTCCCGACGGCTCTCACGAGCACAGACGAGCGTGTCGCCTACTATGAGGCGGAGATCGCCCGTCTCTCGGCGGCGGAGACAATGGACCGCCGCCGCGCCGATCAGCACCAGCGCGAGCGTGAAGCGGCCGAGGCCACCCTCGCCGAGATCCTCCTCCGCGAGGGTCGCGCATGACGCTCGTCCCGCGCCCGCGTTCGGACGTGGAAGCAGAGTTCCTCGCGATCCTCGACGGAATCCGAGACACCGCCGACCCCCTACGCATTGAGGCGGCGGCGAAAGCGGCGGCTATGCGCGTTCCGAGCGAGTACATCGAGGGGCGCGAAGTTTGCCGACGCATCGTGAGCGCATCTCCGGCGACGGATGGCGACCAACTCCGTGACGCCAAACGCGCGGCAAAGCGGGGCTACCGGCTCGGTGCGCTCCAACGTCAGATCACGACTCTGACCCCGCCCAACAAGCTCATGGAGGCGCTCGAGTACGAGGAGCGGAAGGCCTATCTGCGGCGTGAGGCGCTGATCCGGCAGGAACTCAAGGACGAGGGCAACGATCGCCCCCCGCTCGCAGAGCAATTGCTCGACTTCGGGGCGCTCATGGATCGCCCGCCGCTTCGCCCCCTCGTGCCCGGTGTCCTCAATCTCGACACCGTCGCGATGCTCTACGCGCCTCCCGCGACGTTCAAGACGTTTCTCGCGTTGTGGATGGCGGCGTGTGTCGCTCTCGGGCATTCGTGGGCAGGTCGCCCGGTCGATCCTGGTCCGGTCCTGTACGTCGCGGCCGAGGGCGTCGCCGGCATGCAGAAGCGCATAGCAGCCCTCGCCTGGCGGTTCAACAAGGGCAAGCCGATCCCGGACTTCTTCATCTACCCGGCCCCCATCAACCTCACGAGCGACGGCGACGTCGAGGAGCTCGTGGAGCTCGTCGCTGAGCGCGGCTTCCGGTTCGTCATCCTCGACACCCTCGTCAAGGTCGCGGGCGGAGCCGAAGAGAACGACGCCACGGCCATGACACGAGTCACCAGCGCCGCCGAGCGCATCAAGCGTGCAGGGGACGGCAACACGACTGTCCTGCTCGTTCACCACAGCGGGAAATCGGGCGACTACCGAGGCTCGAGCGCCCTTGAGGGCAACGTCGACACGATGCTCAAGCTCGAGGGCGAGGCGGGGATGCTGACGCTCTCGGCAATCAAACAGAAAGACGGCGCCGAGGGCGAGATCACCCGCCTCCGAGCGAAGCCGGTCGAGGAACACGACACTCTCATCCTCGAGGCGATCGCCCCCGGAGACGGTGAGCCTTCGGGCATCCAGGCGGCGCGCATCGAGGAAGCGCTCGCACACTTCCGACGCGCCTACGGCGACGACGGCGTCACCCGCACGGAGTTCGTCAACGACCTCGTCGAGTGGGGCGTCGCTGGCGGCAGAAGCACGGCACAGACCTACGTCGGCGACCTCATCTCGTCCCGTCGCCTCAGCAGCAGCATCAAGGGCCGGAGTACGTGGCTCTCCATGCCGCGCCAGATCAAGACCTACCCCATCACCACAGAGGAGAAGACCGCATGACTGGTATGACGATCGACAATGTCGGCTACACCCCCGCCCAGGGCTACGGGTACACCCGTGTGGCGCTCATTCGGGGCTCGGGTGTCCCCGCCATCGAGAAGGCGCGCGCAGCCGTCGTCGAGGCGCTGGACGCCTATGACGACGTCAAGCGCCGCCGCGACTCGGCCCGCGTCGCCGTCGAGCGTTTCGACGAGCTCGCTCAGGCCGAGGCGATCGTCGCGGGGGCCGCGGGAGAGCGCTTCGACGTGGCTGCCAGTCGCGAGAAGAAGGCGACCGTAACCCAGGCGCTCAAGGATCTCGAGCTTGAGACGCTGTCCGCAAGCAGCTTTCTCAGCCGCTCGCACGCCGATTACCAGACCGCGCTCAGCGAGAACCTCGACGCGCTCCGCAAGGTCGCCCGCGACCAGGCAACCGATTGCTCGCTCCGTCTCTCGACGGCGCTCGAAATGACGCGAGGTGCCCAGACGCGGCTGGACGCCGCTCTCGCCGTCATGGCGGGTGCCTCCGAGCTCGCCGTTGGCATGCCCGTCCCGGCGAATGCGGCGCCGCGGGAGGCGTCTGACGACTTCGACGACAGCGGCTACCCGAACGTGCTCGCGAGTGTCGCCGCTGGCGAGCTCGAGCGGTCGCTCGGTTGGCTCGCTCGGTGGATCGCGCGCGCCGACGAGCAGGCAGCGGAACGTAAGGCGGCGATCAAAAGCAGTGCGGGAGTCGAGGGGTGAGCACCCCCATCGACCGCGACTTCGGCGAACCCGATAGCCGCTCGTGGACCCTCGACGAGCTCTACGACGAGATCACGCGGCAAGCGGTCGACGTCCTCGAGCGCCGAGAGGGCGACACGATCGCGTTGCTCGGTGTGCTGGTCGACGTCGCCTCCCTACGCGCCACGCGTGCGGCCAGTACGCGCGAGGCCGAACGATGACCGCACCTACCCCTTTCGACGTCTGGCGGGCCGCTGTGGTCGCCGCTGTCCGGGGCGAGATCGACAATGCCGATGCGCAGCGCTGGGAGGCGCTTGCGACGGCCTATCGCGGCATCCGCCGCACCGAGGAAGGACGACAGATGATCGACGACTGGATCGGCCGGGAGGTGGTGGCGACGCCTCGCGACGGAATGCAGACGGTCGGCACGCTGACCGGCACCGACAAGCGAGGGATCACGCTCGGGGACTCCGGTCCCGCGCTGCACCCCTCGATCAAGTGGGGGACTGTGCATTTCCCTTGGGCGAACGTCGCCCACACCCGACTCACCCAGCCTCAGCAGACAGGAGCACGACGATGACCACAAGGGAAGAGCGGAAGCTCCTCAAGCGCGAGGCGCAGCTTCTCGACGCGCTGGCGGCTCGTCGCAGCACGTCGCAGCGTCAGGCGGACATGGCGACCGGGCGCACGCCCGAGGTTGACCTCGACGACGGCGACAACGGCAGCGCGTCCACATCCGAGCGTCAGGCGGCGATGGCGATCCGCGCGGGGGCGCCTCGCAACGGCGAGTCGTCGTCCGTGCGGCAGTCTCGCGCGGCGCTCGACATTGATCCCGGCGAGGAGACGGAGCGCGAGCGGAAGCGGCGCCTCATCCGCGAGGGCTTCGCGCGCTGATGTCCTGTCGCGTCGACAAGAGCACCGACACCGGCGACCTCGTCGCCTGCGATCGGTGCGGATACGTCGCCGGTCCCTTCACCAACGCCGGCCAGGCGGCAGAGGCGGCGCGGAGCCATCGCCGCGTGCACGTCCGCGTGCAGACGCCCCGTCGCTGACCGGCGTCTAAGCCCCCGAGAAACCCACCCCAACGAAGGAGAAAACATGCCCCTTACGACGAACGTCCAGACCGTTCCTCAGCCCCAGAATGCCGTCGACCTCGACGCCGTCAAGCTGGCGGCGGCGAAGGCCGTCAATTCGTCCGCGACCAACTCGCACGGCGTGAGCATCGAGAACATTGCCAGCAGCTACAGCCAGGCCGCGGGGCACCTCACGACGGTGCATCTGCTCGTCCGTACCTGAGCGCAGAGACAGAGCGCCCCGCTAGCCTCGGCCGGCGGGGCGCTTTCGGTAGGAGACAGCATGAATGCTCGCCACGAGCTCGTCGCCCGGGTGCTCATCGAAGAGCGCTGGGCGCACCTCTACGCCCGCGGCGATCGACAGGCAGCGAGCGACCTCTCAGCGCAACCGATCGAGGATGGAGGGCTAGGCCGTCGCTTACACCCGGCGACGCTGAAAGCCCGCGTGCGGTCCTACGACGCGAAGCGCGCCGAGCGCCTTACCGCGCAGCGGGAGGAGGAGCGGGAGCGGCGCATCTTTGAGGCCGAGGTCGCGCTCGCCAAGGCGGATGGGAGCGTCGCGGAGCTTGCGAAGGACGGTGATGCCGCGGGTTTCACGGCCGCTCTCGCTGCCTACGTACGCGCGGAGGCAGCGCTCGATCGCAGAACCACCGAGCACGTTCCGCTGACCCGATGGATGAGGCAAAGCGAGGAGACCGATGTGGCCTTGGATTTGGTCATCGCGATCCACACACCTGGCGTGGGAGGTCACCCGCTTCTTGCCCGCTCTCTCCGTCTGGATGCGCCTATCTCCCGATTCCTGCGAGAGGTCGAACGCTAGAGTCCCAGTTGTGGACCCCTCGCTTGCGGCGTTGCTTCCCCTCGCGGGAGTCGTGCTCACGATCCTCGCCGGTCTCCTCGGAGCGTCCATACAGCGTCGAGGAGAAATGGCGCGTTGGCTCCGAGCGGAACGCCTGCGGGCCTACACCGATCAACTTCTTGCAACCGACCGAATGATGGGGTTGCTAATCGCAAAAGCACCCGAAGACCCCGTGGACGCAGACGCACTGGAAGAGATCAGGCGTGCGGTAGCGATATGCCAATTGCTCGGGCCGGACAAGCTCTACGAGGCAGCGACCAGGTTTCACGACGCGGTCTACGTAGACGGCAACTATCGGGGCGAGAGTCGCCGTACGAGCGTTGCTCGAATCGAGGCCCGCCGCGCGTACATCGTGGAGGCACGCACGGCCCTAGGGGTGAAGCTCGGCTAGAGCACCCACCCGCGAGCATGAGAAGGGGCGTCGCGGAACAGTTCCGCGACGCCCCCTCGAGCCACCCGTTCTTCTAGGCGATTGCGAGCGAACCCGAGGCGCGCATCGGCGGGATGGCATCGAGCCACTCGCGAACGGCGGTGGTCGTCCTGGTCGGCTCCGCTGCGGGGGCGTCGTCCTCGGGCATATCAAAGTCGATGTCGGGCGTCAGCTCAACAGTTCCGCTGAGCACCTCGAAACCAACGACCTGCGACAGTCCTTCAACAAAGGTCGCCGCCTTGAGCGGGGAGTCAGCGTCAACCGGAAAAATGATGTGCGGCTCTTCCTCATCCGCAACGAGGAAGGCACCGGGAACAGCGTCGATCGCGGCGTAATGGACCGACCAGTCGTCGTCGACGACGGGTGCGGTGGTCACGTCCACAGTGAAGCTAGTCATTTTCGGGATTCCTTCTGTCTACTTTTTCTGTCCCTTGTGCGGGATAGGAACGCCATTGCGGCGTAGGTGGGAGACGGTGTTAGCGTCTCCTCGACCGTCCGACGGGGTCTTGCTAAAGACCGCGGGTTTGGCCGGCCTGTCGTATCCGGGATCGATCAACCCCTGCGGGGGATTCAACCGGGGATGACCCTCTTTTGTTTCGTCATACGTCCAGCCCTCCTGTTTGGCAAGCTCGACCCACGCGCGAAGGCGCTTCGGCGGATTGGGCAACGACCCCTCCGTGGTGGTGAGTAGCGGTCACGTTACTTGATCAGTATGGGGGTAAACCGAGCGTTCGGCATCATCTTTACAGGGAGCGCCACCTGTGAACGACGTTCGGATATAAGAGGAGTGGTTGCAGCTCTCACTGGGCCTTGGGTCTGCCTTATCTCGGCAACAGTGGCCATCGTCGCGATCGCGTACTCCGCCGTCGCGGCCCCCCGATCGTCGAGGAACAGAGCGCCGGCGCGGTGGGTGGTGAGCGGTGGAAGGCGGGTCGTGCCGTCGGCAGCGCGAGAGACGGAGCGGGAAGGAAGGAGACGACGCGGGAAGGACATGAGGGACCTCTTTCATAGGGAGTGGGAGCGGAAAGGAAGAATCGAGTCAGAGCGGGGATACCCCCGAGCGGAGGACTCCGATCATGAGCGGAGCGACGGCGAGGAGGAGGAAAGCGGGGAGCGTGCACGCGCCCAGCGGCAGGAGCAGGCGCGTGGACAGCGTCGCCGCCGCCTCGCGTCCCTTCGCGCGCGCCGAGCGTCGGGCGAGCCACGCATCACCGCGCAGAAGCTCGCCCGCGGGGACGCCGGCGCGTACCGAGAGGTCGAGAGTCGCTTCGACGCGACGCATGTCATCGTCGTCTTCGAAGGGGGATCCGTCGTCCCGCTGCCCGCGGATGAGGGCACGCGCGCGCTCGATCGACGCTCCCGCGGAGAGCGCCACGGCGAAGAGGTCGGCGGTCATCCCGGGGATCTCCGCCGACGGCGTGGCTCGCCGCGCCAGTCGTCGAGACCAGACGCGAGCCACCGTCACCAGCGCCAGCCCCGCACCGAGGCAACACCGGCCGATCGGGTCGGTGGTCAGCACCCTGACCGTGTCGAACCCGAGGGCCATTCCGAGGGGGACCCCCACCAGCGGAAGTCCGGCCAACAGACGCGCGGTCGCAAGGGGTTCCGCGAGCGAGACCCGCACGTCATCGGCGATGTCCCTTGCCTCACGCAGGGTCGTCCCCATCTCTCGGAGGGTGTCGGCCAGCGGCGCCCCGACCGCGACCGCCACCGCCCAGACAGCAGCGACGTCGAGCCACCCGTCGCCTCTTCGTCGGAGGACGGAGGCGACGTCGTCTCCCGCGGTTGCGGCGTCCGCGGCCTCGCGCACCACCCCTCCGCCGTCATCGGCGAGGTGCCGCCACGCAGCGGCGGCGCCGAGGCCGGCCGACATCAAGACGGCGAGGCGAAGGATCGTCTCGAGCGGGTCCGGGCCGCGAGGGCGCCGGCGGGCGTTCCGAACGATCACGTCCAGGGCTCCGGCTCGATCGCGAGACGCCCGCCGCGAAGGATGGGCCGTCCGATGCCGGCGACACGTCGGCCCGCCGCCGTCCGCTCGACGTGGATGACGACGTCCAGACCGCTCTCCACCTGCCGCCCGAGGGCAACGGCATCCATCCCCGCGAGCGCTCCCAGCGCCTCGAGGCGCGCCGGGACGTCGAGGAGGCTGCGTGCGTGAAGGGTGCCCGCCCCTCCGTCGTGGCCGGTGTTCAACGCCAGGAGAAGTTCGCGCAGCTCCTCTCCCCGGCACTCCCCGAGGATCAGGCGGTCGGGACGCATCCGCAACGCCTCCCGCACGAGGCGGGCGAGTCCGATGCCGCCCGCGCCTTCGAGGTTGGGCTGGCGCGCTTCCAGGGCGACGTGGTGCGGATGCGCGGGGCGGAGCTCCGCCACCTCCTCGATCGTGATGATGCGTTCGTCCTGTGGGACGCGAGAGAGGAGAGCGCTGAGCAGGGTCGTCTTCCCCGCACCCGTGGAACCGGTGATGAGCACGTTCGACCGGCTGTCGACCAGCTCATCGAGACGAACCCGGCCTCGCGCGGTGATCATCCCCGTCGTTTCCAGACGCGCCAGGTCCGGTGCGTCCCACCGCGGCACACGAATCGATACAGCCGTGCCGCGGGCCGACACAGGAGAGAGAACGGCGTGCACTCGGATGCCACGCTCGAGCCGCACGTCCACGCACGGCGACGCGTCGTCGAGATGGCGACCGCCGAGGGCGATGAGGCGCACGGCCAGGCGACGCACGGCGCTCTCGTCGGCGCTCCATGAGACGACACGCTCGGTCCCGCTCCCCCGGTCGACGAAGAGTCCCTCCTCGCCGTTGACGAAGAGGTCTGTGATGGTCGGGTCGTCGAGAAAGGGGCGCAGGAACGCCAGCGCCGGGTCGGCCCACGTCGAAGAGCCGGGGAGGCGAGCGGCCGGGGGCCGGAAGGGGAGGACGGACGACATGCCGACGACCGTAGAGAGACCACGGGGATCTTCGTCGCTCGGGCGAGGCGATCCGTGGACGGACCGGTGAATCCACCCCGTGGGGAGAAGAGTCGAAGAGACTGTGCCGTCGACGTCCGACGCTGGACGGGGCAGAAAAAGGAGGGGGCGGCATCCCGTCAGTGGGGGGCGAGGGATGCCGCCACGCGCCGGTGAAAATTGGGGGGCTCCCACCGACGCGGTGCCGGAAGCGATGTTCGGGCGTCCCTAGATTACGCGTCAGCGAGGGCTGAGCCAACTCGCGACGCATCCATTCATTGCGATATATCACCTGTTTCGCGATAAGCGGATGCCAACTATCGGAGGTGGCCGGGTGTCGGAGGCCCTCGCTACGGTCGTCACGGTGACGATGCTCGCGAGGACGCGGCATCCCCCGGACCGCGAAGGAGCGTTGCGATGAGCAGCCAGATCGACCATCTCCTCAACGAGACCCGACGTTTCGCCCCCTCGGCGCGCTTCGCCTCCGAGGCCGTCGCCGACGCCGCGCTCTACGAGCGCGCGGCCGCCGATCGCGAGGGATTCTGGGCCGACCAGGCGCGGGAACTGCACTGGCACACCCCCTTCACACGGGTGCTCGACTGGTCGAATCCCCCGTTCGCGGAGTGGTTCGCCGACGGCGAGCTGAACGTCGCCTACAACTGCCTCGACCGCCACGTGGAAGCCGGCAACGGCGACCGCATCGCGCTGCGTTGGGAGGGCGAGCCGGGCGACCAGCGCGACGTCACGTACGCCGAGCTCACCGACGAGGTGAAGCGCCTCGCGAACGTCCTCACCAATCTGGGTGTCGAGCGCGGCGACCGCGTCGCCCTGTACCTGCCGATGATCCCCGAGGCCATCGCGTCCATGCTCGCCGTCGCCCGGATCGGCGCCGTCCACTCGGTCGTGTTCGGCGGTTTCTCGGCCGACAGCCTGCGCGCCCGCATCGATGACGCGGGGGCCAAGGTCGTGATCACGGCGGATGGCGGGTGGCGCAAGGGCAAGGTGTCTCCGCTCAAGCCGGCGGTCGACCAGGCTCTCGCCGACCGCAACGGCTCCGGCGAGCAGGAGACGGTGGAGCACGTCGTCGTCGTCCGTCGCGGAGAGAACGAGGTGGACTGGGTCGAGGGGCGCGACCTCTGGTACCACGACGTGGTGCCGCACGCTTCCGCCGAGCACGAGGCCGAAGCCTTCCCAGCCGAGACACCGCTGTTCATCCTCTACACCTCCGGCACGACCGGGAAGCCGAAGGGCATCCTCCACACCTCGGGCGGCTACCTCACCCAGGCCGCCTTCACGAACCGGGTCGTGCACGACGTGCACCCCGAGACCGACGTCTACTGGTGCACCGCCGACATCGGGTGGATCACCGGGCACACGTACGTCGCCTACGGCCCCCTCGCCAACGGCGCCACGCAGGTGCTGTACGAGGGCACCCCCGACACCCCGCACCCCGGCCGGTGGTGGGAGCTCATCGAGAAGCACGGCGTGACGATCTTCTACACCGCGCCCACCGCGATCCGCTCGTTCATGAAGATCGGGCGCGATGTGCCGCAGAAGTTCGACCTGTCGTCCCTCCGCCTGCTCGGCTCTGTGGGGGAGCCGATCAACCCCGAGGCCTGGGTCTGGTACCGCGAGATCATCGGCGCCGACGAGACACCCATCGTCGACACCTGGTGGCAGACCGAGACCGGGGCCATCATGATCTCCGCGCTGCCCGGTGTCACCGAGACCAAGCCCGGCTCCGCCCAGGTGCCCATCCCCGGGATCTCGATCGCCGTGGTCGACGACAAGGGCGAGCCGGTCGGAAACGGCAGCGGCGGCCTCCTCGTGATCACGGAACCGTGGCCGAGCATGCTGCGTGGCATCTGGGGCGACCCCGACCGCTATCGCGAGACCTACTGGGAGAAGTTCGCCGACAAGGGGTACTACTTCGCCGGTGACGGCGCGCGTCTCGACGAAGACGGCGACGTCTGGCTCCTGGGCCGGGTCGACGACGTGATGAACGTCTCGGGTCACCGCCTGTCGACGGCGGAGATCGAGTCGGCGCTCGTCGGGCACGAGGGCGTCGCCGAATCCGCGGTCGTGGGCGCCTCCGACGAGACGACCGGTCAGGCGGTCGTGGCCTTCGTCATCATCAAGAGCAGCTACCTGAAGCAGCATCCCGTCGAGGGGCTCGGAGATGAGCTGCGCAAGTGGGTCGGCGAGCAGATCGGCCCGATCGCGCGCCCCCGTGACGTCTACATCGTCGGTGAGCTCCCGAAGACGCGCTCGGGCAAGATCATGCGCCGACTTCTGCGGGACGTGGCGGAGGGTCGAGAGGTCGGCGACACCACCACCCTCGCGGACACCGCGGTCATGAGCGTGATCAGCGCCCAGGTGAAGTAGCCCCGCGTGTCGTGGAAGGTCCCGGATGCCAGCCCTCTCGGCATCCGGGACCTTCGGCGTTCGCGTGCACCTCGGTCGTCGTGACGGAACATCCCGGTTCGTCTTATGTATACGCTGCCGCTCCCCATGCACAGTTCGAGGCCGCACGGACCCCCTTGCGTATACACTCGAATTCGCCAGCGAAGGTGAGGAGGCGTGCCATGCGTGCGAGCGATATCGCCTACACGACCCTCCTGGACGAGATCCAGACGGGCGTTCTGGCCCCCGGCACCGTGCTCGGCGAGGTCGAGCAATCGGCGCGACTCGGCGTCAGCCGGACTCCGCTCCGCGCCGCCCTGGCGCGGCTGGCGTCGGACGGGCTCGTCACCCAGTCATCGCCCCGGGTGACCGTCGTCACCGACGTGAAGAGCGACGACATCCGCGCGCTCTTCACGGTGCGGCGTGCGCTCGAGGAGACGGCGGCGCGACTCGCTGCGGCATCTCCCTCGGCGCCGACGTTCGCGCGGATAGCGGATGCCTTCGCGTCAGCGGACCTCGATGGCGACGCCGCGCGCGACGCGTACTACTCTCTCATCGCCGAGTTCGATGCCGAGCTCGATGCCGCCACCGACAACGACTATCTCGTCAGCGCGCTGCAGGTCATCCGCACCCACCTCGTCCGGGTGCGTCGCCTCGCGCGCTACCAGCCCGAGCGGCTCGCGGCGTCCGTAGCCGAACATCGCCTGATCGCCGCGGCGATCGCGGCGGGAGACGGCGACCTCGCGGCGCACGCCGTGCACGTCCATCTGCACCACGCGCTCACCAGCATCCTCGATTCCATCGAGGCCTCCCCCACCGCCGCGCTCACCGCGCAGCTCACCGGCCGAAAGAGAAGATCATGACGATCACGCATCACGTTCGCACGCACCGCAGCGAGGAGAATCTGGCTCGCGAGGGTCAGCTCGCGTGGTCGTTGGCGCGGGTCGCCGTCGATCCGGTGGAGGTCGACGACGATGTGGTCGACATGATCATCAATCGGGTGATCGACAACGCGGCGGTCGCGGCGGCGTCGCTCTCACGACGGCCGGTGAGCGCGGCGCGGCAGCAGGCGTTGGATCATGCGGTGTCGATCGGAGGGTCGGGCGCGACCGTGTTCGGATGCCTGCTGGAGCGGCGATCGAGCCCCGAGTGGGCGGCGTGGGCGAACGGTGTCGCGGTCCGCGAGCTCGACTACCACGACACGTTCCTGGCGGCGGAGTACTCCCACCCCGGGGACAACATCCCCCCGATCCTCGCCGTCGCCCAGCACACCGGCCGCGACGGCGCCGCCGTCGTCCGCGCCCTCGCCACGGCGTATGAGATCCAGATCGACCTGGTCCGGGCGATCAGCCTGCACAAGCACAAGATCGATCACGTGGCCCACCTCGGCCCCTCCGCGGCCGCCGGCCTCGGAACCCTGCTCGACCTCGACCAGGAGACCATTTACCAGGCCATCGGGCAGGCCCTGCACACCACCACCGCCACCCGTCAGTCCCGCAAGGGCGAGATCTCCACCTGGAAGGCGCACGCCCCCGCCTTCGCGGGGAAGATGGCGATCGAGGCGGTCGACCGTGCCATGCGGGGTGAGACCAGCCCGTCACCCATCTACGAGGGGGAGGACGGGGTCATCGCGTGGCTGCTCGACGGCCCCGACGCCTCATACGACGTTCCCCTCCCCGGCGACGGCGAGCCCAAGCGCGGCATCCTCGACTCCTACACGAAGGAGCATTCGGCGGAGTATCAGGCGCAGGCGTGGATCGATCTCGCCCGCAAGCTCCATCACGAACGCCCCGATCTGACCGACCCGGCGAACATCGCCTCCATCGTCCTGCACACCAGCCACCACACCCACTACGTGATCGGCTCCGGCGCGAACGACCCGCAGAAGTACGACCCCACCGCCAGCCGGGAGACGTTGGATCACTCCATCCCGTACATCTTCGCCGTCGCGTTGCAGGACGGCGGGTGGCACCACGTCCACTCCTACGCCCCCACCCGCGCCGCCCGCGAAGACACCGTCGCCCTCTGGCACAAGGTCACCACCGCCGAAGACCCCGAATGGACCCGCCGGTACCACTCCGACGACCCGAACGAGAAGGCCTTCGGCGGGCGCGTGGTCATCACCCTCACCGACGGGTCGACCGTCGAAGATCAGATCGCCGTCGCCGACGCCCACCCCCTGGGCGCCCGCCCCTTCACCCGCGAGGACTACATCCGCAAGTTCCGTACCCTCGCCGAACCCGTGCTCCTCCCGGAGGAGATCGACCGGTTCCTCACCCTCGCAGCGCGCCTCCCCGAGCTCACCCCCGCCGAAGTCATGCAGCTGAACATCGTCGCCAAGCCCGGCGTCCTGGCATCCGCACCCGCCCCCAAGGGACTCTTCTGATGCTGTACGCGACCACCTCCCCCGCGGAGAAGCGCCGCGTCCTGCGCGAACGGCTGGCCTCCGGTGAACTCCTCCGCTTCCCCGGCGCGTTCAATCCGCTGTCGGCCCGGCTCATCGAACGCAAGGGCTTCGAGGGCGTGTACATCTCGGGCGCCGTCCTGAGCGCCGACCTGGGCCTGCCCGACATCGGACTGACGACGCTCACCGAGGTCGCCGGGCGCGGGCAGCAGATCGCCAGGATGACCGAGCTGCCCGCGATCATCGACGCCGACACCGGCTTCGGAGAGCCGATGAACGTCGCGCGCACCATTCAGACCCTCGAAGACGCGGGCCTGGCCGGCTGCCATATCGAAGACCAGATCAACCCGAAGCGATGCGGCCATCTCGATGGGAAAGCGGTCGTCGACGCCGACACGGCCGTCAAGCGCATCCGCGCGGCGGTCGACGCCCGGCGCGACGACAATTTCCTCATCATGGCGCGGACCGACATCCGTGCCGTCGATGGACTGGATGCCGCGATCGACCGCGCGCGGCAGCTCGTGGACGCTGGAGCGGATGCCGTCTTCCCCGAGGCCATGCGGACGCTCGCCGAGTTCGAGGCGGTGCGGGCAGCGGTCGATGTGCCGATCCTCGCCAACATGACCGAGTTCGGAAAAAGCGACCTGTTCAGCGTCGACGACCTGCGCGATGTCGGCGTGAACATCGTCATCTGGCCCGTCTCGCTCCTGCGCCTCGCGATGGGCGCCGCCGACCGCGCCCTCGATGTGCTGCAGGACGAGGGCCACCTCAGCAGCCAGCTCGGGCAGATGCAGCATCGCGCAGACCTCTACGACCTGATCGACTACGAGCAGTACAACCGCTTCGACACGAACATCTTCGACTTCACCATCACGAAGGAGTGAGCATGGCCGACACCCAGGACGACATCAAGAAGGGCCTCGCCGGCGTCACGGTGGACTACACCGCCGTCAGCAAGGTCAATCCCGACACCAACTCGCTCCTGTATCGCGGGTACCCCGTGCAGGAGTTGGCGGCGACCCAGTCCTTCGAGGCGGTTGCGCTGCTGCTGTGGAACGGCGAACTGCCGAGCGACGACGAGCGAGCGGAGTTCGAGGCGTTCGAGCGGGCCCACCGCGACCTCGATGCCGACGTCAAGACCGTGATCGACCTGCTCCCGCTCGACGCCCACCCGATGGACGTCCTCCGCACCGCCGTGTCGGCACGGGGCGCCGCCGCGGGCGATGTCGCCGACAACTCCCCCGCGGCCGACCTCGCCAAGGCGAAGCTGCTGTTCGCGAAGATCCCCGCGATGGTGGCCTACGACCAGCGACGTCGGCGCGGGCAGGATCTCGTCCCCCCTCGTGCCGACCTCGACTATTCGCGGAACTTCCTCTGGATGACGTTCGGCGAAGAACCGGCCGACGTGGTCGCCGACGCCTTCACCGTGTCGATGATCCTGTACGCGGAACACTCCTTCAACGCGTCGACCTTCACCGCGCGCGTCATCACATCGACGACCGCCGACCTGTACTCCGCGGTGGTCGGAGCGATCGGCGCTCTCAAAGGCGCCCTGCACGGCGGCGCGAACGAGGCCGTCATGCACATCTTCGACGAGATCGGCTCAGCCGACCGTGTCACCGCATGGCTCGACGACGCCCTCGCGAACAAGCGCAAGATCATGGGCTTCGGACATCGCGTCTACAAGAAGGGGGACTCGCGCGTCCCCACGATGAAAGCGGCCCTCGACACCCTGGTCGCCCACTACGACGCCGCCGAGCTCGCCGCGCTCTACGAGGAACTCGAGACCGCGTTCGTCTCACGCAAGGGCATATACCCCAACCTCGACTATCCGTCGGGCCCGGCGTACCACCTCATCGGTTTCGACACTCCGACGTTCACGCCGCTCTTCGTCGCCGCGCGCGTGACGGGCTGGACGGCGCACATCGTCGAGCAGACGGCATCCAACGCTCTCATCCGCCCGCTCTCCGCGTACAACGGCGTCGACGAGCGACACGTCCAGGGCTACGTCGCATCCGAAGCCGACCTGGCGGCGGCGACCCGACAGGAAGAAGCCTCCTGACGCGCAGAAGGGGCGGGCTCCCGACCGGAGCCCGCCCCTTCTGCATTCTCCGACGACGTCACGCGACGGTGAAGACGACCTCGACCTCGACGGGGCTGTCCAGCGGCAGCACGGGCACGCCGACGGCCGAACGGGCGTGCGCCCCGGCCTCCCCGAAGACCTCGCCCAGGAACTCGCTCGCCCCGTTGATCACACCCGGCTGGCCGGTGAACGCGGGAACGGATGCCACGAACCCGGTGAGCTTGAGAACGCCGGTGATGTTCTCCACACCGCCGACGAGGGCGGCGGCGGCCGCGATGGCGTTGAGCGCGCACTGGCGCGCGTAGGTCTTGGCATCCGCGGGGCTCACGAGACCGTCGGCCTCACCGACCTTGCCCGTCGCCGGGAGCGCACCCTGCACCATCGGCAGCTGACCCGAGGTGTAGACGAGATCGCCGTGGCGCTTGGCGGGGATGTAAGCAGCAACCGGGGGGACGACGGAAGGGATCTCGACGCCCAGCGCGGCGAGGCGCTCCGCGACGCTCACTGCTGACCCTCGAACTGGCGCGCGGCCGCCTCGGCGGCACCCAGACCGGCGTTCGCGGTTCCGCCGCCGGTCGGACGCTTGAAGTACGCGACGAGGCCCCCCTCCGGCCCGGGAACGACCTGCACGAGCTCCCACCCCTGCTTTCCCCAGTTGTTGAGGATCGCCGCGGTGTTGTGGATCAACAGCGGCGTGGTGAGGTACTCCCACGTGGTCATTCGCAGCTCCCGGAGGTGGCTCGGATGCCGCGCACCGAATGTGCGCGACCGAAACGCGTACGCGCGCGAGCGCACGCCATCAAGGCATCGCCCAGCAACGTCGCTTAGCATCAACCCTATGCCTGAGAACAAACGTACGGCTAGCGGTGCGCTCGGCGGCATCCTCGGCCTCGTCGGTCTGAGCACGGCCGCGGGTGTTCTGATGACCGCCGCCGTCACGCCGGCGATCGCCGTGTCCGGTGCCGCCGCCAGCAGCGCCATCACGATCTTCGACAACATGCCGAGCTACCTGCAGCCTGACGCGCTCATGCTGCCGACCACGCTCATGGCCGGCGACCGGGTGCTCGCGAAGTTCTACGACCAGAACCGCTCGCCCGTCACCTTCGATCAGGTGAACCCCGTGATGTACGACGCGATCCTCTCGTCCGAGGACCCGCGGTACTACCAGCACGGTGGCGTCGACCTCATCGGTACCACTCGCGCGCTGCTCAGCAACGCCTCGGGTGGCGAGACCCAGGGTGGCTCCTCCATCAGCCAGCAATACGTCAAGAACGTGCTCGTCCAGCGCTGCGAGCGCGACGCCAAGGCGACGGACGCCGTCGAAGCGACCGACACCACTCCCGCCGTTCCCGCCCAGACGCGCGACGAAGCCCTGCAGGCGTGCGCTCTCCAGGCCATCCAGGCCGACGGCGTCGAGGGCTACCAGCGCAAGCTGCAGGAGATGCGCTACGCCATCCAGCTCGAGAAGCAGTACACGAAGGACCAGATCCTCCTCGGGTACCTGAACATCGCGAACTTCGGGGGGGTGACGTACGGCATCGACGCCGCGGCGAAGTACTACTTCAACGTTCCCGCCGCGCAGCTGAACGTCGGGCAGTCGGCGATCCTCGCGGGCATGGTGCAGAACCCCAACCGCTTCCGCATCGACCGCGAGGGCGGATCGATCGTCTACGACGACGGCACGACCTTGAACAAGGCGCCCGACGGCTCGATCGACGACGTCGACCAGAGCACCATCCAGGCTCTGTACACCCTCCGCGACAACGGCGAGATCACGCAGGAGCAACTCGTCAACGCCGCTGACGGCTATAGCGAGACCAAGGGACGTCAGCTGTATGTCCTCAGTCGTATGGAGATCGACGGCAAGATCACGCACGAGCAATACGTCGCCGCAGCGATCGAGCCGATCACGCCGCAGATCACCGAGACCGACCAGGGCTGTGCGAATTCGGGGGCGCCGTACTTCTGCCAGTACGTCGTCTCGACGATCCTGAACGACCCCGCCTTCGGCACCGAGGTCGATGACCGCGTCCGCGCGCTCCGCCAAGACGGTCTGACCATCCAGACCACGCTCGACTGGCGCATCCAGGATGCCGCGCAGACCGCCATGAACGAGAACGCGCCGCAGAGCTACGACGGCATGAAGTTCGGCTCGACCGCCGTCAGCATGGAGGCCAAGACCGGCCGCATCCTCGGTATCGCGCAGAACACGAAGTTCACGCAGGACCCGACGCAGGCGGAGTCCGATCCCGCATACAACTCCATCGTGTTCGCGGGAGATAAAGACAACGGCGGTTCCATCGGCTTCAACGCCGGATCGACCTTCAAGCTCTTCACGCTCGTGGACTGGCTGGAGAAGGGCCACTCGCTCAACGAGAACCTCAACGGTCGTCTGCGTCCGGTGCCGAACATGAAGAACTCGTGCTACGGCGACTGGATCAACGGGGGCAGCACCATCATCAACAACTTCGCGTCCGACCCGGGTTACTACGGCACCCCGATGACCTTCACGAAGAACTCGCTCAATACCGGCTACCTCGCCATGGCCGCGCAGCTCGACCTGTGTGACATCGCCAAGGTCGCCAAGAAGCTCGGCGTCACCCGTGGCGACGGCACCGACATCGAGATGCGGGTCGCCAACAACGTCATCGGTGACGACAACGTCTCACCGATCGCGATGGCCGGAGCCTACGCAACCGTCGCCAACGGCGGCACCCACTGCCAGCCGAAGGTCATCGACAAGGTGACGGACAGCGACGGTGCCGAGCGTCCGATCCCCGACCGCCAGTGCACGCCCGGCACCCTGACGCCCGAAGTGTCCGCCGCGGCCGCTTTCGCCCTGCAGGGCGTCATGACCGGCGGCGGAACCGGACAGGCAGCCAACCCGTTCGACGGAACCGCCCTGATCGGCAAGACCGGTACCCACGAGGGCTGGAACACGTGGATGATCGAGTCTTCGACCAACGTCACCACCGCCGTGTGGGTCGGCAACTGGGAGGGCATCGAGACCCTGTTCGGCAAGTACTGGAACGGGCAACAGCTCTCGAACATGAGGTACTCGATCGCCGAGGGCGCTCAGCGCGCCGCCGACGAGTTCTACGGAGGGGACGCTTTCCCGCCGCCGCCGTCGAACCTGACGCGCACGATCCAGCGTGACCTGCCGAACGTGGTCGGCCGGAGTATCGACGAGGCCCGATCGACGCTCGAGTCCGCGGGCTTCAGCGTGACCGTGGGCTCCCCCGTCGACTCGGAGCTGGGTGGCGACCGTGTCGCCGCACAGAACCCCGGTGCCGGCACGGCTCCGGCCGGGTCCACGATCACGATCAGCCCCGGCAACGGCCAGGGTGGGACGGTGCCCGACGTGTCGGGCAACAACGTCAACGCCGCCCGCTCCGCCCTGCAGTCCGCCGGGTTCACGAACATCTCGATCGGCTCCTGCGAACGAGACGGCAGTGCTCCCGCGGAAGGACGTGTGACGGGGACGAACCCCGCCGCCGGAACGGCCACGAACAAGAGCACGCCGGTCTCGCTGAGCATCGCCGCCAAGGAATGCCCGTGACGCGTCCCGCAATGACGGCCGCCCTCGCACCCCTCGGGGTCGCGGGGGCGGCCGCTGTCGGGGCCGCGGTGTGGGGGGTGGGCGTCGAGCGCTACCTGTTCACCGTCCGCTATCACGCCATCCGCGTCTTGCCCAAGGGTGCCGAGCCTCTGCGCGTGCTGCACGTCTCGGATGCGCACATGGCTCCGTGGCAGCACCGCAAACAGGAGTGGATGGCCCGGCTTGCCGAGCTCTCCCCCGACCTCGTCGTCAACACCGGCGACAACCTCGGTCACCGCGACGGTCTCACCGGCATCCGCACCGCGTTCGCTCCGCTGCGCGGGGTCCCGGGGCTCGCCGTACACGGCTCGAACGACTTCCAAGAACCGACGCCACGCAATCCGCTCCGCTACTTCCTCGGTCCGTCGGGGAACGTACCCGCGCACAAGCACCTCGATGTCGATGCCCTCGATCGCTTCTTCACCGACGACCTCGGATGGAACATCCTCGATGACACCGCGGTGTCGCTCGAGGTGAAGGGGCTGCGCGTCACCGCCTTCGGCGTGAACGACGCTCACCGCAACTGGGATCGCCCCGGCGAGATCCCGCCGGTCCTCGAGACTCTGGATGCCGCCGACCTCACCCTCGGCGTGATGCACGCGCCGTATCGGCGAACCCTCGACACGTTCATCGATCTGGGCGCGGACGTCCTGCTGGCCGGGCACACGCACGGCGGGCAGGTTCGCGTGCCGTTCAGCCGCAAGGCCCTCGTGTCGAACTGCGATATCCCCCTCGAGCAGGCGCGCGGATTGAGCCAGTGGACGCACGGGGAACGCACGGTGCCGTTGAACGTGAGTGCCGGACTCGGGCACTCCATCTACGCCCCGGTGAGGTTCGCCTGCCGTCCGGAAGCGACGCTGCTCACGCTGCTGCCTCGCTGACCGTTTCTCCACATCCCCGGAAGGGGCCGTTCCGTCCACGGAGCGGCTCCTTCCGGCGTTTTCGAGCGATCCCGAGCGAGCAGGATCGAGTCTCTCAACCGAAGGGACTCCCCAATGGATCACTCTCGCTCCGCGCGACCTCGCCGACGACGGCGCGCGCTTGTCGCCGTGCTGACCCTCGTCGCCGCGGCAACGACGCTCATCACTCCCGCGGCCTCGGCCGCCGACCGGGGGGCGGGCTTCGGCACCTGGGCCCCGCTGTCGTCCACCGGATGGCACGGCTCCATGCGGGTCGGCGAGGTGCACACGTATTGCATCCACCCCGGGCTCCCGGTCGCCACGGGGGCAACGACGGACCACGGCGTCAGCTCCGACGTCCGCGGCCTCAGCGACCAACAGCTCGTCTCGATCAACTACCTCGTGTCCACCTACGGTCAGACCGACGACCCCGTGCAGGCGGCGAGCGTGGGATGGGCGGTGAAGGCGATCGCCGATCGCGACACCACCCTGCACTCGTGGGGCTACGAGGGCGACTCCCTCGACGAGGCCATCGACCACATCATGCGTCGCGCCAGTCCCGAGAACAGTGCCGCCATCCAGGTCCGCGTCGGCCAGTACCTCGGCGAAGCGGCGGCGATCCGCGTCCCCCGTATCGGCGGAACGCTGACACTCTCGACCGACGCAGCCGACCCCACCCGCGGCGATCTGATCGCCGACGTCGACCCTGACGCCACGGGAGTCCTCCGACTCCAGAACGCCGTCTTCGCCGACACCGGATCGGCTGAGCGGCGGGATGTTCGCGCCGGCGTGACCTATCCCATCTCCGCCCCACGACCCCGCGAGAGTGACGGACGGCCGTACACGGTGCGTGCCTCGGGGACGTTCACGATCCGTTCCGCCGCCGTGCGCCTCTACACGACCCCCGGACAACAGGAATCCGCCGGACCCGCCGACCCGCAGTCATTCGATCTCTCGGTGTCGGATGCGTCGGCCCGTCCCGTGCAGTTCCGCCCGCGCATTCACACCGTGGCGAGCATCGAGGACGAGAAGTTCGTCGACGAGGTCAGCATCCTCGTCGACGACGGCGTGTGGCCCCGCCACCCGGATGGATCGTTCGTCCAGCTCGCCGCGACGGCGGACGTGTACCGCACCGGCGCGTTCCCCGCAGAATCCCCCGAGGTTCCGGCGAATCTGACGCCCGTGGGCCGGCTGGCGCTCACGACGGCACCGGATCGCGGTCCCGGCACCTACCGCGTCGTCTGGACCGACACACTGCCGGGACCGGGGGTCTACACCGCTGTCTGGCGGATCTCCCGCGACGCCCAGGACGGCGCGAACGCGCCGCACCTTCCGGTGGACTACTTCTGGACGGAGCGCTTCGCGACGCCGTCGCAGACCGAGCAGTTCGCGCCACCGCCCCCGCTCGTGCCCACCCCGCCTCCCACACCCGCCGCGACGATTCCACCCGTCGCACCGGTTCCGGCCGCTCTCGCCGCCACCGGGTCCGACGGGGCCTCGGCGGGGGCTGCCGCGGTCGGCGCGGCGCTCGCCCTGGCCCTCGGTACCGGAGCGGTGATCCTCACGCGACGCCGTCCGCCGCGGCGGCCCTAGCTCGCCCGGCAACGGTGGGGTTCGGACACGGCAATCGCAACGCGGACCCCACCGTGACGACACACCCGCGTTGCAGCGCGATTGGGCGCACGTCCGCGGACGGGGTAGACTTTCAGGGTTGGCCACGGGGTGTGGCGCAGCTTGGTAGCGCGCGTCGTTCGGGACGACGAGGCCGCAGGTTCAAATCCTGTCACCCCGACCACCACCGCTCTTCGAGAGCACGAAAGCCCTCCGCACTCGTGCGGGGGGCTTTTCTCGTTGCGCGATCGTCGACGCGCACGGGCGCGTCCCGGGGTGCGCCTCGGGCGCCATCGCGCGCCGACGTGGCCGCTTCCTGCGTGGGCCCACCTCAGAAGGCCATCCCGCGCGCGACCCGGCCACCTCCTCCGCGGCACGCACCCGGGGAGGCTCCCCGCGCGTCCGACCCGGCCACCTCCTCCGCGACCTGCACCTCGGAGGCTCCCCGCGCATCCGACCCGGCCGTTCCCTCCGTGACTCCCCCTCGCAGCTTCCCCGCGTGTCGACCCCACGACATCGCCCCCGCCACCACACCACGAGGGTGCGATGACGGGGGCGATGAAGGTGTGAGCGCTTAGCGGTTCACGCGGCGGAAGCGACGGAAACCGACCGCTCCGAGGCCACCCAGGAGCAGCACAGCGGCACCGAGCGCCAGCGGCGCCGGGTCGTTGGCACCGGTCTGGGGCAGGTTGCCCTGCGGGCCCGGGGTCGGGCTCGGGGTGCCGGGCGTGCTCGGCGACGGCGAGGGCGACGGTCCGGGAGCAGCGGCGACCGAGAAGGACACCGAGGTGCTGTTGGACTGGCCGTTCACGGTCTGCGTGGCGACGACGGTGTAGTCACCGGGTGCGAGCGCGTCCTTGAGAGCGACCGACCACTTGCCGTCCTCGACCTCGGTCTTGCCGACCTCGTTGCCGTTGACGGTCACCGTGATGTCGGCGCCGGTCTCGCCCGAACCCGCCACCTTGGTGGGGATGGCCGAACCCGAGTAGCTGCTGCCGTCGACGATGCCGTCGATGACGGGCTTCTTGGGGATCACCGTGAACGAGGTGGAAGCGGAAGCCGAGGTGACCCCGTCACGCTGCTGCGTGGCGGTGACCTTGTAGGCGCCCTCTTCGCGCTCGGCGGCGACGGTCCAGTTGCCGTTGGCGTCGACCGTAGCCGTGCCCTTGACGTCACCGGTCAGGGTCACGGTGGCGCCGGCGAGGCCGGTACCGGTCACCTTGGTGATCTTCGACTCGATCGCGGCGCCGTCAGCGGGCGACGTGATCACGGGAGCCTGGGGAAGGACCTTCACCGACGCCTCGACGACGCTGGAGGTGCTGAAGCCGCTCTTGGCCTGCAGCGTGAAGGCGTAGTCACCGAGCTTGTCGGGAGCGGGGAAGCTCCAGTTGCCCGATCCGTCGATGCTGAGTTCGAACGGGTCGCCGGACTCCGGCGTCACCACGAGGGTGGTGTTCGCCTGGCCCGTGCCGGAGATGTTTCCTCCGACGCCGACCGTGCCGCCGTTCTCGGGGCTGGTGAGTGCGGGAGTACCGACCTCCACCTCGACGGTGTAGCCACCGGTGAGCGCGAGGCCCGCCTTGAGGTCTGCACCCCAGGCGTGACGGACGCCGTCGATGTCGTACAGAGCCGACATGACGCCGATCGCGGTGTCACCCTGCCAGAGGGGTCCACCCGAGTCACCCTGGTTGACCGTCATGGGGCCACCGAAGCCGTAGACCAGACGGCCCTCGACGTTCAGCCAGCCGTTGACGACGTCGATCGTGCCCTCGGTGTAACCGGTGGTGCGGCCCGACTTCGAGAAGGCGCCGAGCTGAGCGTCGCCGACCGAGCGGATCGGGAAGGTGGATGCCGACAGGTCGGACGTGTTGGTCCAGTCGGTGACCTCGGGCTTGAGGTCGAGCTCGTCGTTGGTGACGTCGATCACCGAGATGTCGACCGAGTCGGTGCTCTGCGAGCCGGGGGTGTTGCCCGGTCCGCCGAACTGCGAGAAGCCGTACTCGCCGAGCGGGTACGTGACCTTGGGCTGCGAGCCGCCGCCGGCGGTGTCGGAGCTGGGCTCGGTGAGGAACGTGTCCTTCAGAGCGCCGTCTTCGGTGCAGTGTCCGGCGCTGATGACCGCGGGGGCACCGGCAGGCGTGAACCCGCTGAAACCGACCGAGCACAACGCACCGGTACCGTCGGAGAACAGACCCGCGTAGCCGTAGCCACCGACGACGTCCGTCGCGGCGGCCTTCTGCGGCGCGGCGTCGAGCTTCTTCACGACGACGTTCGAGTTCTCCTTGACGAAGAGCTGGGGCTCGCCCTCGAGGTTGGCCTCATCGGTCGTGGTGTAGACGACGACGCGGCCCTGACCGTCGGCACCGACGACCTTGACCTGGTCACTGCTCAGGAGTTCCTTGGCGGTGGCGTCGAACTGCGGACCGGAGGTCGGAGCAATGGACTCCGCGTCACCCGCGAACGCCGCCGTCGGGACGATAAGCCCCGTCGCAGCGAGCGCCAGCGCGGCGGACGCGCTCGCCCACCCCACACGCTTCATGTTTCGTTTCATCGGCTCATCTCATGTGTTTCTGATGGGAAAGACACCGAGTGCGCGAAAAGAGACCGTGTTCGGGCCCCCACCCACCTCTCAGCGTTCCCGCCTACCATACGACAACCTGGTAGTTCTTTATGACTCGGTTTACAAGTTGCTTCGAGAGATGAGAAGACTTTCATGATCCGCCGCCTCTCCCTCGCCGTGATGGCGGGCCTCACAGCCGCTCTCACCCTCACCGCCTGCGCGTCTCCCGCTTCCTCGGAATCGTCGCCGGGCATTTCCGAGCGCATTGACGGGACGTGGGGTGACACGTCCGCCCACCATCTCGTGCTTTCCGACGGCACCCTCAAAGGCAGCGACGGTTGCAATGGAATGACCGGCGCCTACACGACCGACGGCAGCGAGATCGTGGTCACCCTGGGTCCCGCCCTCGCGCGCGGGTGCCTGAACGTCGACACCTGGCTGAGCAACATCGCGACCGCCACCGTGTCGGGCGACACCCTCACGGTCTTCGACCGCGCCGGCGAGCAGATCGGGACGCTCCCCCGCACCGCGTAAGCCCGCCGCACCGCGTAAGTCCGCCGCAACGACCGCGCCATAGCGTGCGCAGAAAGGCGCCCCCGGGGGCCCGCAGGGGCGCCCACGGGACCGCCAGACCGCCACGACTACAATCGGTCGCAGCCCGCGACGTCCTTCCGGATGCCGATCTCCCGCGCATCGCAGGGGGTCCGGCCGGCCTCACCCGTTGACCTCACCCCGCAGGAGCACCGTGCCCGACACCTCGCCCCGTCTCGTCGCCTTCGACCTCGACGACACGCTCGCCCCGTCCAAGACCGCCATCGACCCGCGCATCGGCGATCTTCTGCTCGCCCTCGCGGAGCGCGTCGAGGTCGCGATCATCTCCGGCGGCCAGCTGCAGCAGTTCCGCACCCAGGTGGTGGAGCGTCTGCCGAAGACGAGCCCCGAACTCCTCGACCACCTCCACCTGATGCCGACCTGCGGGACCCAGTACTACCGCCTCGGGGCAGACGGCATCCGGACCGTCTACGCGCACTCCCTCACCGACGATGAGAAGAGCCGCGCACTCGCTGCGGTGCGCGAAGAGGCCGAGCGCCTCGGGCTGTGGGAGGCCGAGCCCTGGGGCGAGATCCTCGAGGACCGCGGTTCGCAGATCACGTTCTCCGCCCTCGGACAGAGCGCTCCGCTCGACGCCAAGATGGCATGGGATCCGACCGGGGAGAAGAAGAACAGCCTTCGCGAGGCCGTTGCTGCGCGCATCCCCGACCTCGAGGTACGCTCGGGCGGCTCGACCTCGGTCGACATCACCCACCGCGGCATCGACAAGGCCTACGGAATGGGCAAATTGGCCGAGGCCACCGGCATCCCCCTCGACGACATGCTCTTCGTCGGCGACCGTCTCGACCCCGACGGCAACGACTACCCGGTCCTGGCCATGGGCGTCGAGTGCCACGCGGTTCACGGATGGGAAGACACCGCCGACTACCTCGACGCGCTCATCCCGACGCTGCCCGCCCGCGCCGATGGCTGACCCCGCCTCCCGAGACGCCGTCTCGGGCGAGACCCACCGCGCTCCGCGGCGCCTCGCTCGAGACGGCGTTTGTCGTTCCGGTCCGACCGGGGCGCGGCGTCAGAGGATCCGACCGATCGGTTCGCGTTTCTCGGCCTGGAAGCGGTCCTCGGTGCGGCCGTACGCCCAGTAGCCGGAGAGCGACACCTGATCGCGGGCAAGACCCCACTGCCCCAGGATCACATCCCGCAGTCCCTTCATGGCCTCGCGCTCTCCGTGGACGAACACGTGACCGCGTCCCTCGGGCGGGGTCCAGCCCGCAACGGCCTCGACGAGCACGCGCGACGCTCCGGCAACAGCGGCTCCACGATGCAGCCACACGATCTCGACGCCCTCGGGGGCGGCGAGGGTCAGCTGCTCGTCGGGGGTCTGCACCTCGAGGAACGCGGTGCCGACGGCATCCGTCGACAACGCCTCGAGGGCGGAGGCGATCGCCGGGATCGCGGATTCGTCGCCCGCGAGCAGGTGCCAGTCCGCCGAGGGGTCGGGAGCGTAGCCGCCCCCGGGCGACGAGACGACCAGACGCTCCCCCGGCTGCGCTCGCGCGGCCCAGGGACCCGCGAGTCCCTCGTCGCCGTGGACCACGAAGTCGATGGCCAGCTCGTCGCCGACGACCTCGCGGACGGTGTACGTGCGCGTGACGGGGAGGTCGTCGGGGGCCAGGGTCTCGCGCAAGGCTGCCAGATCGTACGGCGGCTCGAGTCCCAACTCGGGTTTGACGAACGTGATCTTCACGTACCGGTCGGTGTGGGGGCTGTCCCGGAACACCGACAGGTCGGCGCCACGGGCGCGGATACGCACGAGGTGCGGGGTCAGGCGCTCGGTCGAGACGACCTCGAGCACGTGCTGCGGGCGGGGCGGTCGGACGGGGCGGTCGGTCATGGGAGTCCTCTCACGAGCGCACGGGCGCGCTGTCGGTCTCGGTCTCGGCGATCTGGCGGAAGTATCCGGCGATGTGTCCGCGCACGGCATCGCGCGCCTCGGCACCCTCGCCGCGTTCGACGGCACCGACGATGCGGCGATGCTCGTCGCGCAGGCGCGCGGCCGTCGCGGGCCAGTCGGCCATGCGCGCGGCGCCCAGCTGTGTGTACGACTCGATCGAACTGCGCAGCCCCGCCATCATCGCCGCGACGACAGCGTTGCCCGAGGCCTCCGCAAGGGCCTGGTGAAGCCGTGCGTCGAGGGCGAGGAACTCCTCGGGCGCGAGGGCGGAGGTGTCCATGGCATCCAGGATCCCCCGCACCTCGATGAGGTCGGCTTCGGGATCGGATGCCAGGCGCTCGACGACGTCACCCTCCAGCACCACGCGCGTGCGCACGACGTCGGCGATGGGGAAGCCGTTCGCGGCGACCTGCAGGCGCAGGAACGCCGCCAGTCCTCCGCGGGGGGTCGTGACGATCATCGCGCCGGCCGTCGGTCCTGACCCGGTGGCCGTGCGCACGACCCCGAGCACTTCGAGCACGCGGATCGCCTCCCGCACGCTGGACCGACCGACGCCGAGGGTGGTCGCCAGCTCGCGCTCGGGCGTCAGCCGATCGCCCGGCACCAGACGACCGTCACGCAGGTCGGCCTCGATGCGCTCGAGGACGACCTGCCAGGCGCGAGGAGCGTCGTTCGGCATCGTGTCCCTGTCCGTCCGGTGGTGACGGTGTGGCCGGACCACACCAGCCTACGCGCGGTGCGTCAGGCGTCGGCGGGAGCGGCGTAGCCCGCCGGGTTCGTCGTCTGCCAGTTCCAGTAGTCGCGGCAGGCGTCGTCGATGGTGAGGCGCGTGCGCCATCCGAGCACCTCCGCCGCCTTCGAGGGGTCGCAGTAGGTCGCCGCGACGTCGCCCGGGCGCCGGTCGAGGATCCGCTTCGGCAGCTCATGACCCACCGCCTTCTCGAAGGACGCGACGAGTTCGAGCACACTGACCGGGCGCCCGGTGCCGAGGTTGAACACCTGGTGACCGGGCTGCGCCTGCTCGAGGGCCGCGACGTGGCCCTCGGCCAGGTCGACGACGTGGATGTAGTCGCGCAGACCGGTGCCGTCGGGGGTGTCGTAGTCGTCACCGAAGACACCGACCTCGTCGAGCGTGCCGATCGCGACGCGCGAGACGAAGGGCATGAGGTTGTTCGGGATGCCGGCGGGGTCTTCGCCGATGAGGCCGGAGGGGTGGGCACCCACGGGGTTGAAGTACCGCAGGACCGTGACGTTCAGGTCGGGGTTCACGCGGGCCACATCGGCGAGCACGACCTCGTTCATGCGCTTGGACTTGCTGTACGCGTTGGTGAGATCGATGCTCGTCGTCGACTCCTCCGTGAACGGCAGATCGGCCGGGTCGGAGTAGACCGTGCCGGTGCTGGAGAACACGAAGGAACGGATGCCGTGGGCCACCCCCACGCGCAGGAGCGCGAAAGTGGTGTCGAGGTTGTTGGAGTAATACTCCAGAGGCTTCTGGGTCGACTCCCCCACCGCCTTGAACGCCGCGAGGTGGATGATCGCGTCGATCGGTCCGTGCTCGTCGAAGACAGCGGACACCACCGCGTCGTCGGCGGCGTCGCCCACGGCCAGCGGCGCGGGCTTGCCCGCGATGCGCTCGACGCGCTCCGCGGCGATCGCATGCGTTCCGGACAGATCGTCGAGCAGAACGACGTCGTGACCGGCGTCGAGAAGGGCGACGGCCGTGTGGGTTCCGATGTAACCGGCACCGCCGGCGAGGAGGACGCGCATGGTCCCAGGCTATCGTTCGGCGACAGCGTCGCTGGTCGCCCGCGGGGCCTCAGCGCCCGTCCAACCGCCCGCCGGACTCTCGGAGATAGCAGGCGGCGCACATCGACTCGTAGGTGACCTCGCCCTCGATCTGCCCCTCGTCGATCGCCACCTGATCTCCGTCGAACACGAACCGCCCGCCGACGAGACGGGCGTTGAAGATCGCCTTGCGCCCGCAGCGGCAGATGGTCTTGAGCTCTTCCAGGCTGTGGGCGATCTCCATCAGGCGGGCCGAGCCCGGAAAGGCCTCGGTCCGGAAATCGGTCCGGATGCCGTAGGCGAGCACCGGAATACCGTCGAGTACCGCGATGCGCAGGAGATCGTCGACCTGCGCGGCAGTGAAGAACTGTGCTTCGTCGACCAGGAGGCAGGCCACGGGAGCGTGGCCTGCGGCGGCGTGGAAGACCTCGCGGAGATCATCGTCGGCGGCCACGAGGAAGTCGACAGGGCGCTTCACACCGAGGCGGCTGTCGATCTGGTCGGCGCCCTTGGTGTCGATCTCGGGTTTGGCCAGCAGGACACGCTGGCCCCGCTCCTCGTAGTTGTACGCCGCTTGCAGCAGAGCCGTCGACTTGCCCGAGTTCATCGCTCCGTAGCGGAAGTACAGCTTCGCCACGGGCTCAGGGGTTGATTCTCAGCGCCTGGGCCGTGGCATCCAGCTCCTTGCGGGCTGCCTCGGGGTGCGTGTTGAGCGTCTCGCCGTAGCTGGGGATGAGCTCGCGCAGGCGCGGCTCCCACTCCGGCATCCGCTCGGGGAAGCAGGTCTTGATGAGGCCGAGCATGATCGACACCGCGGTCGACGCCCCCGGGGAGGCGCCCAGGAGTCCGGCGATCGACCGGTCGGATGCCGTGATGACCTCGGTGCCGAACTGCAGAACGCCGCCCTTGTCTTTGTCCTTCTTCATGACCTGGGCACGCTGGCCGGCGTCGAGCAGCTCCCAGTCCTCGGCCTTGGCGGTCGGCATGAAGTCGCGAAGGCTGTCGACCTTCTTCGCGTGGGTCTTCAGCAGCTCACTGACGAGGTACTTGATGAGACCGGGATTGTCGACGGCGACCTTGAGCATCGGCAGCAGGTTGTGCGGGCGCACCTGCGTGACGATGTCGAGCATCGAGCCGTTCTTGAGGAACTTGGGGCTGAAGGTCGCGAACGGTCCGAACAGCAGGGACGACTCCCCGTCGATCACGCGGGTGTCGAGGTGCGGCACCGACATGGGCGGAGCGCCCACCGAGGCCTGGGAGTAGACCTTGGCCTGGTGCTGCGCCACGAGCGCGGGGTTCGACGTCTTCAGCCACTGCCCGCCGATCGGGAAGACCCCGTAGCCCTTGATCTCGGGGATGCCGGAGCGCTGGAGGAGCTTCAGCGCCCAGCCGCCGGCCCCCACGAAGACGAACTTCGCGTTGATCGAGCCGGGGGTTCCGCCGATGACGTGACGGTACGAGACCTGCCACGAACCGTCCTTCTGCTTCTTCAGCTTCTTGACGTCGTGGTTGGTGGCGACGTCGACGCCCTTGTCGCGGAGGTTCGCGAAGAGCTGGCGGGTCAGCGAGCCGAAGTCGACGTCGGTGCCCGCGGGGACGCGCGTGGCGGCGAAGGGCTCGCCCTTGCGACGCTTCTGCATGAGCAGGGGTGCCCACTGGTTGATGACCCGGGAGTCCTCGGTGTACTCGATACCCGCGAAGAGCGGCTGCTGCCTGAGCACCTCGTAGCGCTTGCGGAGGAAGGCGACGTCTTTCTCGCCGCGCACGAACGTCATGTGCGGGGTCGGGTTGATGAAGGTCGACGGCTCGTCGAGCACACCCTCGGCCACCAGCGAGGCCCAGAGCTGCCGGCTCTGCTGGAACTGCTCGTTGATCGTGACGGCCTTGGCCGGATCGATCGAGCCGTCCTTCGCCTCGGGCGTGTAGTTGAGCTCGCAGAGCGCGGCGTGACCGGTGCCGGCGTTGTTCCACGCGTTCGAGCTCTCCTGCGCGACGTCGCTGAGGCGCTCCAAGACCGCGATCTTCAGATCGGGCTGGAGGTCCTTCAGCAGCGTGCCGAGAGTGGCGGACATGATGCCGCCACCGATGAGGAGAACATCGACGTTTTCAGTCACCCGACGATTCTAGGCGCGGGCTGGAAGGTCTCTCGACATCGAGAGATCGGTCGGTTCGATGTCGAGACAACGTCGGCACCCGGCATCCGGATGCCGTGGATCAGACCCGCGCGCTGAGCTTCTGCGCCACGATCTCGGCGATCTGCACCGCGTTCAGCGCCGCACCCTTGCGCAGGTTGTCGTTGCTGATGAACAGCACGAGGCCCTTGCCCTCGGGGGCGGACTGGTCGGCGCGGATGCGACCGACGTAGCTCGGGTCGGTGCCGGCAGCCTGAAGCGGGGTCGGCACTTCTTCGAGGCGGACCCCGGGGGCGTCGGACAGCAGCTCCCGCGCACGCTCGGGCGTGATGTCGCGGACGAACTCGGCGTTGATGCTGAGCGAGTGGCCGGTGAAGACCGGGACGCGCACGCACGTGCCGGCGACACGGAGCTCGGGGAGCTCGAGGATCTTGCGGCTCTCGTTGCGCAGCTTCTTCTCTTCGTCGGTCTCGTTGAGGCCGTCGTCGACGAGGTTGCCGGCGAACGGGATGACGTCGAACGCGATCGGCGCGACGTACTTCTCGGGCTGGGGGAAGTCGAGCGCCGAGCCGTCGCGGACGAGCCGCTCGACGTCGCCCTGCGCGAGGACGCCCTCGACCTGGCCGAGGAGTTCCTGGGCGCCCGCGAGACCCGAGCCGGACACCGCCTGGTAGGTGCTGACGATGAGGCGCTCGAGGCCGGCCTCGGCGTCGAGCACCTTGAGCACGGGCATGGCGGCCATGGTCGTGCAGTTGGGGTTCGCGACGATGCCCTTGACGGCCTGGTCGATCGCGTGGGGGTTGACCTCGCTCACGACGAGGGGCACCTCGGGGTCCATCCTCCAGGCACTGGAGTTGTCGATCACGAGGGCTCCGGCCTCGGCGAAGCGCGGGGCGTGGGCACGGCTGCCCGTGGCGCCGGCGGAGAACAGGGCGACCTCGACACCGGCGGGATCGGCCGTGGCGACGTCTTCGACGATGACGGTGTGACCGCCGAACTCGACGGCGTTGCCGGCCGAGCGGGCGGTAGCGAACAGGCGGAGCTCGCGAATCGGGAAGGACCGCTCGGCGAGGATCTCGAGCATGACGGTGCCGACCTGGCCGGTGGCGCCGACGACGGCGAGGGAGATTCCGGAGTCGGAGATACGGGTCATGCGAGGGCCTCATTCATTTCGGGTTTCCGGAATTCTACCGACGCTCGCGGACTCCGCCGCGCCAGGGCGGGGAAGGGGACCGCACCATGGCGGCAAAACAAAGTCATACGGCGGAAACACGACCATCCCTATAGTGTTCAAAATGAGCACTTTGAACGCGGATGCCGCCGCCTCCGCTCCCCTCCGCATCGCCGTTCTGCAGAGCGCCGGCCTCGAAGGCGACGTCGCGGGCAACCTTCGCGCTCTGACGGATGCAGCCCGTCGCGCTCGCGCCCAGGGTGCCGACCTGTTGATCACCCCCGAGATGTTCGTCACGGGCTACAACATCGGCGAGCGCCTGGACGAGGTGGTCACCGCCGACCTGCCCGACCGCATCCGCGAGGCCGTGCGCGATGGCGGCCTCGCGGTGGCCGTGGGCACGGGGATCCGCCGCGCCGACGGCATCGCCAACAGCGTCCTGCTCATCGACGCCGACGGCGCGCTCCTCTCGCGCTACGACAAGACGCACCTGTTCGGCGCCCTCGATCGCTCGCTCTTCGTGCCTGGCGACTCTCTCGGCCCTGTCATCGACTTCCACGGTGTCCGACTCGCGATGCTCATCTGCTACGACGTGGAGTTCCCCGAGAACGTCCGTGCCCTGGCGCTGGCCGGAGCCCATCTCGTGATCGTGCCCACCGCGCAGATGGAGCCCTACGAGTTCATCGCGGAACATCTGCTCCGCGTCCGCGCATGGGAGAACCAGATCGCGATCGCCTACGCCAACCGCGTCGGCGCCGAGGGCGACCTGCGCTACGTCGGCCGCAGCAGCATCGTGGACGCCGGCGGATCCGTCCTCGCCGACGCCGGCGCCACCGAGGACGAGCTTCTCTTCGCCGCGATCGACGCGAGCGCCGTCGATCGCGCCCGCTCCCGCAATCCCTATCTCGCGGATCGACGCCCCGACCTTCCCGTGTCACGACGTTCCACCGACCATCCCGCTTCCTGAGGAGGACGATCCACATGACCGCACACGCTGAGCCCGGCACTCCGCCCGCGACCACGCAGAAGCGACTGACAGGCCGCCTGGGCACCGGCTCGATCGTCTTCATGGTGATCGCCGCGGCAGCTCCGCTGACCGTGATCGGCGGCAACGTCCCGATCGCGGTCGGCGCCGGAAACGGCGCCGGTGCGCCCGTCGGATTCATCCTCGCCGCGGTGGTGCTCCTCGTCTTCGCCGTCGGGTTCGTGACGATGACACCGTACGTCCGCGACGCCGGGGCGTTCTTCTCGTACGCTGCCGCGGGGCTGGGGCCGCGCGCGGGTCTGGGAGCCGCCTTCGTGGCTCTGGTGGCGTACACGGCCATCCAGGTGGGCGTGTACGGGTACCTCGGATGGGCGTTCGGCGGACTCGTCACCTTCTTCGGCGGCCCCGACCTGCACTGGGGTGTGTACGCCTTCGCCGCTCTCCTCCTCGTGGCGCTCCTGGGCTACCGCCACATCGATCTGTCGTCGCGCGTGCTCGGCATCGCCCTCGTCGCGGAGATCGCTGTCGTCGTCGTGCTCGACACCGTGGTGTTCGCGACCGGCGGGGCCGAGGGCATCGTCTGGTCGACCTTCGCACCGGAGAACGTGTTCTCCCCCGGACTCGCCGTCTCGGTGCTCTTCGCGCTGACGGGATTCATCGGATTCGAGGCGACCGCGGTCTTCCGTGACGAAGCCCGCGACCCGGCGCGGACGATCCCGCGCGCCACCTACCTCGCCGTCATCATCATCGGCGTCTTCTACGCGATCTCCTGCTGGGCGCTCATCACCGGCGCCGGTGGAGCCGGAGCGGTCGCGCTGGCCCAGGCCACCCTCGCGGGCGATGCGAACATGCTCATCGACCTCACCGGTCGCTACCTCGGTCCGATCTTCCAAGACATCGTGCAGGTTCTGCTGGTGACGAGCCTGTTCGCGTGCGTGCTGTCGTTCCACAACGTCATCGCCCGCTATCAGTTCACGCTGGCCGGGCGCGGGGTCCTCCCGCGTCGCCTCGCCACCGTCCACGGTGCGCACCACTCCCCCGCCTTCTCCTCCGTCGTGCAGAGCGTGACAGCCGCAGTCCTCGTCGGTGCGTTCGCCCTCTTCGACGTCGATCCCCTGATCGGCGTCTTCGGCTCGATGGCAGGCGTGGCCACCGTCGGCATGGTCCTGCTGATGCTGCTCACCTCGATCGCCGTGTTCGTCTTCTTCCGCCGCAACGCGAGCGTGCGATCGAGACTCATCGGTCGTGCCGTGGTGGCTCCGCTCGCCGCGGTGGTCGGTCTGGCGGTGTCGCTGTGGCTGGTCCTGTCGAACTTCACCCTCATCACCGGCGGCAGCGTCGAGCTGTCGATCGTGCTCGCGCTGATCCCGGTCGCGGCGGGAGCGTTCGGAGCCCTCCTCGGCGGCCGTCGGCGTATCGGCGAGATCCAGATCCCGGATGCCACCCCCACCGGCGCGATCACCCAGCTCGAACGGGGAGACATCGCGTCGGACTGACGCGTCGGACGGACGCGGCAGCCCGACGCGGCAGCCCGACGCGCCGCGCCGGGTACCGACCGAATGACATGATCGGGTGATGACCCCGACGAGCGCCGGTGCGGACGAGCACTTCGTCGCGCCGGCGCTGTCGGGGGTCTCGCCCCTGTCGATGTTCGACGCGGTGCGGGCCCGACTGTATCTGGCGATCGAGCTGGGCCTGCTCACAGCCGGCGACCGCCTCCCGTCGGATGCCCGGTCCGCGGAGGCCCTCGACGTCAGCGTCGCCACCATCCGTCGCGCGTTCGGTGCGCTCGCGGAAGAGAACGTCCTCGTGCGCAAGCGAGGTCGTCACGGCGGGACGTTCGTCGCCGACGACGTCGACCCGACGCGCTGGGCCGCGGACCCCGCCGTCCAGCGCTTCCGGGACGAGGCGCCGACGGTACGGGCGCTGATCAACGAGCGCGCCCTGATCGAGTCCGCCCTCGCGGCCGAGGCGGCCTGGCGTCACGACGATCCCGCGACGACGGTCCACCTGCGAGAGGCTCGCACGGCGATCGAGGCCGCGACCGCCGCGGAGGACTGGACGGAGTTCCACGCCGCCGACGTCCGCTTCCACCGCGCCGTATCCGCCGCATCGGGGCAGGAGTGGGCGCTCGCGCAGCACCGGGCGGTCGCCGACGCGCTGTACGCCTACTTCGTGCCCTACCCGATCGCCTACCTGCGAGAGAGCAATGCGCAGCACCTCGCGGTCGTCGAGGCCATCGAGCGCGGCGACGCGGAGCGAGCGGCCCACGCGGCGCGCACGCACGTCCTCGAGTTGCGCGAATCGATGTTCATCGCTCCGCGGCCGAGCGGCTCCGGGCGCTGAGAGGTCAGCGGCCGGTGCCGGCGTGGACGGTGGCCTCGGCCTCGCCGTCCAGACCGTACGCGGTGTGCACCAGACGTGCGGCCTCGGCGAGGTCGACACCGCGCACGACGACAGAGATGCGGATCTCGGAGGTCGAGATCATCTCGATGTTGACGCCCGCCATGCTGAGGGCCTCGAAGAGCGTCGCCGAGACGCCGGAGTGCGTGCGCATGCCCGCGCCCACGACGGAGAGCTTGCCGATCTGGTCGTCGTGCACGAGGCTCTCGAACCCGACCTCGGACTGCTCCCCGGCGAGCGCCTTGAGGGCGGTCGTGGCATCGGTCTTGGGGAGCGTGAAGGAGATGTCGGTGCGGCCGGTGGCGGCAGCGGAGACGTTCTGGACGATCATGTCGACGTTCGCACCGGACTTCGCGACGATCTTGAAGATGTCGGCGGCCTTGCCGGGAACGTCGGGCACGCCGATGACGGTGATCTTGGCCTGGCTGAGGTCGGTGGCGACGCCGGCGACGATGGGCTCTTCCATGGCTTCTCTTTCGGGGACGAGTGAGGAGGTCTTCGAAGCGTCGAGCACCCAGGTGCCCTCGCCCGAGCTGAACGTGGATCGCGCGTGGATCAGCACGCCGTGGCGGCGGGCGTACTCGACGGCGCGGATGTAGAGGACCTTCGCGCCGTTGGCGGCCAGCTCCAGCATCTCTTCGCTGCCGACGCGGTCGAGCTTCCGCGCCAGGGGGACGACGCGAGGGTCGGCGGTGAAGATGCCGTCGACGTCGCTGTAGATCTCGCACACGTCGGCCTTGAGCGCCGCCGCGAGCGCGACCGCGGTGGTGTCCGAGCCGCCGCGGCCGAGGGTCGTGATGTCGCGGGTGTCGCGGTTGAAGCCCTGGAAGCCGGCGACGATGACGATCGCGCCCTCGTCGAGGGCTTCGCGCAGGCGCACGGGGGTGACGTCGACGATGCGTGCGGCGCCGTGGGTGGCATCCGTGATCATGCCGGCCTGGCTGCCGGTGAACGAGCGTGCCTCGAAGCCCATCGAGTGGATGGCCATCGCGAGCAACGCCATCGAGATGCGCTCGCCGCTGGAGAGCAGCATGTCGAGCTCCCGCGGGGCGGGGATCGGCGCGACCTGCCCCGCGAGGTCGAGCAGCTCGTCGGTGGTGTCGCCCATGGCGCTCACCGCGACGACGACCTCGTGGCCGGCGCGACGCGTGTCGACGATGCGCTTCGCGACCCGCTTGATGCTCTCGGCGTCGGCGACGGACGAACCGCCGTACTTCTGGACGATCAGCGCCATTTGAGGAAACTCCCGGGAGGGTCGGGCGTCGGGGGGCCACGACGGGGCGCTCGGATGTCGCGCCCGAGGGTCCATCTTAGGGGCGTGCGCATTCCGTCTCCGTCATGCGCGGGATCGGGTGCGAGGCCCCCGGAAGCTCAGCTCGGCGCGGATAGGATCGAGCCCTCCCACCCGGTTCCCGCTCCTGGAGGCTCGCGGTTGTCCCCCACCCCGCGTCGACTGCTCTCGTCGTTGCGCCGCCTCGTCCACACCGACGACGCGTCGTCCCCGGAGACGCAGATGCTCCCCGTCATCGACGAGGGGCTGTCGACGCGCATCCTCGACCTCGCGATCCGCATCGGCGAGACGATGCTCGTCGTTGGTGCGCCGGCGAACGAGGTGACCCTGACGATCGTCCGGGTGTGCGGCGCGTACGGCCTGGACCCCGTCCATGTCGACGTCACGTACAACTCGATCACCATCGCGCACAGTCGCCCCGGTGCGACGCACCCGACCACCCTGCTACGCGTCGTCCGGGGCTCCGTTCCCGATCACGCCAAGCTCCAGCGTCTGCAGGCGCTGGTCACCGAGATCACCGGCGGTCTGGGCCTCGATGACGCGATCGCGCGGTGCCGGGCCATCCGTCGCCTGCCCTTCCGCTACCGCCCCGCGATCGTCATCGCCGCGCAGGCCTCGCTCGCCGTGGGCGTGGCGATCATGTTCGGCGCGAACTGGCTCGCGTTGGTGCTGTCGTTCATCGCCGCCGCTCTCGCTGCCACCACCCAGCATCTCCTCGCCCGAGCCCGCGTGCCGTACTTCTTCGCGCAGATCGCCGGAGGATTCGTCCTCACCGTCGTCGCGGCCCTCTCCCCGCTGATGCACTACACCGGGCTCGATGCGGCCGCCGCGATCCGACCGTCGGTGATCGTGGCATCCGGGATCGTCCTCATGCTGGCCGGACTCACCGTGGTGGGAGCGGCACAGGATGCCATCGACGGCTTCGCGCTCACCGCCACGGGGCGCATCCTCGAGCTGACGACGCAGACGCTCGGCGTGGTGCTCGGCATCCTCGCGGGCCTGGAAACGGTGCGCGTGCTGGGGCTGGGGATGTCTGCGCCGTCGAACGCGCTGCCGCTGGGCCCCGTGACCGTGCAGTTCGTCGGCGCGGCGGTGATCGCGATCGCCGTCGCTGTGTACAACGGCGCGGGCGCACGCATCGTCGTCGTCAGCGCGGCGCTGAGCCTGGTCGCCTGGGCCGGGTACGTGGGCGCCTCGTCACTCGGATTCGAGGTGGCCGCGGCCAGCGGGGTCGGCGCGTTCATCGGCAGCTTCGTCGGCATCGTCGTCGCCTACCGACTGCATGTCCCCTCGGTCGCGATCACGACCGCGGCGATCCTGCCGTTGGTTCCCGGTGCGGCGGTGTTCCGCGGACTGCTGGGCGTGGTCGAGTCCGGTGACGATCCCACGGTGCTGATGACCGGCGTCACCACGCTCGCCGGCGCGGCCACGATCGGTATCGCCCTCGCGGTGGGGGCGTCGCTGGGCATTTACCTGGGGCAGCCGGTGCGCGCCACGCTGTCGAGCGTGGTGAGGGCGCGGGCGCGGACACGTCGCTGATCGCGGGGGTGACGTCAGAGGGTGCGGCGCCCTTCGAATGCGCGACCCAGGGTGACCTCGTCGGCGTACTCGAGGTCGCCGCCGACGGGGAGCCCGGATGCCAACCGGGTGACGCGGATCTCGAGCGTGTGCAGCAGCCGGCTGAGGTAGGTGGCCGTCGCCTCACCCTCGAGGTTCGGGTTGGTGGCGAGGATCACTTCTTGCACCGTCCCGTCGGCGAGGCGCTGCATCAGCTGGCTGACGCGCAGGTCGTCGGGGCCGATGCCCGCGATGGGACTGATCGCCCCACCGAGCACGTGATAGAGCCCGCGGAATTCGCGCGTGCGCTCGATGGCGGCGACATCCTTCGCGTCTTCGACGACGCAGATCAGCGCGGGGTTGCGACGAGGATCGCGGCAGATCGAGCAGCGGTCCTGCTCGGACACGTTGCCGCAGATCTCGCAGAACTTCACCTTGTCGCGGATCTCACCCAGCAGCGTCGAGAGACGGGAGACGTCAAAGCTCGGGGACTGCAGGATGTGGAAGGCGATGCGCTGCGCCGACTTCGGGCCGATCCCGGGGAGCCGGCCGAACTCGTCGATCAGGTCTTGGACGATGCCGTCGTACATCAGGTGAACCTCGTCGGGGGCTCGTAGGGCTCGTCACGGAGATAGGTCGCGCCCAGCATCTGACGCACGACCGCCTCCCCGTACCGCTGCACGCCCCCGCGCAGGGGCGCCATCCGCGGCACGATCACCGGTGGCACCGGCACGTCGGGAGCCTCGTCGGCCGGGGGGATGACGTCATCGTCGTCGACCTCGTCGGGAGCGGGGACCGACGGCGCGACATCGGCGGCCGGCAGGACGGCCCCCTCGCGGACGAGCGCTGCGACCGGCGCGGAGACCGCGGGGCGCGCCTCCTCAGGCTCGTCATCGACGGCCAAGGCGGAGGGCGGGGCCGCCGGGGCGGCTCCGGGAATGGGCGCGACGGCCCAGTCCGTGACACTGGCCGTATAGGGCGCTGACGAGCGCGCGGGTGCTCCCCCGCGCCCGGGAGCACCCGAGCCGGTACCGCCGGGGCCACCGGGACCCGTGCCACGCGGGCCGCCGGAGCCGGGTCCGCCCGGAGCGTCACCGTCGAGGCGCGCGAGATACTTCACCCGCACGCCGAGGACGGCGAGGATCGCCTGGCGCAGGTCTTCACTGGGGCCGCCGTCGGCGCTGCGGGTCTTGAACGCCGTGAGATCGCTCGTCGTGCGGAAGAAGAGCGTGAGCACCTCGTCATCGAAGGCGGCGACGGTCGCCGTGGAGACCACCAGCCACGACGAGCGGCTCGCGGCCTCGAGCTGCCCGAGGATCTCAGGCCAGGCGTCGCGCACGTGACCGAGCTCGATCGGGCCGACTGGCTGAGCAGGAGGCGTCGGGGCGGCGGGCTCGAGCGGCGAGGCGTCCGGCGCCTCGGTCGGGGGCGTACCCGTCTCGGCGGGCGCGCCGGTGTCCGTCGGCCCGGCGCCGGCCGACGCGGCGGGCGCCGCAGGGGCGGGCGCTGCCTCTGCGGCGTCCGTCGGCCCGGCGTGCGTCGGCCCGGCGTCCGTCGGCCCGGCGTCCGTCGGCAGGGCGGTGTCGGTCGTCGCGGACGTATCCACCGGAGCGGGTGTGCCGCCCGACCCGGCCGACGACGCGGGAGGCGCGGAGGCCTGAGGCACGGGAGACTCCGCCGCGGGAGCAACGGCGACCGGCGAGGCCACCTCCCCCGCACCGAAGAGATCATCGGACGCGTCGGAGTTGTCGGGCGTGGGTGCCGTGTCGAAGGGGTGCGCGTGGTCGTCCGCCCCGGAGGCGCGTGCGGGAGCGCTCGACGATGTCGGCGCGGCCGGGGCGGGCCGTTCTGACACGACCTCCGCCGGGTGCGGAGCGGCGTCGACGGGGCGAGGCTCGTCGTCGGGCGGCGGAGCATCGTCGTCGGTGAACGGCGGCGGGGCATCGTCGTCGGCGCGCGACGGCGCGACCGGCTTGTCGACGACGCGATCGGACGCCGCCCCGCCCGCGGACGAGGACCGGGACGGCGAAGCGACAGAGGGCGCCGCAACAGAGGCCGCCGCAACAGACGGCGTCGCCACCGAAGGCGGAGCGACCACCGGAGGCCCGACGGGACTCCCCTGCGACCCCGGAGACGCGATGGCCGGAGCAGGACGCCCGGGAGCCGCGACAACCGGAGCCGCAGCCGCCGGGGCAGTGGTGCTCGGAGCAGCGGTGCCCGGGGAGGCGATCCGGGGAGCCGCGGGAGCGGCGACACGCGGAGCCGCGGCGGGCGCCGCGATGTCGGCGGCCGGCGACGCGGGGCGGCCGGTCGCGGGCGCCGGCGCCGGGGCGGTAGCTCGCGCGGTATCCAGGTCATGGATCGTGGCGGGCGACGCCCCCTGCGACACCCCCGCGTGGGTCAGCACACGGGCCACGAGCAGTTCGAGCTGGAGCCGGGGTGACGTGGCGCCCGTCATCTCGTCGAGCGCAGCGACGACCAGGTCGGCCGTGCGCGAGAGACGCCCGACGCCGAACGCGGTGGCCTGGCGGGACATGCGCTCGAGCTGGTCGTCGGGAACCCCGCGGAGAACCGCGGACGCCCCCGCGCCGGTCGCCGCGACGACGATGAGGTCGCGCAGACGCTCGAGCAGGTCGTCGACGAAGCGCCGCGGGTCCTGCCCGGTCTGCACGACGCGGTCGACCGCGGTGAACGCCCCGGCACCGTCGTTCGCGGCGAACGCGTCGACGACCTCGTCGAGGAGTTCGGAGTGGGTGTACCCGAGCAGCGCCACGGCGCGCTCGTAGCGGACGAGCACCTGGCCCGCCTGTTCGGTCCCCGCGCCCGTGGAGGGGTCGGACCCCGCGATGAGCTGATCGAGCAGAGACAGCGTGTCGCGGGGCGAGCCTCCGCCGGCGCGGACGACGAGCGGCAGCACGCCGGCCTCGACGCCCACGTTCTCGCTCTCGCACAGCTCCTGGACGTACTCGAGCATGGCGGCGGGCGGAACGAGCCGGAACGGATAGTGGTGGGTGCGCGAGCGGATGGTGCCGAGCACCTTCTCGGGCTCGGTCGTCGCGAAGATGAACTTCACGTGCGCGGGCGGCTCTTCGACGAGCTTCAGCAGGGCGTTGAAGCCCTGCTGCGTGACCATGTGCGCCTCATCGAGGATGAAGATCTTGAAGCGATCGCGGGCAGGGGCGAAGATCGCGCGCTCGCGGATGTCGCGGGCGTCGTCGACGCCGTTGTGGCTGGCGGCGTCGATCTCGACGACGTCGAGCGAACCGCTTCCGCCGCGGCCGAGCTCGACGCAGCTCTCGCAGGTGCCGCAGGGCGTGTCGGTGGGGCCGGCGGCGCAGTTGAGGCAGCGGGCGAGAATCCGGGCCGAGGTGGTCTTACCGCAGCCACGCGGACCCGAGAACAGGTACGCGTGACCGACCCGGTCGCTGCGCAGAGCGGTCATGAGCGGCTCGGTCACCTGGGACTGCCCGATCATCTCGCCGAACGCCTGCGGGCGGTATCGGCGGTACAGGGCTGTCGTCACCCGACCAGCCTACGGCGTCCCTCCGACATCGCGTCCGCCGCGCTCCCCGCACCGGCGCCGTGCGCGCGGCGGACGCCGATCTCCACCGGTCATCAGAACAGGGGATGCCACCGCAACAGGCTGAAACGCCCCGAGACGCCCTGTCCCCGCGGCATCCCCTGCCCCCGTCGCATCCCACTTCCCCGGACTCGAGCATCCGCCCCGCGCGGAAAGCCGAACGCGGCGGCGCCCCGGGAGGCACCGCCGCGTTCGAGAGCGGGCGTCAGACGTCGAGACCGACGGCGACGGGTTCGTCGTCGTCGCCCACGACGGGGATGGCCGCCGTGACGATCGGGACCGAGGCCAGCAGCAGCGTGCCGTCTTCGCGGACCGATCCCTCGAGCTGACGGATCGAGGGCCGTCCCGGGCGGACGGGCCCCTGACCGTGCAACGGCACCCGCACCGTCTCCCCGGGGGCGACGGTGTAGTCGGCGCCACGGACCGCGAACTCGACGGGCTCACCGTCACCGCCCGCACGCAGCGTGAGCGCCGTCGCGGTCAGCGTGATGTCGAGTCGCGTGCCGTGCCAGTGCAGCACGTACGACAGCTCGGGCCAGTCCGCGGGGAGACGCGGGTCGAACGTGAGCTGACCGAAGTGGTCGCGCATGCCGCCGAAGCCGCTCACCAGAGCCGTCCACACGCCGCCCGCCGACGCCACGTGCACGCCGTCGGAGGCGTTGTGGTGCAGGTCGCCGAGGTCGACGAACGCGGCCTGGCGGAAATACTCCAGAGCGAGGTCCTGGTAGCCCACCTCGGCGGCGAGGATCGACTGCACGACCGCCGACAGCGTCGAGTCGCCGGTGGTCAGCGGGTCGTAGTACTCGAAGTCGGCGAGCTTCTCGGCATCCGTGAAGTGATTGCCCTGCAGGAACAGGGCGAGCACGACATCGGCCTGCTTGAGCACCTGGTACCGGTAGATCACCAGCGGGTGGAAGTGCAGCAGGAGCGGACGCTGATCGGGCGGGGTGTTCTCGAGGTCCCAGATCTCGCGCTCGAGGAACACCGCGTCCTGCGGATGGATGCCGAGCGCCGGGCTGAACGGGATGTGCATCGCCTCGGCCGCCCGGTCCCACCGCTCGGGCTCGGAGGGATCGAGGTTCATGCGATCGGCCATGTGCGCGTACGCGTCGGGGTCGTTCTCGGCGAGGTCGCGGACCGTTCGGGCGGCGAAGCGCAGGTTGAAGCGCGCCATGACGTTCGTGAACAGGTTGTCGTTGACGACGGTGGTGTACTCGTCGGGACCGGTGACGCCGTGGATGTGGAACGAGTCGTGCTCGTCGCCGCCGTCGCTCGAGCGCCAGAACCCGAGCGTCGACCACAGCCGCGCCGTGTCGACGGCGATGTCGACGCCCTCGCGGGCGAGGAACTCCTCGTCGCCGGTGGCACGCACGTACTTCGCCAGCGCGAAGGAGACGTCGGCATTGATGTGGTACTGCGCGGTGCCGGCGGCGTAGTACGCCGAGGCCTCCTCCCCGTTGATCGTGCGCCAGGGGAACAGTGCGCCCGCCTCGTTGAGCTGATGGGCGCGCTTTCGCGCCGCCGGGAGCATGAGGTATCGCATGCGCAGCGCATTACGGGCCCACAGCGGTGACGTGTACGCCAGGAACGGCAGGACGTAGACCTCGGTGTCCCAGAAGTAGTGGCCGCTGTAGCCGGAGCCGGTGACGCCCTTGGCGGGGACGCCCTGGCCGTCGGCGCGGGCCGCGGCCTGCGCGAGCTGGAACAGGCACCAGCGCGTGGCCTGCTGCAGGTCGCCGTGGCCGCCGATGCGCACGTCGGAGCGATCCCAGAACGCCGCGTACCAGGCGATCTGCTGGTCGACGAGGCCGTCGACTCCCGTCTCACGGGCGCGGTCGAGCGTGCGCCGGCAGCGATCGAGGAGTTCGCCCGTGGGAACACCGCGCGAGGTGTGGTAGCTCACGAGTTTCGTGATGGTCGTGGGTACACCCGCCCGCGCGTCGACGCGGAAGACGTTCTTGGCGATGTCGGGCTCGATGAGCTGACGCGACGTCCATTCGTTGGCGGTGTCGACGAGGTGGTCGGCGACGACGGCGAGCGTCATGCCCGAGTCGGTCACCTCGTAGCTCAGCGCGGACCGGTCGCCGTCCTGCCAGTACTCGCGCGGCTGGAGCACACGGTCGCTCAGCTTCTCGGTCTTGCGCGGGTCGAACCCGGATTGCTTGGATGCCATCGGCGAGCCGCCGTAGATGCCTTCGCCGTCCTGTCGGTTGAGCAGCTGGCTGCTCACGGTGACCGGGGCGTCGGAGTCGAGCACCGTCACGGTGAGCCGGAGCACCGCGAGATGCTTCTCGTCGAACGAGACGAAACGCTCGTCCTCGATCCGGACGTGCTTGCCCGACGGGGTCACCCAGAGCAGGCTCCGGCGCAGGATCCCCTGGCGCATGTCGAGCACGCGCTCGTACTCGCGCACGTCCGCGACGTCGAGCGAGAGCGGCTCGTCGTCGACATAGACGCGCAGGACCTTGGCATCCGGTGCATTGATGATCGTCTGCCCGACCTCCGCGAAGCCGTAGGCCTGTTCGGCGTGGCGGATGGGGAACGTCTCGTGGAAGCCGTTGATGAACGTGCCCTGCTCGAGCGCGAAGCGTCCTTCGATGGGGTTTCCGCGAAGACCCAGGTAGCCGTTCCCGACGGAGAAGAGGGTCTCGGTGACTCCCACATCGTCGACCGAGAACTCGGTCTCGATGAGGCGCCATTCATCGATGGGGAAACGATCGCGATCGATCATCGGGCGTGCCTTCCGGTGGCGAGGTACGGGGGTTCGCACGGGCGGTGTCGGGTGTGCCCGGGCGGGTGGAGCTCAGGGGTGCCGCGAGAGCGGCAGGGGGAATCGCCCGAAGGCGACGGCTCAGTCTACGAACGCGGCCAGGTCGTCGACGACCACGGTGGCACCGGCGGCCGTGAGGTCGTCGGCTCCGACGCCGCGATCGACGCCCACGACCGCCGCGTAACCGGCGGCGACGGCCGAGCGCACACCGCTCAGGGCGTCTTCGACGGCCACCGATCGCGCGGGATCGACACCGAGCAGGCGGGCCGCCTCGGCGAAGACATCGGGGGCGGGCTTGGAGGCAAGGTGGTCGCGTTCGGCGACGACGCCGTCCATGACGACGGGGAACCTGTGGCGCAGTCCCGCGGCCTCGAGCACCTCGACGGCGTTCTTCGAGCTCGACACCACGGCGATGGGGGTTCCGGCGGCCTGCAGCACGTCGAGGAGGGCGACCGAACCGGGGTACGGCGCGATGCCCTCGGCGCGCAGGATACGCGAGAACACCGCGTTCTTGCGGTTGCCGACCCCGCACACCGTGTCAGCGGACGGATCGTCGGAGGGGTCGCCCCAGGGCACCTCGACGTCACGGCTGCGCAGCAGGCTCGCGACCCCGTCGTAGCGCTTCTTGCCGTCGACGTACTCGAAGTAGTCGCGGTCGGTGTAAGCCGGCTCGATGTTCCACGCCGCGAACAGCTCGTCGAACATCTCTTTCCACGCGCGCATGTGCACCTCGGCGGTCGGCGTCAGCACGCCGTCGAGGTCGAACAGCACGCCCTCGTAGCCGGTGAGGTCGGGAAGTGCGGGCGTGTCGGTCACGGCATGCTCCTGATCGGGTGTCGGGGGCGCCCGAGGCGCTGCGTTCAGCGTACTGGCCGCACCCGTCGAGGAGTCGATCGATCATGGCGCGCGGCGCGGCGCGGCGAAGAGAACCCGCGCCGCGGTCCGCGCCGAGCGGGCGTCAGCGACTCCGGCGTGACCGGGTGCGCAGCCCGAAGCGGGCGGCGAGCACCAGCCCGCCGAGGAGCAGCAGTGCACCGCCCACGACCGGCACCGTCGGGTCGACGTCGGCGCCCGTCGTGGCGAGAGGCGCCCGGCTCACCGTGGGCGAGGGCGACGGGGTGGGCGCTGACGTGGGGTCGGGGGTGGGCGCCACCGTCGGTGTCGACGTCGGTGTCGGAGTGGGCGCGACGCTCAGCGTGAGTTCGCTCGACTGCGTGTCGGAGCCGTAGGCGTTGGTCGCGGTGATCGTGAACGGGAACGTCCCCGCGGTGGTGGGCGTGCCGGCGATGAGCCCCGTCGCCGGGTCGAGGGTCAGCCCGGGAGGGAGGGAGCCCGCGGTGATGGCGTAGGTGATCGGCCTGGTGCCCGACGCGGTGACCGGGAAGGAGAAGGCGGTTCCCAGCTCGGCACCCGACGGGTTCGGCGAGGTGATGACGGGCGGGTCGCAGGCGGGCTCGGCCCCGAGGACCCCGACGGGAAGCTGCTCGACGAGCACTGCCGCCTGATCTCCGCCCAGGACCGTGCTCAGCACGGTCGTCGGGTCGTTGGCGGCTCCCGCGTACCGGACGTTCCCGTTCAGATTCACGTCCTCGGTGAAGTATCCGCGCAGGATCCTCGTCACATCCCCGTCCAGACGGTCGAGGATCGCCTGCGCCTCCTCGGCGTACTCGACGCGGTGGGCGACTCCCGGGGTTCGACTCGCATCGCCGGCGCGCATGAGCGCGACGGAGCCGCTGACCACGCGGTTGCCGTCGACGCCGGAACCGTCGTCGTACACGGCGGTCGTCGGCGAGGTGAAGTCGACCACGGTTCCGGTGGTCTGCACGGAGATGGGCGCGGCGGTCATGAGACCGAGATGGTTGCGGTGTTCGACGGCGACGAAGTACTCGCCCGCCGGGGCGAAGAAGCGCGGTGCCGCGTTCGCCGTCCCGTTGCGGCCGAGGGTGACGGTGTCGGTCGCCACGATCTGGGTGGGATCCGCCGCCGAGCGCAACTCGACGAGCACCCAGTCGACCGGCGCCGCAACAGTTCCCGGATCGACGAGCGAGACGGTGTTGTCCTCGCCGCCGCGCAGCGGGTATCCGAGCGCTTCGTACGGCTCTGTCGCCGGAAGCGACCCCTGGGTGAGGTAGCTGGTCCTCATCAGCCCGCTCCCCGCGTCGTACGCGCCCTGGAGCAGCACCGTGAGATCGACCGTGAGAGGCGTCGCGCACGCGGTCGCGGCCACCGCCGGGCTCGTCGCGATCAGCCCCGGTCCGGCGGCCAGGGTGAGAGCGGCGACCAGGGTGAGGACTCGCCTCGCGGTTCGGGACGCTTGCGCGCTGCGGGATGCCATGGAGGTGTTCTTCTCTCGGGTGGGGTCACGCACCCGTCCGAGAGGATCGGGGCCCGCTGGGGCAGGCGTCGAATCGCAGCCACGGCAGGGGGTCGACCGTACCGCGTCTCCCGGCCGCCTCTCTGACCCGACGACCCGTCGAGGTCGTGACGAGAACCGGCCCCGGAGCCGCTCGTCGAGCGGGCGTCGGGAGAAGTTCTCGACCTGTCCGAACGGCTCGAAAAGGCGTGCCCGTGAGGTCGTAACCGCCCCGCACCTCACCCGGCAGCCCGAGTCTGGTCACCTGGCTTGGTCAGGCGGTGACCGAGAGAGTCTGACGTGCGATCTCGAGTTCTTCGTTCGTGGGGACGACGAGCACCTCGACGCGCGAGGAGTCGGTCGAGATCCGACGGATGCCGCGCTCCCGTGCCGCGTTCCGTTCCGGGTCGATCTCGACACCGGCGAAGCCGAGCGTGGCCATCGCCTCCTCCCGCACACGGACGGAGTTCTCCCCCACCCCGGCGGTGAACGAGATGACGTCCACCCCGTCGAGCTGAGCGAGGTACGCCCCGGCGTAGGCGCGGAGACGGTGGACATAGACGTCGAAGGCGAGCTGGGCCGCCGGGTCTCCGGCATCCCGTCGCTCGCCGATGTCGCGCATGTCGCTCACACCGGCCAGGCCCAGCAGGCCCGATCTCTTGTTGAGAAGAGCGTCGAGATCAGCGATCGACATGTCAGCGCGGCGGGCGAGCTGGAAGAGCACGGCCGGGTCGAGGTCACCCGAGCGCGTGCCCATGACGAGCCCCTCGAGGGGCGTGAGTCCCATCGACGTGTCGACCGAGCGGCCGCCCTCGATCGCGGCGACCGACGCGCCGTTGCCGAGGTGGAAGACGATCTGCTTGAGCTCGCCGAGCGGACGGCCGACGAAAGCCGCCGCGGCTTCGCTGACGAACTTGTGACTCGTGCCGTGGAAGCCGTAGCGGCGGATGCGGTGGGCCTCGGCGAGCTCGCGGTCGATCGCGTAGGTGTACGCCTCGGGTGCGAGGGACTGGTGGAAGGCCGTGTCGAACACGGCAACGTGCGGGACGTCGGGGAAGGCCTTCTTCGCCGCCACGATGCCCGCGAGGTTGGCCGGGTTGTGCAGGGGTGCGAGGACCGACAGCTCGTCGATGTTGATCTCGACCAGGGGCGTCACCACGGTCGGCTCGAAGAACCGCGCCCCGCCGTGCACGACGCGGTGGCCGACGGCCACCGGGGGACGCTCGTCGAGCGAGGGGCCGTGCGCCGCGAAGGCCTCGAGCATCACCGCGAAGCCCGCCGTGTGGTCGGGAATCTCGCGCTCGATGGTGAAGGTGGCATCCGTCACCGTCGGGGCCGGACCATCGGTCGACGCGAGGGCGGCGGCGGTCACGGTGTGCTTCGCGACGCCGAGGTCCTCGCCGATGCGCTCGACGAGTCCGGAGGCCAGAACCTGTTCGCGATCCATGTCGAGCAGCTGGTACTTGAACGACGACGATCCGCTGTTGACGACGAGCACGACGCTCATGAGGTGCTCCCCTGGGCCTGGATCGCGGTGATCGCGATGGTGTTGACGATGTCGTCGACGAGGGCGCCGCGCGAGAGGTCGTTGATGGGCTTGTTGAGGCCCTGCAGCACGGGCCCGATGGCGACCGCACCGGCCGAGCGCTGCACGGCCTTGTAGGTGTTGTTGCCGGTGTTGAGGTCGGGGAAGACGAAGACCGTCGCCCGCCCGGCCACCTCGGAGCCCGGCATCTTGGCCTTGGCGACGGCCGCGTCGGCCGCGGCGTCGTACTGGATCGGACCCTCGACGAGCAGCTCGGGGGCGCGTTCGCGCACGAGGGCCGTGGCCGCGCGCACCTTCTCGACGTCGGCTCCGGTGCCCGACTCCCCCGTCGAGTACGACAGCATCGCCACGCGCGGCTCGATGCCGAACTGTTCGGCGGTCGCGGCCGATGACACGGCGATGTCGGCCAGCTGCTCGCTGGTGGGGTCGGGGATGACGGCGCAGTCCCCGTAGACAAGCACACGGTCGGCGAGAGCCATGAGGAAAACGCTCGAGACGACCGAGACGCCGGGGGCGGTCTTGATGATCTCGAACGCGGGGCGGATCGTGTGAGCGGTCGTGTGCGCCGCCCCGGAGACCATGCCGTCGGCGAGACCCAGGTGCACCATCATCGTGCCGAAGTACGAGACATCGGTGACCGTGTCGGCTGCCTGGGCGTGGGTGACGCCCTTGTGGGCGCGCAGCCGTGCGTACTCGGTCGCGAACTTCTCCACGTGCACGGCATCGAAGGGGCTGAGCACCTCGGCGTCGCGGATATCGATGCCGAGCTCGATGGCCCGCCCGCGCACCTCGATCGGCTCGCCGAGGATCGTCAGGTCGGCGATGCCGCGCGAGAGCACGGTCGCGGCGGCGCGGAGCACCCGGTCGTCATTGCCCTCGGGGAGCACGATCCGGCGGCGGTCGGTGCGGGCGCGATCGACGAGGCCGTACTCGAACATCAGCGGGGTGACGACGCTGGGGCGTGCAACCCCCAGTTCGCGCGTCAGCAGGGCGGTGTCGACGTGGCGTTCGAACATCGCCAGAGCCGTGTCGTACCGACGCTGAGAGTCGGCGGCGAGGCGCCCGCGCGTGTTCATGATGCGCACGGCGGTGTCGTACGTTCCCAGATCGGTGGCGATGATCGGAAGCGGGGAGCCGAGGCCGTCGATCAAGCGGACGATCGGGTCCGGCAGCTCGAACCCTCCGTTGAGGACGATCCCCGCGAGGGAGGGGAAGGTTCCCGAGGCGTTCGCGAGGAGGGTGGCGAGGAGGACCTCGCTGCGGTCGGCCGGGATGACGATCACCGCCGACTCCTTCAGCCGCGGAAGCACGTTGACCATCGACATGCCGGCCACGACCACGCCCAGCACCTCGCGCGTGAGCAGTTCGGGGTCGCCCTTGATGAGCTCGCCCTCGACCGAGCGCAGCACGCCGCGCATCGAGGGGGCGATGAGGAAGCGGTCCTCGGGAAGAGCCCACACCGGCACCGGACGACGCTCGTCGGAGGAGGCGAAAGGCACGCCGTCGATGACCTGGCGGACGGAGGCCACGACGCCGTCGAGCTCGTCGGGATCGGCGCGATTCACGATGACCGCGAACACCTCGGCACGCTCGTGGACGAGCTCGGCGACCGCGAGGGACGCAATCTGGCCCACCTCATGTGGGGTGCGCGCGACCGAGAGTCCCAGCGTCTCGCCCTGGCCCTGCTGTGCGCGGCCGCCGAGGACCAGCAGCACGGGGGCGCCGAGGTTGGCGGCGATGCGCGCGTTGTAGGCGAGCTCGGCGGGACTGCCGACGTCGGTGTAGTCGCTGCCGATGACGACCACGGCATCGCACCGCGCCTCGACGGCTTTGTAGCGCTCGACGATGCGGCCCAGGGCGGCATCGGCGTCGTCGCGCACGTCGTCGTAGGTGACGCCGACGCAATCGTCGTACGCGAGCTCGACGCCGTCGTGGTCGAGAAGCATTTCGAGCACGTAGTCGCGCTCGGCGGTGGAGCGCGCGATGGGGCGGAACACCCCCACGCGCGGGGTGACACGGCTGAGGGCGTCGAGGACACCCAGAGCGACGGTGGATTTGCCCGAGTGCCCCTCGGCCGACGTGATGTAGATGCTCTGCGTCACGCGGTCCAGCCTATTGCGGGCCTCCGGGATCGCGGCGGGGTTGCTTCGGCGTCGAGGGATACAGCACGTTCGCGCCCGCGGCCTCGAGATCGGCGGCCAGGGGCGTGTCGGGGTCGAGGTCGGCGACGATCCCCGTCACGCCGTCGAGGGGCAGGATGCCGAACCGCGACGCCGCCCCCAGTTTCTCCTCGCTCGCCAGCACGAACGTCTCGGCGGCGCGTTCGGCGAGCACGCGCTTCATCGCGGCCTCGTCGGCATCCCCTGTCGTCAGCCCCGCCGCGGGGTGCACGCCGGTGACCCCGAGGAAGAAGACGTCGGCACTGACGGCGCGGGCCGCCTCCCCCGCGGCCGCTCCGCACGCGACGGCGGAATGCTTGAAGATGCGGCCGCCGATCATGATGACCTCGGCGTCGTGGTGCAGGAGGGCTGCCGCGATCGTCGGGGAATGCGTGATGATCGTTCCCGCGAACGACCGCGGGAGGGCTTCGACGAGGGCGAGCGTCGTCGTCCCGCCGTCGAGCAGCACCGTCGCGCCGGGCTCGATGCGCTCCAGCGCCGCCGCGGCCACGCGCGCTTTGCTCGATCGCGCCACACTCCCTCGCGCCTCGTAGTCCGCGACGGCCGGCGAGGCGAGGAGGGCCCCTCCGTAGACCCGGACCGCGAGGCCGGCGGCATCCAGTTCCCGAAGATCGCGGCGGATGCTGTCTTCGGAGAGACCGAGTTCGAGGGCGACGTCTTTGACGACGAGGCGGCCGTCGCGCCGCAAGCGGTCGAGAAGGGCGTCCTTCCGGGCAGCGGCGAGCGTCATGTTCACATTCTTGCACGTTTCTGCATTATTGTTCCGAGTCATGACCGACTCTCCCGTTCCCGGCACCACCGTCCCCGACCACCGCGGACGCACCGGCCTGCACCTCACCGGCCGCGACCTCGACCGCAACCCGCGCGTCCAGGTGGCCGACGTCGAGGTGCTCGCGGCGGGGTGGCACGTGCTCCGGGCGACGACGTTCCGCTACCGGAGCGATGACGGAAAGTGGGTCACACAGACGCGCGAGACCTACGATCGCGGCAACGGAGCGACGATCCTCCTGCACGACACCGCGCGACGGACCGTCCTGCTGACCCGCCAGTTCCGCTACCCCGTGTACGTCAACGACCACCCCGACGGCATGCTCCTCGAGACCGCCGCCGGACTCCTCGACGACGACGACCCGCTCACCGCGATCCGCCGCGAGGCGGAAGAGGAGACGGGCGTGCGGGTCGACGAGGTGCAGCACGTGTTCGATGTCTACATGAGTCCGGGATCCGTCACCGAGCGCCTGCACTTCTTCGCCGCCGCGTACGACGGCGCCACGCGCGAGGGCGACCGGGGCGGCCTCGAAGAGGAGGGCGAAGAGATCGAGATCGTCGAGGTGGACATCGACGACGCTCTGGCGATGATCCGCGACGGCTCGATCCAGGATGCCAAGACCATCATGCTGCTGCAGTGGGCGGTGCTCGACGGGCCCTTCGCCCGACGCTGAGGTCGAGGCTCTCGGCATCCGCGGGACGTCTCGAGCGGTGCCGGGCGAGGACTTCCGGGCAAAGAAAAGACTCTCCGCGCACCCGGTAGAGCCTGGTTACCCTTGCTACGTTTCCGTCCTGGGGGAGTTGGCCTGGATGCCGCCACGCGGAGAGCCGTGTACAGCCTACCCGATGCGCGTCACACCATCAGCGGCGCGAGGGCGTCGGCCGCCGGACGCAGCGCCGACAGCACGTCGCCGGGGTCGTCGACGCGGTGCCGCGGACCCGAGAACGCCACCGCGCCCGCCGCGAGCCCGCTCGCATCGACGATGGGGATGGCGAGGCATCCGGACGCCGCGACGAGCTCTCCGCTCTGGCGTGTCGCACCCCATCGCGCCAGATCGTCACGCGCCCGGGCGAGCTCGGGCGTCGCCTCGTCGCCCTGCGACAGCAGCATGAGCCGGCCGAGCGCGTACCGGGCCGGTTCGCGCTCGAGGCGCGCCTGATCCGACAGCGGGAAGTCCGGGTCGGCGTCGATGACGGCGACGCGACCGTCGACGAACAGCGCCACGTGGACGCCCCCGCGAACCGTTCGACGCACGTCGGCGAGGACAGCTCGGGCCGCCGAAGACAGGCGTGCGGGCGGGGCGACGACCGCGGCGAGCTGCGCCACCTTCGCCCCCAGCGCGAACCCCGCCAGATCCGGGGTGCGCACGAGGTACTCGTCTTCGACGAGGAGGTTCACCAGCCGATAGGTCGTCGCCCGCGGCAGCCCCAGCTCGGCCGACAGGCGCTGGGCGCTGACGCCTGCCCCGAGATGTGCGACAGCTTCGAGCACGGCGAGCGCGGAGTGCACGGCGCCGGGCTGTCGCGCGGCGAGCGCCGGTCCCTCACGCATCGTCGGGATGCCGCGGCGACACCACTCCCCCGAGCACCTGCGCCGCGACCGGTTCGTCGTAGGCCCCGAGCGCTCCCGGGCCGTGCCGCCGACGAAGCACGACGACGACGATTGCAGCCAGGACAGCGAGCGACGTGACGACGATGAGGACCGCCCCTCCCGAGGCGGCGTCGTCGACGAAGAACGACACGAGTGCGGCGGCCAGGGCGAGAGCCGACACCCCGGCGACGACCGCGGCGCCGGCCGTGAGCTCGCCGATCCGCCGAAGGAAGAAGGGCGCGGCGACGCAGACGAGGATGTAGGCCACGATGTAGCCTGCGGCGCCGACCCCGATCGTGAGGTGCATCGCGGCGCGGGTGTCGATGCCCGCCGCCCCCACCGCGACCGGCACGGCTGTGATCACCGGCAGCGCCCACGCCACCGCCGTCGCGGGCGTGCCGAAGCGCCGATGCGTGCGACCGACCGCGGGAGGCAGGACGCCGTCGCGGCTCAGGGCGAACAGCACCCGCACGAGGGCGGTCGTGGACCCGATCGCGCACGCGAGGAACGACGCGGTGATGCCGAGATCGGCCACGACGCCCCACCCGCCCAGGCCGTAGGCCTCGGCGAGCTCGTTGACCGGCGAGGCGCTCGCGGCGAGGTCGGCGCCCAGAGCGTCGAACCCGGCGACCTGGGTGACGGCCGCGAGAACGTAGAGCAGACCCGACAGCACCACGGTGCCGGTGATCGCGCGCGGGACGTTGCGCAACGGCGACACCGACTCGACGCTGAGCGTGGCAGCGGACTCGAACCCGACGAACGCCGTCAGGGCGATCACCGCTCCGGCCGCGAAAGCCGTGGGCTCGATGGTCGTCGCGACGCCGAGACCGGCGACGGCGGTCAGCTCGATCGGGCCGATCCTGACCAGCAGCACGACGAGCAGGATGGCGATCAGCGCGACGGACAGGGTCTCGACCACGAGCGCCGCACGAGCGGAGATCCGGATGCCGCGCACGAGGACGAAGGCGACGAGGACCCCCTGCCCCACGACGAGGAGGGCCGTCACCAGCGCTCGATCGATCGACGGCCAGAGACCGGCCACGAGGTAGGTCGCGTAGTACGCACCCCCCAGCAGCGCGAACATCGCCACGGCGCCGTATCCGGTGAGGATCGCGGCGCCGGCCGCGAGTCCGGCCCGCGTGCCGAGACCCCGGGCGGTGTAGGTGTACAGGGCGCCCGTCGCCGCGAACCGTCGCGCGAACTGCGAGACGGTCCGCGCGACGCCGAGGCTCAGAATCGCGGCGGCCACGATCGCGGCGACCGTGGCACCCGGCGCCATGCCCGCCACGAGAAGGACGACGGTCGTCGCCGCGGCGGCCGGCGCGACGGCCGCGACCGACTGGGCCGCGAGGTCGATGACGCCGATGCGTCGACGTTCGAGTCCATGCAGCGGCGAACGGTCGCCGAAGCCGGCGACGGGGTCGGGGCGGGCGATGGCGCGGGCGAGTGCAGTCACGTGGTCTCCGTCGGGTGATGCCGACCGTACGTGGCGGGCGTTGCACCCGGACGACCCCCATGTTTCGTCCTCGTGACCTCGACTGAGACGCCCGTCAGCCCGTGTCTCACTCGGCGAGGCGACACCTTCACGACCACAACACGGGCAGGCAACGACGAAGGAGGAATCTCGACACCGGAACCGCGCACCTCACCCGACATCACGGAGGAACCGACATGACCCAGCTCGAATCGAAGGGGGTGGCGGCGTCGGCGAAGCGGACGCTGCAGGGCTCCCTCGGCGTCACCGCGATCGTCTTCATGGTCGTCGCCGCGGCCTCGCCGCTCACTGTCGTCGGGGGCGCCGCTCCCCTCGGCATCCTGATCGGAAACGGCGCGGGCTTTCCGACGCTGTACGCCATCAGCGCCGTCATCCTGCTGCTGTTCGCGGTGGGTCTGGCCGCGATGACGCGGCACGTGCCGCGCCCCGGCGCGTTCTTCACCTACATCGGCTACGGCCTCGGGCGTCCCTCGGGTCTGGCCGCGGCGTGGACGGCGATGCTGACCTACACGACCATCCAAGTGTCGGTGTACGGCTACATCGGTTACCTCCTCGAGATCACCGTCGTCTCTCTCGGCGGACCCGACCTCGCGTGGTGGCTGTACGCGCTCGCGATCGTCGGGCTCGTCGGCATCCTGGGCTACCGGCACATCGACCTCTCGAGCAAGGTGCTCGGCGTGCTGCTGGTGGCCGAGGTCGCGATCGTCCTCGCGCTGGTCGCGGCCGTCGTGTTCAACGGCGGGCCGGAGGGCTTGAGCGCCGCTCCGTTCGAGCCGGCCAACGTGCTCAGCGGGTCCCCCGGAGTCGGCCTGATGTTCGCCATCGCGGCCTTCATCGGCTTCGAGGCCACGGCGATCTTCCGCGACGAGGCCCGTGATCCCGACCGGACGATCCCCCGCGCCACCTACGGCGCCGTCATCGGCATCGGCATCTTCTACACGCTCGCCTCCTGGGGCCTCGTGATGGCCTGGGGGCCGAACGGCGTCCTCGCGGCCGCCGCGGAAGACCCCGGCACCCTCATGCTGCGCACGGTCGCGATCTATCTCGGCACGGTCGGCGAGATCATCGTCAACGTCCTGCTGCTGACCTCGATGTTCGCCTGCGTGCTGTCGTTCCACAACGTGCTCACCCGCTACCAGCACGCGATGGCCGGCGCGGGGGTCCTCCCCGACCGCGTGGGCGGCGTCCACGCGAAGCACCTCTCGCCGCACGTGTCGTCGATCGTGCAGACGGCGACGGCCGCGGCGCTCACGGCGATCTTCGCGGTGCTGAACCTCGACCCGCTGCTGCAGGTCTTCACGTGGTTCGCCGGCGTCGCGACGCTCGCGATCGCGATCCTCATGGCCGCGACCTCGGTCGCCGTGATCGTCTACTTCGCCCGTACCCGTGCCGACCGGCGGCTGTGGAACACCGTCATCGCTCCCGCGCTCGGCTTCGTCGGACTGGCGGTATCGGCCGTGATCATCGTCGTGTATTTCCCCGTGATGGTCGGCGATATGGACGCCGACGGCGCCCCGGTCTTCGGCGCCGTCACGTGGTTCCTCCTCGCCCTGGTCGTGCTGTTCCCCGTGCTCGGCTACGCCCAGGCCGCCTGGATCCGCCGCCGCCGTCCGGCCGCCTACGCCAAGCTCACCGACACGATCGCGGGCTGATCCCGGATGCCGCGGCGCTGGCGCAGCGACCCGGGTGCCGCGGCCCGCGCCACGGTCCCGCTCCGTGATCGCACGCTCCCGCCGCGGCATCCGTCCCCGTTCCTTTTCGTCACACCCGTTCCACCGAGAGAGACATCATGACCCTCACCGACCCCACCTCGACCGCCTTCGTCGCCCCCGCGGCCCCCGCCCACCCCCTCGCATCGCTCTCGCCGGACGAGATCACCACCGTCCACGCGATCGTGGCCGGCCTCGACGGCATCGACGAGGCCACCCGCTTCGCCTACGTCGGCCTCGAGGAGGCACGCAAGGGCGACGTGCTCGCCTGGGAGCGCGGCGAGGCCGCCTTCCCCGAGCGGCGGGCCCGCGTGCAGCTGCTGAACCTGCGCACCGCTCACTCGCTCGACCTCGTCGTCTCGCTCGCCACCGGCGAGGTGCTCCGCTCCACAGAGCTCGACGGCTCCGATGGGCAGCTGCCGATCCTCGACGCGGAGTTCGAGGAGGTCGGCATCATCGCGAACGAGAGCGCCGAGTGGATCGCCGCCCTCGCCGCCCGCGGCCTGACGACCGCCGACGTCGTGCTCGTGCCCCTGTCAGCCGGTCACTACGGCTACGAGAACGAGGTGGGCCGCCGCGTTCTCCGCACGTTCGCGTTCCGCCAGGACCACCCCGCCGACCACCCGTGGGCGCACCCCGTCGACGGGCTGACCGCCTACATCGACGTCGCCGACCGGCGGATCATCGAGATCGTCGACACCCCCGGCTTCACCGTGCCCGAGACGCACGGCAACTTCGACGACCCCGAGCTCCAGGGGCCGCCGCTCGAGGGCCTGAAGCCCCTCGTCATCACGCAGCCCGAAGGGGCGAGCTTCACCGTCGACGACGAGCACGTGACGTGGGGCGAGTGGGACCTACGCATCGGTTTCGACACCCGTGAGGGTCTGATCCTGCGCCAGCTGTCGTTCGCCGGGCGCCCCGTGATGTACCGCGGATCGATCAGCGAGATGGTCGTTCCCTACGCCGACCCCGCGCCCAACCGGTTCTGGCAGAACTACTTCGACACGGGCGAGTACCTCTTCGGGCGCTACACGAACGAGCTCGAACTCGGATGCGACTGCGTCGGCGACATCACCTACGTCGACGCGGTGCTGTCGGACGAGAACGGGATGCCGCGCACCGTGCGCAACGCCGTGTGCATGCACGAGGAGGACTTCGGCACCCTGTGGAAGCACACCGACATCTTCACGGGGTCCAGCGAGGTGCGCCGTTCGCGTCGACTCGTCATCTCGTTCTTCACCACCGTCGGCAACTACGACTACGGCTTCTACTGGTACCTGTACCTCGACGGCACCATCGAGTGCGAGGCCAAGCTCACCGGCATCCTGTTCACCTCCGCCTACCCGGGCGAGGGCTACCCCTACGCGTCGGAGGTCGCCCCGGGGCTCGGAGCGCCGTACCACCAGCACCTGTTCTCGGCGCGTCTGGACATGACCGTCGACGGCGTCGCGAACGTCGTCAACGAGATCGACGCCGTGCGCGTGCCGATCTCGGCCGAGAACCCCGCCGGCAACGCCTTCACCAAGAAGGTGACGCCCATCACGAGCGAGAAGGAGTCGGGTCGTGTGGCCGACGGCGCGGTGAACCGGGTCTGGCAGATCGCCTCGACCGAGAAGACCACCGAGCGCGGCCAGGCGACGTCGTACATGCTCTTCCCCACCGAGACCCCGGTGCTGCTCGCCGACGACAGCTCGTCGATCGCCGCGCGCGCCGCGTTCGCGACGAAGAACCTGTTCGTCACGAAGTACGACCCCGACGAGCGGTACGCGGCGGGCGACTTCGTCAACCAGCACCCCGGAGGTGCCGGCATCCCGGCCTTCATCGCGGGCGACGAGCCGCTCGTGGGCGAGGATGTCGTGCTCTGGCACACCTTCGGGCTCACGCACTTCCCGCGCAACGAGGACTGGCCCGTCATGCCGATGGACTACGCGAAGTTCACGCTCAAGCCGTACAACTTCTTCGAGCGCAACCCCGTGCTGAACGTCCCGGCGCCGGCGTCGTCGCACTGCGCTCCGATGGCCCACGCCGACGGGCACGGCCACGGCCCGCACGCGGACGAGGCGGTCGGCGCGCACGGTCATGACCACAGCGCGCACGGTCACGACGGTCACGGCGCCGACCACCAGTGTTGACACGATGAGCGAGATCCTCCACGCGTGGGCGGTCGCCCCCGCCGCGGTCGGTGCCTGCTGTCTGGCCGCCGACCGTGCGCGGGTGCGGCCGCCCGAGGTCGTGGCCTCGGTGCTCATGGTGCTCGCGATGCTGGATGCCGCCGCCTTCGGCGTCGTGCCCCCGGTCTACTGGGCCGCACTGCTGCTGACGGCGGCCCTCGGGCTCGCGGTCTGGCGGCGACCGCGGCAGCGTCGGATCTCGCGGGTCCCCGTGACGATGACGCTGCACACGACGCTCGGCATGGTGGTGATGGCCGGGCTACAGGTCGCAATGGGCGCCCACACGCCCGCTCACGCACACGGTGTCGCGCTCGCGCCCGTCCTCGTCGGGGCCGCCGTGGGCTACACCGTGTTCTCGGCTGCGGCGATGCGACAGATGCCGACGCGACTCGATCGCGCGCAGATCGGTGCGATGGCGGCATCCGTGGCGCTCATGGCCGTCGCGGCGGCGTGAGCCCCGAGACGGGGTTCCGCGGTCGCGTGGATCGGGGCCCTGCGGTTCGCGGCGCCCGATCCGCGGCGCGCGGTCCTCGCCGCGGGGCCCGCGTCGCCTCGCCGCGCCCGGCGCCCCGCGCCCCGCGTCGCCCGGCCGCGCCCCGCGCCTCGCGCCCCGCGCCCCGCGATGGGAGGAGAAACCGGGACGGGAGGACACCACACACGGCATCCCTCCTCCGCTCCCGGAATCTCCTCCAGAGGCCGCCGCAACGCCCCGCGCCGACGTCGCGGCTCAGCGCTTCAGGCGCAACGTCACCAGCTGGAACGGCCGCAGCTCGAGCTCGACCACACCGCCCGCGACGCTCGACACCGCCGCAGCATCCACCTCGCGCTCGAGCAGGTCGGTCTCGGTCACACCCGTGACCTCGAATCCGGCGTCGAGGCGCGCGTGCGCGCGCTGGCCCAGGGCCTCGTACAGGCGCACGACGACGTCTCCCGAGCCGTCCTGCGCGAGCTTGATCGCCTCGACGACCACGCCCGGCTCGTCGATCGACACCAGGGGCGCGACCGACTCCTCGGCGGCGTCGGGCACCACGCGCACGGGAAGGTTCGTGCGGTAGCCCTCGGCGACCGCGTCCACGACCTCGGCGCCCACGACGATGCCCACCTCGAGGTGGTGCGCGCCCTGGTCCTGACCGGGGTCGGGGAAGGTCGCCGAGCGGATGATCGACAGCCGCACGAGGGAGAACGTGCCGCCGCTTTCGCGCCCGTGGCGCGTGATGTCGTGACCGTACGTCGAGTCGTTGGTGACCGCGACGCCGAAGCTCGGCTCCGCGACGCGCACCCAGCGGTGCGCGGCGGTCTCGAAGCGGGCCGAGTCCCACGAGGTGTTCGTGTGGGTCGGGCGCACGATGTGGCCGAACTGGATCTCGGATGCCGCGTGGTCGGTGTGCACGTCGACGGGGACGCGCAGCTTGAGCAGCTTCTGCTGCTCGTGCCAGTCGACGTCGAGCGACAGGCGCAGCGTGCGCGCGCCCTCGGCGAGGGCGATGCGCTGCACGATCGTGGAGGCGCCGACCGTGCGCTCGACGATCACGGCGTCGCCGTCGAGGCGCACGGCATCGGCCGTGACGAGCGCAGTGGCGTGACGACGGTAGGTCTCGTCGATGTCCCACGCGTCCCACTGGGTGGGGGTGTCGCGGAAGATCTCGAACTGCCCCGCCACGTGGCCCGCGGGCACGACCTCACGACCGGATGCCAGATCCACCAGCGACGTGATCAGACCCCGGCCGTCGATGACCGCGCGCACGACGCCGTTGTCGAGCACGTAGCCCTCGCCCTCGGCGCGGGGGACGACGTCCCCCCCGTGCGTCGCCGGGGCGATCGCGAGGGCGGGAGCGCCGGCACGACCGTGCGGGGCGGCGTTCGCCACGACCGCGCGGTCGCCGGTGCCGACCAGCGCACGGAGGCTGTCGGCGATGACCTGCTCGAGCTCGGTCGCGATGGCTGCGTAGTTGCGCTCGGCATCCCGATGCACCCAGGCGATCGAGGTGCCGGGCAGGATGTCGTGGAACTGCTGCAGCAGTACCAGACGCCACAGGCGCTGGAACGTCTCGGCCGGGTACGCCGCGCCCGCGCGCACGGTCGCGGTCGCCGCCCAGAGCTCGGCCTCGCGCAGCAGGTGCTCGCTGCGGCGGTTGCCCTGCTTGGTGCGCAGCTGGCTGGTGTACGTGCCGCGGTGGAACTCGAGGTACAGCTCCCCCGCCCACACGGCCGGATCGGCGTACTCGGCCTCGGCGGTCTCGAAGAACTCCCGGGGCGTGGAGTGCTTCACGACCGGTGCGCCTTCGAGCGAGTGCGTCCGCGCGATGGTCGCCGTCATCTCGCGCGTGGGTCCGCCGCCGCCGTCGCCGAAGCCGTAGGGCAGCAACGAGGTGCGGGCGCGACCCTTGTCGGCGAAGTTCCGCTCGGCGTGCGCGAGGTCGGCCGCGGTGACCTCCGAGTTGTACTTGTCGACGGGCGGGAAGTGCGTGAAGATGCGCGAGCCGTCGATGCCCTCCCAGCGGAAGGTGTGATGCGGGATGCGGTTGGTCTCGTTCCACGAGATCTTCTGCGTGAGGAACCAGCGGGCGCCGGCAGCTCTCATGATCTGCGGCAGCGCGCCGCTGTAGCCGAACGAGTCGGGGAGCCACACCTCTTCGGTGTCGATGCCGAACTCCTCGAGGAAGAACGTCTTGCCCTCCACGAACTGCCGGGCCATGGCCTCGCCACCGACCATGTTGGTGTCGGACTCGACCCACATGCCGCCCACGGGCACGAAGCGGCCCTCGGCGACGCGCGCCTTCAGCCGCTCCCAGAGTGCCGGGTAGTGCTCCTTCATCCAGGCGAACTGCTGGGCCGACGAGCTCGCGAAGACGAACCCGGGGTCCTCGTCCATGAGCGAGAGCACGTTGCTGAACGTGCGTGAGACCTTGCGCGCCGTCTCGCGCACGGGCCAGAGCCACGCCGAGTCGATGTGCGCGTGACCGACCGCGTGCAACACGTGGGCACTGGATGCCGCGGGCGCGGCCATCAGCGGGGCGAGCACGTCGCGCCCGGCCTGCGCGGTGCCGGCGACGTCCTCGGGATCGACGGCGTCGATCGCGGCGTCCATGGCCTCCAGCAGGGTCGCGCGGCGGGCGGACGTCGCGTCGAGCTCGGCGATGAGGCCCTGCAGCAGACGGAAGTCCTGGAGCAGCTCCCACACGGCGAGGTCGCGGAGGCCGATCGACATGTCGCGCAACGTGTAGAGAGGAGCGTCCCCCGCGGTGGCCAGGTCGCCGAGGTGCGTCGGCTCGAAGGTGAAGAGGCTGCCCACGTCGGGGTTCGAGGCGGCCTCGACCAGCACGTCGACGCGTCCGTCGGCGTCGATCGCGGCGGGGGTGGTGTTGTTGAACGGCGACACGCCCTTGATGGGGGCGCCCTCGCGGTTCCAGACGAGCGCCTCGCACTGGAAGCCGCTCTGGCCGCTGGTGAAGCCCAGGTCGACGACGAGCTCGGCGACGGTGCCCGCGGGCAGCACGCCCGAGGCATCGCGCCAGTCGGTGGGGATCTCCCCCGATACGGCGAACCACGTGGTCCCCCACGCCCGGCCCCACGCGGTGCCGATGGCGAAGGGGTGGTAGCTGGCATCCCGAGCCTCCGCGAAGGTCACGGGCTCGCCCGGGGCCTCCCACGCGGAGATATCGAGGGGCTGACGGGCGCGATAGACGGCGGGGGCGAGACGCTCGCGGATGAAGCGTTCGATGCGCATCTCGATGAGCGCGGTGCGGTCGTGCATGAAAGATTCCTTGTCTGGGGGGACGGGTCAGCCCTTGACCGCGCCGGCGAGTGCCGACGGGCCACCGAGGCCGCGCTGCACGAGGACGTACAGACCGAGCACGGGCAGGGAGTAGACGATCGAGTACGCGGCGAGCTGGCCGTAGGCCACGGCTCCGAACGACCCGAAGAAGTTGAAGATGCTGACGGCTGCCGGCTGGTAGTCGGGACTGAGCAGCAGCACGAAGGGGACGAAGAAGTTCCCCCACGCCTGGATGAACGTGAAGATGAACACCACAGCGATGCCGGGACGCATGAGCGGGAGCACGATCTGCACGAGCGTGCGCATCGACCCCGCCCCGTCCATCCAGGCCGCGTGCTCGAGCTCGACGGGCACGCCGTCCATGAAGTTCTTCATCATCCAGATCGCGATCGGCAGGGCGCTCGCGGTGAGGAAGAGGATCGTGCCACCGATCGAGTCAATGAGGTTCAGCTGCACGAACAGGCTGTAGACCGGCACCATGATCGCCGTGATCGGCAGACACGTGCCGAACAGCACCGCGTAGAGGAAGGGCTTGCCCACGCGCATCTTGTAGCGCGACAGCGGGTAGGCCGCCAACGAGGCGAGCACCACCGTGGCGATCGCGGTGCCTCCGGCCAGCAGCACGCTGTTCCACAGCGGCAGGAACAGCAGGTCGGGCTTCATCACGGCCGCGAAGTTGTCGAGGGTGACGACCTCGGGCATCTTGATCGCGAGCGTGGGCTGCGCGTCGAGCGAGGCCGTGACGAGCCAGATGAGCGGGACGACGAACAGGATGCCGATGACGATGAGCAGCGTGTTGCTCAGCACTCGCAGCGCACGGGTGCGCGGCGACGACAGCGAGGCCTTCGAAGCCTTCGCGGGCTTGGGTACCCGTGCGCGGCCGGTCACCTCGGGGAGGGTGGTGGTGGCGCTCATGACGAGACCTCCTCGCGCAGCGCGCGGACGTAGAAGAACGAGAAGATCGCGCCGATGAGCAGCATGATCGTGGCGATCGCCGTGCCGTAGCCGAGCTCGCCGAACTTCAGACCCTGCTGGTACGCCAGGATCGGCAGCGTCGTGCTCTTGTTGCCGGGGCCTCCGCCGGTCATGACGAAGATGAGCGTGAAGACCGAGAGGGTCTGCAACGTCACGATCATCGAGTTGGTGCCGATGGTCGACCGGATCATCGGGATCGTGATGAGGAAGAGGCGTTTGATGCCGCCGGCGCCGTCGACTTCGGCGGCCTCGGTGATCTCGGGCGGCACGTCGGCGAGGGCGGCCGAGTACACCATCATCGAGAACGCGGTGCCGCGCCAGATGTTGGCGATGATGACCATCAGCACCGGCATGGTGAACAGCCAGCTGACGGGATCGAGGCCGAAGGCGGCGAGGATCGCGTTCAGCGTGCCGTTGTCACGGAAGAAGGCGTAGGCCGCGAACGCGGCGACGATCTCGGGCAGGACCCACGCGGTCACGACGATCGTGCCGACGACCGCGGTGACGATGCGGTTGCCCGACCGCATCATGAGCGCCAGAGCGAGGCCGAGGATGTTCTGACCGATCACGGCGGAGAAGAACACGAAGACGATCGTGTTGATCACCGAGACGGGGAAGTCGGGAGCCTTGAAGAGCTGGGCGTAGTTGTTGAACCCGATGAACTCGCTCGCCACCGCGGTGGAGCCGGAGAGCGTGGCGTTGGTGAGCGAGCCCCACAGCGACACGAGGATCGGGCCGAGCAGGAAGATCGCCAGCAGCAGGGCTGCGGGCAGGAGCGGGAGCGCCCGGGCCGACGACCGGAGGCCGCGCTTCTTCGCGCGCGACCCCCGGCCGGTTCCGGTCGCCCCGGTCTGAGCCAGGGCGGTCACGATCAGCCCTTCTGGGTGTTCTCTTCGCCGACGATGCCGATGACGGCCTGGTCGTAGGCGGTGGCGGCGTCATCGACGCTCGACTGGCCGGTCATGACGGCCTCCATCGCGACCTGGATCTGGTTCGAGATCTTGTCGTAGTCCTCGGTCGCCGGGCGGAAGTGGGTCGTGTCGACGAAGCTCGAGAAGGTCTTGAAGCTCGGGTTCGCGTCGAGGTACTCGCTGGAGTCCGCCACGTCGGCGCGGACGGCGATCTGGCTGTTGTCGATGTTGTAGGCCGTGGCGTTCTGCTTGTTCACCGCGGTCGAGAGGAAGTCCCACGCGGCGTCGGCGTTCTTGGTGTTCTTGCCGATCGCGAGGGTCCATCCGCCCGACATGCTCGTCGTTCCAGGAGCCTGGCCCTTCTGGGTGGGCATCGCGGCGATGCCGAGGGTGTCGCTCCACGCGGGCCACGCGGCGGTGCCGCCCTCGACCCACGCGGCCGACTGCCACGAGCCGTCGAGCGCGATCGCGAGCTTGCTGGACGGGAGCCAGTCGGCGGTCACGCTGGTGAAGATGTTCGGGTCGAGCGCCTGCTGGAGCGACGGCCCGAGGCCGCCCTGGTAGACGTCCGAGACGAACTGCAGCGAGTCCTTGAAGCCCTGGCTGCCGACGACCCACTTCTTGCTGTCGGTGTCGTAGAGGGTGTCCTCGGTGCCGTACAGGAGCATCTCGAGACCCTGCATGGATGCCGCCTCGCCCGCCGTCTTGCCCGAGTAGACGTTGATCGGGATGACGTCGGGGTCGGCGGCCTTGACCTTCTCGGCGGCCGAGAGCACGTCGGCCCACGTCTTGGGCTGCCACGGGACCGAGATGCCGGCCTTGGCGAAGATCTCCTTGTTGTACCAGAGTCCGCGCGTGTCGGTGCCGAGCGAGACGCCGTAGGTCTTGCCGTCGGGTCCGAGACCGGCCTGCTTGGCTCCGTCGGCGAACTGGGACCAGTCCTCCCACTTCACGAGGTAGTCGTCCAGCGGCAGGAGGTAGCCGGCCGCCGCGTCGGACTGGATCTTGAACGTGTCTTCGTACTGGACGTCGGGAGCGGTGCTCGCCGACTTGTTCATGAGCGCGAGCTTCGTGTAGTAGTCGGCACCCTCGGCCTGGATCGGGACGAGCTCGACGGTCATCCCCTCGTGGGCGGCCTCGTACTCCTTCTTGGCGTTCTCCATCAGTGTCTGCATCTGGTTGAACGTCGCCGTGGTCTGGTACGCGACGCGGATGGTCTTGCCGTCGCCCGCGTCGCCGCTGCCGCCGGAGCAGCCGGCCAGAGCCACGGTCAGGGCGGTGGCGGTCAGAAGACCGGTCGCCATCGTCAGTTTCTTCATGAAAGCTCCCTTGCTTGGGTGGAGACACCGCGTCGCCAGAACCTTTTATAAATCAAATGGACTTATTCGGCAAGTCGTTCCCGACGATCGACGGTAACGATCCGACGACGACCGCAGGTGATCGCCGCGGCAGGGCGTCAGATCGCGATCATCATGCGTGCCGGACGGGCGGCGAAAGCTCCGTCGAGCATGAGGCAGGCAGCCCCGACGGCCGCGACATCGGCTCCCACGCGTGACAGACGCACCGTGATGGTGCGCGTCGCCGTCGACACCGGGTCGGCCGCGACCCGAGCGGTCACCGTCTCGACGAGGACGTCCGCGAGACGCTCCCACACCGGGCCGCCGAGCACGACCTCGTCGACGTCCAAGAGGTTGTTCGTCACGACGAGGGCCCGGGCGATCCGCTCCCCCGCCCGTCGCAGCACGTCGCGGGCTCGGTCGCCGCCTGCCGTGGCATCCCGCACCAGGCGGTCGAGATCGGGGCGGGAGTCGCCCGTCTCGGCCGGCACGTATCCGGCCTCGGCGAGGAGGGTGCGGGGCTCGATCGAGACGCCGAGGCACCCGCGCGACCCGCATTCGCAGGCCGGCCCTCGGGGATCGACGACCACGTGCGCGATACCTCCGGCGTTGCCCGTCCGTCCGCGCACGGGAGCGCCGGAGATGGCGACGCCGAGTCCGACGCCGGCGCCGTAGTAGAGGAACATCGCGTCGGTGAGCGCGTCGGAGCGGTCGAACCACATCTCGCCGATCATCGCGGCGGTCACGTCCTTCTCGACGATCACGGGCAGGCCGGTGGCCGCCCCGAGGTCTTCGCGCACGTGAACGTTGTGCCACGCGGGCAGGAGGGGGGGATCGAGGAGCCGGCCGCCGCGGGCATCGAAGGGACCCGGGGCGGCCACGCCCACCCCGAGAACGAGCTCGCGGGGAATGGCGGCGTGGGCGACGATGCGATCGACCGCGGCCGCCACGTCGGCGATGAGCTCGGCCGGAGAGGCCGCGTGTCGGCGGGGGATCTCGTCGTGGGCGACGACATCGCCCGCCATGTCGACCACGACGATGGTGTCGACGACCGGGTCGAGGTGGACCCCCACCGCGAACCGCGAGCGCGGCTCGAGCTTGAGCAGCGTGCGGGGCTTGCCCGGGCCGGAGATGACCTTGCCCGCCTCGGCGATCAGCCCCTCCTCGGCGAGGCGGCGGGTCACATTGCTCAAGGTCTGCGCGCTCAGCCCCGTACGAGCCGACAGTTCCACACGGCTCAGCCCGTCGGGCGCGCGCCGGATGAGATCGAGCACGAGGGTCTGGTTGTACTCGCCGACTGCCGGCAGGTTCGACCCCGTGCGCATCGCTTCCCGCCTCCACTCGTCGGTCCGCGACGCGGCCCTTCGCTCAGAGTACGCCCGCGACCGCGCCGCCCCGCCGCTCGCGCGCGGTGGCGCGACGCGACCGCCCGGGCGACGGAGGAGAAACCGGGTGCGGAGGACGATGCTCACGGCATCCCTCCTCCGCTCCCGGAATCTCCTCCGCTCACGAGCCGAGCAGACGCGTGGGCACGGACAAGCCCGCGGACGCGAGCGGGTCCGACGCGGGCGGGTCAGGCGCGCAGAGCGAGAGCCGCCGCACCCAGGAGCGGTCCGTCGCCGTCGAGACCCGAACCGGTGATGCGGCACCGACGGGCGTACGCGTGCAGCGACGCCGCCTGCGCGGCGACGCGCACCTGGTCGATGTAGTCGTCGGCGACCTGCGAGAACCCTCCCGCGATCGCCACGGCCTCGAGATCGCAGAGTGTCGCGGCGGCCGCGATGGCCTGCCCGACGGCGGTGGCCGATCGCTGCACGGCGGCACGGGCGACCTCGTCGCCGGCGCGGTACGACGCGGCCAGGTCGAGGCCCGTCTCGCCCTCCCACCCCTGCGCGCGCGCCCACGCGACCGTGCCCGGCCCCGCGGCGACGGCCTCGAGAGTGGATGCCACGACCTCGCCGTCGTGGATGGTGCGGACGAACGTCTGGCCGAGGTGGCCGGCGTTTCCGCTCGCCCCGCCCATCGGGCGCCCGTCGAGGACGAATCCGCCGCCGACACCGGTGGAGACGACGATCGCGAGGGCGTTCTCACAGCCGAGCAGCGATCCCCGCCAGTGCTCGGCGAGCGCGATGCAGGTGCCGTCCAGCGCCAGGTGCAACGGCCCGTCGACGAGGCCGCCGAGCACGTCGTCGATCGGCAGGCCAGCGGCCAAGGGGAGGTTCAGCGGCGACACCGAGCGCGAGGGGAGGTCGACGGGACCGGCACTGCCGACGCCGACGGCGCCGACCGACAGCTCGGGGACGGCGGCGAGTGCCCCCTCGGCGGCCTCGCGGATGTTCCGCGCAACGGTGTCGCGGTCGTTCTCTCGTCCGGTCGGACGACGCGTCACGCTCTCGCGCACCACCTCGCCGGCGATCGACACGACCGCGGCATCGACCTTGGTGCCGCCGATGTCGACGGCGAGCACGTGGGTGTAGGCGGGCAGAGACGGGGTGGCATCGGACATGCGCGCTCCTCGGGTGGACCAACGCTCCCCGATCCTAGGGGCCGGTGCATCCGCCGAGTGACGCCTGTGTACCGGCGACCCGCCGGCCCGAGGGGTCGCGGCGCAGGTTACGATCAGGTCACGGCGGCGACGACGAGCCTCCACCCAGCGACACGAGGGATGCCATGGACGAGACGGTCACGCCCGAGGCGGCATCACGACTCCGCCGTACCGACACCGCTCCCGCCCGCCCGGGTGGCGACGAACCGCTCACCGCCGCGTCGTTCGCCCGGCTCACCGGCGAGATCACGGCATCCATCTCGCGGGTGATCGACGGCAAGCCGGACGCCGTGCAGAGCGCCCTGATCGCACTCCTCGCCGAGGGGCATCTCCTCATCGAGGACGTGCCCGGTGTCGGCAAGACCATGCTCGCCCGGGCCCTGGCCGCCACGGTCGACGCGGACGTCCGCCGCATCCAGTTCACCCCCGACCTCTTGCCCGGCGACATCACGGGCGTGTCCGTTTTCAACCCGGTCCCGCGGCAATTCGAGTTCACGCCGGGCGCGGTCTTCGCCAACATCGTCATCGCCGATGAGATCAACCGCTCGTCGCCGAAGACGCAGTCGTCGCTGCTGGAGGCGATGGAGGAGCGTCAGGTCACGATCGACGGGCGGACGCACGTGCTCCCCTCGCCGTTCCTCGTCGTCGCGACGCAGAACCCGCTCGAGATGGAGGGGACCTACGCCCTCCCCGAGGCGCAGCGAGATCGCTTTCTGCTGCGGATCTCGATGGGCTACCCCGATCCGGCGGCCGAGGCGCTGATGCTGCGCCAGCGCGACGTCGTCAATCCGCTCGATGCCCTCGTACCCGTCGTGACCGGCCGACAGGTGACCGCGATGATCGCGTGGGCGCGTGGGGTGCACGTCGCCCCGGCGCTCGAGGAGTACGTCGTCGCCCTGGCGCAGGCGACCCGCAGCCACCCCGACATCCGCCTCGGCGCGAGCCCGCGCGCGACGCTGCAGCTGGTGCGCGCCGCGAAGGTGCGGGCGGCGCTCGACGGACGCGCGTACGTGATCCCCGACGACCTGACGTCGCTGCTGATCCCCGTGTTCGCCCATCGGCTCATCGCGAACCGCTCGGCCGCGGGCGGCCGCGCCGGAGCGGTCGTGGTGTCCGAGGCGCTCGAGCGCATCGCGTCCAGCGTGCGCGTCCCGCTCGCCGCGAGACCGTGAGCGCCGGATGACCCGGTGGTGGCCGCTCACCCTGCGAGGAAGCGGCGCGGCGGTCCTCGCCGTCGCTGCTCTCGTGATCGCGCAGCGCGCCGGCATCCCGGAACTGATGTACTTCGGCGTGCTGATGACCGCTCTGCTGGCGACCGCCGCGGCGACCCTCGTGATCGCCCGCCGCACCGATCGCGTGACGCGTACCGTCGCCCCCGACGTCACCGAGGTGGGCGCGAGCGCAGAGGTGGTCGTCCGCGTCGGCTTGCAGACGGCGCTTCCGACGGCCCCGGGGCGATGGGCCGATACCCTCCCGGCCGGACTCCGCGGGCGTGCGAGCGGCCCCTTTCCCGCGACGACGTCGTCGCTCGGTCGCGACACCGTGCCCGTCGAGCTCCGCTACGAGGTCGTGGCGCACGAGCGCGGCATCCGCGCGCTCGGACCCCTCGAAGTCGTGACGACCGACCCCTTCGGCCTCATCCGTCGCCGGTTCGCGCTCGGACGCCCCTCCCCCCTCACCGTCGCCCCGGCGATCGTCGACCTCGCCCCGCTGCCTCCCACCGGCGGCGAGGCCGGCGGAACACGCCAGTCGTCCGCCCTGCAGCTCGGGCAGGGTGTCGACAACCTCGTCGCCCGTCCGTACGCCCCCGGCGATTCCATGCGCCGCATCCACTGGCGCGCCACGGCGCACCGCGACACGCTCATGGTGCGTCAGGAGGAGCAGGAGTCCAGCCCCGCGGCCACGGTCGTGCTCGACCGCGCCCTCTCGCGGTGGTCGCCGGCGGCGGCCGACCCCTCCGGCGGCGACCCCGCTTTCGAGACGGCCGTCTCGGCGTGCGTGTCCGCGGTGGCGCGTCTCGTGCACGAGGGCTTCACGGTCGACGTCGTCGACAGTGACGGAGAGCTCCTGGCCGATCCCGTCGACGGCGGAGAAGACGGCGAGGCACGTGCGCTGGCGGCATCCTTCGCCACGCTCGCGGCACGGACCGACGGACCGACCGACCGCGTGGTGCCGGCCGCCGCGGCGGTGATGCTCGGACCCGTCGTCGTCATCACCGGACACCCGGAGCAGGGCGGCACCCTCGCCCCCGGTGCGTTCGCCCAGCGTTCGGGGCTGCCGATCCTCCTCTCGGTCACTGATCGCCCCGACCTCGACGCGGCCCGCGCGGCCGGCTGGCGCGCGGCGAGCGTGCGACCCGGCGGGAACATCGCCGCCGCATGGGTCGACGCCACCGAGAGGGGGCTCGCGCGTGTCGGCTGGTGATGTGACCGTGCTGCGCACTCCGCGCCGCCGCCGCGATGCGGCCCTGCTGTCGTTCGGCGTCCTCGTCGCGATCGCTGCGGCCATGCTGCCGGTGTTCTCCGTGATGCAGCCCGGGTCGTGGACCGTGATGGCCGCCGTCCTGACGGTGGCGATCCTGGCCGCGGGCCTGATCGCGCGCCTCGTCGCACTGCCGGCGCTCGTGGCCACCGTCGTCGAGGTCGGCATCTGGGTCCTCGCGCTGACGGCGATGTTCGCGCGCCCGACCGCGCTGCTCGGCGTGATCCCGACCCCCGCGACCGTGAACGCGATCCCGGGCCTGATCTCCGCGGCATCCGACGACATCCGCACGGGAGTCGCCCCGGTGGCACCCGGCGTGGGCCTGGCGTTCGTGCTCGTCGGTGCCGTCGGCGCCCTGGCCATCGTGCTCGACCACGTCGTCCTGACGGCCCGGATGCCGCTGCTCGCGGGCGTGGGTCTTGTCGCGGTCTCCCTCATCCCGACGATCGCGATCCCCGCCGACGTCGACGTGCCCGCCTTCGTCCTGCTCGCCGTCGCCCTGCTGTTCCTGCTGCGGGTGGACACGCGCTCCCGGCATGCGGGAGCTCGCCGGCCCGGGCGCGGTGCCTCGGCAACCGCCCTCGGCATCGCCGCGGTCGCGGTCATCGTCGCCGTCGTCGCGACCCCGCTCCTGCCGCAGCCTGCGCTGCGTTTCGCGTCGGGCGGCACGGGCGGGTACGGGACCACGATCAACCCCAACCTCGAGCTCGGCAACGACCTGCGTCAACCGCGCGACATCGACGTGCTCACCTTCACCACGACGGCCCCCACCCCGCCCTACCTGCGCGCGGTGACCCTCTCGCGTTTCGACGGCGCCGTGTGGGAACCCGACCGCGACGACACCGTCACCGTCCCCGCCGACGGCCCGGTGTTCTCCAGCCCGTCCGTCGACGCGGACATCCCGGTGGCGGACGCGACGACCGACATCTCCGTGGGCGAGCTCGACAGCCCCTGGCTCCCCGTCCCCTCCCCCGCGACGACCGTCACGGGTCTTCAGGGCGATTGGCTCGGGATGCCGCAGAACCGGACGATCGTGTCGCGTTCGGGGTCATCGCGCGATCAGGACTACACGGTGCAGACCGCCGCACCGCGGCCCACGCTCGAACAGATCCGTGCGCGGCCCGTCGGCGGGTCGGAGCTCGGCGACGCCGTGCGGGCGCTCCCGGCCGACGTTCCGGCCATCATCGGCGACACGGCGCGCGAGGTCACCGCGGGTGCGCAGTCCCCGTACGACGCGCTCATCGCCCTGCAGACGTGGTTCCGCAGCAGCCAGTTCAGTTACTCCCTCGACGCCCCCGTCGAGGCTGGGTTCGACGGGGCCGGACTCGACGCGGTCGCCGGGTTCCTCCAGGCGCGCGAGGGCTACTGCGTGCACTTCGCGTCGGCGTTCGCGGTCATGGCACGCACGCTCGACATGCCGTCCCGCATCGTCGTCGGATACCTCCCGGGCACGATGAGCGGCAGCGCCGGCCAGGGCCAGGCGACCTTCACCGTGACGTCGAGCCAACTGCACGCCTGGCCCGAGGTGTACTTCCAGGGCATCGGCTGGGTGCCGTTCGAGCCCACCAACAGCCTCGGCGTCCCCACGAGCTTCGCCCCGGGCACGACCGGTGGCTCCACGACCACGCCGAACGCCCCGCAGCAGCAGCAGTCTGCCGCGCCCGACGCGCAGCCCAGCTCCGCTCCCTCACTGGGCAACCAGGACGGCCCGGGCCTCCAGGGCACGGGCACCGCGGGCTCGACGCGCGCCGCAGGGCCGGGGCTTCTCATCGCCGCCGGCATCGTGCTCCTCGGTCTGATCGTCGCGGCCCCCGCGGTTCTGCGCGCGCTGCGCCGACGTTCCCGCCTGGCCGCCGCCCGCACGGGCGATCCGGTGGCGGCGTGGGCGGCAGTTCAGGATGACGCGGTGGATCTCGGCATCCCGGTCCCCGGCGGGGAGTCTCCGCGCCGTTTCGCCGAACGTCTCGTCGAACACCACGGCGTGGATCCGACCGACATCGGCCTGCTTCGCGGAGCGGTCGAGAGCGTCAGCTACGCCGAGAACGCGGTGGACGCCGCGATCGGGCCGATGCTCGCCGACGCCGCCGCGCGGGTCGGCGCGACCCTGCGTGCGCGGGCGACACCGGTGCGGCGCGCTCTCGCCCGAGCGCTCCCCCGCTCGCTCGTCGTCCGTCCCGGGACGACGGCGGCCGAGGAGCGGGAGCGCGTGGGGTCGTAGAGCCCGCGGTGCGGATCACCGTGCCCTCTTCAGCGCGAAAGGTCGACGCTGTCGTCCGTGAACGTGGCATCGAGCGACGTTACGGCGACCATCCCGGCTATCTGCCCCGCCACGATCAGGCTCAATGCGCTCACCGCGATCACGACGATCACACGGGAACGACGTTGCCTGAGCCGGAAGAATGCCACCACGCCGAAGATGACAACGGCGATCTGGATGACAAGGGCGCCCCCGACGAGGACGGGCGCGACGATTGCGAGAGCTACCCCCGCCACGACCCACCAGTGCAACGTCTCGGCTCGCGTCGCTCGAGCCTCACTCATGAGAACAACCTCCCTGAATCGGATCCGTCCATCCACACGCGCCGGGCGACCTCCTCTGGGCTCGACGGTGGACCCTGCCGCGATGTGCGAGGGCGCGGACGGCACGCGTAAGCAGGCGGCCGTAGCAGCAACATCTTCGCCGGATCCCTCGGTCCTTCGACGTTACGAACACAGCCGACACCGCCCGCAAGCCCGGGGCCGGACTTTCACCGTCTACAGCCCAAACTCCACCCGTTACCGCCTCAACTCATACGTGGACGACGCGGTGCCGCCGAGGAACAGGAGCGCGTCGGGGCGTGAGACCGCGAACGAGAAGGGCCCCCGCGCGATGCGAGGGCCCTTCGAGAGCGGAAGTGACAGGATTTGAACCTGCGAGGCGAGTTACCCCGCCTACATGGATTCCAGCCATGCTCCTTAGGCCGCTCGGACACACTTCCAAGGGACGATCTTACACGGCGGTCGGGCCGGGCCGTGTCGCGGGCGCCCGCCCTCGCCCCCTCGGGCTCTCGGCCCGGTCTCAGAGCACGTTCTTCGGCAGCCGGTGCAGCGTCACCGCCCCGACCGCACGGAACGGATGTAGAGGATCCGGTGCCTCGGAGCCCGTGGGCCCACCCAGCTCGCTGTGCACGACGGCGCTCATGAGCGCGTATGCGTCCATCCGGTCCCAGCCGTGGACGTCGACGAGGGTGTCGAACACGTCCTCGTAGCCGCGGCGGATGCTCTCCTGCACCGGATCGCCGAGGCCGACGAAGATCCACTCGTCGGCGGTCTCGACGCGGGGCGCGCGGTAACCGGCATCCTTCACCAGGTCGATCGAGACGATGGCCGTGCCGGCGGCCTCGATCGCCACGAACGACGACTCTCCGCGCGCCATCACGGCGTGGATGTCGCCGATCGAGAGCAGGCCGCCCTCGACCTCGACCGGCAGGTACACCGTGGCACCGGGCGCGACGTCGGTGAGGTCCATGTTGCCGCCGAGCGCCGTCGTCGGCATGATCGTCGAGTTCTCCCCCGCGGCCGGCGCCGTGCCGATGCAGCCGATCATCGGCCGTGCGGGCACCGTGTGACGCGCGGTCACGTGCACGCCCTCGGCGTCGATCGGGATGCGCCGGCTCACCACGTGATCGGGCATGCGGTGGGCCAGCGCCCCCGCTCCGGGCAGGCTCTGCGACCAGCCGTGTTCCGGCAGCAGGATGTCGTGCACGTGCACGGCGAGCGCGTCACCGGGCTCGGCGCCCTCGATGTACACGGGCCCGGTCACCGGGTTGATGGGGGATGTCAGGGCCGCGAGATCACCGTGCTCGTGCAGCTCGCGGTAGACGGCGTCGTCGGTGTGGAACGCCACCGTCTCCCCCGTGCCGGGCCGAAGCCGCAGCACGGGGGCGACGTCGGCGCGGAACCCGGGGCGCCCGAGTTCCGTGCCGAGGACGTGATCGATGCTCACCGCACAGCCGTCTCGCCGCCGCCCTCACCGGCGGTGGACGTCGCGTGCTCGGGCAGCGGACCCGTTGCGCCGCCGTTCTTCCGGGCGAAGATGACGTAGACGATCCCACCGACGACGAGCCACAGGATGCCGCCGATCTTGGCCGTGATGTCGGCGTTGAGCAGGACGTAGCCGATGATGAGGAACCCGATCGCGGGGACGACGAGGTGCAGCACGTAGTTCTTCGACTTCTTCGTGCCGAGGTAATACACCGCGACCGAGACGTGCAGCAGCAGGAAGCCGAGCAGAGCGCCGAAGTTCACCAGCGACGAGATGACGGCGATCTGGCCGACGAAGAACAGCACGAGCACGAGCGAGATCGCGCTGACGACCAGGATCGCCGCCATCGGAACCTGGCGCGAGGTCACCTTCGACAAGAACGCGGGCAGGCGCCGGTCGCGACTCATCGAGTACAGCAGACGCGACGTGGCGGCTTGGGCCGCGATGGCGTTGGCGATACCGACCGCGATGACGTTGACGGCGAGGAAAGCGGTCGCCCAGCCGGAGCCGGCGGCCTTCGCGACCAGGATGAAGAAGGCGTTGTTGACCTCGTCGTCTCCGAACGAGATCGTGCCCGCGGCGAGGGCGCTCGCGAACCACGTCTGCGTGATGAAGAGAACGGCCACCACGAGCAGGGCGATGATCATGGCGCGCCCACCCGACTTCCGGTCGCCCGTGGACTCCTCGGCCATGGTCGAGATGCCGTCGAAGCCGAGGAAGCTCAGCACCGCGATCGAGAGCGCGGTGGCGATGAGGGCGGGGTTGACCTTCTCGGCATCCCACAGCGGTGCCATGGTGAACTCCGCGCCGGGGATCACGCCGGAGTTCAGAGCGACCATCGCGATGACGACGAAGATGACCACGAAGGCCAGCTGGATACCGAGCATGATGCGGTTGGCGATCTTGATGGAGCCGATACCGAGCACGTTGATGACGGTGTTGATGATCACGAACGCGACGGCCCAGATCCACTGCGGCACGTCGGGGAAGATCCCCGCCATCGAGGACGCCGCGAAGACGTAGAGCAGGGTCGGGACCAGCAGGTAGTCGAGCAGGATCGCCCAGCCGGCGAAGAAGCCGACGGTGGGGTGGATCCCCCGACCGACGTAGGAGAAGACGGAGCCGGCGATCGGGAACGCCTTCGACATCTGCGCGTACGCGAGGGCGGTGAAGATCATCGCGACGACACCGGTCAGGTAGACGAGCGGGACCATGCCGCTCGCGGCGTTGTACACGACGCCGAAGATGGCCCAGGGGGCGATCGGCACCATGAAGACGAGCCCGTAGACCACGAGGTCGAGGGTGGACATGGAGCGCTTGAGCTCCTGCTTGTAGCCGAAGGACTCCAGCGATTGCTGGGCCTCGGGGGCGGTGTTCGACATCGGGTCTCCTGGATCGGGTCGGGTGGAGCGTCGGAAGCGGTGAGTCAGGGAAGCGGAGCGAGGAAGTCGGCGATGACGCCGCGGAAGACGTCGGGCATCTCGAGGTGTGTGCAGTGGCTCGCTCCGGCGAAGACGTGCGAGCGCGCGCCGGGGATGTGCTTCACGAACGGCTCCCACGTCTCGGAGGTGGCCTCGTCGAATTCACCGGCCACGACGAGGGTCGGCACGGCCACCTGGGGCAGACGGTCGACCACCGTCCAGTCGCGACCGGTGCCGACGACATGGAATTCGTTCGGACCGTTCATCGTGTAGTACACGGTCGGGTCGGCGAGCATCTGCTGTTCGCTCTCGAGAAAGTCCTGCGGCATCGGGGTCACGCGGCAGACGTGCCGCTCGTAGAACAGGCGGGTGGCGTCCACGTAGTCGGGATGATCGAGCGTTCCGTCGGCCTCGTGGCGGTCGAGAGCCTCGCGCGCCTCCGCCGGGAGCTCGGATCGCAGCCGCGCGGCCCCCGCGAGCCACAGGGCCATGGATGCCGGGGAGTTGCAGATGATGAGACCCTCGAGCCCCGCGGGCCGGCGCACCGCGATCTCGGCACCGAGCATGCCGCCCCACGACTGGCCGAGCACGTGGTACTCGTCGAACCCGAGCGCACGCCGAAGAGTGTGGAACTCGTCGACGAAGAGCTGCGGCACCCACTGCGACGCCGGGGCCTCGGGGTGGTGCGAGCTCTTGCCGCAGCCGATCTGGTCGTAGTGCACGACGGTGCGGCCGGTCAGGTCGGCGAGGGCGTCGAGGTTCGCGACGTAGTTGTGGGCCATGCCCGGTCCGCCGTGGAGGACGAACAGGGGCGAGGCCCCGGTGGGCTCGGCGGGTTCGGTGAGGCGGGCCCACGTGAAGCCGTCATGGAAGGGAACGGTGATCTCGCGTTGCATGGAGTCATCGTGGACCCCGTAATGGTTCGTTGGCAAACCTTTTCTTCGGAATTAACATGGAGGAAACGACGGGAGCCCATGGCCGAGACCGACGACGCCTCCCTGGTGGAACGCGTCACCGAACGCCTGATCACCGCTGTCGCGGTGGGCGAGTTCCTCCCGGGCACCCGCTTACCGGCCGAGCGCGACCTGTCCCCGCTCCTGGGCGTGGGACGCACGACGGTGCGCGCCGCCCTCGACGACCTCGCCGCACGCGGCCTGATCGAGAAGCGCCGCGGCCGCGCCGGCGGAACCTTCGTCGCCGAGGACTGGCCCGATTCGGTCGTGGTCGGCGTCGACCGATGGTTCGAACAGCGTTGGGGCGACCTCGTCGACGCGTGCACCGCGAGCTCGATGCTGCACTCCTCACTCGCCCGCCTCGCGGCCGAACGGCGGACGGATGCCGATATCGCGGCAATGCTCGAGCGTCTCGCCGCGTTCCACGCCGCCGACTCCGGCGATCCGAAGCAGCGCGCCGACAGCCTGCTGCACCTCGCGATCATCGACGCGGCCCACAACACGGCCCTGCGCGACATGCTGCTCGACCACGAACGGCACCTCTCCCTCTCGGCACCCGCGCACCCATGGGGCGATCGCGAGAGCCACCGCCGCATGGAGAGCCGCGCGGCGCGGGAGCACGACGCGATCGTCGCCGCGATCGTGACCGCCGCCCCCGACGACGCCGCCGAACTCGCCCGACGTCACGTGCAGATCGACCTCGAGCTCTTCACCGGGGCCCGGGAGTTCGCCCGCCGCCGCGCAGCCGCCGCGCAGAACTGAGCCCGGCGACGGGCGCGGACGCGGCGACGGGAGGAGATCCGGCCAGCGGAGGACCACCGGAGGCCCCGGCATCCTCCCGCTCCAGGAACTCCTCCCCCGCGCGAGTGGTCAGGGGCGCAGCCGCGCCTCGAGGCCCGCCCTCACGTCCGGCCACTCCTCGCGGAGGATCGAGAAATAGAGGGTGTCGCCGATCGACCCGTCGGAGGCGACGCGGTGGGAGCGCAGACGTCCCTCAGGCGTCGCGCCGAGGCGCTCGATCGCCCTGGCGCTGCGCTCGTTGCGGGCATCGCAGCGCAGCGCCACGCGGTTCAGCCCCCAGTGCCCGAACGCGTGCTCGAGCAGCAGGAGCTTCGTCGCCGGATTGGTCCGCCCGCCCTGGAAAGCCCGGCCGTACCACGTCGTGCCGATCTCGACCCGACCCTGCGCGGGCACGAGGTCGTAGAACGTCGTCGATCCGCGAATGCCGGAGGTCTCGGCATCCCGGACCGTGAACGCGAGCATTCCCGGCGCCTCTCGCTGCCGGTCGATGTGCGCCGCGAACGCGTCGACCGATGCGGGCCAGGGTGTGGTCATCCCGGCCCACAGGGCCGCGTCGGTGAGGGGCCAGGCATCGGCGGCGTCGGCGGGTTTCGCGGGAGTGAGGCGGATGCCATGACCCTCGAGCACGAGGTCGTGGGCCGTCATCGCGACTCCAACTGCGCGACGAACTCGTCAGCGGCCGCGAGCTTTCGACGCAGATCGTCGCGGCGGAGCACGGCCTCGTCGCGGATGTCGGCGAAGCGGGCGGCGAGCTCCGTGTCGGCGGGATCCGCATCGAGTCCGTCGACCACCGTGAGCAACTCCCCCATCTGCTCGAGCGAGTACCCGAGCGGCTTCATCCGCCGGATCAGCAACAGACGCGACTCGTCGTCGGCGGTGTAGAGACGGAAGCCCCCGTCGCTCCGCGCCGACGGGCGCAGGAGACCGATCTCGTCGTAGTGGCGGAGGGTGCGGATCGACATCCCCGTACGCTCCGCGAGTTCACCGATCTGCATCGATCGCGCGGTCGTCATGGCATCCCCCATCCGGAACCCTCTCGTTACGGTAGAGTTTCCTCGGTCGCGGTCGCGACCCCCCTATTCTTCCCGCTCGACGCGGGCTCCCCTCCCCCTCCTGGAGCACCTCCATGACCGACGCCCTCGCGCACCCCCGCTCCGGACCCACCGTGCTCCTCGCCCTACGCTCGCCGCGACTGCTCACGCGGGAGGTGCTCGCCGGGCTCGTCGTCGCCATCGCCCTCATCCCGGAGGCGATCGCCTTCTCGATCATCGCCGGGGTCGACCCGCGCCTCGGGTTGTTCTCCTCGTTCGTGATGGCCGTCGCCATCGCGTTCCTCGGGGGACGCCCGGCCATGATCAGCGCCGCGACGGGGGCCGTCGCTCTCGTCATCGCCCCCGTCGCCCGTGCACACGGGGTGGATTACCTGCTGGCCACGGTGATCCTCGGGGGCCTCCTCCAGGTGATCCTCGGGCTGCTCGGCGTCGCCAAGCTCATGCGCTTCATCCCGCGCAGCGTCATGGTCGGTTTCGTCAACGCGTTGGCGATCCTCATCTTCACCGCGCAGGTGCCGCAGCTCATCGGTGTTCCGTGGGCTGTGTACCCGATCGCCGCGGCGGGCCTTGCGATCATGTACCTCCTGCCACGCCTGACGACCGTCGTCCCCGCCCCGCTCGTCGCGATCGTGCTCTTGACGGGGACCGTGGTCGTCCTCGGCGTGACGGTCCCCACCGTGGGCGATCAGGGCGCTCTGCCCGAGAGTCTCCCCGCGCTGCTGATTCCGAACGTGCCGCTCACCCTCGACACCCTCGGCGTCATCTTCCCGTTCGCCGTGGCGATGGCCATCGTCGGCCTGCTCGAATCGCTGATGACCGCGGCGCTCGTCGACGACATCACCGACACTCCTTCCTCGAAGACGCGCGAGTCACTCGGTCAGGGCGCGGCGAACGTCCTCTCCGGCTTGTTCGGCGGGATGGGAGGCTGCGCGATGATCGGCCAGACCATGATCAACGTCAAGGCCTCCGGGGCACGCACGAGGATCTCGACCTTCCTGGCGGGCGTGTTCCTCCTCGTCCTCGTGCTGGTCTTCGGCGACGTGGTGGCGATCATCCCGATGGCCGTTCTCGTCGCGGTGATGATCGTGGTCTCGATCGCGACCTTCGACTGGCACAGCATCCGCCCGTCCACCCTGCGACGGATGCCGATCAGCGAGACCGTCGTGATGGTCCTCACCGTCGCCGTGACCGTGTGGACGCACAACCTCGCGATCGGGGTCGGCGCCGGAGTGGTCGCCGCCGCGGTCCTGTTCGCCCGGCGCGTCGCGAGCGTGACGACGGTCACCCGATCGGTCGACGGCGACACCGCGCGCTACACCGTCGAGGGCGAGCTGTTCTTCGCCTCCAGCAACGACCTGACGACGAAGTTCGCGTACCACCGCGACCCTCCGCGGGTCGTCATCGACCTGTCGCGCTCGCACGTCTGGGATGCCTCGACTGTGGCGGCCCTGGATGCCGTGCAGACCAAGTACGCCCGCCTCGGCACGACGGTGGAACTGCAGGGGATGAACGCGACCGCGGCCGCCCTGCACGGTCGGCTCAGCGGTGGTCTCGGCGCGGGGCACTGAGGGCGGGGCTGCCGCCGACGTGTGGTCGCTGACCCCGTGGCCGAGCCGCCCGTGCGGTGCGGAGCGGAGGAGAAACGGGGACGGGAGGATGCCACGGCCCCCGGGTGTCCTCCGCTCGCCGCATCTCCTCCCCTCCCCCGCGGACGGACCGCCGCGACCCGCGCCTCCGCATCACGCCTGACTGACAGCCGGCTCCGCGTGAGCGAGCACGAAGGCGTCCAGCAACCGCTCGGTGTCGGCGAGCTGGTCGTTCCACACCGCGCGCACGATGTCGATGCGGTCGTCGGCCTCCTGGAGCCTCGCCAGGTAGGCCGCAAGCGCCACGTAGCCATGGGGCGCCTCCTCGTGGAGCGCGAGCATGCGCAGCGCGAGCGCCGCCTGCACGCCGTACACGGGGATCTGCGGACCACGCGGAGCCGACAAGCCGATGTAGTACAGCTTTTCGAGCCCCACGGGGACGATCCCGGCAGCGAGCCGCAGGGGCACACCGCCCCGGCGCGGCACCAGAGCGTCGTCGAGGAAGGGCAGCGAGGCGTGGAAGCCGGTCGCCCACAGGATCGTGTCGTACTCGCGGGCCTCGCCGTCGGCGAAGTGCACGGTGCGCCCCTCGATGCGTTCGATGCCCGGACGGACGCCGATGCGGCCGTGCTGCACCCAGTACAGCAGCAGCTCGTTCACGACCGTCCGCCCCTCGGCGAGCGTGCGGTACGCCGGCTCCGGCAGGCCCGGGTAGTCCTTCGCCTCTCCGATCGAGACGCGGGCGAGCAGGCGGGCGATGAGGTCCTGCTCGTCGGGCGCGAACTGTCCCATCCAGGGGATCTCCTGGCGCGGGACGCCGAAGTAGCTCTTCGGCTGGAAGTACACGCCCTCGCGGATGACGATGTCGACCTCCAGCCGGTGCTGAGCGGCGTCGGCGGCCAGGTCGCATCCGGAGTTGCCCGCCCCCACGACGAGCACGCGCGTGCCCTCGATGTCGCCGGTGTTGCGGTACGACCCGGAGTGCACCTGCTTGCCCGTGAAGTCGGCGGAGATCGCGGGACGCTTCTGGTCCCACAGGTGGCCGTTGGCGACGAAGACACCGTCGTAGTCGATGCTCTCGCCGGCGTCGAGCGTGACCGTCCACCCCGCCGATCCGGTGGGGCCGTCGCTCGGGCGCGGCACGACCGAGACCACCGCGGTCTCGAAGCGGATGACGTCGTAGAGGCCGTGCTCGCGAGCGTACGACTCCAGGTAGGCCCGCACCTGGTCGCGGCGGGGGAAGTGGGGGTACTCCTTCGGCATCGGGAAGCCCTCGAAGCCCGTCATGTCGCGCGAGGTGATGAGGTGCAACGCGTCGTAGTCGGTGTGCCAGTGACCGCCGACACGGTCGGTCTTCTCGAAGCAGTCGGCGTCGTAGCCGGCCGCTCGCAGGCGCTGGAGGGTCGAGATGCCGGCAGCGCCGGCTCCGATCACGCAGTAACGGGTCATGCGGGTGTCCTTTCGGGTGACGGGGGTCCGTCGGAGAGGCGGCGGGCGGCAGCGGCGAGCGCGCGAGCGCGTTCGCCGCGGGGTCGGGGGTAGCCGCGGTCGGTCGGGCGGACGCCCGCGTCCGCGAGCCGTGCAAGTGAGAGCACATGTTCCATCGCGAGCGCGTTCGGGTCCCACACCGGCACGTCGGGTGCACCGCCGACGGCGGTGTATCCGTGGGCGGCGAAGAGGGCACCCAGATAGGCACACCCCGCGATGACGGCATCCGCGCCCTCGTCCACGGCACGGCGAGCTGCGACGTCGAAGCGGGCGATGAGGTCGTCGGGGTCGGTGACCGCGCGGGTGACGTCGTCGAGGGTCGACTCGGGCGCGTAGGCGCGAACGCTCAGACCGCTCGCGCCGTGGGCGACGAGGTCGTCGGCGAACAGTGGCGCGAGGACGGGAGCGACGGTGACGACGGCTGCGCGCCGGGCGAGCGAACCGGCCGTGCGCGCCACGGCATCCGTGAGGGTCGACACCGGCACGGACACCGCGCCGCGGACCGCCGCGGTCGGCGCTCCCCAGCAGCCGACGACGACGGCGTCGCTCGTGTCTTGCGCGTGGAGAGCCGTGGCGAGCACGGCCGCGTCGCTGAGGAGCCGGTTGGCCGGGGTGCGGATGCCGCCGGCGTCGACGCCGACGTGACGCAGCCGCACCTGCGCGCGACCCGCGGCCAGTCGCTCCACATGGCCCGTGAGCAGATCCCACAGCGGGGCGTGCGCCGGCTCCCCTACCGTCGCCTCGATCCACGTGAGGCGCATCATGCGTGACCTCGCGCAAGACGATGCTCGACCCACACCGATGCCCAGGTGGCCGGGACCGCGATCGCGGCGTAGATGACTCCGGTGACGACGTACACGGTGAGGTAGGCGAAGGTCAGCGAGCTCACCTGGTACGCCTGGCTCATCAGCTCGTTGACCGAGATCGAGTACGCCAGTGACGTGCCCTGGAACGACTGGATCGCCAGGCCCATCAGCGCCGGAATCGACGAGCGCAGCCCCTGCGGCAGGATGACCCGCGCGAAGGCCGGCAGGCGCGACAGGCCGAGGGCTGCCGCTGCCTCCCCTTGCCCGCGCGGGACCGACTGGATGCCGGCCCGGATCATCTCGGAGGAATAGGCGGCGACCGTGAAGGTGAGACCCGCAGCAGCGGCCCAGAAGCTGCTCAACAGCACACCCGCCGCGGGCAGACCGTAGTAGACGATGTACAGCACCACCAAGGCCGGGATGCCGCGTCCGATCTCGACCACGACGAGCGCGGGCCAGCGCAGCGCGCGGTGGATCGAAGACACTCCGAGCGCGAAGACGAGTCCGAGGGCGTACCCGAAGACGACCGACAGGGCGGTCAGCTGCAGGCTGACGCCGAGTCCGTCGAGCAGGCGTGGGAGGTACAGCGAGAGGTCCATCACGCGCTCCTTCTCAGGCGAGTGTCCAGTCGGCGGGCGACGATGGCCAGCGGGACGCTGATGACGACGTACACGGCCGCCGCGACGAAGAACGGGGTGAGCCCGGCCGTCATGGGGTTCTGGCGCACGAACGTGTTGGCGGCGAAGACCATGTCGGTGACGCCGATCGTCGAGGCGATCGAGGAGTCCTTCAGCAGCGCCAGCAAAAACGTCGTGATCGAGGGCAGGGCCGTACGCGCCGCCTGCGGCGCGAGCACCCGCACGAAGGTCGAGCGACGCCCGAGCCCCAGGGCACGCGCGGCCTCGGTCTGGCCGGCGGGGAGCGTCGCGAAGCCCCCGCGGTAGATCTCGGCGAGGTAGGCCGCCGAGATGATCCCGAGCCCCACGATCGCGGCGGCGAGGGCGTTGAAGCGCAGCGCACCGATCGAGACCCCGAAGAACAGCACGAACAGCCACACGATCGGAGGGACACCGCGGATGAGGTCGACGACGAAGCGCACGGCCAGGCGCACGATGCGGGATCGGGAGCGTAGGCCCAGCATCAGCGGAATGGCTCCGATCAGGCCGATCGCGAACGCGGCGGCCGTCACGAGCAGGGTCAGAGGGAGTCCCAGCAGGACCGCGACGACGGCTTCCATGTCAGCGCTCCAAGACAGCCGAGAGGAAGCGACGCGTGCGCTCCTGGCTCGGCGCGGCCATGATGGCGCGGGGGTCGCCCTCCTCGATGATGTGCCCGTCGGCCATCACCACGAGGTGGTCGGAGACGTCACGCGCGAATTGCATCTCGTGGGTGACGACGATCATCGTCATGCCGCTGTCGGCGAGCTCGCGCATCACGGCGAGGACCTCGACACCGACCTCCGGGTCGAGAGCGCTCGTGGGCTCGTCGAACAGCATCGCGCGGGGGTTCAGGGCCAGCGCCCGCACGATGGCGATGCGCTGCTGCTGCCCTCCGGAGCACCGGCCGGGGTGCTGCTGCGCTTTGTCGCGCAGGCCCACGCGCTCCAGCAGCGTGAGCGCACGCTCCTCCGCCTCGGCGCGAGAGCGACCGAGGATCTTCTCCTGCGGGTAAGCGACGTTGCGCAGCACCGTCATGTGCGGGAAGAGGTTGAACGACTGGAACACCATGCCCACCTGTCGACGCAGCGCGAGAAGGGTGCGGTCGGTGACCTTCGCACCGGCCTCGATGGTCGTCGAGCCGACCGTGATCGACCCGCGATCAGGCTGCTCGAGAAGGTTCACGCAACGCAAGAGAGTGCTCTTGCCCGACCCCGACGGGCCGATGAGCGCCGTGACGCTCCCGGGCGCGACGGTCATGGAGATGTCGTCGAGCACGAGGTTGCTGCCGAAGCTCTTCGACAGGTGCGAGATCGTGACGCCCGCGGTGGCGAGCTCGTTCGCCTCGGTGATCAGCTGGGGCATGGGGGCCTCTCGGGGAGAGGGGCGCCCGCGCGCGGCGGGCGCCCCGGCGAGTCATCGAATGGAAGAGGCGGCGGCGTCCGCCGGGACCAGCAGGTCTGCCGGCAGGTTGTACTGCGCCAGCAGGTCGGCGAGCGTGCCGTCGGTGCGGTACTGATCGATGAGCGAGCTGAGGGCGTCGGACAGCGCGGTGTTGTCCTTCGAGACGGGGAACGCGATCAGCGGCTTCGATTGAGTGATCGACACGCGCGGGTCGGCTTCGATGGGCTCGACCTTGTAGTCGGTGTCGGCGTAGGCCGCCACGGCGACGGCGTACCCGTCGAGGGCGGCCTGGATGCGACCGGCGACGAGGTCCTGCTTCATCTCGACGGTGCCGGGATACTGCTGCAGCTTGCTGCCGAGCAGGGGCGCCAGCTCCTCGTTCCAGGAGAAGCCCGTGCCGGTGCCGACGGTGCCCACCGTCTCGAGCTGGTCGATGGTGTCGATGCCGTCCTGGGAGACCACGCCCATGGTGTCGTACATCGTCGGGGTGGTGAAACCGACCTGCTCCGCACGCTTGGGCGTCACGTACCAGCCACCGGTGATGATGTCGGTCTTCTTCTGCTCGGTGATCATCGGGATGCCGTTGGCGTAGGTGATCGGCACGTAGCTGACGGCGAGGCATTCGGCAGCGGCGAGCTTGTCGATGATGTCGATCTCGATGCCGGAGGCGCCGCCGGAGCCGTCGGTCTGGGTGTAGGGCGGGTTCTCGGGGACGCCGACGGTCAGAGTTCCGGCGGTGAACGTCGTGAGCCCTTCGTCGGCGGGAGTGCAGTCCGCCGCGACCGTGGAGGCGGGGGCCGCGGACGCGCAACCGGCGAGCGCAAGACCGGATGCGGTGACGAGGGCGAGGACACGGGCGGAGCGGCGGGGCGTAGTACGGGTCATGGTGCTGATCCTTCGGGTCGGGTTGCGGATGGTGCAGGTCTCACGCGGCGGTCAGGCCGCCGTCGATGGTGAGGACGGAGCCGGTGACGAAGGCGGAGTCGTCTCCGACGAGGTAGGCCAGCAGGGGGGAGATCTCGTCGACTCGGGCGCGACGACCGAGCGGGGCGGTCGAGCTCGACCCGCTGGGGGGCTCGTCGTCGTTCATCGCCGTGACGACGCCGCCGGGACAGACGACGTTGATGCGCACGCGCGGAGCGAGCTCGACGGCGGCGGCCCGGGTGAGTCCGACCAGCGCGGCCTTCGACGCCGAGTAGGCCGAGTAACCGGGGGCTCCGACGAGCGCGGCGGTCGACGAGATGTTGATGATGGAACCCCCGTCGCTCAGGAGGGGGGCGAGCGCCCGGATGCCGAGGAACGCGCTGCGCGTGTTCACGGCGAACTGCTGCTCCCAGTCATCCAGAGAGGTCTCGCCGAGATACCGGTGGCGCAGGATTCCCGCGTTGTTGACAAGCGCCTGCACGGGGCCTCCGTACGCGACCACGGTGTCGGCCAGAGCGGACCAGTCGGCCTCGGAGCTGACGTCGTGATGCACGTACATGGCCGATGCGCCCTCGTCGCGCAGTCGCTGGGCCGACGCCTCACCCTGATCGTCGAGGATGTCGGTGACGAGGACGGAATAGCCGCGGCGCGCGAGATGCTGCGCGTGAGCCGCGCCCTGCCCGCGAGCGCCCCCGGTGATCACGACGAGAGGCATCATCAGCGCATCACGTCCCCGCCGGAGAGGACGACGGTCTCCCCGGTGAGGAAAGCGCCGTAATCGGGTTGAGAGATCAGCCATACCCAGGCCGCGATCTCCTCGGGCTGAGCCACGCGTCCGAGAGGGATGGACTCTGCTGCGGCGTCCATCCGTCCGGTCGCCGCGTTGCCGGGCGTTGCCACCCACCCGGGCGCGATGCCGTTGACGCGGACGCCGTGGGGGGCGAGCTCCAGGGCGAGCGACTTGGTCAGCATGACCACCGCCGCCTTCGATGCACCGTAGAGCAGTTGCCCGCGCGAGACCTCGAAGGCGTCCACCGAGGCGAAGTTGACCACCGAGGCGCCGCGCGCCAGACGCGGCCGGGCTGCGGCGATGACGTTCAGAATGCCGAGGACGTTGATGTCGAAGATGCGGTGGAACGTCTCTTCGTCGAACGTCTCGAGGGTGGTCGGCGGGTAGACGCCGGCGATGTTGGCGACGACGTCGATGGCGTCCTCGAGCTCCAGGGCGTCCCGGATCGCCGCTTCGAGGGTGGCGCGGGAGCGGACGTCGGCGATGAGCGACACGTAAGACGCCTCGTACCCCCGGGGGGCGGAGGTGGCAGCCACGTCGACTCCGAGCACCCGGTACCCCCGCTCGAGGAAGAGGGCCACTGCGCTCGCGCCCATTCCGCTCGCGGCTCCCGTGATGAGAGCCACACCCGCCGTTCCGTGCATTCGCTGTCTCCGTTCGTGTCGGTGGTGACGAACACCAGTGCACCAGCGATAGAAGGCAAGAGCCAGACTTGTTTTGCTATGGTCACCACAGGTAAAACCTTGAGGAGTCTGCCGTGCCCCTTCCCACCGTCCGTCAGCTGGAGTACTTCGTCACCACCGCGCGCGTCGGTACCTTCGCCGCCGCGTCGGCGGAGCACCACATCGCGCAACCGAGCCTGTCGGAGCAGATCGCCGTGCTCGAGCAGAACCTGGGCCTTCGCCTCTTCAGCCGGACCGCACGTCGCCTCACCCTCACCGATGCCGGGCGACAACTGCTGCCCTTGGCGGAGCGTGCGGTCAACGACGTCGTCGAGCTGGCCGACTTCGGCCGGCGGGTGAAGAGCCTCGAGGAGGGGACGGTGTCGTTCGGCACGTTCAACAGCGCGCACCTCTACCTGCTGACCGATCTCATCCGCGAATTCCACGCCCAGCATCCCGGTGTACGCATCCGCGTCACGGGTTTGAACTCGGCGGAGGTGGCCGACGCGGTGCGCTCGGGCGAGCTCGAGGCCGGACTGGTGCAGCTGCCGGTGGACGACCGGGACCTCATCGTCTCGCAGAGCGTGTTCGTCGACCAGGTCGTGTACGTCTCGCGGAACCCCGAGCACACCACCGACCCGGTCGCGATCGACACCCTGGCCACCCGCCCCCTCATCCTGTCGGAGGCGCGATGGTCACAGGACGATCCTTTGCGGGTGTCCATTCTCCAGCGTGCGCAAGCGGCCGGTCTGGGCATGCACCCGATCATCGAGGTGGAGTTCCAGACCCATGCCCTCGAGCTCGCCGCGCAGGGGGTGGGCGATTCGCTGGTCTCTTATCACGTCGGGCGATCCGTGATCGCTGAGCGCGGACTGTTCTGGACCACGCTCGCGCCGACCTTCAACGAGCACTACGCCTTCATCACCCGGCGAGGCGGGGCCGTCTCCCCCGCGACCACCGAGTTCATGAAGCTGGCACACCGCGTGCTCGCGCGCCTCACAGCGAACAGCCCGGTGCTCCCCTCGCCGATGTCGTGACGATTCAGCCCCGTAGCGTCGTCGACGGGGTCTCGCCGAACTCGCCGCGGTACATCGCGGCGAAACGCCCGAGGTTCGAGAAGCCCCATCGGGCCGCGATCGCGGCCACCGTGTCGACGGAGGGGTCCGCGCTGCGCAGATCGGCGCGCGCGGCGTCCAGCCGCACGCGGCGCAGATACTGCATGGGAGTGCGACCGGTCGACGCGCGGAACGCGTACTGCAGACCACGTGGCGACAATCGCGCAGCCTGCGCGATGTCGGCCAGGACGACCGACTCCGCCGCGTGCGCCTCGATGAACGCCTTCGCACGACGGACGGGAGCCGGCAGAGGGCGTGCCGGGCGCCCGGCGGCGAGAGCCTCGGTGAACGTCGTGGGGAACGTGAGCAGCGACGCTTCGAGCATGAGCGCGCGGGCCTGCTGCTCGATGAGGGGGGTGCGGTCGGAGGACCGCAGGAGGACGTCGCGCGTGTACTCCCACGTGCGCGACCAGTAACGCAGTCGCTGCTCGTTCACCGGGGCGTAACCGGTCGCCCGAACCCTCAGCCCCTCGTCACCCGAGAGGCGGCGAGCCGCCTCCTCGAACTCGGTGCGCGAGAACGACACCGCCGTGCCGGCGATGCGCCCCGTGAAGGCCACCTCCAGCGGACGGTCGACGACCATGAAGGGCACCGCGGTGTCGATGCGTTCGCGTCGATAGGTGCCGACCACCCGGGAGCCGGCGATCCGACCGACGACCACCTGGTCGAGCGGGTCGGACTCGACGTGCATGGTCGATCCGATCGTGTAGTCGCAGAAAGCGAAGCCCGCGTCCGAGACGGAATGCCAGTTCAGGGGCGGTTGAATGGTCTCGGCGCGAGCGATGCGCGCGCCCGGAACCACGGACCGCCACATCTCCTCGACGACGGCGGCATCCCTGGTCTCGATGTTCGTATGCTCCACGGGGCTTTCCTAAAACGTCCGAAATCATGCGGCAATACCGTTGCGCTCCAGCGCACGATATGCGTGGAACCGCTCTCATCGGTCGGGGGGACCTCACACGGAGCGGGAATGCCAGGGGGACATGCTCACCGTATCGCCGCACGAGGCCTCTCCGTCCCACGGCACGGCGAACACGCATTTCCCGCGCCGAGCGCGGGTGACCGAGATGAAGGGCCGAGTCGCATAATTGATGAAGCTCGCGGTTCACCGAGCCTCGATCGACGGGATGCCGAATGACTTTCCGCACCATGGCCACTCTTCAGGCGTGGATCGATGACTTCCGTCATCTCGGTTACGACGATGCCGACATCCTGCGGGTGATTCCGCAGGACCTCGAGGACGCGGGCGACCAGGGACTCATCGCCGCCCAATTGCGCAGCGTCTCGACGACCTTCTTCGTCGCCCCCGGCGCCGCCCCCGACTCGACCGACTGGGCCGTCACGTTCGAACCTCGCGAGAACGCCGCTCCCCTCCCCGCGGGGCGAGTACTGGCGCTGTCAGGGGAATTGGCGATGCTCGCCGCGCTCTGCTCCTTCCTGCAGGCGCGTTCGGAGGCATTCCTCGCGGAGAGCTGAGGCGAGCCTCCCGCCCGCGCCGCTCAGCTCGTCGACGCGGACGCGGCAGCGACGACGCGCTCGAGAATGCGCGCTATCCGCTCGCCCTCGACGGGATCGAGCTCGCCGACGGCCTCATCGACCGCGCGGTCGAATGCACGGAGCACCGCCCAGGGGTGCGCGTCGAGGTCGACGGTGGGCATGATGTGGTTGACGCGCCGATCCTCCGTATCGAGAGCGCGACGGACTGCTCCGCGCTGGACGAGACGGTCGATCAGCGTCGTGACCCCGGCTGAGGTGATCCCCAGGTGATCGCGCACGTCGGAGGGGCGCGCGCCCGGATTGTCGACGACGAAGAGCAGGGCGCGAGCATCGAGCTCGTTCAACGACAGGGCACGCCGGGCCTCGGCGACCGCCGTACGACGCGCTTCACCGTAGGCCGACAACGCGCGACCGATCGGGGTCCCTCGAGCGGGACCGGACGGCGAAAGGGCGGACGACGACACGACCCTAGATGCTACTCACCCGCTCCGCCGTCGCGCGGTCACCTTGACGCCTCGCGTCGGTCGTGTCGTGCGGCCGATTCGGGACATCGGGATGGCCGCCGCGCGCGTTGCATGCCGCCCGACGCCGCACAAGGCCCGCCCAGACCCGTCGAACCCGCACCTATACCGGGAGTCCCCTCAGGACAACGGAAGGAGCGGATATGTCGCAGTTCACCGCGTCAGACGGCGGGGAGCAGCACGCCCCCGGAAAGATGGATGCCGCAGCCCACGAGGCATCAGAGGTCACGACCACCACACGCGAGGCGGCGCAGAGCGTCGCCGAGACAGGGGCGCACGAAGCCTCTGCCGTCGTCGGCGTCGCGAAGGATCGCCTCGCCGATCTGGTCTCGCAGTCGCGCAGCGAGCTGTCGGATCAGGCAGCAAGCCAGCAGCAGCGTGCGGCCGCGGGCCTCACCACCCTGGGCGACGACCTGTCGCGCATGGCGGACGCCGATGAGAGCGGCGGTGTGGCCGGAGAGATCGTGCGCCGCGCGGCGACACACGCCTCGAGCATCGGATCGTGGCTCGGCGACCGTGATCCCCAGCAACTGCTGCACGACGTGACGAGCTTCGCCCGACGCCGCCCGGGCACCTTCATCGCCGTCGCGGCGATCGCGGGCGTCGTCGTCGGCCGCCTCAGCCGCGCTCTCGCGGCGGGCGCGACACGCACGTCGGCGACGGGGGCGAGCACGGCCGCCACGGGGCCGCGCTTCGCCGACGCGGATGCCGCTGCGCGGGCCTCGGAGGACTCGTCCTCCGGTGCAAGCCCGGCGGTCGCATCCGGCCCGGCATTCGCGTCGGACTCGGCGGTCACGACCGACTCGGTCGACGACACCGGGCTCGTCGCCGGCGTCGACGGCGGCGACCCGCCCCTGTACAGCGAGTCGGCTGCGCGTCTCGGCGGAACGGAAACGAGGGGCGACGGATGAGCGACGCGACCCCCTCCGAGCGTCGAGCGGCCACGTCGTCGCTCGGCGAGCTCGTCGGCGAGGTCACGCGCGATATGTCGACGCTCATGCGCCAGGAGCTCGCCCTCGCGAAAGCGGAGGTGACCGACTCGGCCTCGAAGTCGGCGAAGGGCGCGGGGCTCCTGGCCGGAGCGGGATACGCGGCCGGAATGGTCGTGCTGTTCCTCTCGATCGCCCTCTGGGCGGCGCTCGCCCTCCTGATCGGGTCGGCGTGGTCGGCGGTCGTCGTGGCCGTGCTGTGGGCCGTCATCGCGGGGATCCTCTTCGCGATCGGCCGCACCCAACTGAAGAAGGTGCAGGGAGTGCCGCAGACGGCTGCCACCCTGCAGGAGATCCCGGAAGCATTCACGAGGAATGAGGAGAACCGATGACCGATTCACCGGAGGCCATCCGCGCCGACATCGAGCGCACCCGAGCCGAGCTGGGCTCGGACGTGGACGCGCTCGCCGACAAGGTCACCCCGTCGAAGATCGTCGACCGCCAGAAGAACAAGGTGCGTGACGCGGTGGGTGGTCTGCGTGACCGCCTCATGGGAGTGGCCGATGACGCCTCCTCCGCGGCGAGCGACCTCGCCCACGGCGCCGCGGGAGTCGCCCAGGGAGCGGGCCATAAAGCGAAGGGCTCTCCGCTCGCGGTCGGCCTCGTCGCCTTCGGCGTGGGCCTCGTCGTCGCCTCTCTCATCCCTCCCACGCGGGCGGAGCGCGATGCGGCCGCGAAGGCGAAGGACACCGCCGAACCTCTCCTCGAGGAGGCGAAGAGCGTGGCGCACGACATCGCCGCGGATCTGAAGGAGCCGGCCACAGACGCCGCCACCGCCGTGAAGGAACGAGCCGCCGAGGCCGTGCAACACGTCAAGGAAGACTCCGCCGAGGCCGCCTCCACCGTGCGCGAGCGCGCGCAGGATGCCGGAGACGCCGTCCGCGAGGCGTGACGACCGACGGAGGGGGAACCCGTGGGGCGGAGCACCGGGCTCGCTCCGCCCCACGGCCTCCTGTCAAGGGCCCCGCGACGAGCTCCCCCCGGGTCTACTGATGGACGCAGAACGATTCCGTCGGGAGACGGGAGCAGGGAGAACACCATGATTCACGGACAGCAGAGCGGACAGCAGGCGGGCTCGGTGTGGAGCATCGCCATGGCGACCGCGATGGGCAACGGCATCGTGCCGCGCTCGACCGATGAGCCCCCGGCACAGCGCACCGCGCTGCGGTGGCCGTGGTCGCGCCCACGCGAGGCCGGCGAGGCGATGGTGGTGGCGCGCCGCGCCTGACACCCGCCCCACCCCCCGACGCGTCGGTTCCTCCCCCGGGAGCCGGCGCGTCGGTTCGTGTCCGGGCGTTCACACGATGGTCTCCGCGGCGTAACCCGCCGCTCGGGGTCGAGCCTTCAGCATGGGACAACCGCGTCAGCCGACACGGCGCCCCTCCCCCGGAAGGCGATCCCGATGACTCGACCTCTGCGCGTGCTGTCCCTCTACGAAGGCTTCTTCGCGGGAGGAGCCCGCATCCTGCACTCCGACGTCGTCGCGGGTCTCGCGACCGGCGGAGACCAAGAGCATCACGTGCTGTCCTTGACGTCGGCGGCCCACCGTGATGCCTCGATCCAGTACGCGCACGACGACGCGAGATACCGCCGGCTGCGCGACGTCGGGGTCGGCATCACCGCTTTCGACCGCGTGGCGGGTGCCCATCCCGTCGCGCCCGAGGTGTTCACCGCGGCCGAACTCGATCACGCGGCGGCCCTCTTCGACGAGGCCGACGTCGTGCTGTCCTTGAAAGAGCAGCCGCTCAGTCTCGTTCTCGCGCTCGAGCGGGCGGGGCTGCTGCCGCCACGCCCGACGGCCGCGTGCCTTCACCGCTCCGACCCGACGCACTCCGGAGCTGCCCTCGGGTGGCTCGCGGATGCCGCGGGTTCGGGAGCCGTGTCCGCGACCATCGCGTGCGCCGTCTCGACGTCGGAGGCGTACGCGCGGGCCGGGGTCACCGCATCCGAGGCCTGGATCATCGACAACGGCATCGACACCCGCCGCTTCCGCCCGGGGACGCGGCTCGAACGGCGGCGGGTTCGCGAGTCTCTCGGCATCCCGGAGTCCGCCCCGGTCGTGCTCCTGGCCGCGCGGTTCGATGCGATGAAGGATCCGGCGCTCTTC